>CALSBJ010000073.1:0-33927 GCA_943373155.1 Akkermansia muciniphila | reverse complement strand
CGCGGTGTTGGTTTCGATCTTGTCGAGCTTCTGGATGATGACATCGAGCTTGGACTCGACTTTGGAGGCTTCCTGACCGGAGGCGAGCAAGGCGCAGCCAAATGCGGCGGTGAGAAGGATGAGCAGGCGGATCAAATTCATAAAACGGTCAGAGTTGGAGTTCAGCGAGCGAGGCGTCGAGTTCGGTGAGGAGCTGGCGGCGCTTCGCGGTGTTGGGGACGTGCTCGATGATGCTGGCAGCGAGTTTTTTGACCTCGGCGGCTGGCAGGCGATAGGGATCCTTGGTTTGTGAGGCTTCGAGCGTGCGGTCGATTAGATTGGAGGCCTGGCCGCGGCCCATGACCTTACCCAGAATGCCTTCGACGGCTTTACGCACGCTGCCCCACTGATTCACGATGGGTTCGGCTTTGTCGGTGATCTGCGAGAGCGCCTTGGGAGAGGTCACAAAGAGTTCCTCAATGCCCGTGGAGGCAGGTTTGGCCTCGCTGGAGGCGGCGGCGAGTGCGGCGGCGTGATCGCTGAGTAGGACGGAGCCGGCGCTGGCTGCGAGATCGGGATCGGCCCGGGCAGTGAGGAAAAAGACGAGAGACACGTCTTCACTGGCCACGATGAGCAGCACACCACCGTCGAACTCGAGGTAGATCTGACGCATCCGGCGTCGCACCTGACGGTAGCCAGCGAGCATTTCCTCCAGCCGCTCACGCAGCTCTTCGGCGCGGCTTTCGGCGAAGGGCATCTGGCGGTGGATGGAGTGTTTGCCTTTGAAAAGCAGCACACCTGCGACGCCGTCGAGGCGTTGCAGCGCGGCGGCGGCGGAAATGACAGGTTCAAGACTCATGCAGCGTGGAAGGGATCAGCGTCCGAGCGATTCGAGCACCTGCTTGATGGAGCGGCGGCTGGTTTGGATGGAGCCATGCCAGCTTCCCTGGTTCTGCCCTGCGGCGATGGAGGTCTGGCCGTCGCGGTCTTCGAGGATGCAGGCCTCCAGGCGGCGCATGCCAAGCGTTTCAGCCAGTCTCGCAGCGTAGTAACTTACATAATGAATCTCGCCGGAGAAGCGCTGGGCGTTTTCGGGGTCGCCACCGGAGATGCTCTCTTTCCCGCTGACGGTCTCGATCTTGATGAGTGTGGGATCGGGGTCCATGCGGATGACATTGGCGGGCTGCCCGGAGCGGGCGCTGGAGATGGGAATGATGCGCGTAGGTTCCATCGAAGAAACAATCAGAACAGCAGCACTTGTGCCAAAAGACGGTTGCGTTCTCAGCGAGAACCGTCATGGATCGCCGCCGATGAGCGAGAGCAAAACGGAACAGATCAACATGGCGGTGGAGGATGCCGATGAGGCGCGGAATGCAGCCCTATCGGCCGAGCATGCAGCGGAGGATGCCGAAAAAGCAGCCGAGGCAGCAGCCGTGGATGCGCGAGTGGCCTTGGAGAAATTTGAAGCTGCCGAGGACGCCGCCGAGAAGAAGCAGGCTTCGATCGAGCTCTTCGAGCTCTGCACCGCCATCCTTCTCGGCCTAGGTGCCATCTTTTCCGGTATCGCAAGCCACCAGGGAGGGCTCTGGGATGGCGCCTCGCTGGAGGCCTATAGTCAGGCTTCGACGATCTCCACCCAAGCGGCGGACGCGGCCAGCCTGGCAAACGCCATCATCACGCACGACAATAACGTGAACCTCCAGGCCATGCAGATGATCTGGCAGGCTCAGCTTCTCCCTCGGGATCATCAGGACCGCGAGTTCCTCCTGCATCAGGCGAGCGTTTTTTACCTTCGCCAAGCAAGTGATGAGGCCTACACAGCCTTGGGACTGCCGGAGGAAGCACGAAAGATGTATAAGGAATCCGGCATCGAGAGCATCCCCGAGGAGGAGCTGCTGATGGTGCAGCGGAAGGAGTACAGCCCCGACTATTATCTGGCGATGTATGCTGGCAGCGATGAGAAGTATAAAGAGGCCAAGGTGAAGTTCGACGAGGGCAGCCACGCGAACAACGCAGGTGATTACTTCTCACTGGCGGGGGTTTACTACGCGTTGAGCCTATTCTTTGCCGGTATCGGCCTCGTCTTCAAGACCGGCATGCGTTGGTGGTTCTTCTCCATCGGCTTCTTTATCTTCGTGGCCACCACCATCTACATGCTCACGCTCGAATGGGCGTAATTTCCTTCGCAGACCATGATTCGTAGAGACGATAACGGCCATGTTCACTTCGGGCGTTGGCTCGATTTCATCCTCCAGGCGCTGATCGTTATCAATCTGATCACGCTGGCCCTAGAGACACTGCCAAATCTCTCCGAGGCGCAGATTTACTGGCTGAACCTTATTGAGGTGGTCAGTATCGCCATCTTCACCATCGAGTACCTTGCTCGCTGCCTCCTTTCGCGGCCGCTGCTGCGCTATGCGGTGTCGTTTTACGGCATCGTGGACCTGCTTTCGATCCTGCCCTTCTACCTCAGCGCGGGCCTCGATCTCCGCAGCGCCCGTGTGCTGAGGATGATGCGCCTGTTCCGGCTCTTCAAGCTCACCCGGTATAGCAAGGCCGCTCGGCGCTACCGCCATGCTTTTGTGATCGCCCGGGAGGAACTCGTGCTCTTTGGCTGCGCGGCGTTGATCGTGCTCTATCTGGCCGCCGTGGGCATTCACCACTTCGAATGCGAGGCCCAGCCGGACAAGTTTGCCTCGGTGCCGGATTCCATGTGGTGGGCCATGGTCACCCTGACGACGGTGGGCTATGGCGATGTGTATCCGATCACGCTCGGCGGGCGGCTTTTTACCTCGGTGGTGCTACTGTTGGGCCTCGGCTTCGTGGCGGTGCCCACCGGTCTCCTCGCCGGGGCGCTGTCCAAGGCCCGCGAACAGGAAAAGAAGCTCGAAGAGGAGGAGGAAGCGCTGGCTGCCTCCAAAGCCGCTGCCGAAGCCACCGAGGAGAAGTAGTCGCATCGATGCCCATTGCTTCGGAAGCCTGAAAAACCGGCCTCTCGGGGACTTTGTGAAAATTTTCACAAAAGGGCTTGCCCAACCCTTTTTGGCTGGCTAGAACAATCTGCTTCCCCCGTTTTGGGCTACCACCTCGCGCCATGCTTTTCCCAATCCAATCAGCTTCGTTTTCTCCCGTGCTCGCCAACGTGAGCAGCAAGGCGGCGGAGTTGTTCGCGAAAGAAGGTTTGATGTCGTTCCTGACCAATTCGACGCTCGTGGCGCTCTGCGTGCTCGGGATCGTGCTTTGGTTTGCACGGAAGGCGACGAAGAACATGTCGCTCATCCCGCACAAGGCGCAGAATTTCTTCGAGTTCATCATTGAGTTCCTCTACGGCCAGGTGGTGAACATCGTCGGCGAAAAGCAGGCGAAGCTCGCCTTCCCGCTGCTCGGCACGCTTTTCATCTACATCCTCGTGTCGAACTGGTTCGGCCTTCTTCCTGGTGTCGGCACCATCGGCTGGGGTGAGAGCACCGGCTTCCTCTCGGTGAAAGCCGCGCACGAACCTCTTCTGCGTCCGCCAACGGCTGACTTGAATGCCACCGCAGGTATCGCCCTTTCCGCGTTCTTGGTCTGGCTCTTCCTCACCATCAAGGAAGTCGGTGTCTGGGGCTTCATCGTTCACACCTTCGGTCCCAAAGGCGGCCTGAAAGGCGTGATGGGACTGATTGTGGCGCTGGTGTTCATGTTCGTCGGCGTGATCGAAATCGTCTCCATCGTGATCCGCCCGGTGACGCTCTCGATTCGTCTCTTCGGGAACATTTTCGCCGGTGAAAACGTGCTCCACATCATGAGCGACATGATGAACTCCAAGGGCCCGGTGATGAGTTTCCTCGGCAGCGTGGCGCTTCCGCTTCCCTTCTACTTCATGGAGCTGCTCGTGGGCCTGCTGCAGGCCATCGTGTTCACGCTCCTCTGCTCGGTTTACATCCAGCTCTCCACCACCCATGACGATCACGGTCATGAGGAAGGCGATCATCATTAATCTCTGAATTTGCCTGCGGGACCATGCGCAACGTGTGGACGCAGGCGACACAACACCAACACCCAACTGAAGAAACTACTATGACAATGGAACTCATCTCCATGGCCCAGGCCGCCGCCGCTCACGCTGAACCTGCCGCTGGCCTTACCGGCAACCTTACGATGGCACTCGGTGGTGCTGGCGCCGCCATCGGCGTCGGTATGGTCGGCTCCAAGGCTGTCGAAGCCGTCGGTCGCAACCCCGGCGCTTTCGGTAACATCCTGACCCTCGGCATTATCGCCATGGCCCTCGCTGAAGGTCTCGGCATTATCGCCTACCTCGGCGGTCTGTAATTCTTGCCTTCCCGGTGGCGGATCGCTCCGTGCGATCCGCCACCACCCTCTCTCCCTTTCCTTTTAGTCCGTTTTTTAGATCCATCCTGCCCCGCCTATGATCACCAGCTTGCCCACCATCCTTGCCGCCGGCAAAGTTGACGCGCTTGTCGAGAAATTCGGCCTCGCCTGGCCCAAGTTTTTCGCCCAGGTGATCATCTTCTGGATCGTCTTTTCGATCCTCAAGAAATACGCCTTCGGCCCGATCCTCGGCATGCTGGAGCAGCGTCGTCAGCGCATCGCCGATGGCGAGGCAAAGCTCGAAAAGATCACCAAAGACGCAGCGGACGCCGCCAAGAACTCCCAGGCCATCCTCGACAAGGCGGAAGCTGATGCAGCCCGCCTCGTGAAGGAAGCCGATGAAGCTTCCAAAGCCCTTCAGGAGCGCCGTCAGCAGGACGCCGTGGCTTCTGCCAATTCCATCCTCGCCAAGGCCCGTGAGGCTGCCGAGCTCGAAAAAGAACAGCTCATGTCCCAGTTGAAGCGCGAATTCGGCCGCATGGTCGCTGACGCTACCAGCCGCGTGACCGGCAAGGTGCTCAATACCGACGACCAGGCCCGCCTGAATCAGGAAACCGCCGCTCAGGTCTCCGCTTAATTTTTCCTCCCGAACGCGTCGCCACCATGAAAATCTCCAAGGAAGCCCGCCGCACCTCCCGTCAGCTTTTCCGCGCCTGCATGGTCGAAGGAAAGCTCGATGAGTCCCGCGTGCGCACCGTGGTGAACGGCGTCGCCAGCAGCAAGCCGCGTGGTTACATCGGCATGCTCGATGCCTTCGCCCGCCTCGTCGCCAATGAGGTCAGCCGCCAGCGGGCGCAGGTCGAAAGCGCCTCCGCTTTGGCTCCCGCCACGCAAACCGAGCTCCAGGCCAGCCTTTCCAAGAAATACGGCCGCCAGCTCACCCTCGACTTCAGCGTGAACCCCGAGCTCCTCGGCGGCATCCGCGTCAAAGTCGGCTCCGACGTCTGGGACGGCAGCGTCAAGGCTCGCTTGGAGGGCTTGGCTGCTTCCTTGGCCGCCTGATCCGCTTTTGAACCCCCAAAATGACGAAACCCGAATGACGAATGACGAAAAAAATCCGAATGCCGAAGTCCGAAGCGCTGCTTCGAGTCCTTCGCTGGTGATTTCGTCATTCTCGCTTCGTCATTCACTCGTCATTCGTCCTTCTTAATTCGTCATTTTCATCGCCCTCGCTTTTACCCCGCAAAACCATGAGCAACATCCTCCAGGAAATCGAATCCCAAATCGCCGGCCTCAAGACCGCCGTCACGAAGTCCAATGTGGGCATCGTCCGTGAAATCGGCGACGGTGCCGCCAAGATCGAAGGCCTCAGCGATGTCATGCTCAATGAGATGATCGAGTTCCCCGGCGGCGTTTATGGCCTCGCTCTGAACCTCGAAGAAACCGAAGTCGGCTGCGTGCTTCTCGGCTCCGGTGAAAACGTCAAGGCTGGCGATGAAGTCAAGACCACCGGCCGCCTCCTCTCCGTGCCTGTCGGCAAGAGCCTCCTCGGCCGCGTCGTGAACGCTCTCGGTCAGGCCATCGACGGCAAAGGCGAGATCAAGGGTGAAACCCAGTATCCCGTCGAAAAGCTCGCTCCTGGCATCATCGCCCGTAAGTCCGTGTCCGTCCCTGTGCAGACCGGCATCATGGCCATCGACGCCATGATCCCGATTGGCCGCGGTCAGCGTGAGTTGATCATCGGGGACCGCTCCACCGGCAAGACCACCATCGCCGTGGACACCATCATTTCCCAGGCGCAGCAGAACAAAGCCGCCGAGCAGGGCAAGCTCCAGGGCCACAAGCCTCTCTACTGCATCTACGTCGCCATCGGCCAGAAACAGTCCAACATTGCCCGCGTCGTCAAGACCCTCGAAGACGCCGGTGCGATGGAATACACCACCATCGTCTCCGCCTCCGCCTCCGACTCTGCGGTGAACCAATACCTCGCTCCGTATGCCGGTTGCGCCATCGGTGAGTGGTTCATGGATCAGGGCCAGGACGTCCTCATCGTGTTCGATGACCTTTCCAAGCAGGCCGTCGCCTACCGCCAGGTGTCCCTCATCTTGAAGCGCCCCTCCGGTCGTGAAGCCTATCCGGGTGACGTGTTCTATCTCCACTCCCGCCTGCTCGAGCGTTCCTGCCGCGTCAGCGAAAACTACGGCGGTGGCTCCATGACCGCTCTGCCGATCATCGAGACGCAGGCCGGCGACGTGTCTGCCTACATCCCGACCAACGTGATCTCCATCACCGACGGCCAGATCTTCCTCGAAACCGACCTTTTCTACCAAGGCATCCGCCCCGCCATCTCCGTCGGTCTTTCCGTCTCCCGCGTGGGTTCCGCCGCGCAGACGAAGGCCATCAAGAAGGTCTCCGGCACCACGAAGCTCGACCTCGCCCAGTTCCGCGAGCTCGCCGCCTTCGCCCAGTTCGGTTCTGACCTCGACGCCGGCACGAAAGCCAAGCTCGACCGCGGTGCCCGCATCGTGGAACTCTTCAAGCAGCAGCAGTATCAGCCGAAGAGCCTCCCCATCATGGTCAGCACGCTCTACGCGATGCAGAAAGGCTACTTCGACAGCGTCGCCGTCGATCGCGTGAAGGAATTCCAAGCCAAGCTCGAAGACTACCTCACCACTCGCAAAGCCGACCTCATGGGCCAGCTCGCCAATGAGAAGGCCCTCGACAAGGTCGAAGAAGGTCTCAAGTCCGCCCTCGACGACTTCAAAGCGTCTTGGAAATAAGTTTTCGGCACTCCGCCCTTAGCCCTCTGCTCTCCGCTCCATGCCTTCCACACGCGACATCCGACGCCGAATCAAATCGGTCAAAAACACGGCCCAGATCACCAAGGCCATGCAGCTCGTCGCGGCCGCGAAGATGAAAAAAGCGCAGGACCAGGCCGCCAACGGCCGTCACTACGCCGAGATGCTGAACAAGGTGCTCGTGAACCTGAAGGAAAAAGCCGAGGAAGGCCTCCATCCCTTCTTCAGCGAAGGAAAAGGCGGCAAAGTGCTCGTCCTGCTCGTTTCGAGTGATAAAGGCCTCTGCGGTGCGCTGAACACAAACCTCTTCAAAAAGCTCATCACGACCGATTTCGGCACTGAAGACGTCGATTACGTCACCGTGGGCAAAAAAGGCGTCCAGGCCATCAACCGCCTCCGCCGCCACCTGCTGGCCGATTTCCCCATCAAAGACCCCGCCAAGTTCGCCGAGGTCCGTGGCGTCGGCCGCTTCCTCCAGGAAAAATTCCTCACGGGTGAGTACAAGAAAGTGCTCGTCGTCTTCAACAACTTCATCAACACCGTCACCGTCGTCCCCACCGTCGAGCAGATCCTGCCCGTCAATCCGGTGACCCTCGGCGGCAAGCGTGACTTTGCCCCGGAGATCGAGGCCGCCACTGCCAGCACTGAGTACACCTTTGAGCCGAGCGCTGCTGTCGTCTTCGAGACCGTGCTGCCGCAGTATGTGAACGACACCGTGTATCAGATGGTGCTCGAATCCCGCGCCTCAGAGCACTCCAGCCGCATGGTGGCCATGAAAAACGCCACCGACAACGCCAAGCAGATGATCAAGGACCTCAGCCTCGAGTACAACAAGCTCCGCCAGGCCGCGATCACCAACGAACTCCTCGAAATCACGACGGCCAAGATGGCTCTCGAATAATCGGTTTCACCTTCGGCCATGAAAATCACGCTCGCACTCACCACCGCTTTTTGCCTCGCAGCATTGCTGACGAGTTGTGCGAGCATTTTTAATCGCAATCAGAAGAATGTCGCCGTCAGTTCCATGCCTTCGGGCATGACTTTTGAAGTAAAAGACCGCGATGGTAAAGTGCTTCAATCCGGCACCACACCTGCCACGGTGCGTCTCGGGACTGGCTATCGCTACATGAAGGGTCAGGCCTACACTTTCGTTTTCCGCCGCGGCAGCCAGGTTGTTGGAACCACTGCTTTGGAAACCCGGATCAGCGGTTGGTATTGGGGTAACTTCGTGTTGGGAGGACTCCCCGGACTGCTCCTTATCGACCCACTTACTGGAGGCATGTGGACCATGCCTGAGAATGTCCATTTCGGTGCACCCGCATCTCCGGCGCTAGCTGCCTCGCGCAAGACTGGAGAAATCCGCGTCATGTCACTTGCTGACGTGCCTCCTCATCTGCGCAGCAAGCTCGTCCGCCTCTAATCCACTTCCAGAATCAGGAATCTAAAATCTTAAATCCCAACATGAGCAACATCGGCAAAATCGTCCAAGTCATCGGTCCCGTCGTGGACGTGGATTTCTCCGCCTCCGGCAAGCTTCCGGCCATCTACAACGCCCTCGAAATCAAATTCGAGCAGGGTGGCAAAGCCGCACGCCTCGTCTGCGAAGTGCAGCAGCATCTCGGCGACGGCTGGGTGCGCTCCATCGCCATGATCTCCACCGAAGGCCTCAAGCGCGGAATGGACGTCACCGACACCGGCGGCCCCATCACCGTCCCCGTTGGTGAAGAAGTGCTCGGCCGTATCTTCAACGTCACTGGCGACGCCTGCGATGACCAAGAGGCTCCCAAGACCGAAAAACGCTACGCCATTCATCGCGCCGCTCCTGCTCTCGTTGACCAGAATCCTTCCGCTCAGATCCTCGAAACCGGCATCAAGGTCATCGACCTCATCTGCCCCTTCACCAAGGGTGGTAAAGTCGGCGCCTTCGGTGGTGCTGGCGTCGGCAAGACCGTCGTCATCATGGAGCTCATCAACAACATCGCCAAAGGCCACGGTGGTTACTCCGTGTTCGCCGGCGTGGGCGAGCGTACTCGTGAAGGTAACGACCTTTACCACGAAATGATCGAGTCCGACGTGATCAAGGTGAAGAAGAACGGCCACGACATCGTGAAGAACGACCAGGGCGGTTACATCAGCGAGCCCGGCTCCAAAGTGGCCCTCGTGTACGGCCAGATGAACGAGCCTCCCGGTGCCCGTCTCCGCGTCGCCCTCTCCGCCCTCTCCATGGCCGAGTACTTCCGCGATGAAAAGAACCAGGACGTGCTCTTCTTCGTCGATAACGTCTTCCGTTTCTCCCAAGCCGGTTCCGAAGTGTCCGCCCTCCTCGGTCGTACTCCTTCCGCCGTGGGTTACCAGCCCACCCTCGCCGCTGAAATGGGTCAGATGCAGGAGCGAATCACCTCCACCAAGACCGGCTCCATCACGTCCTTCCAGGCCGTTTACGTCCCTGCCGATGACTTGACCGACCCCGCCCCGGCCAACACCTTCGCCCACCTTGACTCCACCGTCGTGCTTGAGCGTTCCCTCGCCGAGCTCGGCATCTACCCGGCCGTCGATCCTCTCGCCTCCGTGTCCAAGGCCCTCGCGCCTGAAATCGTCGGTGAAGAGCACTACCGCGTCGCCCGTGGCGTCCAGCGCGTCCTTCAGCGCTACAAAGACCTTCAGGACATCATCGCCATTCTCGGCATGGACGAACTCAGCGAAGACGACAAACTCACCGTCTTCCGCGCCCGTAAGCTTCAGCGCTTCCTCTCCCAGCCCTTCCACGTCGCCGAAATCTTCACCGGCACCAAAGGCGAATACGTCAAAGTCAGCGACACCATCAAAGGCTTCGCCGAAATCCTCGATGGCAAACACGACAACGTCCCCGAAGCCAACTTCTACATGAAGGGCGGCATCGACAGCGTGAAGAAGGCCTAACCCATTTATGATTTATGATTTTCGACTTATGATTTGAAGATCATGACTCGCCCGCCTTCCAAATCGTAAATCATAAATCGTAAATCATAAATTCCGATGCCTCTCAAACTCGAAATCGTCACCCCTGAAGCCCGCATCTTTTCCGATGAGGTCGATACCGTCGTGCTTCCGGGTTACGAAGGCGAAATGGGCGTCCTCGCCGCGCATGCCAACCTCGTGACCACGCTGCTCCCTGGCGAGCTACGCATCACCAAGGGCGGCAAAACGACCGAAATGGCCGTCGGCGAAGGTCTGGTCGAAGTCACCGGCACCGTCACCCGCATCCTGACCGACATGGCCATCGACGCGGACAAGATCGACGAAAAAGCCGTCGAAGAAGCCCTCGCTCGCGCTCAAAAGTCCCTCGCCGACCTCAAACCCGGCGAGCAGCAGGAAGAAGTCGCTGCTGTCATGGCCTCCATCCAGCGCAGCGCCGCCCAGCTCCACCTCAAGCGGAAGCGCAAGACGGTCTAAGCCGCTCCAACAAGCTCAAATCTCCGAAGGGCAGCGCCACCGCGCTGCCCTTTTTATGGTTGCGCCTTCCGAGAAGGCTCTCATATCCCGGCCGCCTTAGTCCACGGCTTGAACTCTGTTGGAATGACGGCTTCGAAGCTCATCGGCTGATCGTGGATGGGATGCTGGAAGGCGAGCTTCCAGGCATGCAGCATCAAACGTGACGTGGGCACTTTTTGACGGCTGGGATGGCCGTAGATGGGATCGCCGAGGATGGGGTGGCCGAGGGCTTCCTTCATGTGGACACGGATCTGGTGCGTGCGGCCGGTGAGGAGGCGATTTTGAATGAGGGCGCAGCTTTGGTGCTCGCTGAGCTTGGTCCATTCGGTGACGGCTTCCTTGCCAGCACCATCGTAGAGAATGGCCATGCGTTTGCGGTCCACGGGATGCCGTCCGACCATGTTTTGAATGCGACCGCTGCTTTCCTTCGGCACGCCGTTGATGACGGCGAGGTAAATTTTCGTGAGCCTCCGCTCGGAAAAGGCCTCGGTGAGCCGACGATGAGAGATGTCGTGCTTGGCGACGACCATGCAGCCGCTGGTGTCCTTATCGAGACGATGCACGATGCCGGGACGCATCTCGCCGCCGATGCCGCTGAGGTCGTCGATGTGATGCAGCAGGGCGTTCACGAGCGTGCCATCGGGGTTGCCCTCGGCGGGATGCACCACAAGGCCGGGTGGCTTGTCGATGACGACGATGTCGCTGTCTTCAAAGAGGATGGTGATGGGAATGTCCTGCGCTTTGACCTCCACGGGCACGACCTCCGGGATGGTCACGTGGATGGCATCGCCTTGCTTCAAGATAGCGCCCGCCTTCACGGTTCGGCCGTTCAGGGTGATGTGGCCGTCTTTGATGAGGTCTTGGACCCGGGTGCGTGACAAATCTGGCAACCTTTGGGTGAGGTGCTTATCGAGTCTCAGGCCATAGTCAGCAGCTTCAGTGACGGTCCAATCCATAACTCATACTCAAGATTCAAATTAATTAGGCAATCTGTAATTTCTGGCATACAACCAGCGTCCCTTGGCGGCGTTAGGCCGTGAATCCAAAGTGACGATCCCCCCTCCAGAACAGACCTTTCTTAGCACCTGTCCCGTGTGTCAGGAGAAGATTGATGTCACCTCGCTGGAGCCATTTACCAAATTAAAATGTCCGTTTTGCGGCCAGATGGTGCGGGTGCGGCGGCGGTTCGACCATTTCATGATCGTGCGCCAGATCGGTGAGGGTGGCATGAGCCGCGTGTTCGAGGCGGAGGACGAGACGCTCGGCCGCCGCGTGGCGCTGAAAATCCTCAACCGCACCTACAGCCGGGATGCGGCCCGTTTGGAGCAGTTTCGCCAGGAGGCGCTCATCACCGCCAGCATCACGCATCCGAACGTCATCAAGCTCTACTCCGTGGGCTATGACCAGGGCTACTTTTACCTCGCCATGGAGCTCGTGGGCGGCGGCAGCCTGGAGCAGCGCATCCGGCGTGAGGACAAGCTGACGGAGGGCGATGCCCTGCGCATCGGCCACGAGGTCGCCGAAGGCCTGCGAGCTGCACAGCATCAAGGCCTGATCCATCGCGATGTGAAGCCCGCGAATATCCTTTTCACGGAAACAGGCACCGCCAAGGTCGTGGACTTCGGTCTCGCTCTCTTCACCGCTCGCGGACCGGATCGCAGCACGGAAATCTGGGCCACGCCTTACTATGTGGCCCCGGAAAAGATCCTCCACAACGAGGAAGACTACCGCAGCGACATCTTCAGCCTCGGTGCCACGCTCTTCCATGCCCTCACCGGCTCGCCTCCGCATCAGGTGGACACGCATGCCATTGAAGAGCTGCGCCGCATCAAGAGCCGCCGCGTCACGCTCGGCGATAGCGGCCTGCGCTTTGCCGCCCGCACGGAGCATGTCATCAACCACATGCTCAGCTTCAAGCCCGAGGACCGCTTCTCGAACTACGATGAGGTCGTCGAGGAACTGCGCCTCGCGGATGGTTTGCTCAATCAAACCGGCATCCGCCGCCGCCTCATCTCGCGTCGTGCCCGCCTCATCGGCACCGTGGCCGCCTCCATCATGCTCGCCTTCCTCGTCGGCTGGCTGTTGGGTGAAGGAAGGCAGCGCAGCACCACGAAAAACATCGCGCGGCAGCTCACCACCGCCGAACCCGGCTCGCTCGCGGGCGTGGGCGTGACGGTCGAGGCTGGCAGCAAGAAAACCGTCACCGAAAAATTCCTCGAAGCTCGCCAGCAGATGCTCGGCGAGCGTCATTTCGCCGAGGCACGTCATCAGTTTGAACGCATCGCGGATTCCAAAGACACGCGACAGCCCACCCAGTGCTGGGCTCGCTTCAACGCGGCGCTCTGTGCCCTCATGCTCGGTGATCGCAAGAAAGCCGAGGAAGCCTTCCACGACCTCGCCGTCAAAGGCGCGGAGAAGGACACGCTCGCCGCGGTGAATGGTCTGGGTTCCTTCTTTGCCACGGTCGGCCAGCGCATGGAGAAAGGTCTCGGCCTCGGCACCCCACAGACGAAGCTTGGCTATAAAGCCACCAATGAGGAACTGCTCGGCTACCTGGCCCAAGGCCTCGCCGAATGGCATTTTGGCGATGCGGAGGCTGGTGCCCGCGAGCTGGAGTTTTTCCAGTCGAGCCTCGTCGAGCTCAAAAAAGCCTCCGCGGCCTCCGCCACGGCTTCGAGTGATTGGGTGGTGCTCTACAGCGTGCTCGTCGATTTCTACAAAGCCGATTTCCACCTCCTGCGCACCGCCTTGAAGCAGCGCAAGGTGAACACGCTCGATGAACTCCGTGCCGCCCTCGCCGAGGTGCAGCAGACGCGGGAGAAAATCAAATCCAGCGGTGCCTTCCGCACCAGCATCGAGCAGATGGAGGCCGGGCTGAAGCGTGAACTCGCCCGCGTGCGGCTCGACGACCAGACCAAGCAGCGCCGTGAGGAAGAAACCCGCCGCAAAGCCGATCTCGCGCAGCTGGCGGAGGTCACCGCGCTGCTGCCCTCGCTCGTGCATGGCTTCGATTACTCACGCGCCATCGACCTGCTCACCGGCCTGCGCTTTGAAAGCATCGACGTACGCACCGCCGTCGAAGGTCGCCTCTACCTCTACACCTCCGCCCGCGATTTTACGAAGCAGCTCCAGCTCGATCTCATCGCCAAAGGCTGGACCGGCACGCTCACCCAGCACAGCGGCGTCACGCTCAGCGGCACCGTCAGCCTCGCCACCCTCGGTGGCGACCTTCAAATCAAAGTCGAGGGCGGCACGCTCACCATTCCCTTCGAATCCATCGCGCCGCAAAGCCTCATCGAGATGGCGCAGAGCTTCACCACGCACATCACCGACTCCACGGACTACTACAACCGCCAGGAGCTCGCCGCCGTCTTTGCCCGTGCCGCCGGCCTGGATCAACTTTCGACGACTCTCGCCGCCCAACTCATGGAAGAGAACCGCCCCTTCCGCTCCCGCTGGATGAAGGTGATGGAAGCGGGGATTTGAGTGTGGAGCGTTTTGGCGATGTGGAGAAAGTGCTCAGTGCTCAGTCGTCAGTTTCAAACCGAGAACTGAGAACTGAGAACTAAAAACCCCGCTCGCCTCACGACGAACGGGGTTTCACAAAAGCTCCGAGGGCAGGGCTTACTTGATCTCCTGCGCCCAGAAGATGTGCCAGTCGTCGAGGTTGTTCAGATCCACGGCACCGGGGTTCACGCTGCCGTCGTCGGCGAGGCCATCGGCATCGAGGATGCCTTTGCGCACGTCGTCACCGTGGATGTAGCCGCGGATGGCGGCGTTGTGCTTGTAGATGCTGGCCTTGGTAAGGATCACACCGGGCTGCGCCTTGATCCAGGATTCGAGCTGTGGGTAGCTCGGCTTCGTGGCGATGAAGGTCTTGAAGGTCTCGATGTTGATGCCGAGCGAGTCGAGCGTCATCTGGTCATAGCCGCAGCCGATGCCGGGATAGTCGGCGTGGAGTTTGCCGGCAGCGGCCAGCGAGGCCTTCTGCCAGAGGCGGGGAAGATGAAGCACGCCGAGGGGGCCGGCGATGCCGGAACTGATGAGAGGAACAATCTGGCTCATGATGGGATGTGGGTTGGTTTAATGAATCGCGTTCGCCGTGACGAACGAAGACTCGACTTTGACGAGTCCGCTCCGACGCGGCAAGAACAAACGCTTGCCTCCTGTTTTCTCGATCCCCCATTTCATGAAAAAACCCTCCCTCATCGCCTTCGCGGCGCTGCTGGCCCTGCCATGCGCCGCCGCAGAGAAAAAAGCGGCCGCCAAGCCCGCGCCGAAGTCCGCCCTCGAACTCCACAAGTGGTCCGGCGATCTCAACGTGCCCGATCCCGTCGCCGTGACCACGGATGAAAAAGGCCGCGTCTATGTCGCCGCCACTACACGGCGGAAAGTGGCCGATCTCGACATCCGCGAGCACTCGATGTGGATCGCCGATGACGTCTCGCTGACCAGCGTGGAGGAAAAAGAGGCCTTCCTGAAGCGCGAGCTCGCCCCCGGCAAACTGCGCCTGCCACGCGGCGGGCTCAAAGATCACAACAAGGACGGCTCCATCGATTGGAAGGACCTTACCGTGCACAGCGAGCGCATCTACCAGCTCCGCGATACCGATGGCGACGGCACCGCCGACAAAATGACCACCTTCGCCGAAGGCTTCAACAGCGTCGTCACCGGCATCGCGGCGGGCATTTTGTATCACGACGGCTGGGTTTACGTCACCGTCGCGCCCGACCTCGTGCGACTTCGCGATACGAATGACGATGGCGTCGCCGACGAGCGCGAAGTCGTCGCGCATGGCTTCGGCATGCACATCGCGTATGCCGGGCATGACATGCACGGCCCGCGCATCGGCCCGGATGGTCGCATCTACTGGAGCATCGGCGACAAAGGCGTGAACGTGACGAGCAAAGAGGGCGTGAAGTGGTTTTACCCGCATGAGGGCTGCGTCCTGCGCTGCGAGCCGGACGGCAGCGGCTTCGAAGTCTTCGCGCACGGCCTGCGCAACATCCAGGAGGTCGCCTTCGACGACTTCGGCAATCTTTTCGGCGTGGACAACGACGCCGATCTCCCCGGCGAAAAAGAACGCCTCGTGTACATCACCGAGCGCAGCGACTCCGGCTGGCGCTGCGGCCATCAGTATCAAAAAAGCGACAGCCGCTGGATCCTCGAAGGCCTGTGGAAAGCTCCTGTAGGCGCGTTCGCCAGAACGCGGGACGGCTCCGCCAAGACCCCAGACGACCGCACTCTGGCGAGTGCGCCTACTTACTACACCCCGCCGCTGCAAAACTACTCGAACGGCCCCGCCGGCTTTGCGCACGAGCCCGGCACGGCGCTCGGTGCCTCGCTGCGCGGCCATTTCATCCTCGATCAATTCCCCAGCGGCGCCATGACCGCCTTCCAGCTGGCTCCGAGCGGCGCGTCCTTCGTCATGAAGAACGAACGCGTCATCCACAGCGGCCTCATGGGCATCGGTTTGTGCTTCGCGAACAACGGCGGCCTCCTCGTCGCCGATTGGGTCGGCGGTTATCCGCTTGATGAACTCGGCCACATCTGGCTCGCGGACGATCCCACCGCTCAAAACAGCCCCGAGCGTCAAGAGACCGCCAAATTGCTCTCCGCGGACCTCGATGTCTCACACCTCGCTCATCGCGATCAACGCGTGCGACTTCGTGCGCAGTTCCAAATCGTGAAAAAAGCCGATTTCGCCGCTCTCGAAGCCATCGCCGCCGACAAGAAAGCCAATCAACTCGCCCGCATCCACGCCATCTGGGGCCTCGGCCAAGGTCTCCGCGCCAAAAAGCTCGAAGCCTCTTCAATCACCAAACACCTCGTCGACCCCGATCCCGAAATCCTCACCCAAACCGCCAAAACCTTCGGCGACGGCACCACCAGCGATCCCGCGCTTGTTTCACTCCTCACGCATCCTGCATCCCGCGTCCGCTTCCACGCCGCCATCGCCCTCGGCAAACTCAAAGACACCTCCGCGACACCGAAACTGCTCCAACTCGCCGCCAAGGAGCAAAACGATGCCTTCATGCGCCACGCCATCGTCACCGGCCTCGCGGGCTGTGCCGATGCGAAGGTGCTCGTGAAGGACAAAGGCCTCTGCAGCCTCCTCGCGCTCGCCCGGCAGCGTTCGCCGAAGGTCGCCGAGTTTTTGTCAAAATTCCCCGATGAAGCCGAGCGAGCCATTCACGACGATGCGGGCATCCCCGAGGCGCTTCCCGCGCTCACCACGCGACTCTCGCGTCGCGGGCTGAACGCCTGTTTGCGCCTCGGCATCGCCGAACCGCTCATCCAGGCCGCGTTGAAGCCCTCCGCGTTGCAAAGCGAGGCGCTCGACCTCCTGCTCGTCTTCACGAATCCACCGCGCCTCGACCGCATCGACGGCCACGCACATGAAAACGCCCCGCGCGATGCCAAAGCCTTCGCCGCGCTCGTGCAATCGCGCCTCGACTCGCTGCTCGATCTCACCGATGGCCAGCTCAAAGCCAAGGCCGTCGAATTGCTCATGCAGCTCCAGCTTCGCGTCGAGCCCGCCGTGCTCCAAAGCATCGTCGCCGATGTCACAGCCCGCGCCAGCCTTCGCGCCGGCGCTTTGAAGATGCTCGCCAGCACCGGTGACTTCGGCCCGTCACTCGATCTCGCCTTGGACAAAAAATCGCCCGCCGAACTCCGCCGCGAAGCCCTCAAGCAACTCTTCGCCCATCAACCCGACCGCGCCATCCGCGAAGCAGCCACCGCCTTGAAGGAAGCCGACACCACCACGAAGCAACTCGCCCTCTCGCTGCTCGCCGCATCGAAAGACGACACCGTCATCACCGAGTGGCTCGACCTCCTCGCGGCCAACAAAGCCCCCGCCGCCATCCAGCTCGACATCCTCGAAGCCGCCGCCACCCGCGAAAGCCTCAAACCGAAGCTCGCCGCCCTCCAAACCCAAAACACCGAACTCCTCGAAGGCGGCGACGTCACCCGCGGCCGCGACATCGCCACCAATCACCTCGGCGCCAACTGCATCGCCTGCCACACCATCGAAGCCAAAGAAGGCAGCCAAGTCGGCCCCAATTTGAAGACCATCGGCAGCACCAAAGACCGCAAATACATCCTCGAGTCCCTCCTCAACCCACTCGCCACCATCGCCCCAGGCTACGGCCTCGTTTCCATCACCCTCAAGAACGGCAAAAGCCTCTCCGGCGCTCTCGACAAAGAAGACGCCCAGCAAATCATCCTCCGAACCCCCGACGGCAAAACGCAGAAGGTTCCTCGCACCACCATCGCCAGCTCCACCTCACCCATCAGCGTCATGCCCCCCATGCTCGGCATCCTCACCAAACCGCAGATCCGCGATGTCGTGGCCTACTTGGCGAGTTTGAAGGCGAAGAAGAAGTGACGGAAGCTCTTCGAGCGCCTTGCTATCCAATTGCAAGTTGACCATGCCTTTCAATGCGGACAGCATCGTGAATCTGAGACATGACTGATCACGACAAAGATTTCGAAATAGAGCGTGAACGCTACATGGGTCACATGGAGTACCGCAAGACTCTAACAAGCGCGGAACTCGAAGTTGCTGGTCGATTCACAAACGCGAGCCTCACCCTCGCAGGAGGAGCGTTGGCGTTGACCATCACTTATGTAGAAAAACTTCATCCCAAGCTTGAAGAGATGTCATGGGGATGGCTGGCATTCGCTTGGTTCAGCTTGGCAGCTTCTCTTGCTGCCTCGCTGCTCGCCTTACTGTTCAGTTTGAATGGCACGCATCAGGCCATCAAGAATAGCGATCTGCTCTACAACAAGTGGGTGAAGGACAAAACGACCCCGTATGCCGCGCCCGTTAATCTTCATTCAAACTGGACCCACTACTGCAACTTTATAAGTGCTGGCGGCTTCGTTCTCGGACTCGCTGCATTCTTTGTTTTTGTCCTGAATTCTCCTCCGACAGTTTCACAATAAGCTTCGATTATGTCTAAGCCCACACCACCCCCGCCGCCGCCCCCTCAACCTCCGCCACGTCCTGCGGCTCCATCTTTGGGGACAATATCAACTTTCAATAGCTACAGGCCACCTGATCCTCCTCCGCCACCGCCGACAAAGCGATAAACGGATTCACATGGAGAACGGATATTTTCTCTGCTTCCGCGATGCTCGTCATATTCACGAAAGCGAAGAAGAAGTAGCCCGGTCTGTCGGACGAGTCTGACTCGTCCGACCTGTCTGCCCGGCTACGCTCTCCTCAAATCGAGCGTCATCGGAAACTCGGCCATGCCTTCGATCTTCTTGGGCTTCATCGGCCCTGGCGTGTGGCCGTAGGGGAAGAAGCGGGCGAGGCGGCGGCTTTCGGCTTCGTAGCTGTTCACGGGGAAGACGTCGTAGCTGCGACCGCCGGGATTGGAGACGTGATGGGTGCAGCCACCGATGCTGCGGCCGTTCCAGGTGTCCACGATGTCAAAGGTGAGCGGGGCATGCACGCCGATGGTGGGCTGCAAACATTCGCCGGGCTGCCAAGCACGGTAGCGCACGCCGGCGACGTGCTCGCCAACGGTGCCGGTGGGATGCAGCGGCACTTCGATGCCGTTGCAGGTGATGATGTAGCGCCCGCTGACGAGGCCCTTCGTTTTGAGCTGCACGCGTTCGAGGCTGCTATCCACAAAGCGGACGGTGCTGCCGGCGCTGCCTTCTTCACCGAGGACGTTCCAAGGCTCCAAAGCGGTGCGCACCTCCAAATTGACACCACGCTGGGTGATGTGGCCGATGGTGGGGAATTTGAACTCGAAATGCGGCGCAAACCAGTCTGCCTTCAAATCGTAGCCGTAACTTTGCATGTCGGCCATGACGTCGGTGAGGTCGTCCCAGACGAAATGCGGCAGCAGGTAGCGGTCATGCAGCTCAGTGCCCCAGCGCACGAGTTTTTGCTCGTAGGGCTGATCCCAGAAGCGAGCGATGGCGGCACGCAGCAGCAGATGCTGCGCGAGGCTCATCTCGGCATGCGGCGGCATTTCAAAAGAGCGCAGCTCGACGAGACCGAGGCGTCCGGTGGCGCTGCCGGGATCGAAGAGCTTGTCGATGCTGAACTCGGTGCGGTGCGTATTGCCGGAGGCATCACAGAGCAGATTGCGGAAAATGCGATCGACGAGCCACGGCGGCGTGTGGCCGTTGCGAGCGGTGTGGCGGTTGAGTTCTTCGAAAGCGAGCTCCAGTTCAAAGAGCGCGTCATTCCGCGCTTCATCGACACGCGGATGCTGGCTGGTGGGGCCGATGAAGAGGCCGGCGAAGAGGTAGCTGAGGCTGGGATGATTGTGCCAGTAGCCGAGCAGGGACTTCAGCAGGTCAGGACGCCGCAGCAGGGGCGAGTCCTTCGGCTGCGCACCGCCAAAGACGATGTGATTGCCGCCGCCGGTGCCGGTGTGGCGGCCGTCGATCATGAATTTCTCCGTGCCGAGGCGGGTGAGCCGCGCTTCTTCGTAGAGCGTCTTCGTGTTGCTCACGAGTTCGTTCCAGGTCGTCACGGGATGCATGTTCACCTCGATCACACCGGGGTCCGGCGTGACCTTGATCACGTTCACGCGTGGATCATACGGCGGTGGCGTGCCTTCGATCATGACGGGCATCTTCAAAGCGGCGGCGACATCTTCCACGGCCGCGACGAGATCGAGATAGTCCTCAATCTTCTCCACCGGCGGCATGAACACATGCAGGCGGCCGTCCCGTGGCTCCAGACAGACGGCGGTGCGGATCACCGACGCGGCGGACTCCTGCGGCTGCGGGAAGCGCTCAGGTGAGTTCGCTGGCAGTGGCTCCAGCTTCACCCGCTCGGGCTTGCCCTGGCCTGCGTGGATGCCTTGGCCATAGCTGGATGGCATGGGCATGTCCTCCAGCCAATCCGCCACGGCACCGAGGAAGTGCTGACGGCTCTCCGGCCGCGGTGGCAGATCCGGCCAGTCGTTCAGCGGATCGGCGGGGTAGATCCACGGGTAATCCTTGGCGCTGACCCAGGGCAGGCTGTCCAGCGGCAGGCGCAGGCCCATCGGCGAGTCACCGGGGATCAGATACATCGTGTCATCCCGCACAAACCACGGGCCGCTCTGCCAGCGCAGTTCCCTGCCCAGTTCGGCGCGTTGCAGAGGCAGCGCGAAGCCGGTGATCTTGTTCAGCCCTCCTTCAAAGATGCGGGCGAGTCGCTTGCGCTCGTATTCATCCTTCAGGTTCGACTTCAGCGGATCGACGTTCACTGGCAGGCGCTTCTCCTTCCAGAGGTAGTAGAAAGCATCTTCGTAGCCCGCTTTGAGCCACTTGGGATCGACCCCCAGCGCCGCGCTTAGCGCCAAGCCGAAACGATACGCTTCATTCTCGCTGTGGCCGTAGTTCTTCGATTCATCGCCGATGAGGGAGTCATCACGCCACATGGGCACGCCGTCTTTGCGCCAGTAGCAGCCGAGAGCCCAGCGTGGGAGTTGCTCGCCGGGATACCACTTGCCCTGGCCGAAGTGCAGCAGCCCGCCGGGGCCAAACTGCTTCCGCAGGCGCTTCACCAGCACATGGGAAAGCTCGCGCTTCTTCGGACCCACGGCCGCCGTGTTCCACTCCGCGCCTTCCATGTCGTCGATGGACACAAACGTCGGCTCGCCGCCCATCGTCAGGCGCACATCGCGATTGATGAGATCCTCGTCGATGCGGTGGCCTAGCGTTTCGATCTCCGCCCATTGCTCCGGCGTGTAGGGCTTGGTCACCCGAGCGGATTCAAAGATGCGCGTCACGCTCATCTCATGCTCGAATTCCACCTCGCACAGCTCCAGCCCACCCGTGATCGGCGCGGCGCTCGTCGGGTCCGGCGTCGCCGCCAGCGGCAGATGCCCTTCACCTGCCAACAGTCCGGAGGTGGGATCGAGGCCCACCCAGCCCGCGCCGGGCAGGTACACCTCACACCAGGCATGCAGATCCGTGAAATCCACTTCCGTGCCGCTCGGGCCGTCCAGGGACTTCACATCCGGCTTGAGCTGGATCAAATAACCGCTCACAAACCGCGAGGCGATACCCATGTGCCGCATGATTTGGCACATCAGCCACGCCGAGTCACGACACGAACCGCTGCCCAGCTCCAGCGTCTCCTCGGGTGCCTGCACCCCCGGCTCCATGCGGATCAGATAGCTCACATCCTCACAGAGCATCTGGTTGATCATCACCATGAAGTCATTCGTGTGCATCGGCTCCTTCAGCCCGTGCAGCTTTTGCCGAATCTCACGCAGGTACTCGCCCAGCAGCGGCGTCAGCGGCAGCTTGCGGTGATACGGCTCCAGCTCATGCACCAGCACTGGATCGTATTTGAAGGGCACACGCTCCGCCTGCGGCTCCAGAAAGAAGCCAAACGGGTTGTACACCGACATATCCGCCACCACATCCACCTCGATGCTCAGCTCCGTCGTCTTTTCCGGGAAAACCAGCCGCGCGAGGTAGTTCCCCTGCGGGTCCTGCTGCCAATTGATGAAATGCTTCTCCGGCGTGACCTTCAGCGAGTAGCTCAAAACGGGCGTGCGGCAGTGCGGTGCCGGTCGCAGCCTGACCACTTGCGGCCCCAGCGAAATAGGGCGGTCATACTTGTACTTGGTGACGTGACGGAGGGCGACGTGGATGGACATGGGCTGGGCCTAACGACTAAAGCACAGCCCGTGCCAGCCGCTAGGGTACAGAGTGAAGGCTTGCCAGCCTGAGACGGGAGATTACCTTCCGGCCATGGTTTCCCTGCCCATGCCATCCACGCCTTTGCTCGACCTCGCGGCACTTTTTGCCTCGCCGAGGCTGCCGGACATCGCGCAGGAGATCAATGAACGGCTGCGCCGGGAGACGGTGGCACGTCGCCAGTTTTACCACGACATGACGGACGACTGCAAAATGGAGTTCATCGGCGGCGAGGTCATCATGCACTCCCCCGCCAAGGCCCGGCATGTGCGGGTGAAGGACAATCTTCTTGGCATGGTGAGACCTTTCGTCATCTCCCGTGATCTCGGCGAGGTCATGGACGAAAAGGCCCTCTGCGTCTTCCCGCGAAACGACTATGAGCCGGACATCGTCTTCTTCGGACCCGAAAAGACCGCCGCCGTCCGGCCGGACACCATGAAATTCCCTGTGCCCGATTTCGCTGTCGAGGTGCTTTCTGAGAGCACGGAGGAGCGTGATCGCGGGGTGAAATTCCAGGACTACGAGGCACACGGCGTTCGCGAATACTGGATCATCAATGCGGACGAGGAATGGGTGGAGCAATACGTCGAAAAGGACGGCCGCTACGAGCTGCGGCTGAAATCAGGCAGTGGCGAGATCGCCAGCACCGCCATCCCAGGCTTTGTGGTGCCCGTGCGGGCCATCTTTGACGCCAAAGAAAGCCTTCGCGTGATGCAGACCCTGCTGGAGTGATCTCGAAAACACTCCCCACCATGCTCCGCCGCGTCTTTTTCGCTCTTTTTGCCTCGTCGGCCGTTTTCGCTGATTCGGCGCCGGACCTCGGTCTCACCCCAGAAATGCTCCACGGCATCCTCCGGGAGGTCGCGGCGAAAATCGAGGCCCGCCACGGCTCCGACCGGCCCGACGCCGAAAAACTCGTCGAGCGCATCGAGGCCATTCTCGCCATCGATCCGCCTTCCCTCCGCGAGGGCGACCGCGCCCAGGCCATCGCCGAGGGCATGCACCTGATCAACGTGGACGCCAGCGCCAAGTCCTCGCTCGGCGGCTTTCGCGGCTACCTTTTCGATGGTTCCCTCACCGGCTGCCTCCAGACCTACCACGACCTGGAAAAGCTCGACGCCAAGGACGCCGACGAGGTGCTGCGCTGGATCGACATGCATCGCGCCGCCGAGGAGCTCGATTGGGACGACAAGGCCGCGCTTTGCAAGCAGCGAGCCATCGGGGCCGCGCGGGCGCTCGTTTCCCGCGAGCCGAAGAACCCCACCGCCCAGGTGCTGCTCGCCAGCGCCCTCGATTGGGATGACGACAGCGGCCCCGAGACGCTCGCCGCGCTGAAAACCGCCCTCAAGCTCGACCCGAAGCACCCGATGGCCACTGCGAAGCTGCTCCTGCGCCGCATTTTCAAGGCCCTCGAGGCCGCTGCCACTCGCCAGCCTGCCGCGCTGGACGAAAGAGGCATCGACACGCTGCGCCCGCTTTACGACCGTCCGCTGAGTGCAGAGGAAGTCACCGCTTTCGAGCAAGAGCTGCAAGCCCTCGGCAAAGAAGTCGATCAACTCCTCGCCAACGCCAGCGAGCGCCGAGAACTCGGCGGTTTTTTGCATGGCGCGATGCTGCGTCTGGAGCTTCGCAAGAGCCTCCTGGCAGCGATGGCCTCGCAAAAACGCCCGCCCAACATCTCCTTCGAGGCCTTTGCTGGCGAGGTGAGCCAGCGGCAGATCATGCAGCTCTTCATCGTGCTCGATGATCCTGCTCTGTTTGGCCGCGCCGTCGAGCTCTCTGGCACGAATGCGGAAGCGGTCGGCACGCTCGCCATGCTCCATCTCGTCGGCCAGATGATGCACCGCGCCACCGAAGGTCGCGAGCCCAGCGAGGAGCAAAATGCCCGCGTGAAAGCCGTCACGGAGCGTCTCGTGCAGATCGCCCGGGCGGATGACTCGCTCAATGCCGCCCGCGCCGCCGAGGCCGTCTGCATCATCGGCATGGTGCGTGTCATGATGGATCAAAAACCCGAGCACATCGACATGCTGCCCCGCACGTTGCAGCTCGATCCATCGCGCCATCGCACGCTCGGCTTCCTCGCCGCCGCCGCCATGACGTTGAAGGAGAAACGCGATGTCACCGCCGCCGCGGCCATGACCCTCCAGCTCGCCGCGCTGCCCGGCCTGCCCACCCGCAAGCTCGCCGCCGCCGGCGCCGCCAAGATCGGCGACTACGACACCGCCCTCCGCCTCCTCGACGACTGCGCCAAGGAAAAGCCCGGCGATCTCATGATCCTCCACCAGCGCATCGCCACCCTCCTCCGCCAGAGCCAGAGCAAGGCCACCATCAAAAAAGCCACTCTTCTCTATGGCGACATCACCCCCGACACCGTCATCGAAAAGACCGCCACCCTCGAAAAAGCCGACCGCCAGACCTTCCTGCACACCTACCTCCTCCATCTCCTCCTCAAACCCGAAACCCAAACCGCCTCCGAACTCCTCACCCAGCTCCTCGACGAGCAGGTGCTGGATGAAAGCACCGCGCAGGAGGTGAGGAAGTGGATGGAGAAGTAGTAACAAAGAGACAGCTCCGATGCTTTAGCCATGTTCAGGCCATCTCTTTGAGATAGGCAAGCAACGGGTGATCTTGGTTGAAAGTCGCGAGATCGGTCTTCAAGGCAGTTAAAAGATTCGAGAGCTTGTTTATACCGTCTTGAATCACGTCCCGATCTTCGGGCGCACCCCCAAGATGCAATTCATCTAATTTCTCCTTCAAATATGATATGCTAGTCGCAGTGGCACTAGCTTGGCCCTGATCTACCCACGCGACTGCAATGTGTTGTTTTGCCTGCAAAGTAGATTCATGAACCAATGAAAAACGTCCGAGCAAATTTGAGACGATCCGAAGCGTTGCTTTGTCGCAACCTAGCTTCCCGATTTGAAGTCGAGAACTTGCCAGTATGTCCAAACGCAATTCTCTACAAATTGGGCTCACTGGTGAACAATTTTTGGAACAACCATCTTCAGATTTCCAAACTTCTTTCTTCAATTCAATCAAGATATTGTGGTTATACATGAGTTCCTCAATGACCATCTCCATCTCTGTAATTAACTGACCAAGTTTGTCTTTTGCGGCACGGCGGAGTTGGGCAGTTTGAACAATTAAACCGCCCAACAATGTGCAGACGCCGCCAAAAATCGTCGCGACCATCTCGGAGCTAACCAATGAGCTGAAAATACAATCCATGGTTCAATGGAAGACGGATGGAATTGCCTGTCGAGCAGATTCCCCACGATGTTGCACTGGTTCTGCTTCATTGACCTCTCCATCTGCCCTCAGAAGCAAGATGCCAAAACTCGCACACCGCGAGAGTAGGCCGTCTTCCGAGCCGGAGGCTCGTGAGAACCTAGCCGGTGGTGCAACCACCGGAAACGTGCACAAACCCCCACGCTCGGGTATTCGCGCCCCGGAGGGAGCGCGAGAAGCGACCGGAGTCCCCAAACCCCTCGAATTCTTCTCGCGCTCCCTTCGTGGCGCGAAACCTACCGTGTGACACCGGCCCAATTCCGGGGGCTTGACCCCCGGCTACCCTCTTTCGAGCCTCCGGCTCGCCGCGAAGCCATGCGCAACGGGTTCGCGGGACATCTTGACCTCCCCATCCCCCCACGGCAGCATGCGCGGCCATTTCATGAGCGACACTCCCGCGACCACCATTGCCTGCCTCGGACCTGAGGGCAGTTTCTCGCATCTCATCACGCAGAGGCGCTTTCCCGGTGCCGCGGTGAGCCTGCGCGACAACATCGGCGATGTCTTCGACTTCCTCAGCAGCCGACCGGACGCGCAGGGCATCGTGCCCATCGAAAATTCTTCCGGAGGCTTCATCATCGACACGGTGGACCGTCTGCTCGATGCCCGCTGCGAGCTCAGCATCGTTGAAGAACTCACGCTGGATGTGAAACTGGCTTTGCTCGGCCGTCCCGGTGAGGACGTGCGCACCATTCACTCCCACGCGATGCCGTTTTTCCATGGCGACGACTGGCTGAAGGCCCACTACCCGCATGCCAAACGCATCGTGGAGCCCAGCACCGCGAAAGCTGCCGAAAAAGCCGCCGCCACGCCCGGCGCGGCCGCCATCGGCCCGCGTCAAAACGCCGAGCGGCATGCGCTGAGCATCCTGCACTTTCCCATCGCCGGCGAGGTGCCGAACATCACGCAGTTCTTCCTCCTCGGCCACACCGCGAACACGCCGGATGCCACGCACAACCGCACCGCGCTCGTCGTCGAGCTGCCGGATCGTCCGGGCAGCCTCTGCCGCTTCCTCACGCCGCTGAGCGAAGGCTCCATCAATTTGAAGCGCCTCGAATCCCGCCCCATCCGCGGCCAGCCGAACAAATACCGCTTCTACATCGAGATCGAAGGCAGCACCGCCGATCCCCGCGTGCAGGCCGCTCTCGCCCAAACACATGCCGATGGGGCCACCACGCGCCGCATCGGCTCGTATTGCTCCGGCACGCGATTTGAGTCGTGAACAAGCAACTCCGCGTGCGCTGAGTGCGACGACATCCACGGTGGCAAACTAGTGTCCCGTCATGTAAATTGTTTACGTAAAAGGAACATGATGTTGAATGGGGGCATGACTCTTCGCGACCGCCCCGTCGTAAAGATCCACCTTCAATCGGATGAACTTGAGTTTTTGGAGCGTCTGAGTCGTAAGCGTAATGCAACGGCTTCGGAAGCCAAACGAGCCAAGGCGAAATCAACCACACCGTGGCTGCTGAAGTAGGATTGTGTGCTCGCACCATCGGCACCCTGTGCAAGAGGTTAAAGCAATGCGCCTGGCAGGCCTCTCCGATCTGCCTCGCAGTGGCGTGCCACGCAGCATTGATGATGAGAAGGTTCAGGCCACCGTTGAGGACACACTTCATAGGCTGCCACAAAGGCGCACTCACTGGAGCACCCGGCAAATGGCCAAAGCTCATGGCGTTTCCCATGAGTCGGTTTCACGTCTCTGGAAAGCTTTCGGTTTGAAGCCACATCGCACAGAGAGCTTTCAACTCTCCAAGGATCCCTATTATGTGGAGAAGTTCCATGATGGTGTTGGCCTCTACATGAGCCCACCGGAAAATGCGCTGGTGCTTTGCGTGGATGAAAAGAGCCAGATCCAGGCTCTGCAACGCAGCCAGCCCATCATGCCGCTACGTTCCGGGAGCATTGAGCGGCACACTCCCGAATACTTCCGGCATGGAACTCTGTCGTTGTTTGCGGCACTGGATGTGAAGAAAGGCCAGGTCCTGGGCAATTGCTACGAGCGCCACCGCACCGAGGAGTTTCTCTCATTCCTGAAACAGATCGAAAAGCATGTGTCGGCGGATGTGGCAGTAGGCAAAAGCACCCATCTCATTATGGACAACTACTGCACACACAAGGCCGCCAAGGTCATGCGCTGGCTGGTCAAACGCCCACACTGGCATCTGCACTTCACGCCCACACATGCTTCCTGGCTCAATCAGGTGGAGCGCTTCTTTGCCAGCATCAACAATGAGGCGATCCGCAGAGGCAACTTTCACAGTGTTGGCGAATTCAAAGAAGCCATTGATCAATACCTCAGCGACTACAACCAGCAGCCCAATCCTTTTAGGTGGACTGCCGACGCGAACACCATCCTAGTCTGAAATGCCAATTTATGTAACACACTACAATGACAGGACACTAGAGTGCTTAGCCAAACCCAATTCCTCAAGACCCATTTTCCATGGCCTGCGCTTTGGTTTCTCTCGGCATGCGCCTTTTCCGCCTTGGCCGAGCATCCCGGCAGGTCTTTGTATCAAAAACTCTGCTCTGAGTGCCATGGCGACCATGGCAAGGGTGTGGAGGAAAAATATGACGAGCAACTCACTGGCGAAAAATCTCTGGAAGCCCTTGCCTGGCAGATTGACCACACCATGCCGGAGGATGATCCGGACAAAACGACGGCAACGGACTCCAAACTGATCGCGGAGTACAGGTATGACGCGTTTTATTCACCCGATGAGTAGGCACAAAACAACCCACTGCGAAAAGATTTGGCCCGCCTAACCATCGACCAATTCCGCAGCAGCGTCATGGGCCTGCTCGGTCGCTTTCGCTTGCGACCAGGAATTGACCGTCCCATCAAAAAAGAACAGAAACCAGTTGCGCAGTTTCTAACCTGTACTAGTCTGTTTACCCGCCAGCGAAAAGCAGCGGCTGACAAAAGAAGTGCGAGAAGCAAAAGCGGCTCACTTTTTCTGGAGTTAGAAACGATCTTTCAGAAAACAAAATAGTGGTTTGCCAAGCAGCAATGCGAGGTGGGCCACTTGAAAACAAAAAGGCTAAATTGTGCGCTGCATGCTAAAATGTATGCAGCTGTGGTTGGGAACAACCATGGTTTCAATTTGGCTGACTTTTAAAGTCAGCACCAATATTTTTTGGAGAGTTTGATTCTGGCTCAGAACGAACGCTGGCGGCGTGGATAAGACATGCAAGTCGAACGGAATACTATGAGTAGCAATACAAGTGGTGTTTAGTGGCGAACGGGTGCGTAACACGTGGATACATTCCGGGAAGCGGGGGATAGCCCAGGGAAACTTGGATTAATACCGCATGTGATCGAGAGATCAAAGACGGGGACCGCAAGGCCTGTCACTTCCCGATTGGTCCGCGGCCTATCAGCTAGTTGGCGGGGTAAAAGCCCACCAAGGCGACGACGGGTAGCTGGTCTGAGAGGACGACCAGCCACACTGGAACTGAGACACGGTCCAGACACCTACGGGTGGCAGCAGTCGAGAATCTTTCACAATGGGGGCAACCCTGATGGAGCGACGCCGCGTGGAGGATAAGGTCTTCGGATTGTAAACTCCTGTCATGTGTGAACAAGGTTGCGGGGCTAATACCTTTGCAAATTGATGGTAACACAAGAGGAAGAGACGGCTAACTCTGTGCCAGCAGCCGCGGTAATACAGAGGTCTCAAGCGTTGTTCGGAATCACTGGGCGTAAAGGGTGCGTAGGTGGCGTGGTAAGTCAGATGTGAAAGCCCGGGGCTCAACCTCGGAATTGCATCCGATACTGCCATGCTTGAGTACTGAAGAGGTGACTAGAATTCTAGGTGTAGCAGTGAAATGCGTAGATATCTAGAGGAATACCAAAGGCGAAGGCAGGTCACTGGGCAGTTACTGACACTGAGGCACGAAGGCCAGGGGAGCGAACGGGATTAGATACCCCGGTAGTCCTGGCAGTAAACGGTGCACGTTTGGTATGGGCGCAATCGACCGCGCCCGTGCCGGAGCTAACGCGTTAAACGTGCCGCCTGGGAAGTACGGTCGCAAGATTAAAACTCAAAGAAATTGACGGGGACCCGCACAAGCGGTGGAGTATGTGGCTTAATTCGATGCAACGCGAAGAACCTTACCTGGTCTTGACATGCATTGTGTCTCTGGTGAAAGCCAGATAGGGTAGCAATACCCGCTTTGCACAGGTGCTGCATGGCTGTCGTCAGCTCGTGTCGTGAGATGTTGGGTTAAGTCCCGCAACGAGCGCAACCCCTGTGATTTGTTGCCACCCGGTTTACCGGAGCACTCGAATCAGACTGCCTAGATCAACTAGGAGGAAGGTGGGGATGACGTCAAGTCCGTATGGCCCTTACGACCAGGGCTGCACACGTACTACAATGCCCAGCACAATGAGATCCGATACCGCGAGGTGGAGGAAATCTATAAAACTGGGCCCAGTTCAGATTGGAGTCTGCAACTCGACTCCATGAAGTTGGAATCGCTAGTAATGGCGCATCAGCTACGGCGCCGTGAATACGTTCCCGGGTCTTGTACACACCGCCCGTCACATCATGGGAGCTGGTTTCGCCCGAAGTGCATGCGCCAACCGCAAGGAGGCAGTGCCCTAAGGCAAGACTGGTGACTGGGATGAAGTCGTAACAAGGTAGCCGTAGGGGAACCTGCGGCTGGATCACCTCCTTTCTATGGAGAAATTGTTCTAAAGCGCTCTCACGCTTTAATATGAACAAGGTCGAAGCTTCGCTAACTTCATGTTAGAAAGCTCGCGAATGAGGAAACTCACCGCAAACCTTTTATGCATACAGCAAGGCTGCAGCGCATAATTTAGCCTTTTGTTTTCTGTTTAAGAGCGGGGGTATAGCTCAGTTGGTAGAGCGCTAGCTTTGCAAGCTTGATGTCAGGAGTTCGAGTCTCCTTACCTCCACCAACTCCAAGTGATACGTGCTTGGATTTCCGGGCATGTAGCTCAGTTGGTTAGAGCACCGCCTTGATAAGGCGGGGGTCACTGGTTCGAGTCCAGTCCTGCCCACCACCCTCTCTTGATCATTTTTGTTTTCATAGGTCCATGTTCTTTGACAACTGTATACAGGGTAGAAACAAAATTAATTGAGCAATTCTTGAGGCCGTAAGGTTTCAAATTTTAGTAATCAAACGCATGAATTTCCTGCACCGTTCGCGGTGCAAACAAAGGAAATCGTTCATGCACAATGTAAGATATATAGGGTATGTAGTGGATGCCTTGGCACCAGAAGGCGATGAAGGACGTGGTAAGCTGCGATAAGCTCCGGACAGCCGCAAGCAGGCATTGACCCGGAGATCTCCGAATGGGATAACCTGTGACGATTCATCTCGTCACGTTCCGCTCTGAATTCATAGGAGCGGACACGCAATACCGCCTGAAGTGAAACATCTCAGTAGGGCGAGGAAAAGAAAGCGAATGCGATTCCGTCAGTAGTGGCGAACGAAAGCGGAACAGCCTAAACCGGAAGTTTACTTCCGGGGTTCGGGGCCCGATATGGCAGTTGAATGGTTAGGTGAAGCGAATGGAAAATCGCTCCAAAGAGGGTGAGAGGCCCGTAACCGAAAACCAAACAACGCTTAGGGATTCCCAGAGTAATACGATCCACGTGGCATTTCGTATGAATATGTGCCGACCACGGCATAAGGCTAAATACTATCTGGTGACCGACAGTGAACAAGTACCGCGAGGGAAAGGTGAAAAGAACCGCCGTGAGCGGAGTGAAATAGTACCTGAAACCACATACCTACAAGGTGTCAGAGCCGGCTTGTCCGGTGATGGCGTGCCTTTTGCAAAATGAGTCTGCGAGTCAGTCTGTGTGGCAAGCCTAAGCCCTTATGGGGCGGAGGCGGAGCGAAAGCGAGTCCGAATAGGGCGACAAGTCGCACGGGCTGAACCCGAAGCGGTGGCGATCTACCCATGGCCAGGTTGAAGCGTTGGTAATACGACGTGGAGGACCGAACTGGTGAACCTTGAGACGTTCTCGGATGAGCTGTGGGTAGGAGTGAAAGGCTAATCAAGCCCCGTAATAGCTGGTTCTCCCCGAAATGTATTTAGGTGCAGCGTCATGCGCTGATCGAGGGGGGTAGAGCACTGAATGAGCTAGGGGGCACACCCGCCTACCAAACTCAATCAAACTCCGAATACCCTCGAATGTAGCATGGCAGTAAGACAGTGGGGGATAAGCTTCATTGTCGAAAGGGAAACAGCCCAGCCCTGCAGCTAAGGTGCCCAAATAACGCTCAGTGGAAAGGAAGTGAGATCTCATTGACAGTGAGGATGTTGGCTTAGAAGCAGCCACCATTTAAACAGTGCGTAATAGCTGACTCATCGAGAGGTCTCGCGCCGAAAATGATTGGCGATAAGCGTTATACCGAAGCTCTGGATTGAATTAACCAAGGTTAGTTCAGTGGTAGGGGAGCGTTCTGTGAGCGTCGAAGCTCGAAGGTGACTGACAGTGGAGTTCACAGAAGTGAGGATGCAGACATAAGTAACGTTAAGGGCGGTGAAATCCCGCCCCGCCGTAAACCCAAGGTTTCCTGGGCAACGATCGTCGTCCCAGGGTTAGTCGGGAGCTAAGTCAAGGCCAATTGGCGTCGGCGATGCACAGCAGGTTAATACTCCTGCACCGGCTATGGTTAAACCACACGTTCGCGGAAATTGAGAAAGCATGCCGGTTGAAAGTGGCAGAAGGAGGCGGGGTAACCCAAATCCGGTCTTTTGATCCGACCGCCGAGAAAAGCGTTGTGGCCCTTTCCATGGCCGCCCGTACCGCAAACCGACACAGGTGGGTGGGTAGAATATACCAAGGCGAAAGAGTGAAACCTCGTTAAGGAACTCTGCAATCTAGTCCCGTAACTTCGGAAGAAGGGATGCCCACTTTTAGTGGGTCGCAGTGAAAGGGGACAACCGACTGTTTATCAAAAACACAGCATTGTGCCAAGACGAAAGTCCAAGTATACGATGTGACACGTGACCAATGCGGAAAGATTAAGGCAAGGGGTTAGCCGCAAGGCGAAGCTCTGAACCTAAGTCCCCGTGAATGTCGGCCGTAACTATAACGGTCCTAAGGTAGCGAAATTCCTTGTCGGGTAAGTTCCGACCTGCACGAATCGTGTAACGAGTTGTCCGCTGTCTCAACGAGGGGCTCAGTGAAATTGTATTAGCAGTGAAGATGCTGCTTACCCGCAGAAGGACGGAAAGACCCTATGCACCTTAACTGTAAGCTGTCACTGGTCGTTTGGTTTCCATGCTTAGAGTAAGTGGGACGCTTTGAAGTGTTACTTTCGGGTAACGCGGAGCGGTCGATGAAACACCACCCTTGGGTATTGAACGATCTAACCGAGGCCCTTGAATCAGGGCTCGGGACCATGTCAGCCGGTCAGTTTTACTGGGGCGGTATCCTCCCAAAGAGTAACGGAGGAGTGCGAAGGTTGGCTCAGCGTGGTTGGCAATCACGTGACGAGTATATTGGCATAAGCCAGCCTAACTGTGAGACCTACAAGTCGAACAGATGCGAAAGCAGGCCAAAGTGATCCGGCGGTTTAATGTGGAATTGCCGTCGCTTAACGGACAAAAGGTACGCTAGGGATAACAGGCTGATTTCATCCAAGAGTTCATATCGACGATGAAGTTTGGCACCTCGATGTCGGCTCGTCGCATCCTGGGGCTGGAGAAGGTCCCAAGGGTCCGGCTGTTCGCCGGTTAAAGCGGTACGCGAGCTGGGTTCAGAACGTCGCGAGACAGTTCGGTCCTCTATCCTCTGTGGGCGAAGGAAAGTTGAGGGGTTTAATTCCTAGTACGAGAGGACCGGAATTAACGCACCTCTGGTGTTCCAGTTGTTCTGTCAAGAGCATCGCTGGGCAGCTATGTGCGGAAGAGATAAGCGCTGAAAGCATCTAAGTGCCAAGCTCCTCCCAAGATAAGCTTTCCCTGAAGGATCGTGGAAGACTACCACGTTGATAGGTCTCGGGTATAAGCGCAGTAATGCGTTCAGCTTAGAGATACTAATCATCCGTTTGTCTTGCATTGTGTTCGATTTCCTATCCAACACGGCTTGATAAAACAAGCTCAGTCATTTTTGTTTCTTTTACCTGTATACAGTTGCCAGAGAACATGGTTTTCAAGTGTGTCCCCAGACACGCGTTTCATCTCGATACTCTCGATTATGAAGCGACGTCTGGTGACCATGGCACAGTGGTCCCACCCGTTCCCATTCCGAACACGGAAGTGAAACGCTGTTGCGCCGATGATAGTTGGGCGATAGGCCCCGCGAAAGTAGGACGTTGCCAGATTATATCGCCCCGCGCCTCGAAAGAGACGCGGGGCGTCTTGTTTCCAGGCTATCCCTCCCACTCTCCCACCGCGTCCACCCTTCGTTGGCTGAAAGAA
>CALSBJ010000072.1:0-34413 GCA_943373155.1 Akkermansia muciniphila | reverse complement strand
GTCCCTGGCCGGAGATGACGTGGATCTGGCTGAGGGCAAAGGCCAGGCGCTGGCGGAGCTGGTCAGGGCCGGTGATGCTGTTGCGCCACCAGGAGTTGAAGAAGAGCGTCTCATCGAGCTGCGAGCCGCCCTGGGCATCCGCACGGCGGGTGCGAAGCACTTCTTGGAGAGCATCCGTGGCCGGAAGGGCGAACTGGGCATTGATCCAGGCTTCATAACGGCTGGCGGGATAACCTGTGCCGCCACCCGTCGGCGTCAGCCCCTTCAAAGCAGTGACATCCGCGATGCTGGCCCCGTAGCTGGCCTGGGCGAGGAAACGCAGCGCTCCCGTGTCTGTATTGCTGTCATCCGTCCACGTTGGCGGCGCAGGCGGCGGCGTGAAGGTCTTGGAACCATTCGCGAGGGTCAGGTTGCCACGGATTTCGCCGTTGGGGTAAGCAGCGGTGTGCAGGTTGATGTAGGCCTTGCCTTGTTTGATGAGTTCAACGACCTCCGCCTTGGTCATCGGGCCGACCATCGGCGGGATCACCCACTTGTGGCTGGTGAAGCCCGGCGGATTGTTGTCCGGGAGCGGCCCGCTGCCGGAGGGCGGCGCGTTCGGGTCATACATGATGGACGACGGATAGGCGAGGAACGCGTCATTGTGCACATGCCAGTCTGTGAGCACGCCCGTGAGACCGCCGTAGGTGTAGGTGACGATGGCGGAATTTTCGTCCTCACTGAGGCGGAAGGTCGCCGAGCCGACGCCATTGGTGATCGCGCCACTCTGGGAGAGCATGGTGGCGATGTAGAGCGTGCCGTTGCTGGAGCCCGGCGCGGGGGCCACCCACGGAGAAATCACATAACCAGGCACCACGGCGCTAGGAGCCGTCGTGGCCTCACCAGGCTTCGACCAGCCGAGAGCGAGGTGATCGTCCCCCGTGCCAGATTTGTGCAGGATCTCGAAATAGTAGCGTTTTCCGGCCTCGAGGGCCATCCAAGGCGATTTCGCAGCGGTGGCCCAGTTTTGGGGCGTGGTGCCGCCACCGGTCACAGAGGCGCGTTTGAAGGCATTCACGACTTCATGGTCATTCGAGAGCCAGAATTCGGCCGAATCGCTCGCGGAGAGCCAGAAGTAGTAGTTTCCGGTCACCGGTGCCGTGATGTAGCCGCGGATGCGGGAACCAAAATCGTCCGCTGCGCTCGTGGGAGCCTCCAAAGACGTCAAATTGGCCGTGCTGGTCGGCGCCGTGCCCAGCGGGATGCTCGGAATGGCCGTGCCGGTGATGCCGGTCCACAATTCGCGTGCCACATTGCCTCCGGTGGCATCAACGTGAAGGTTCAACACCGAGGTGGAGGTGCCCGCAGCATTCGTGATGGTGATGAGGATCTGATAGTCGCCGCCTGAGCCGGTCGGCGGCGTGCCAGAGAGCACATTGCCCGTCAGCGTCAGCCAGGCCGGAGCACCGCTGATGGAGATGACACCGCCGTTGCTGCCCAGGATCGTGTGGGAGAAAGGTCCGCCGACCAGCGCGGTGGCCGCGATGTCGCTCAAGTGCGCCGCCGGGGCCTGCGGCACGCCGGTGGAGGGATAGAGACGCTCCGCCGGGATGATCTGCTTTGGCTGGCTGGGGCTGTACCAGTGGAGCTGGGCCCGCGCGTTGCCGGTGTTCTCATAGTAATCGATCTCGATGTCGTAACGCGTGCCCGCGACGACTGGAACGCGGAAATAACGCTCATTGCCCATCGAGGCCCAGTCTTTGAGCGTTTTGTTCACCGTTTCGATGTTCACATTGCCTGCGCTGGCATTGGCAAAGCGTCCGGCCTCGAGATTGACTGCAAAGGCGGACAGCAGCGTCGCAGGCTGGCCTGTCAGACCCGGAGCCACGAGGGTGATGCTGCCGGTCGAGGTGCCGCCGAGGCCCGTGGCGTAGCTCACCGTGAAGGTGGTGGCGGTGGCAGCGGAGATTGTCTTGAAAACGTTGTTACCAAAGCCATCGCCCGCCGTGTTGGCATTTGTGAGAGCATTGCTTGTGGGGTCCAGCAGCAGGCTCATGCCCGCGGTGAAGGTGTTTGGCGCAAAACCAGAGGTCGAATAGTCCACCACCACGGTTCCGGTGCCACTGGTGTAGGTGTAGCTGGCATTTCCAGCGGGATAGACAGCCGTGATCGTCGCATCACGCGTGTCAGCGACGGTGATCGCGGCCCCGGTGGCTTGATCAGCGAAGGCACCCGCCACCCACTGCACCGCAAAGGTCGTCGCCGTCGGTGCCGGGGAGGCCAGCACCTCATAGCGCGTCGTGCCAAGAGCCGCGGCCGTGCCAGCCGTGGGATCGAGCTCGATGAACTGCCCCGCCGTGATGCTGCCGGGCGTGATGGTCGTGAGCAGGCTGTAATCAATGACCGCCACGCCGGTGGAGGCCGTGTAGGTGTAGGTGGTGGAGACGGTGGGATGGTTGAGATTTCCACTCGTGGGGTCCAGACGCACCGTCTCGCCGAGGACATAGCTGCCGGGCTTGATGGTCGTGTTCACATAGTTCACGATGGTGCCGCCAGTGGTGGCGTCGTAGAAATAAGTGCCGCCGCTGTTCGACGCGGGCACCGGACGCATGTCATGCGTCTGACCGTTGAAGCGGAAGACGCAGCCATCATCCGCGTGGAAGACAAAGGTGTATTCCTCGGTGAACTGCGGCTGCACCTGGCCGCTCCAGCGCACGGAGAAGGTGTCCGGATTGATCAGCGCCACATCCGGCGTGCCGCTGCCCCAGACACCATTGTTTTGCTCGGTCACATGACCGTTTGTGCCGGTGCGGGCGGGAGAGCCGGAGAAGGTCGTGTTGTTGTAGATCAGGTTGTAAACACCGGTCGTGGTGCTGCCGCTGTGGTTCACGATGAATCCATTGCCGGTCACCGTGTTCGTCGGGTGCAGAAAGGCCGTCAGCGTCGTGCTCGCCTGCGTGGTGACGCCAGTGGCCGTGCTGATGAGGATCGCGCCGGGATTGATCGCCGAAATCGTCGCGTTCGCCGGCAAACCGGGTCCGGTGATGGCCATTCCAGTTGCCAGACCATCAATCGAAGGCACCAGCACCGTCTGGCTTCCCGCCGTGGTCGATGCGCCGGCGATGGTGATCGGGATGCCACCGAGGCGGCAGGTCAGATCGACGGAACCGGACGCCGTGGCGTTCGCGCTGAGCGTGATCGTCGTCGCGCCGATCGAATTGATGATCGCATTCGCCGGGATGCCCGTTCCGAGGACGGACATGCCAACCAATAGCCCAGCAACGGATGGCACCGTCACCACGGCGCTGCCGGTAGTCGTTGTGGCACCATTCGCCGTCACCGTCGTCGGCGCGATGGGCACGGTGAAGGTCGTGGTGCCGTTCACGGCGGAGATTTGCAGCGTGCCATTGTGCGTGGAGGTGGCACCGGGGCGGAAAAGCGGGCCGGAGGAGAAGGAAAGGTCCACATTTTCACCCACCGTGCGGGAATGACCGCCCGTGGGCGTCACCACGAGGTTACCAGCCGCGTAGCTCCAGCTCATCGCCTGAGTGTGAGTGAACTGGTTCGCCTGCGGAATGTTCCCGAAGGCTCCGCCATTGATGCTCCACTGCAGGCGGCAGCGAGCGTCACCCGTGGCGTCCACATGCTCCACACGCATTTTGTAGCGTTCCGAGGGAACTGCCGGCACTACCAAGTTGAGCACCGGGGTGAAGGTGAGCGTCGTGCTGGCCTGCGTCGTCACGCCCGTGCCCGTGGTCACCGTGATCTGGCCGGACCCGACAGCCGTGATGAACTCATTCGCAGGCAGTCCTGTGCCCGTCACCGACAGACCGACCACCAGACCGTCCGTCGAAGGCACCGTGATCACCGCGCTGCCGATCGTGGTGGAGGCTCCGGCGATCGAGAAGCCCGATTTGAAGGTGCCAACCACCTCGTCATCCGCCTTGCCGTCCACGGGGGAAACCGTCGCGGAGGTATCCCAGCCATGCTCCACCACCTGCTCCTCCGGCAGGTCAAAATCACCGTCGCGGTTCAAATCGATGAGCACCCGCGCCCGGTCATCCGCGTCGAGCTGGAAGCGGTAGCTTCCAGCCGTTGTCGGGTGCAGGTAAGCTTCAAAGGTATCCGAGTAATTGTCCGGCGAGTTCAGGTGAGAGATCACCCCTGCGTTCGGCGTGCCATAGACCCAATTGTTGTCCACCGCCTCCGTGCGCTCGATCAGGCCCGGATGGATCGGCTGGATGCTAAAGTGGCAGGTGCTCGTGCTGTTGGTCGGCAGACCAGATCCAGCAGGCAGGGCGATGGTGAACGTCGTCGCCGTCTTCGCCGTCACGGGGTAGTTTTGGTGATTATAAACCACCGCGTTCAGGTTTCCGCCGTTGAACGAGAATTTCACCTGCGTCGTGTTCGGCGTCAGCGCCGCTAGCAGCGCGGCCAGCCGAGCCGGAGACACACCCGTCGGGGTGATCACTGCCGAGCCGGTGAAGTTCGGCGATGATCCGGCACGCGTGTATTGGTAGTTCGCCGAATCACCAAAATTCGCCGCGTGCGCATAGATGCCGCTGCTGTGGTCATAATACCGCGCCATCAGCCCCGTGCCGGTGGAGGTGGTGGAATTGGCGATGATGACCGTGGCGGAGGTTTTTGCCGGATCGAGGGTATAATCGCCCGCGCTACTGGTGGCTAGGGTTGCTGTGACGGACTCGCTCCCCTCGACGCTGCTATCTGGTGAAGGGTTCACCATGATCTGCTGGCTGTTCTGCCCAGGGGCAAAGGTAACGCCGGTAGAAGGCGAGGCGGCAAAATCTCCCGGATTCGAGGCTGTGCCGGACAGGGTGAAATTGACGCTGGAGGGGATCAGGGTGCGGGTGCGGCTCACCGTGAAGGTGCCTGCCAATGGCCCGTCTTCCGAGGCTTGCGTGGTGGTGCTCACGATGCTCACCACATCCGGCACGGCCACCTCGGCATTCAATTCCGCGCCGTCATTCGTGCCGTCTCCATCGCTGTCCGCCAGCGCGGGGTCCAGCCCGGTGCGGTTTTCCGCCCAGCTCGAAACGCCGTCGCTGTCACCATCCACATCGGAAACCTCCAGCTTATAAAAACGCATGCTTCCGGGGCTGCGAGTCACTGTCACATAGTGCGGGGTGCCGGGGAGGCTGTCAGCCGGCGGGACATATTCCGTGGTGCCGGGTGCCGGAGCGATGCCATTGATGCCCGTGAGCGTGACGATCGTGCTGAAGGAGCCATTCAGAGTGGTGTCACTCTTCACGCGATACTTTTTCCAACCCTCGGAATCGAAATAGAAGGTCACCGTGGAGGCAGAAACGATGGTGTTACCCACTTTAAGACAGTCACCCGGCTTGCGAGGATCGGTGCCGGCGATGGATTCGACGAGGTTGGTGCAGCCGTCGCTATCCGTATCGGAGGTCGGCGAGAGTCCCCAGGCATTGTAAATAGCCTGCCAGATGTCACACATGCCGTCACCGGGCGTCTGGCCAGGTCCTACGGAATAATGATCCGTCGAAGCATGCAGGGAGGTCATGCCGAGAATAGCCGCAGCTAGGAGACCGGAGACGTGACGCGGGGCGAAACGATATTTCATGGTGGTGAGAGTAAGAAACCTGGAAAGCTCTTCGTTTCAGCCATGCTTGGGTTGGTGGCTTGACGAATAGACTCGATCTGGATTTGAAACTGGTTTTACCGGAAAAGGTTGTTCAGCGTCAATGGGAATCTCTCCGCCCCTACTCTAGAGCTAAGTTTCTGGCTTCCTCACTCCTTCCGCCACTTTTTGGCCAGTGAGCGAAAAGCGTCCAGCGATTCTCCCGAGCTGCCAGTGGCTCCGTAACGGCCCTCGGCGTACATTTGAGCCATCCTCATGAGTGGACCATTTTCTGGCGAAATACGGCTCACATAGCCCAGCGGTCCTTCGGCGGGGCGGCAGGGCGGGTGACCTGCTCGGGTTAGTTTTTGGCAGAGCTGCCTCCAAGCGTGCCGCCAAGGATCCCTCTCCCTGCCGCGACGCTTCAAAGAGAGAGTGATCACGACCAGCCCCAGACCCAGAACCCCCAGGCTGAGAAGTGAAAGATGCCACCAGGTGCCCGATTCCAAGCCCAGGCTGACTAGCCAGGAGCGTTGGAACTCCTCGTTGTATTCCACCACGGCATCCTGCCAGGCGTAATTCACCCGATCCCAAAAAAGCCGCGTCTCAAACGCCATCAGCCCCCACCAGCCCAGCCGCTCGCGGTCCAGCGCCGCGCCGCTGCTGGAAAGATACTGCCGCATATCCGTCCCCACGCGTCCGGGGGCCAGAGCGGCGGTGGGGTCCACGCGAGTCCAGCCCGTGCCATTCAGCCACACCTCCACCCAGGCATGGGCATCACTCTGGCGGACGATCATCTGCCCGGTGCGGTCACTGTACTCACCGCCAAGGAAACCGATCACCACCCGCGAAGGCACTCCGGCGAGGCGCATCAGCGTGGCAAAACTGGCTGCAAAATGCTCGCAGAAGCCGTTTTTGCCACGGAACAGGAAATCCTTCAGCCCGGTCGGCCCGGAGCCATACTCATCCGGCGTCAGCGTGTATTGAAAACCATTCATTTGCAGGTGCCGGATGCCGAGCTGCACGATTTGAAGGTCATTCTCCGCGGCGGCCTCCCAGCTGGCGGCCAGATTAAACACCTCCGCCGGCAGATTCTCCGGGTGATCGAGGTAAATGCTGCGGTGATGCGGCGGCAGCGGCTCCGCAGGCCTCTGCTGCAGCCTCGAAAACATCGTCACTTTCGCCACACCACGGATCGGGAAGGGAGAAATCAGCGTGTCATCAAACTCCGGCGTCAGCGCCGCCCCGCCGCTCAGCACCAGCAGCGGCACATCCAGCGCAGGCAGCCATCGCTGGCCATGCGGCTCGATTTGGAGCTCCTGCCGCACCGCCTCGCCAGCCGCTGGCCTTACGGGGTTCTGCTTCAGCCCGAATCGCTCCCCACGCCGCCAGCTTAAGCCATCACATTCCGCCAAAGTCAGGCAGCGCCAGTAGCGCAGGTCATTCGGTGGCACACCGCCCTCGGGAAACTCCGCCCGGAAAGCACGTTCCATGCGCAGCGCCACCTTCGTGATGCTGCCTGGGGCCAGCTCCGAGGCGATCCCGCTCTCCATGAAGCGACCGCCAAAGGTCGCCTGCAAATTCAGCAGCCCGCGTGGCATCACCAGGAACAGCACCACCACCAACGGCAGCGCCTGAGCAAACATCAGGCCCGTCGTTTTCAGCGGACGCCACATACCCGGCACGCTCAGGCGGAAACGCGTCATGCAGCCCGCGATCAGCAAAAACACCCCCAGGCACCACAGCATGCTGGGCAGGGAATTATCCATCACAATGCCGCACAGGCACAGAAACCACCCGATCAGCGCCAGCACCTGGAATTCACGAGGCGCACGGCTTTCCAGCAGTTTGACTCCCGCCAGAGCCGCCAGCAGGGCGATCCCCGCCTCCATGCTCGCTTGGCCGCCATAGCCGATCCAGGCCGCCGCCACCCCGGCCGCCAGCATCAGCAGCCGCACCACCAGTGGCGGAGCCTCCCGCCTCAGCACCAGCCGCCAAGCAAAGCACAGCAGCGCCAGCACGAGGCACGGGACGGTGATCACGTCGATCAGCGGCAAAAAACTCGCCACCAAAGCCACGCTCAGCGCCACCAGCGGCCCTCGCGGAAGGTGCGAGGAACTCTCGAAGCTCGATCTCACCTTTCCTCTGCCTTGCCACAGCGCCGCCCGGCCCTTGCCCGCCGCTTCGGCGTCCAGCGAGGCGGTCAAATCCGCCAGCGCATCCAGGCACTGCCGATGATGAACCTCCCCGCGACCTGCCGGGATCGTCTTCAAGGGCAAACGCAGCTCATACAGCCGCTCCTCCCGTTCGCAGATCTCCATCCAGCGGGCCAGTTGACCCGCTTTCGTGTCGCTCGGCAGTTCCAGCGTCGCCCAGTCTAGCACGACTGCTTCACTCGCCTCATTCGCCCAGGTCTTTACCACCAGCGGTCGCCCCCGTGCGACCGCACGCCAATCAATGTGCCGGTGGGAATCCCCTGGCTGAAACTCCCGCGTCCCCGCGAAATCATCCCCACCCCGTCCCGCGCCCACCGTGCCACTGCGGGAAGCCGCCTGCTGCCGCGTCTCCGCCCCCAGCGGCTGCGCAGCTGGCAAGGGCAGGCTGCCCGCCGCCTTCGCATGCACCCGCCGTGGAGCACTCGTCTGCACCACCATCTCCACATTGTAGAGGCCCAGCGGATAAACACTCCGCGCCAAAAAGCGAAGCGTGCCGAGCGCTGGTGCCTGCAGCTCCACCACGCGGGATTGTCCCGCCTCCAGCCGGTCCACAAACACACTGTTCCCGCCATCCACCACCTGGATTTCCACTCCGCAGGCTTCCTTCGACCCCTCATTGCGCACCTCCAGCCTCACCCGCGAACTGCCGCCCTCCTTCGCCGAGCCCACCGATCTCACCCGCAGGCGCAGCCCACGCAGATTCGCCCTCGCGTGCAGCATCGAGACCAGCGTCAAAAGCCCCGCCAGCAAGGCCAGCAGATACGCCGCCCCATTCGATTGCGCCTCCGCCGCATACCACATCGCCGCCAGCATCGCGATCATCGCGAGCGTGTGCCAGTTGGCGCGGAGATGGAGCTTCGGCAGCATGAAAAACGTGGGCAGGGAAGGGTGGTTACCCGTACTCTACGCCAGGCTTTCAAAGCGTGAAAGCAGTGAGGATCGCGAGGGCGAGAAATGAACCATGGCTGCTGGGAACTCCAAGGGCAGGGGAGCCCTTGCCACCTAGCTGCCAAACAGGCTGACAGCACATGGGGACAGAAAATCTCAGAACCCATTTTTTGTCCCCATGTGCTGTCAGCATCTGGTCCTTATCTCAAAGCCATCCCGCTGGCAGCAGCGCTTTCAGCGTCGCGTAGAAGATCAGGCCGTAAACGAGGTAGATGACGAACACGAAGCCGACGAGCATCGCGAAAAGCATGAGCAGGCCCCAAAAGAAGTGCAGGGTACTTTGCTTCACCTGGCCGTGATGCCCGGCCTGCCAGGTGGTGAGGATGGCGAGGTTTCGTGAGTTCGATTTATAAAAGGCGGTGAAGAAGGCTCCCGCGCCGGGGATGAGGCCGAGGAGGAAATTCAGGCCCATGTTGGCTGCCATGCGCAGAAACACGGTGAAGCTCACGCCACTGCGCAGCGCCTCCAGCAGGATCACACCGCCTGCGCCGGAGACGAGCAGGTCCCCCACGCCGGGAAACAGCGCCAGCACCGGATCGAGACCGAAGCGGATGTTCGTGCCCGGGATGCGCAGCACCTCATCAAGGTAACGAGCGAGGATTTTCGCCGTCTCATGATGCGCCGGATCACCACTCCGGGCGAGCTTCTCGGCGATGGGATTCAAAAGCGGGGCGTGAGAGTTTTCTTCAGGCATGACGGTCGCGAATATGCCGCATTTCGGAGAGCACTGCCACCTGCCAGACACATGAAATGAGCCAACGATTGCTTCTCATGTCGTGAGGCGGAGCAGCTCTCACGTGGAATCGTATTTCTAATTTGGTAAGTTCCAGAAGGTGGCAGCCGAAAGAAACGAAAAAGGCCGAAAAAGATGGAGGCACCCAGTGTCTGGCTCCCTTTTTCGGATTCTTTCGTTCTTTTCGGCTAGCTCGTCAGAGAACTTATCGAAGTGGAAATATGGCCTCGTGAGTGAACGACCCAAGCGCAGCCACGCCGGGCCAGTGACGGTGAACCGCGCAGCGGAACTAAAGCCCACCTTGGCTACTCCCGCGTAGCGGCTTCGCTCGCTGGATCAAGCTGCACGACGGAGAAGCGGTGAAGCCTATCCGTTCGTCTGATTGGAACCGCCCGGTGCGGAGCTGCATGCCGGGTGGTGTGGGAGGGGTGACAGGCGCAATCTGTCACCTCCACCCGATTAGGCGCCGTGGAGAAAGGAGTCGGGGATCAAAATCAAAATCTTCTGGTCATTTAGATTCACGGATTCCTGCCGCAGCCTGCCTCTCTTGTCTTCGTTTGGCAAAGTCTGAATAACCATACTTTCGTCACGATTTGTTCCCCGACCCGTTCTTGTGTGGGCCGACGCTACCGTCTGCAACACCATCGCCTGATCCTGCGTTTCACCCTGCATGAAAAGCCTCCTGACGTGTTCAATCATCGTCACGTTTTGGCTTGGGACGATCGCCCGAGCCGACCCTAAAGTTTCCGCCGCCGCCGATGCAATTGACGCGCTTCTGGCGAGGGACTGGGCGGCTAACAACTTGACGCCCAATGCCCCGGCGGATGACAGTGTTTTCGTGCGCCGCATCTATCTGGATGTGGTGGGCCGCATTCCCACCTCGCGTGAGGCTGAGGAGTTTCTGGCTTCCAGAGAAGAAGGAAGGCGTGCGGCACTGATCGACAAGCTCCTCGCTTCCGAGGGCTATGTGCAGAACTACTTCCATTACTGGGCGGATGTCCTGCGGGTGCAATCCAAGGACCAGCAAACAGGCCCCGCGTATGTTCATTTCGTCAAGGATGCGCTACGCAGCAACAAGCCGTACGACATGTTCGTGCGGGAGATGATCGCCGGAGACGGCAAGACCTGGTCCCATGGTGCGATTGGCTACTACAGACGTGATCGTGGCATGCCCTTGGACAACATGGCGAGCACGGTGCGCATCTTCCTGGGCACCCGCATTGAATGCGCCCAGTGCCACAATCACCCCTTTGACAAGTGGACACAGAAGCAGTTCTACGAGATGGCGGCCTTCACCTTTGGCGCGGAGATCAGAGACTTCGGCGGCGGTGTCGCGGGCGGCATCAGGGACCTTGTGCGTGAACAAGGCATGGCCATTCGCACCACGTTCAAGCAGCCTGAATGGCCCAAAAAGCCGACCACCGAGGCCGACCGCCTCGCTTACTGGGCGGAGGTGGAGAAAGTGGGGCGGGCACGCCGGGAGGCTGAGGAGGCCTTGCACCAGGCTGAGCGTTTCTACAATCAGTCCCTGTATCGTGGCAACCCGCACTATCTCAAGGTGACCTTTGACGAGAGGCGCAAGGTCACTCTGCCACCGGATTACCAGTATGGCGATGCGAAGCCCAAATCCGTCGTCGAAGCGGCTGCCATCATGGGCCATGCATGTACTCCTCTGCCAGGTGAAACACGGGTCCAGGCCTACGCACGCTGGCTGGCGAATCCCGATAACGACCGCTTCAACAAGGTCGTGGTCAATCGCCTGTGGAAAAAGGCCTTCGGCCTCGCCCTGATCGAGCCACTCGACGATCTCACGGACACGACCGTGGCGATGAATCCTGAACTGTTGAGCCATCTTGAAAAGCTGATGGTGAGCCTGAATTACGATATGAAGGCGTATCTGCGCATCCTTTTCAACACGAGCACCTATCAGCGCCAGGCCTCCCACGAGGAGGTGGCACACGGGACTGCCTACCACTTCACGGGCCCAGTGCTGCGCCGCATGACAGCCGAGCAACTGTGGGACAGCTTTGTGACGCTGATCAATCCGAATCCCGACATGTTAAACATGACCACCCACGAATACTTGGAGCAGCGCAGGCTGGCTGTGGAAAAGGTCGCCGATCCGGCTGAGGCGTTCAAGAGCATTCAAGTGGCCGCCAAGAAGTACCAGGCGCAGCCGGAAGGTGTGGAGGCCATGCAGAAGCTGTTGGCGGAGGCCCGCGATGAGGCAAAAAAATGCCAATCCATTGCTGCCAACGTCACCGGACCCGAAAAAAAGGCTGCCAGCACCCGCGCTGCTGAGTGCCATGCGAAAATCAAATCCATCAGCCGTGAGATCACGGCCCTGTACAGCAATGCCCGCCGCACCGTCATGGCGGAAGTGATCATTCCCGGCCAAAAAAAGCTGTTCGAGAAGGTCACCGGTAAGCCTTGGGAGACCATTGCTTATGTACCCAATCGTCAGGTTCCAGCTCAAGCCGCCCCCAGTGCCGACATGCAGGCGGCCGTCGCTGCCAACGACGGTCGCACGATGGCCGCTGCTGGAGAAGGCAAGATCAAGCCGACCAAGGCGGAGGTCGCCGAAGCTGAGATCAAGGCCTGGAGCGAAGAGGCCAGGTATTATGCCCTCCCACGGCAGCAGTGGCGGGACTACTTCCGTTCGCGGGCACAGCAGTCCCGGCAGTGGTTGCGCGCTGCGGAAATCGAAAGCCCCGCCCCGCGGGGTCATTACCTGCGCGAATTTGGCCAGAGCGACCGGGAAATGATTGAGAACAGCAACAGTGAAGCCTCTGTTCCCCAGGCTCTGGCATTGATGAATGGAGAGCTCCTGCCGCAGATCGTTCATCGCTACAGCCAGCTCATGCTGACCGTGGGCAAGGCCCAGTCTGCCGACGAAAAAATCGACGCCGCTTATATGGCCGTGCTTTCCCGCAAGCCCACCGCCAGGGAAAAAGCCCTTTGCCTTCAGGCCCAGGACAAGGGCCTCAGCACCGTGCAGGACCTGATCTACGCCCTGATCAACACCCAGCAGTTCATCTTCAATCAGTAAGAGACTGCCGTCGGCGTTCTCCCATCGAGCCAACCCTGCCATGACTCAGCAGGCAATATCGCCAACCTAACATTGAAGATCATTCACAGATCGTGAGGTTTGTCAGCCGCTTTATATCCGACGGATTGATGGGAATATCACGGGCTGTGGCGCTCATAGGTGTCGTTTTACCCTCCTATGTTGGAGTACGGCAAAAAAAGCGTGGATTTACTCCAACATAGGAGGGTGAAATCCATGTGTGGATATTCCAAACCCAACCCAAATCGTGAGTGAAGCCGCGTTTGAAGGTGCAACGCGAGCGAGCCAACGAAGCGACGTCGTCCTCTAGCTCCACGAGAGAGCACACGGGCGTGGGGAAAGCTGCCGCAGTCCATGTGCATCTCCATTCGGGTCGCCATGCCGAAGGCGGTAGGCGCTCAGCCGTCTAGAAAGCTCTTCTTCGTGTAGAAGGGCGCTTGCAGGCTGGCGAGCTGGTGGATGGCCTGAGAATGGAGGGCGCTCTAGGCACTGTGATGGTGAGGATGTTTTTTGGCGCAGGTGGAGGCTTGAGAAGGGACCGTGAGCCGCTACGATCTGCGGCCATGCGTTTTCCAGCCTTCACCGCCCTGTTTCTTTTTCTGCTGCCTTTTTGTGCCCTGGCCGAGCTGCCGGAGGTGGTGGTGAGTCAGCTCCGGGTGGATGTGCGCAGCGCGATCATCCGGCTGGCGCCCAAAGGCTACACCCCGCCCGTGCAGGAGGTGGATGAGACGCTGAACCTAGTCGTGCGTGAGATGAATGCGGTGAAGGATCCCTTTGTGCTGACCCCGGAGGAGCTGGTGGCCTTCCGCAAAGATGAAACGGGCCTCAGCTACGAGGAGCTCTCGCGGGTGATGAACGCTCTGAAGAAGGGAGTGAACAACAAGCCGCTGCCTCACATGCTGGCCTTTTACGATCATCTGCTGGATGGCCGCGCTCTTTCCCCACGCCAAAAGATCCTCTGCTACCGCATGACGATGCACGCGGCGGCTTCCTCGAAGGTGGTGATCCCGCCTGCGCCAGTGGCGAAGCCTTGATCAAACCTTCCGACCCGGAAAGCGGGTGCAAACGCCACCACCGGCGATGACGGCGGGGAGTTGTTCGGCGTGGCGACCGCTGGCGATGATGCAGGTGATGCCGGCATTGACGGCGTCCTGCACGGCTTGGAGCTTGGAGATCATGCCGCCGGTGCCGAGCGTGGATTTCGCCTGCTCGGCATGGTGGAGCACGTCATCGATATTGGTGACGACAGGGATGGGGCCTTCCTCGGGCTTTTTCATGTCACGCAGCAGGCCGGGGGCGCTGGTGAGGAGCATGAGGGTGGTGGCTCCCCAGAACTGCGCCACACGGGAGGAGAGCTTGTCATTGTCGCCATAGCGCAGTTCCTCGACGGCGACGGAGTCGTTCTCATTGATGACGGGGACGACTTGGGGGAACTCTAGCAGCTTGTCGAGCACCGCCTTCACCCGGGGAGAGCGGTCGGCATTTTCAAAGTCCTCATGGGTGACAAGAAGCTGCGCCACATGCAGGCCGTGATCGCGGAGCAAGCTCTCGTAAGCGTGCATGAGATGCGTCTGGCCGACGGCGGCGAGTGCCTGGAGCGTGGTGACGTCCGTGGGGCGCTGAGAAAACTCCAGCGGCTTCAACCCGGAGGCCACGGCACCACTGCTGACGACGACGACGGCGTGGCCGGCCTGTTTGAGCAGGGCGACGGCCTCGACGAGCTTGCGCAGTTGCACCGGATCGGGCTCGGGCGTGCTCACTTTGGTGAGGATGCCGGAACCGAACTTCAAAACGATGCGCTGGGGGGCTGCGGAGGTCATGGGGGCGCGAAGTATGGCGGAGGCCGGGCGTTGCGAAAGTGGTTTTCCATCTGGCGGCGGCCTGCGTGCGACGCTGGACATCCGGCGGCGGGTGCGCTTCCATCGGCGCATGCGATTGATTTTATTCCTCTGTCTGCTGCTGCCCTTCACGGGCTGTGGCCTGCTGAAAAAGAAAACGCCACCGCCGAAAGATAACCGCACCGGCCAGGCGCGGCTCATCGGCGTGATCGAGATGGTGAACCCGGAGCAGAACTATGTGCTCATCAATTGCGAAACCCGGCCCACGCTGGATGCGGGCACGGTTTTGATCGGTCTCGATGCGAACGGGCAGAAATCGAAGCTCGTCGTGACACCAGAGCGAAAGGGGAACTACCTGACGGCGGACATCCAGGAAGGCATGCCGTCCGTCGGCAGCCTGGCGCTGCAAAAGATCCGCGAGTCCGATACGCTGCCTGCACCACCTAGCGAGGCACCGGATGTTGAAGCGACCACGCAGCCCGCGTCGGCGGCACCGGCGTTTGAGATGCCTGGTGAGCGTCCGCCCCCCATCCCAGAGATCCAGTTTCCTTCCAAGCCTGCCTCTTCCACTTCATCTCCTGCTCCTTCCACCAGCGGTGACCTTCCGCTGCCCAAGCCGCTGGAGCCAGCCCCCCTACTTCCAGAGATCCGATGATTTCCAAACACGAGGCGTTGCAACGCGTGTTGGCGGCGGTGAAGCCCATGGAGCGACAAACAATGTCCCTGGCGGAGGCGCTCGATGCGTTCGCTGGCCGCGACCTGATCGCCAGCGTGCCGATTCCTGGCTTTGAGCAGTCCTCCATGGATGGCTATGCGCTGCGGGCGGCGGAGGCATCTCTCGAATCGCTGCTGGTGATCGGCGAGCAGCCCGCGGGGCGAGATTTGGGACTCGTTTGCGAGCCTGGAAGCTGCATTCGCATCTTCACCGGGGCTCCGCTGCCCGCTGGAGCGGATGCGGTGATCATGCAGGAAGATGTGCGCCGGGAGGGCGAGACCATTCGCTGCCTCGACAGCGTGAAAAAAGGCGAAAACGTGCGTCGCGCAGGTGCCGATGTCTGCGCGGGTCAAATCGTGCTTCGACGCGGCGAAAGGCTCACCCCGGCTCGGCTGGGCCTTTTGGCCTCGCAGGGACTTGTGGAGGTCGAAGTGACGCGAAAGCCCAAGGTGGCCGTTTTGAGCACGGGCGATGAATTGATCGCCCCTGGCAGCGGTCCGCTTGCTGCCGGGCAGATTTACAATTCGAACGCCACGATGTTGGCGGGGCTTCTGCGGCGTCTGGGCATCATCGAGATCACGACGGAGCACTGCGCCGATGATTTGCAGGCCACGACGACATGTCTGGATCGTCTGACGGCGACTCATGATGCGGTGATCCTTAGCGGCGGCGTCTCGGTGGGGGATCACGATCAGGTGAAGCCCGCGTTGAAGCGTCTCGGTATCGAGCCGGACCTCTGGCGGGTCAAAGTGAAGCCCGGCAAGCCCTTCCTCTTTGCCAAAAGCTCTCGAGCCTTCGTCTTCGGGCTGCCAGGCAATCCCGTCTCGTCCTTCGTGACCTTTTTGCTCTTCGTGCGCCCCGCCATGCTGCGCCTGATGGGAGCCTGCGAGGCTGAAATCGAGCCGCTGATGCTCCAAGTGCCGCTCTCGGAGTCGATGAGCAATGACGGCGATCGTCCTCACTACATCCGCGGCCGGCTGGTGAAGGGACGTTTCGAATCTAGTGGCATGCAGCAAAGCCACGCGCTGCATGCGTTGGCCCGCGCCGATGCCTTGCTGAGGCTGGAGGCTGGCGAAACGATTGCAGCCGGTGCCTGCGGCACCGTGTGGCGGCTGGATTGAAACAGTTGCGCCACTTTGGGGCCGCTCCATGCTCGCCGCCCTCATCATGGAACACGTCCTCGTCATCACCCGCGCCCTTTTGGATCAACTCGGTAGCTTTCAAGGCTTCCAGCCGGACGCGGATCGTTATCTGCATGCCATGCTCGCCTCCGGTGCGAACCATTTCATGGAGCGTCCCGCCGCCGAAAATGATCCCTCGCACAAGCAGCTCATCCCGTATGCCGTGTTTCATCACGCGGGCCGCTACCTCACCTACACTCGTGGCGGCAGTTCCGGTGAGAAGCGTCTCGTCGCGAAGCGCTCCATCGGCATCGGCGGTCACATCAATCCGATCGACGCCGCTCAGGACAGCCTCGGCGAGACGATGTACTACAACGGCGTCGAGCGCGAGATCGCCGAAGAGCTTGTCCTCGGCGGCACGCACACGCAGCGCGTGATCGGCCTCATCAATGACGACTCGACGGAGGTGGGCAGCGTCCACCTCGGCGTGGTGCATCTCTTTGAGTTGTCCAACGACGATGTGAAATCGAACGAGGATGCCATTCAGAATCTGCGCTTTGAGACGCTGGAGGATCTCCACGAGAGCCGTGACCGATTGGAAACTTGGTCCCAAATTTGCATTGATCATCTTTGGCAAGCCCGGCAGAAGGCCTGACGCTCACCTCGGCAAGAAAACCTTGTCGCCGCCGCGTAAACCTGTTTTGCTTCGATCATCTCATGGAAGAATCCACCCTCAGCGCACCTTCAGCCGCCTCCCCCTCCATTCCTTCCGAAGCTGCCCCGGGAAGCAGCGCCGCCGAGGATCGTGATCTTGTGGCCCGCGCTCAAAATGGCGATACCCGCGCCTTTGACGACCTCATCCGTAAATACACCAACAAGCTCTACGGCCTCGTCTATAACATGACCTCGAATCGCGAGGACACGGCAGACCTGCTGCAGGAGGTTTTTGCCAAGGCCTATCGATCACTGGGCCGCTTCCTGGGAAAATCCTCGTTCTATACCTGGATTTATTCCATCGCCGTCAATATGACGCTTAATCACATCAAGAAGCGTGGGCGTCACATGAAGGTGAGTCTTGACGATGTAGATACAGGGATTGAGAACGATCCAGACTTCATCGCCGTGACCACCGCAAAGACCGGTGTGGGCCGCGAAGTAAACATCCATGAGCTGCAAAAAAGACTGAACGAAGCCATGATGAAGCTGTCTGTGGATCACCGCACGGTGGTGACTCTGTATGACGTTCAGGGTCACCAGCATGCCGAAATCAGCAGGATGCTAGGAGTCTCCGAAGGCACCGTTCGCTCCCGCTTGTTTTACGCTCACCGCCAGTTGCAAGCCTACCTCGAAGACTTTGTAAAATAACCTTACTCCCGCGAGAACCAACGATACCCACGCCATGAACGACGAAGAGTTCGAAGACATTCGCAAGCTGATGCGCCTCAAGCGCCATGAAACACCCGGTGAGGGCTTCACGGATAGCTTCATCAAAGAGTTTCACCGCCGCCAGCGTGACGTTGCCCAGCAGCAGTCCGGTCTGGAGCGCTTCATGCAGATGCTCGGTGATAAGTTCGAGGCCTTCCTCAATCCCAAATGGGGCTTGGCTGCTGCCGCCGCCGTGATCGCCCTCGTGGCCGTCATGCTGAATGGCTTCAATGGCGTCGCTCCTGCATCGAATCAGCCAGCCCAGGCTGCCTCCAAGGTCGAAGACGCCAAAAAGAAGGCTGAAGACCCGGGCAAGCTTCAAAACAAGCCCAATGGGGTAGCGATTCCGATCTCTGACCTGAAAGGTTCAAAATAGGACGAGGAAAATTGGTCGTCATGCCCCTTATTGGCAGGAAACTTCTCTTTGCCATCGGCTTGAACGGTGCCTAAAATCGTGGCTGTTCATGGAAATGCCATCCAACTGCCTCCAGATCATCCGAATTATCAGCGGACTCCTCAGCGCGTAACGCAGCCGGGAGAGTCCGTTTCGTTTTGATCTGGTGAACTTCCCGCACGATGGCCGGATGATGCACCAAGGGCGTTGCACTCTCCATTTTGGCAGGGCCATCGGCACCACCTCCTTTCTTTGATTCAAATGACACCAGTTACCATCTACGACACCACTCTCCGTGACGGCACCCAGGGCACCGGCATCTCCTTCAGCACCCTCGATAAAATCCGCGTGGCCGAAAAGCTCGATGAATTCGGCGTTCACTACATCGAAGGTGGCTGGCCCGGCTCGAACCCCAAGGACGCAGCCTTCTTTGAAGAAGCCGCGAAGCGCACATGGAAGACCGCCCGAATCACGGCCTTTGGCATGACCCGTCGTGGCAAAATGAAGGTCGAAGACGATCCGCAGGTGAAAATGCTGCTCGATGCCAAGACGCCCGCCGTGACCATCGTCGGCAAAACCTGGCCGCTGCATGTCACGGAGGTCTTCCAAGTCACTTTGGAGGAAAACCTCGCGATGATCGCCGATACGGTCGCCTACCTCAAAAAGCATGGCCGCGAGGTGCTCTATGATGCCGAGCACTTCTTCGACAGTTTCCGCGAAGATCCCGAGTACTCGCTCAAGACCATCAAAGCCGCTTCGGATGCTGGTGCCGACCTCGTCGTGCTCTGCGAGACGAACGGCGGCGCTTTGCCGGAGTTCGTCGAGGAGGTCACGAAGAAGGCCATCGCCCATCTGGGCAAGCCGGTGGGCATTCACACGCACAACGACGGTGGCGTCGGCGTGGCCAATGCACTCGCCGCTGTGCGTGCCGGAGCCTGCCAGGTGCAAGGCACCATCAATGGCTACGGTGAACGCGTCGGGAACTGCAACCTCGTCACCATCATGCCGAATCTCCAGATCAAGATGGGCATTCCGCTTGGCATTGATCTGACGCACCTCCGCGAACTCGCCCACTTCGTGGATGAACTCGCCAATGTGCCGCACGACATCCGTGCGCCTTACGTTGGCCTCGCTGCCTTCACGCACAAAGGCGGCCTGCATGTTCATGCCGTGCAAAAGCTCGCTCGCACTTATGAGCACGTCGATCCCACCCTTGTGGGCAATGAGCGCATCATCACCATCTCCGACATGTCCGGCCAGTCGAACGTCCTCGTGAAAGCGGAGGGCATGGGCTTCAATTTTGCCAAGGGAGATCCCAAAGTGCAGAGCATCCTCGCCGAGGTGAAGCGCCTCGAAAGCGAAGGCTGTGAGTTTGAAGCGGCGGAAGCCTCCTTTGAGATGCTCATCCGCAAGCAACTCGGCCTCTACACGCCCTCCTTCACCCTCATCGAATACCACAGCACGCATCGTTTCCGTGGTGGCGAGCATGGTTTTGAGACCTGCGAGGCCACCATTAAGATCGACGTCAACGGCACGCCCGTTTACACCGTCGATGAAGGCGATGGCCCCGTGAATGCCCTCGACAATGCTCTACGCAAAGCCCTTCTCCCGTCCTATCCCGCCATCCAGATCATGCGCCTCGCCGATTACAAGGTGCGCATCATCGACGGCGGCAGCGGCACGGCCGCCAAGACCCGCGTGCTCATCACCAGCACCGATGGCAATGCCACCTGGAGCACCGTCGGCGTGAGCTACAACATCATCGACGCCAGTTGGAAAGCGCTCGTTGATGGCATCGAGTATTTCCTGAGCAAGCAGGCCGCGTAAGCAGTCAATAAAAAACGCCGCGGAGGTCTTCCGCGGCGTTTTTCGTGAATCTAATGGGGCGGGCGATCACCAGCCGTGCGCGTCACGGACCTTCATCATCGTGTCGAGGATGGTGTTCCAGGTGCCGGGGGTTTCGAGCACGGCGTTCGGGAACATGCAGCCATCCCAGCAGATGTGCTGGATGCCGCGGGCCTGGGCATCTTTGAGCCAGTAGCCGGAGGCCTTCACGATGTCGAGCTTGCCGTTCGGATCGTCGGCGCGGCAGTGTTTGCCGGTCTTGTCGTGGCTGCCGGCACCGTGGACGGTGCCGTCGTTCTGGGCGACGTGGAAGTCGATGGTCCAAGGGCGGAGGGCATCGGTCATCTTCTCGTAGGCGGCCCAGAATTCGGCGTCGCTGTAGCCTTCTTTGACGAGGGCATGCTCAGGGGCGTTGTAGCCCAATGTGTAGAGGTAGGTGTGGGCGAGGTCGGCCTGGAAGCCGAGAGCTTCTGGCATGCCCACGCCTTCGAGGACGTCGAGCATGTCTTTCCAAGAGTGCATGCCGGCCCAGCAGATCTCGCCTTCGGCGGCGAGACGTTCACCGTGGTCCTTGGCGATGGCGGCGGCCTTCTTGAAGGTGTCCACGATGCGGGCGGTGTTGGCCTTCGGGTTTTCCTTCCACTTGGCGATGCCGAACTCAGCGGAGTCGATACGGATGCAGCCGTATTTGCGGATGCCGGTGCTGTTGAAGACCTTCGCGATGCGGCAGGCCATCTTCACCGCGTCGAGGAACTTCGCCTGCTGGGCGTCATCGCCCATGGCGCTGTCACCCACGGTGCCGGGCCACACGGGAGCCACGAGGGAGCCGACGGTGAAGCCGCGGCTGGCGATCTGATCGGCGATCTTCTTGATCTCGTCGTCGCTGGCGTTCGGATCGGTGTGGGGGAGGAAGAGGAAGTAGTCGATGCCTTCAAACTTCTGGCCGTTCACATTCGCGGCGGCGGTGAGGTCGAGCATGCGCTCAAGGCTGATGGCGGGTTCCTGGCCTTCGCCGTCGCCTTTGCCGACGAGTCCTGGCCACATTGCGTTGTGAAGTTTGGGTGCGTTTTTGCTCATGAGTAGTAGGTGGGTTGAGAAATGAGGCCGCGAGGCTAGCGGCTGCTTTTTGGAACGCACCAAAAAAGTGCGTCATTTCAGCCACGAAACTGTCTCTTCGTGTGAAATGCCTTTCCATCGTCATTTCATGCCCGGTTCATCAAGGTTTCACGGCCGCCCGGCAGCATGGGGCCGATGAAAATCATCCGCCTCTCCCTTCTCGGAGCCGTGCTGGCCACCACCGCCGCCACGGCTCAAAACAAACTCGACGACAGCGAAGTCCGCATCAGCTACGCGGAACTGAAGCGCCTCCTCGCAGCCACACAACCCGCTGCGGAGGTGAAGATGAAATCACCGCCGCCCGTGCCTGCCGCGCTGCTTTCTGCCGTGTATCGGCTGGAGGCGAAGACGGGCGAAATCATCGCCGAAATGCAGGCGCAAAGCTTCGCGGAAGGTTGGCAGGCCATTCCACTGGCCGGAGCCGCGACATGTGCCGTGAGCATTGATCCCGCCGATGCCCGCGTGGTGGTGCAAAACGACCAGCTTTGTCTCCTCACGGATCAAACTGGCCTCGCCAACCTCAAACTGACCTTTCCGGCTGTCTGGCCGCAAACGCTTCATCTGGCCCCAAGTGCCGTCGCGGCTCTCGAAGTGACTTCGCTGCCTGAGAATCACGTTTTGCGCCTTTCGAGCGGCCTCATCATTCGGCAAAACGGTCGCCATGCGCTGCCGGCGGCCGGTGGCGAGATCACGCTGACCTTGGAGGATGCGAAGAAGGAGCCCGCTCCGCTGGCCGATGAAGCCATCCTCACCTCTGCCACCTATGCCACGCAGGTCGTTCGCGATGGCTCGGTGCTCACCGAGGGCACACTGCTCGTGCGCCATGATCCACCGCTGCGCATCGTGGTGACGCTTCCGGAGTCCTCGCAGCTTCTGCAATGCCGCGTGAATGACGCGCTGATCCGTCCTGCCATGCCAAGCGGCACGCGATTGGAGATCCCGCTCGATGATCCCGCCACCGACGGCGGCGAATCGAAGATCGAGTTGTCCTTCACGAGCACCTTGCCCGCTTTGCAAACCACCGAAGGCGAACTCAACCTCGCCCTGCCGCAGACACCGCTCTTTGCGAAGCAGATCGACTGGCAGGTGCAGCTCCCCACTGGCTTCGACACCACCGCCCTCGGCAACATCGAAACCCTCCCACCCGCCGCCGAAGCCAAGCCTGGCCTCCACCTCCGCAAATCTCTCTGCCGCGATCAACAACCCCAAGCCCGCATCAGCTACCGCAAACGCACCAACTAATCCCCCATCTCTTATCTCTTATCTCTTATCCCTCATCTCGTATCCCATGAAAACCAGTCACCTCATCACCATCGCCATCATCTTCGTCCTCACCTCCCTAGCCTGGTGGTTCCTCGGCGGCACGATCACCGTGCGCACCGCCCACATTCGCGATACCACGACCTTCGGCGTGCATGACCGCTGGGGGCCCAACCTTGTGCAGAAGCATCCCACGGCCAGTTACAAGGCCAGCGATGGAGATCGCGTCCTGCTCCAGCCCGCGACGAGCGACGTGAAAGTGTCGCTCAACTATCAGCCGGTGAAAATGGGCCTCTTCTGGCAGCGGACTTACGGCGCGATCTTTGAAGGCGGTTACACCTTCAAGAACGACACCACCATCACGCAGACGCTGCACATTGATCTCGAACTCCCGACGACCAAAAGCATGCTCGACAAGGTCAGCTTTGTGATCGGCGAGGGCGACAAAGCCCGCAAATCGCTCGTCACGCCCGAGCAGGGCATCATGACCGAGAGCGTGGAGCTCGCCCCCGGCCAGTCGGTGCCCGTGAAGATCAGCTACGAATGCCGCGGCACCGATGCGTGGCGCTATGCCTTCGCCGATGCCAGCCGCATCCGTGACTTCCAGCTCACGCTGACCACCGATTTCACCGATGTGAACTTCCCCGTCAGCTCGCCGACCGATCGCGACCTCGCAGGGAAGGGGATGAAGTTCATCTGGAAATATGACGACGCCATCTCCGCTCCCGGCATCGCCATCGACATGCCGCGTGAGTTGAATGCTGGCCCCGTCGCCGCGCAGATCGCCTTCTGGTCGCCGCTTTCGCTGCTGCTGTTCTTTGGCGTGCTCGTCATCACCGTCATCGTGCGTGGCATCCGCCTGCATCCGGTGAATTACGTCTTCCTCGCGGGAGGTTTCTTCGCCTTTCCGCTGCTCTTCAGCTACATGCTCGATGTGTTCCCGGTGTATGCCAGCTTTGCCATCGCCGCCGTCGTATCGCTCGCACTGGTCTGCGGCTACCTTCGTGCGGCCGCGGGCGAGTTCATGTTTCGCATCGCCCTGCCGGCGCAGTTTGCCTACATGGTGCTCTTCAGTGCCAGTTTCTTCTTCAAAGGCCTCACTGGCCTCACGCTCACCCTCGGTGGCATTTCCACCCTCGCCGTGCTCATGGCTCTGACCGCGAAAGTGGACTGGAGCGAGCGTTTGGGAGGTCTCTCACCGAAACTCGCGTGATCCTTTTTCATTTCCCCCTCCGCCGAGATTCTTCCTTGGCAGCGCCGTGACGAGCTTTTAGAATGTTCACATGACAACACTCGAAAAAATCACCTTCACGATTGCCGAGGAAGAAGACGGCGAGGGCTATTATGCCTCGTGGGATGATCCCGCCGGAGGTGGGATCACCACGAATGGTGCCACGCTCTCCGAGCTTGAGGCCAACATCACGGATGCTGTCCTCTGCCATTTTGGGGAACAATCCCGTCCGCGACGGATCACGTTGAAATTCACGGGCGAAATGGCCCTCATGGCCGCATGAAATTACCGAGAGATCTCGATGGCAGGGAGGTCATCACCGCTTTGTCCCGGCTGGGCTTTGTGGTTCAGCGTCAAACAGGCAGCCATGTGCAACTCTCCAACGCCGGCCGGCATGTCACCGTCCCCTTTCATTCACCGGTGCGCATCGGAACGCTGAAAAGCATTTTGCGTCAGGCCGGTGTGTCCATCGAGCAATTGCTTGAGATCTTGTAATCATTGAATGCCATCGACATTCTCTCTCCCCATGCCCCCGAAAATTCTCATCGTCGAAGACGAACCCTCCATCGCTGAAAACATCGTGTATGCGCTCGAGACAGATGGTTTTGCTGTCACCGCGGTGACCACCGGGCGCGAGGCGCTTGAAAAAGCTGCTGCCGAAGAGTTTCAGCTCATCATCCTCGATGTGGGGCTCCCGGACATGAGCGGCTTTGAGGTCTGCAAAACGCTCCGTCTCACCAAAACCCTGCCGATCCTGTTTCTCACGGCTCGTTCGTCGGAGGTGGATCGCGTCGTGGGACTCGAAATCGGTGGCGATGACTATGTGGTGAAGCCTTTCAGCCCCCGCGAGCTCGCCGCCCGCGTGCGGGCGATCCTGCGGCGTGTTTCCACGGTTCCGCTTCCGCCGGGGAAGGCCGGTGCGGTGCTTCCGCTGGTGATCGACGACATCCGCTGCCAGGCGGTTTACTTCGGCACGGCGCTGGTGCTCTCGCGTTATGAGTTTCGAATGCTCAAAGCCTTTGTCTCACATCCAGGTCGCGTCTTCACCCGTGAGCAGTTGATGGAAGCCAGCAGCGAGGAACCGGATGCAAGCATGGAACGCACCATCGACACGCATGTGAAGACGCTTCGTGCCCGCATGCGAGCGGTGAAGGGCGGCATTGACCCTATCGTGACCCATCGCGGCATCGGCTACTCCTTGCTCGAAGACTGGCCGACGGAGTGATGATCGTAGGGCGGATGTGTTCGGCGCAAAGGACCGCGCTGAAACGGAAGATGCCAATCGCCGAACTATCCGGCCAGTTGGGGGATCGAGCGCTTCACGAGACGGATAGGTGGGCGTTTTCGCTTATTCGAACCACGGTGTTCTCTCCGCCCAATACATCCGTCCCACGGTCCCCTTACTTCGCCGGGATCTCGTTGAGCGTGTAGTAGCCGACCGCATGCAGCAGCGGCTGCCCCTCGGCATTTTTCACGCCGTCGAGATGCAACTCGTGGATGTGGCCTTTGGTCAGCGGCGAGATCGTCAGGCGGACAGACTTGCCATCCGCTCCGACTTTGGCGGCGGTGATCTTCGGCAGGATCTCTTCGATCTCATCGCCGCCGTATTGCTCGCGGTAGGCGTAGGTGAATTCGCGCATCGAGTAGCTTTTCACCTCGGCGGCGGTCGCGGGATTGACGGGCTGAGTGAAGGTGAGCTCAAAGCCATCCGCCTTCGCCCGCATTTCATGCACTTCGAAGGGCGTTTTGCCAGTCCACTCGCACTTCTCAAAGCAGAACGGCTTTCCGCCGCGAGCGCCCCAGCCGCGATCGCTGCCACCGGTGAAGACGCGACCTTCCTCATCCATGCGCCCGCCGATGAGACCGCTGGTGAAACCGCTGCGGAAGGGGAAGACGACGCCTTGCTTGATGCCGTTGACCGTTTCCAAGAACACGCGGCTGAGGTTGCTATGGCTTTGATCGGCCACGAAAAGCTGTTTGGCGAAGGGGCCGAACTTCCCACCGCTGGTGTCGCAAAGGATCGCCGAGGCCGAATTGCCGATTTTGCCATGCACGAGATACACAGCGGGTGGCAGCAGCTCCTTGATGCGCTCGCGTTCCTTCACCATGCGGCCGGGATCGCCGCCGGGACGGGCTTCTTTACGACCGCGATCACCTTGGAAGGCCTCGGGGATCGGATCGATGGGGCGCGGTCCCATGTTGGGGGCCTGATCATACCAGATATTGCCGCCGGGATGTCCCTGGAAGCTGCCGGGCACGAGGTGCTGCAAGGTGCAGGAGCCATGCCACGGCCCTTGGTTGTCGCAGTAGTAGGTCTCGCCATCGGCATCGAAACCGATGCCACCGGGGCTGCGAATGCCCGAGCAGGTGGGGATCATTTTGCCCTCCGGCGTGATGCGCAATGCCCAGCCGCGAAAGGGCACCTGACTGCTGAAGGAGCCGGTGAGGCACAGCGTCACCCAGAGATCGCCCTTTGGATCAAAGCGACTGCCGATGGCATACTCGTGGTAATCGCCGGAGACACCCCAGCCATCGTTCACATTCTCAAACTCATCCGCGCGGCCATCCTGATCGGTGTCCTTCAGGCGGGTGATCTCGTAGCGGGTCGTCGCGTAGAGGTTTTTGTCCTTTGGATTGTAGGCCATGCCCAGCACCTCGTGCAGGCCACTGGCGAAAAGCTGGTAGCTCACCGCAGAGGGATCGCTGCTGCCAGCGCCGCTGACGATCCAGATCTCGCCGCGTCGCGTGCCGAGGGCCAGTTTGCCATTTGGCAGCAGGTCGATGGAGCCGACTTCGAGGGCGGTTTCCTTCGGTGTCTCAAAGGTGGTGATCTTGTAGAAGTCTGATTCCACCGGCGCGGCTGCCAGCAGGTTAGAGATAAACACCGGGAAAAGGAGAAACAAGCGCATGATTGGGGCTGGCAAAATCGTGAAGGAAAGCAGACTCCTTTCACCCACCTGACGCGGAAGGTCAAAAGACACCTGGAAACTACCTCTTGACCATCCCTTGACAGCGAAGCCATGACGGCGAAGCGAGAGAATATGTCTGTCTTCCAGCTCAATCCCGAATTTCATCCGCGTGGCGATCAGGCGCAGGCCATCGCCAAGCTGGTGAAGTCCGTCAGCGCAGGGAATCGGCATCAGACGCTGCTCGGCGTCACCGGCAGCGGCAAGACCTTCACCATGGCGAATGTCATCGCGGAGATCGGAAAGCCTTCGCTGGTGTTTTCGCATAACAAGACGCTCGCCGCGCAGCTTTACTCGGAGTTTAAGAATTTCTTCCCCAACAATGCAGTCGAGTATTTCGTGAGCTACTTCGATTACTACCAGCCGGAGGCCTACATCGCCCGCACGGATACCTATATCGAAAAAGACTCGGCGGTGAATGATGAGATCGAGCGTCTCCGCCTTTCCAGCATGGGCACCCTGCTCACGCGAAAGGACACCATCGTCGTCGCCAGTGTGAGCTGCATTTATGGCCTCGGTTCGCCGGAGGATTACGAAGGCATGATGGTGCCGCTGCACACGGGGAAGCAGATGACCCGCGAGGAACTACTCACGAAGCTCGTGGACATGCTCTACGAGCGGAATGACTACCAGCTCCAGCGGGGAAAATTCCGTGCCCGGGGTGATGTGATCGAGGTGGTGCCTGCCTATCTCGAAAATGAGGCCATCCGCATCGAGTTCTTCGGCGATGAGATTGAGCGCATCAGCGCCGTGGACGTGCTGACCGGCACGGTGACGCTCAAGATGCCCAGCTACACGCTGTTTCCCGCGAAGCAGTTCGTCACGCCCGGCGACAAGCTGCGCAAGGCCATCGTCAAAATCCGCGAGGAGATGGAGGAGCGTGTGGCGTGGTTTGAGAAGGAAGGGAAACTGCTCGAAGCCCAGCGCATCAAGATGCGCACGCAGTATGACATCGAGATGATGCAGGAGATGGGCTTCTGCCAGGGCATCGAGAACTACAGCCGCCATCTCACCGGCCGCGAACCTGGTGCCACGCCCGGCACCCTGCTCGATTTCTTCCCGGAGCCGCCCGTCGTCTTCGTCGATGAAAGCCACGCCACCATCCCGCAGATCGGCGGCATGTATGAAGGGGACAAATCCCGCAAGACCGTGCTCGTGGATCATGGTTTCCGCCTGCCCAGCGCCCTCGACAATCGCCCGCTGCGCTTCGAGGAGTTCATGGGCAAGGTGGGCCAGCTCGTTTACGTCAGCGCCACGCCGGCCCGCTTCGAGATGGAGAACAGCGTTGTGGGGAACACGGGCTACATCCCAAATAAAAAACGTGATGAAGGCATCCCCGCTGCTTTGCCGGGTAAATCCATCCGCGTCAGTGGCAATGCGCAAAGCCTTGAGTCCTTCGATGTGACCACCAAGGGCCGCGCCCTCGTCGTCGAGCAGATCATTCGTCCCACCGGCCTGCTCGATCCCATCATCACCATCAAGCCGCTGAATGGCCAGATCGATGAAACCATGGAGCTGTGCCGCCAGCGCATTGAAAAAGGCGAACGAGTGCTCGTGACCACGCTCACCAAACGCACCGCCGAAGATCTCACGGACTACCTGCGCAATCTGAACTTCAAAGTCCGCTACTTGCACAGCGACATCGATGCCATCGAGCGTGTCGAAATCCTCCGCAGCCTGCGAGCGGGCGATTGCGATGTGCTCATCGGCATCAATCTTCTCCGCGAAGGCCTCGATTTGCCGGAGGTGAGCCTCGTCTGCATCCTCGATGCCGATAAAGAAGGCTTCCTTCGCAGCGAGACCTCCCTCATTCAAACCTCCGGCCGTGCTGCCCGACATGTGGCCGGTGAGGTGGTGCTTTTTGCCGATATTCAAACGCAGAGCATCCAGGCCCTGATCAATATCAGCGCCCACCGCCGTCAGGTACAGCTCGATCACAACGAGAAGCACGGCATCACGCCGCAGACGGTGCGTCGTGCCGTTCAGGAAAGCCTGCACATCCTTGGCAAAGCCCGCGAGGTCGAGGAAAGCATCGTCCGCGAAGGCGGCGGCGATTTCGCCGTCACCGAGACGATCCGCGAACTCGAACAAGAAATGGCCGAAGCCGCCATGAAGCTCGAATACGAACGTGCCGCTCTGCTGCGTGATCAGATTCGTGAACTCAAAAAGCGAGTGGAAGGCACCAATGGCGATCTCCCGCCGCGCCAGGAGGTGCGGTATGACAAACCGAAGCGAGGGAAGAAGAAGTCTTCTCGCTAAACATCATGAGACGGGCACTGTAGGCCGGATGTGTTCGGCGGAGAAAGCACCGCTCACATGAGAGATGTGTTCGCCGAACTATCCGGCCGGTCTGGGGGGCTTGAGCGGGTTCGGCAGCAATCTCGAGCCTCAATGGCCGGATAGTTGGGCGGGGTTTACGAAGAGGACCACGACACTGTTTGCGCCCAACACATCCGCCCTACGAGGAAGCGCATCATCGGAAGCGAAAATGCGCCAGAGTCGGATTGGCGGTGGCAAAAAGCGGCGAGATGTCTCATCATCATCACTGCCGCCATGAAAACTCACCTTCGTATCTTTGTCGCCCTCTTTGAATGCCTTTGCCTCACCAGTTGCTTCAGCATGCAGGCCATGGAGAAAGCGGCGAACTCTGATCCCAATGAAACGCCTCCCACCGGCGGCCTCGGCGGGGCGGCGTTGCTCGATCTGGTGACGCTCCCTATGCAGCTTCCCTGGATGGCCTATCGGTCCATCACGGGGCAATGACCTATTTTCAGAAGATATGACCCGCCGAACCTTTCTTGCTGCCGCCAGTGCCTCGGCGGCTTATGCCAACGCTGCCTCTGATCGCCTTCGCATCGGCCAGATCGGCACCGAGCATGCGCACGCGGGTGGCAAGATGGAGGCGATGCGCTCACTGACTGAGTTGTGGGAGGTGGTGGGCGTCACCGGTCCGAAAGGCTATAATGGCGTGAAGTTGATGACGGTGGAGGAACTGCTCGTTGTGCCCGATTTGAAGGCCGTGGCCGTGGAGACGACCTTGGAAGCCTCTTGCCCGATGGCGCTGCGCTGCATCGAAGCTGGAAAGCATGTGCATCTCGACAAACCGGGTGCGGTCGATCACGCGGATTTCAAAGCCATGCGTCTCGCGGCAGAACAAAAGGGCCTCACGGTGCAGATGGGTTACATGCTGCGCTACAATCCGGCCTTTGAACTGCTCTTCCAAGCTGTGCGCGATGGCTGGCTCGGTGAGATCACGGAGATTGATGCCGCCATGGGCAAGCTGGCTGATCCCGGCACCCGCCAAAAGATCGGCCAATTGGAGGGCGGTGGTTTGTTTGAACTCGGCTGCCATGTGATCGATGCGGCGCTGACCCTTCTCGGCAAGCCATCGTCAGTGAATTCCTTCTCCACACCCGTCGGAAAGGATGGGGTGAAGGACAACCAAATGGCCGTCCTCCAGTATCCAAAGGCCACGGCCGTGATCCGCTGCAATCACGCGGACCCTTTCGGCGGTCCGCGTCGTCGTTTCAATGTGACCGGCACCGAGGGCACCTTCGAGATCGTTCCACTCGAAAGCGGTCGCTTGAATCTTTCCCTCACGAAAGCACGCGGAGCCTACAAGAAGGGCACGCAAACTTTCCAACTCGAGGTGCCGAAAGGCCGCTATGACCGCGAATTCATTGACCTCGCCAAGATTGTCCGTGGCGAGAAAAAACTGGCCTGGGATGCGGCGCATGACATCGCCGTGCATGAAACGCTGCTGCGTGCCGCAGGCATCTGGAGCTGAGTCTTCGCTGGAGCGTGGAACGAAGAGTGAATTCGGGGGAATAGACGATATACAATAGACGATAGGCACCTCTAGCGCGGCAGCGTTATCGTCTATTGTCTATGGTCTATTCCTGCAGATGCCCATCGAGCACCCCCATGCTCGTCGCAAAGCGGTTCATCACGAAGTCACGAGCCTTGGCGGCCTTGGCCTTCGAGCCAGCGGGATCTTTCGCCATGGCGAGCACCGCATCGGCCACGCGGGCGAGTTCGTCCTCCTTGTCGAGATCGAAAAGCCAGTCGCCGAGACCAATGTCACGCCACATGAGGCCTTTGCTGGTCTGCTCTGCCCAGCGGCAGACGATGGCAGGAATGCCATTGCCGATGCACATGATGGGGCTGTGCATCTCATGACCGAAGAGACCCGCGCTGCGGCGGTAGGTGCTGATGGCTTCATTGGTGAGCCAGTAGGTCTCACGCCAGACGACACGGCTTTTCAGGGCCTCCGGCAGCTTATCGTAGAGCATCTCCTTGCCCACGAGCATCTGCGTCTTGTCTTCGGGGCACAGAAGGATTTTGAGATCGGTGTTTTCGATGACCTTCACGATGGCATCGAGCAGAGGCTTGCCATCGTGATCTCGCATGGCGTCATTGCGAGCCTGCTTGACGGGATCAGGCTTGGCCTTCTTCTCAGGAATGGTCCAGTAAGGCGTGAAACGAAGACGCGGGATGCAGCAGAGGAATTGGCCCTGTTCGAGGCCGTTGGCCTTCAGGAAGGCTTCCGCCTTGGCATCATCGGCCAGATCGACCGCGAAGGCTCCATCGGGTCCAAAGTCCATCCGCGGGCAGGTGCAGCCTTTTTGCTTCGCGAGTTCGAGCGAGACGGAATCGCGGAAGTAAGCAAATTTGGCTCCGCTGAGGATAGCGATCGTTTTGGCGAGGGAGGCATCCGCTTCAGGCTTCGTGGAGGTGGAGCCTTGGGAGCTGAAAGTGATGCCATAGATGCCGTAGGGCTTGCCGGTGGCCTTCGCCCACTTCTCGACATCGTTTTGCGCCACGAGAGACGGGCCGCTGCCATGCAGGAGGAAGTCACACTCCTCAAAAGCCTTCTTCACCGCCTCGCCGCGCACGATTTGAACCTTCGGAAACCTCGCCTGAAGCATCTCGGCCACGCCATTGTCCACTTTCGATGGCCACAGGCGGATCTCCGCATGAGGCAGATGCTTTTCGAGAAGCGCCAGCACGCCGGGCGTGTGGGCAATGTCACCGATATTCACCGTCTGCCACGACGAGCGGAGCAGCACGCGAGGCGTCTTTCCTTCCGCAGCAGAGGCGGAGATGGCGGCGAGGAGCGAGGACTGGAGGAAGTGGCGACGGTTCATGGAGCTGGAAAAAGGAGGCTGCGGGTTCGGATTGGACGCGAAATCTTCAGGAAGGTCTCGGAGCGCCGGGCTTCCAATCGCCCGCCTTGGCCTCGCCGGGGTTCACGAGGGCGATGCCTGGATTGGTGAACTCGATGCGCCGCTGGCGGTACAGCGCCCCCACCGCCTGTTTGAAGGCCTTCTTACTCGCCTCGAAGGCGGCGCGGATTTGCTCCGGTGAGCTGTCGTCATCGAATGGCAGTCGGCCGCCGTTTTGCTTTAGGGCGTCGAGGATTTTGTCTGTGAGCGAAGCCACGCGTTGATAGCCGGAGGCATCGAGGCTGAGATCGATCTTCCCGCCGGGATGGATCATCATCACATAGCCCTTCACCTGCTGCCCGATTTGGAGCGGCGCACCCACATTCGTGTGATAAAGCAGCCCCACATGGGTGCCCTCGATGATCGCGTTGTAGCCCAGCGGCGTGCGAGCGGCGATGAGCAGCCGCACCTCCTGCTTCAGCTTAAAAGGCGGGCGTTCTTTGCTCAGGTGCCGGTTCAGCCGCATCGTGGCGATGATGCGATCTGTCTTATCATCCAGCATCACATACACGACGACCTTCTCGCCCGGCATCACGCGTTGCTCGCCCTGCTCGCGAAAGGGGAGCAACAGATCCTTCGCCAAGCCCCAGTTCAGAAAGGCACCGATGTTCCGGTTCACGCTCACCACTTCCAGCGTGGCAAACTCGCCCACCATCGCGAAGGGGCGCTCCGTCGTCGCCACCAGCCGGTCCTCGGAGTCGCGGTAGATGAAGACATCCAGGGATTGGTCGATGTCCGTGCCATGCGGGATGTAGCGGTTCGGCAGCAGGATCTCGCCGAGATCCCCCGCATCGAGATACACGCCATGCGGCGTGCTGTAGAGCACCTTGAGAGAGTTACGCTTGCCGATCTGGGTCATGGGCCGCGAGTAGAGGCCGGGTGAAGGGCAAATGCAACGCTCATAGACCACCCAAATCGCCCAGCGTGCCTCAAAGCGATCCGATGTGGGCGATGAGCCACTTGCCCTTCACCAGCACCATCTGGGCCTTGATCGTCTGATCCCAGCCTTCCTCACGTGCCGCGTAGGTGACCTGGGCCTTTTCGCCTTCGATCTTCACCTTCGTGACCTTGAAGCCCTTCTCCGGAAAATCCTGCGCATCGAGGATCGGGTCCGCATCCACGGTTTCCTGCTTGAACACCTTCGCGTGAGCCTTCTTCAGCCCGTCGGTGACGTAAGGCGAGTTTTGGATCAGCTTCTCGGGATCAGACTTCTCAGCGCGATTGGCGTCCTCGATGTAGCTATCCATAAACGCCTGCGCCACCTCCCCCGGCGTGCCTTGGGAATCCGCCGCGAAGGAGAACGAGACGACAAAGAGACCGAGCGCGGCCAAGAGAAGGTGTTTCATCCCTGCCGAGTAGGCGAAACGGCCGTTTTTGTCCATCGCGATTCCCAGCCACGACGCGAACGGCCAATGCCCGGTTTCGCCAGCGCGACTGTAGCGGAAGACGTGAGTCTTCCAGTGCTGAGCGTGCCGCGTTTGCAGTCCCCGCCTCCTCCTCTACCACCTCGCCCCCGCCATCCCCGCGATGAACACGAATCGCGGCTGGGAGATGGACTTCGGGTATTGTCTGGTGCGGGGGTGAAAAACCCAATTGGTCAATTTGCAACGCATCGGGACTGCGCGGCCTGGATGATGAGCGTCGTTGGTCTTTCCTAGAAGCATGTGATGAGGTGATGACGCTTTTGAGAACCGCATGAACTCTAAATCGCCTTGAACATTTGACGCGAAAGTCGAGCTATTCCTCATGATGAAGCAGACAACATTCATGTCGTTGGCGCTGTTTAGTTTTGTAGCTGGCGCATTCGCTATCGAAGACGACGGGGGATTTCACTCACTTAAAGAGTTGCGGGCCTCGGGTTACTATCCTGATCAATATCAAGAGAACCTTGAAGAAGTTTTTGATCATGTGGCTATCACAAAGATTCTCCCTGCCGCGAAGCGTGTGAGAATGGTGCGATTTACCCCTGACACCGACTATTGGGATTTCGAGAGCAAAATGCCAGTCGTGCAGATGAGTTTGGGCTTTCGCGCTGTTGAACTCACGAAGACCCAGTTTTCACCGCTTTTGAAGCATCTTGGAGACTTCGACAATTACGGGGACTCAACCATCTGCAGTTTTGAGCCGGGAATTGCCATCTTCATTGGAGAAGACGAACCCGAATTCATCGTGATTTGCTGTTTCAAGTGCCATGACATTCACATCGTCCGGCGCCCAACTAAAACTCATCCGATGCCTCATGTTTCTAGGTTGGGGATGTCTCCAGAACTCGAAGAAAATTTCTTTCATCTGGCCCAAACGACCTTTCCAAAGGACGAAGATTTGAAGAACTTTAAGCTCGGAAAACGCTACCGATCCAAGACGCCTCTGAATTCGTCATCCCCAAGCCGGAAGCTCAAAAGAGAATAAAGCGACCGTCGCCAACTCGCCTGTTGCTCTTGAGAGTTCTCGGGGACCCTTGAGCGCCAAAGGCGCGTTCCATCCCAGCCTGGGCCAACGGCCCAGGAACGCATGACAAACCACGATCAACCCCAGCCGAGGGCTGAAAGCCCGAGCCATGCACGCTACCCGCCTCTTCCCCACGTCCGGATCGCCAAACCCACGCCGTGAGTGCATGGAACGGGCTTTCAGCCCTTCCCCTGATCTCGGCGGCTTTTCCCCTGGGCCGATGGCCCAGGCTGGTATCGGTCGCGCCTTTGGCGCTGGAAGGCGATTGGGAAAGCACCATGGCCGGA
>CALSBJ010000071.1:0-34424 GCA_943373155.1 Akkermansia muciniphila | reverse complement strand
GTGAGGACCACGAATGCTCTGGGCAAGATCACCGAGACCACCTACCATCCAGACGGCAAGGTCAAAACGGTGAAAGACCCGCTCAACCGCGTGACGGAGTTCACCTACGACCTGCTGGGCCGCCGGAAGAAGACCCTCCTGCCCGGTGGCACGCTGTTCACAGAAACCTTTTACCGGGCGGATGGCCTCGTGATCGAGCAACGGGATGTGCAGGGGCATTCCAGCTTCACCACCTACGACAATGTGAAACGCGTGGCCTCCCGCACGGATGCCACGGGCCGCACCACCACCTACAGCTATCTGCCCTTCAACACGGGCCTGCGTCATGAAATCGTGAAGACGCCTGCCGGCCGCCAGAGCGCCCGCAGCTTCGACGCGGCAGGCCGCCTGCGCTTCTCCGCCCTTGCCACCACGCTGAATGCCGCCTTCGACACCTCCTGGCTGACCACGGAGTATCAATACGATGCCGCGGACCGCATGGTGAAGACCATCCAGCCGGATGCCAGCTTCACCCTTTCCACCTATGACCTCCTGGGCCGTCGGGAAACCAGCACGGACGAGCTTAACCGCACCACCGCCTACGAGTATGACGTGGCGGACCGGCTCACGCGCACGACCTACCCGGACGGGCAGTTTGCCACCAAGACCTATGACACCACGGTCGGCCGCCTCACCAGCGAGACGGACACCGGCGGGCGCACCATCGCCTACCAATACTTCGCCGACGGCAAATTGAAGAACTACAAGGATGCCCGCTTGAAGTGGTACAACTTTGAATACGACGCCCTGCGCCGCCTGAGCAAGCGCGTGTTCCCTGATGCCACCTTCTGGGAGTACACTTACGATGATGCCGGGCAGATGGCCACGATGCGCAAGGCCAACGGCGTCATCGCCACCTACAGCTATGATACGCTGGGCCACCAGACGCTCACCGATTGGAGCGATGCCACGCCGGACACCGTGAGCACCTACGACGACGAAGGCCGCCTGCTCGCCGCCACCCATGGGGCCAGCGTCACCAGCCGCAGTTACGATGACGAAGGCCGCCTGCTCTCCGAGACACAAACCCTCAGCGGCAACGCCCTCACCTATGCCTACACCTACGATGCGGACGGTCTGCCCGCCAGCATGACGAGGCCGGATGGCAGCGTGGTGGAGTATGGTTACGATGCGCGGGGCTGGCTGGCCGAGCTCACCGTGGACGGCCCGCCGCCGGTGGTGAGCTACAGCCATGATGCCCGAGGCCGCGTGACCGGACACAGCTTGGAAACCGGCCTGCAAGTCGTGCGTGATCTCGATGCCGCTGGGCAGCTCGAAAGCATTACCAATAGCCTCGGAGCCATCGTGCTGTCCTCCTTCACCTACGGTTACGACCTCGCCGGTCAGCGCACGCATGTGGTGCGGGCCGATGGCAAAGGAGACCGCTATGCCTACGATGCCGCACGGCAGGTCACCGGCGCGGATTTGAACGCGCCGAACCCCGCCGCCAGCGGCACTGGAGCTGCTGCCACTCGCAGCTACGCCTACGACCTCGCGGGCAATCGCACCACGGCAGACGAGGCCGATCTGATCGCCAACACCAGCAGCAGCACGAGCTATACCACCAATGGCGTGAACGCCTACACGAACGTCGGCGGAACCGGGTTCACGAACGATCAGGATGGGAACATGACACGCGGCCTCGCTCGCAATGACGGCAGCCTCAACGGCCCGCTGGTGCCCATGAACCTCACCTGGGATGCCCACAACCGCCTCAAGACCGCCGCGCCCGTCACCGCCGCCGCAGGCCGCCTGCGCGGCACCTACACCTACGACGCCCAGGGCCGCCGCATCCACCGCCTCGTGGAGGTCTATCAAAGTGGTGCCTGGGTCTTGCAAAGCCAGGTGCGCTACAGCTACGATGGCTGGAACATGAACTACGAAGTCAGTGTGAATGCCGCCAGCCAGACGACCGCCCGTCGCCTGACTTGGGGCAAAGACCTCAGCGGCAGCGTGCAAGGCGCTGGCGGCGTCGGCGGCCTGCTCATGACCGAAACCACCACCGATGGCGGCACCACCTGGACACCTGCCTACCACCTCTACGACGGCAACGGCAACACGAGTACCCTCGTGGACGGCACCGGCACCGTGCTGGCCGCCTACACCTACGACCCCTATGGCCGCGTGGTAGCCTCAAGCGGCCCTCAAGCAGCAACGAATGTGTGGCGGTTCAGCACGAAGCCCGTCGATGCGGAGACAAGCTGGAGCTACTACGGCTACCGCTACTACTCGGCGGAACTTGGGAGGTGGCCATCCAGAGACCCCATCAGGGAACGTGGTGGCATCAACCTCTATGGCATGGTCGGGAATGATGCGGTGAATAAGTCTGATCGGTTGGGGTTGTCACCTTTACCCAATGGACCTAATCAAGCACAACCAATCGATGCTAATGATGGGGGCGGTAATTATGAGCCAAGCAACAATCAGGGGCAGAACTGTTTGGGCGCATCGTGTAGTGTAAACGACTGGCTTCAACCCAATCGTGGGCCAAGAGGGGGTGGAGACTATCCGAACACGACACCCACAACAATGCCGCAGTATCTCAATGGTAAAGGCTGCTCCTATGTTCCTGAGGGTCCTTGTCCTCCTAAATCCAGAGAAGTTCTGGTTTATCTGTCTCCGAATCCTAGTCCCAGAAGCCAGGTTGGAAGCTACGATTTCCATGCAGTCGGGCGCCCCACATGGGGAGGAGATGGCACATGGAATACAAAAATAGGAACAAGAGGGACTGTGGACGGCATTACGGACCCTGATGCGCATGCTGAAGCCTTCTACCCCACACTGAAGGGCGGAACCCAACAGCGGTATTGTTGCGAATGCGAGTAATTGACGAGTTTATGAGCACCCGAAATCCAGCGAAAACCCTGATTCCAATTGCTTGTTTTGCTGCGGGTATGGTACTATCTAGCTTATTACGTCCATATCCGACTAAGTTGAATGTTACCATTTCATCGCCTTTTCCAGATAAACTGAAAGCAGTGCAAAGTGGAATTTTGAAAGAGTGCCAGGACCATGAATTTTCGTCCTTATCGGAACCCTACGCCCCTGATATGGTGGAAGTTCGGAAATTCATCAATTTCCAACTCTGTAGCCCCGACGAAGCTTCCATTATTATGAAAAACTTAGATGCGACAGAGCTGGCATTGTTTCTGGGCTGCCTCAAGGACATGTCATCCGGGCCAATAGGAAAGGGAAAGTAGCCTGGCATTATGTACGCCGTCACCACCTATGAGTATGACCTCATGAGCCGCCCGGTGAGGACATGAACTACGAAGTCAGCGTGAACGCCGCCGAAAAAGATGCCTCGAAAAAGATGCCTGGCAGATAGTGCATAAAATGAGAAAAGATGCCTGGCAAATAGTACGACGCCGCGCGGCAGGTCACTGGTGCACATTTGGATGCGCCGGATCCCGCCGCCAACGGCACTGGAGCCGCTGCCACCCGCAGCTACGCCTACGACCTCGCCGGCAACCGCACCGCGGCAGCCGAGGCCGATCTCATCGCCAACACCAACAGCACCACCTCCTACACCACCAACAATGTGAACGCCTACAGCAACGTCGGCGGCACCGCCTTCACCTACGACCCGGATGGCAACATGACCCGCGGCCTCGCCCGCAATGACGGCAGCCTCAACGGCTCGCTCGTCCCCATGAACCTGACCTGGGACGCCCACAACCGCCTCAAAACCGCCGCGCCCGTCACCGCCGCCGCCGGACGCCTGCGCGGCAGCTACACCTACGATGCCCAGGGCCGCCGCATCCACCGCCTCGTGGAAGTGTTCCAAGGCGGCACATGGGTCTTGCAAAGCCAGGTGCGCTACAGCTACGATGGCTGGAACATGAACTACGAAGTCACTGTGGATGCCGCCAGCCAGACGACCGCCCGTCGCCTGACCTGGGGCAAAGACCTCAGCGGAAGCCTGCAAGGTGCTGGCGGCGTGGGCGGCCTGCTAATGAGCGAAACCACCACCGACGGCGGCACCACCTGGACACCCGCCTACCACCTCTACGACGGCAACGGCAACATGAGCACCGTGGTCGATGGCGGCGGAGCCGTGTTGGCAGCTTACACCTATGATCCGTATGGCCGTGTGGCCGCCTCAAGCGGTTCGCAAGCGGGTTCGAACGTGTGGCGCTTTAGCACGAAGCCTGTCGATACAGAGACGGGATGGAGCTACTACGGCTACCGCTACTACTCGGCGGACTTGGGGCGGTGGACTGCGAAGGATCCGATTGGGGAGAAGGGTGGATTACTGCTGTTTGGATTTACCAAGAATAACCCTGTTAATGATGCTGATAGGCTTGGATTGGATTGCTTATACACATGTGTGCGACCAGTTCCTTTTCTCACCTGGATCTGTGTGATTTCCTGGAAAACCTGCCCACACGGAGATGCTTGCACGGCTTCTTACATTGAATATGACGAATGGGCCACGGGGCCACTTGGTCTGCTAAAATATGCAAGGTGGTCGTGTGGAACCGGTCCAGGCGGCTCAGGTGGAGTATGTGGATCTCCTGTTCCGTCTGACAAACTTGAAGAAAGGGACGCAGAGAATCAAAACGATGGAGGTAACTTTATCGCATCATCCCTTTGAAAATTCCACAGCGATATATTCTGCCTCTGTTAGCTGCGTTTCCAATTTTGTTGTTGGTTTTAGGTATATTGGTAGCCGTATTCTTCATGTTCTTCGACAAATGATGCAAAACAGGAAGCGGATGGAAATGGAGTCTGCCCACCTCCATCAAGGTCATGCCGACTTGCTGGGAGCCATTCATGCCGCCGAACGTTCGCCCGGAGATGCGGAGGCACATTATTCTCTGATCATGCAAGAAGCCAGCCGCGCCGTGGCGGACGCCGCGATCACTTGGCAAGGGGCGTGAGCACCACACGCTGCACATCGAGCGCGGCAGCCTTCACTTTGGTCACGGGATCGACGGCGAGGAAGGTTTTGCCGACTTGGGTGATCTCGAGCTGGCCGAGTTTGGCCTCTTGCCAGTTTTGGAAGCCCCCGGTGTCCGCCGTGGTGAATTTCAATTCGGTGCTGCCGCTCTTCACGGCCACTTCGCTGCCGTGGTTGCCACCGCCGCAGCCGTAAAACACGCTCACGTTGAACTTGCCGGGCTTCGCCACCTCGAATTCCCATTCGGCGAAGTCCTCTTCGCTGCTCCAGAAGCCGAGGCAGTTCTTTTCAGGCTTCGGCTCGTAGCGCATGGCTTCGGACCAGGTGGTGGCGGTCTTGGCTTCCAGCGTGATGCTGCCATCGGCGGCCTGCACGCTCATGGGGCCTTCGGGGGCGGGAATGAGGGCCAGCTCATGGATTTCGATCTTTTTCTCGGCGGCGCTGGCGGGTGCAAACAAGGCGAAAACATAGTCGCCTGGCTGCTCGACATAAACTTCACCGAGGTAATGCTTCGTGGGCTCGGGGGCGGCTTGGAGCGTGTTTTTGAGCGCCTGCTGACCAAAACGGAACTGCGTCTGGGTGCTGGCAAAGGGCATCGTGTAGGTCAGACGCACCTGATAGCGGCCGCCGCGCTTTGCCTTGAAGCTCTTCCAGTTCCACTGCTCCCAGTGCTCGCGGGGATCGTGCTCCACCTCCTGCTTGCCAAAGACGATCACGCCGCGCTTTGGAAGGTCGGCCCGCTCCACTGGCTGATCACTGCCAAAAGCACCTACATCCACGGGATTGGCGGCCTTTTTGAAGATCTCATCGGTGTGCTGCCCGACTGGCTCCACGGCAGCTTCGGCCTTCTTTTCGACTTTGGGGGCCTCGACGGCCTTGGGAGCTTCCTTGGCGACTTCTTGCGGTTTGTCACAGGAGGTCAAAGCAAGCGCGGCGGAGAGCGTGAGGAGCGTCGGGAGTTTCATGGAGGGCCGCCATGATGGGCCGGGCGGCTATTGCGGCAAGCACATTGCCGTGTACTTCTGCCGCCCCGCATGAAACTCACCTCCTGGAACGTCAACGGCATCCGTGCCTCCCTCAACAAAGGCCTTCGTGAATACCTGACCGGCGGTGATGCCGATGTCATCTGCCTTCAAGAAACGAAGGCGCAGCAGGAGCAGGTCGATTTAAGCTGGTTCGAGGGCTACCACGCCGTCTGGAACAGCGCCGAGAAGAAAGGCTACTCCGGCACCCTCATCCTCAGCCGCCAGCCCGTGCTTTCTCAAACCCTCGGCATGGGCATCGCCGAGCACGACCGCGAAGGCCGCCTCATCACCGTGGAGTATCCCGATTTCTATGTGGTGAATGTGTACACGCCCAATTCGCAGGCTGAGCTGGCCCGCCTGAGCTACCGCCTTTCCTGGGACGATGCTTACCGTGCGTATTTGAAGAGGCTGGAGCAAAAAAAGCCCGTCATCGCCTGTGGAGATCTGAACTGTGCTCATCAAGAGATCGACCTCGCCAATCCCAAATCGAACCGCATGAACCCCGGCTTCAGCGACGAGGAACGCGCCAGCTTCAGCCGCCATCTCGACGCCGGCTTCCTCGATGTCTTCCGCCAGTTCGATCCCAATCCCGGCCGCTACACCTGGTGGACGCAGCGCACGCCGGATGCCCGCGCCAAGAACATCGGATGGCGACTCGACTACTGGCTGGCCTCCGAGAAGCTGCGCCCGGCTTTGAAGCAATGCACGATCCGCGATGACATTCACGGCAGCGACCACTGCCCGGTGGAGCTGGTGGTGGGGTGATGTTTTCTTTTACCTCCGCAGTCCCTGCATGCGGGCGTGGAAGGCTTCGAGCATCGGGGCCATCTCCAGCTTGGCACTGAGTGGGGCTTCTTTGAAAAAGAGGCCCATGTCCTGGGTGAAATTCTTCTCAAAGCCCGCCGGGTCCATGTCGATGAGCATCTGCATCTCCGGGTTCTTGGCGGTGCGCTTCTTGATGTCGCGATGAATGCTGCCGATGATGCGGCGGCGGTCTTCGGCGGGCAGTTTATCGATGCCTTTCATCACGGCGTTGAAGTGCTCCTCGACCACGCGGCTGAGGTACTCGCCCTTTTCCTCATCGCTGAGCGACTTCATGAAGCGGTCGATGGTCTCCTCCCCGTCCTCGCGCATGCGGGCACGCTGGGAGAAGTCGAGCTTCACGACGGAGGTGATGACCTTGTCGAGATGCAGCATGCGCTGCTCGTGGCCGAGTCGCTCGTCCTCGAACCACGGCGCTTCGTTCATGAGGGCCAGCGTTTTCTCAGGCGTGAAGACGTAGTCCTCAGTGGCCCACATCACGGCTGCCACGCCTGCCCACACGAGGGCGAGAAACGCGATCACTTGGAGCCAGAGACGCTGGGGTTGCATGCGGGGTCAACGTTTGCCGAAGCGGCGGCTCACGATCGAGAGGAACTCGCCGGACTCCTCGACCTTGAGCATCTTGGTGAGGCCAAAATACACCACCGCACCGGCGGCGATGGTGACGCCGAGCGTGCCGCAGCGGGCGAGCGTGCCTAATTGCGCCCAATCCGCCATCAGCGTGAACTTCGATGCGAGGCAAAGCCCACCCATCGCTGCGGAGGCGAGACCGATGCGGCCCAGCGAGGTCAGCAGCGAGGTCGTTTCGAGGCCTTGGGCGAACTTCCGCATGGCGAGGTAGAGCACGCTGAAATTCAGCGCCAATCCGACTGCGGTGCCCCAGGCGAGCGCGGTGTGATCCCATTTCAACACGAAGACGGTGAAGGCATTCGCGCCAGCAGTGAAGGCGATCACGGCGAGCGAGGTGTACATCGGGATGAAGCGCTTGCCGATGGTGTAGAAGGATGGCTGCAGCACCTTGATGGCGGCGTAGAAGACGAGACCAAAGGCGAAAGCCTGGAGCGGTGCGGCGGTCTGCGCCACGTCGTAGGCTTTCACACGGCCATGCTCGAAGATGACGGAGATGATCTCATGCGACAGCAGGGCCAAGCCGGCCGCGCAAGGCAACGTGAGGAAGAGCACGAGGCGCAGCCCCTTCGCCAACGCGCCGCGAAAGGCTGGTGTGATGCCTTCGGTGGCCAATCGCGAGAGCATCGGAAGGGTCACCGTGGCCACGGCGACACCAAACAAGCCGAGCGGCAGTTGCTGAAGGCGCTGCGCATAACCCAGCCAGCCTGCGGCAGCCTCTTGGCCGGGCGTGAACGAAGCGAAGATCGAGTTGAGAAACACATTCACCTGCGTGCCGCTCGCCGCGACGAGCGAGGGCCACATCAAATGCAGCACCTCCTTCACGCCGCTGTCCTTCCAGCCAAAGTCGATGCCAAAACGAAAGCCGACGCGCTTCAACGACGGCAATTGCACCGCGAGTTGCATCAGCCCGCCGATCAGCGTGCCCACCGCAAAGCCCGCCAGGCCCTTCTCCGTGATCACGCCGTTGCGAAACGGTGCATCCATGATCCAGGCGCAGGCATAGCCGCCGATGATGCAGCCGAGATTGAAGAACGCGGAGGCCACCGCCGGGACGAAGAAGACTTTTTTGGCGTTCAGCATGCCCATCACCAGCGCCGTGAGGGACACGATGGTGATGAAGGGATACATGATCTGCGCCAGCCACACGCCGAGCGCCACGCTGCTTTCATCCTTCCACCCGAGCGTGAGCAGCGGGAAGATCACGGGTGCCAACGCCGTGCCCGCCGCGGCTACCATCGTCATGAAGCAGAGCGAGAGAGACATCATTTTCCGTCCCAAAGCCCACGCGGCCTCATCGCCCTCGATTTTGATCTTCTTCGAAAACGTGGTCACAAAGGCCGTCGAGAGCGCTCCCTCGGCAAAAAGGTCCCGCAGCATGTTGGGCGTGCGGAAGGCCATCGTGAAGATGCCGGCGAATTTCATGCCAAACACGCCGCCGAGCACTTGATCACGCACCAGCCCGAGGATGCGGCTGCACAGGATGGCGATGGAGACGATGCCGGTGGATCGGGCTTGGCTGGACATTGGGGCGCGAATCAAGCCCGGAGCCTGCGTGAAAGCAAGATGTGCCGCGTGACAGCCCGGTGAATTCGTCGTGAAGGCCGTCGCGTTTGCCACTTCTCAAACGTGGCCTAGGATACGGCGATGATCGAAATCACGAAAAAGCCCTTCGGAAACCTCGCAGATGGCCGCGAGGCCTCGCTGTACCTCCTCAAAGTGCCTGACGGCATGAGCGTGGCCTTGACCGACTTTGGCGCCACCCTCGTGCAACTGCATGTGCCAGACCGCCGGGGCGTGCTCAGCGATGTGACGCTGGGTTACGATGACGTTCGCGGTTACGAGGAAGGTCGCTCGCACTTTGGCTGCACCACCGGCCGATATGGAAACCGTATCCGCGATGGCCGCCTGCCAGTCGGAGATGAGGTGTACCAGCTCGAGCGGAATGACGGGCAGCAGCACCTGCACGGTGGCTTGACCGGTTTTGGGCAGTTTCTTTGGGAAGCGGAGATTGTCACCGATGGCGTTCGCTTCTCCCGCGTGAGTCCGCATGGCGAGGAAGGATACCCTGGGAATCTCACCATCCATGTCACCTTCACGCTGACCCCCGCCAACGAGCTCTCCATCCGCTACGACGCAGTGACGGATGCTGCCACGCATGTGAATCTGACCAATCACGCCTACTTCAACCTCGCCGGGCACAACGCGGGCACCATTCTCAATCACAAGCTCTGCCTCGCCGCGAAGGCCTTCATCCCCGTGGACGACACGCTGATCCCCACCGGTGAGATCGCCGAGGTGGAAGGCACCGCGCTGGATTTTCGTCATCCCACCCGCATCGGCGACCGCATCGAATCGACTGAGCCGCAGATGGTGCTCGGTCGCGGTTACGATCACTGCTTCGTCGTCGATGGCCGCCCGGGCACGCTGCGACTCGCCGGAAGCCTCGTCGATCCCACCAGCGGCCGTTTGATGGAGGTGCTCACGACCGAGCCGGGCATGCAATTCTACTCAGGCAACTTCCTCGACGGCACGCAGATCGGCAAAGGCGGCGCGAAGCATCCTTTCCGAGGTGGCTTGTGCCTTGAAACACAGCACTTCCCCGATTCACCGAACCAGCCGACGTTTCCGAGCACGCTGCTCGTCCCCGGCGACCGATATGAGACAGAGACGATCTACCGCTTCACCGTGGTGCCCTGATTGAGTGTGGAAAGCCGATAGACGCAGGTGGTAAGTTTGCCGCGCCACCTTCGTCTTCATGCCACAACCATGAAGCACCTCCTGCTGGCCTTTGCGCTCCTTTCCTCTCTCGCCTTCTCGGCTCAGCCGAACATCCTCGTCATCCTCGTCGATGACATGGGCTTCTCCGACATCGGCTGCTACGGCAGTGAAATCCCGACACCGAACCTCGATGCGCTGGCAGCGGGGGGCGTGCGCTTCACGCAGTTTTACAACACCGCCCGATGCAGCACCACGCGTGCGGCGCTGATGACCGGCTTGTATCCGCATCAGGCCGGCATGGGCTATCTCGATGGCTTGAAGCTGCCAGAGTCCAAAGGCACGCACGCAAAGCTCGATGACCGCTGCGTGACGATGGCGGAGGTGCTCGGCTCGGCGGGCTATCACACGTCCATCGTCGGGAAATGGCATCTCGGGCAGCAAAACGGCACGCCGCCCTGGGAGCGTGGTTTTCAGCGCACGGCGACGACGCAGTTTGGCGAGCTCTATTTCCCGAAGGAACGCAGCAAAGATGCCTGTAAGTGGGTTTACCTCGATGGGCGGAAGGTCGCGGCGGATTCACCGGAGGTCGGCAAGGGCGAGTGGTATTCCACCTTCATGTTCACCGATTGGGCGCTGAAATTCCTCGATGATGCCAAAGCGAGCGGAAAGCCCTTCTTCCAATACTTCGCCCATGGAGCACCGCATTTCCCGCTCAAGGCTCCGGCGGAGGTGATCGCGAAATATCGCGGCCAATACAAAATCGGCTGGGACAAGCTGCGCGAAGCTCGGCACCAAAAACAGATCCAACTCGGCATTGTCGATTCGAAATGGCCGCTCTCGCCACGCCCAGCGGATGTGCCCGCGTGGGACTCGCTCAGCGAGGAGGACAAAGACCGCTACGATCACCTCATGGCCATCTACGCCGCCATGCTCGACTGCGTGGATCAAAGCGTTGGCCGCATGATCGCGGGATTAAAAGAACGCGGCATGTTCGACAACACGCTGATCTTTTTCCTGAGCGACAACGGTGGCAATGCCGAGGGCGGTCCGCGTGGCATCACGCAGGGTGAGGTGCTCGGCGGCCCGTATAGCCATGTCTTCCTCGGCATGACCTGGGCCACACTGAACAACACGCCCTTCCGCCGGTATAAACACTTCACGCACGAAGGCGGCATCAGCTCGCCGCTCATCGCGCATTGGCCCGCCGGCATTTCTGCGACCCGAAAGGGCAAGCTAGAGCACCAGCCTGCGCATCTCATCGACATCATGGCGACGGCCTGCGATGTGACCGGCGCCGTCTATCCCGCCGAGTTCAAAGGGCACAAGATTTTGCCCGCGGAAGGCCTCTCGCTCATCCCCGCAATTCACGGCGAGCCGCTGCATCGCGTGAAGCCCATCTTCTGGATGCACGAGGGCAATCGCGCCCTGCGCACCGGCCCGTGGAAGCTCGTGAAGAAATTCAAAGGCCCGTGGGAGCTCTACAACATCGACGACGACCGCACCGAGCAGCAGGACATCATCGGCAAATTCCCCGCACTCAGCCAGCACCTCATCCGCCAGTGGGAAGATTGGGCCGCGACCAGCTTCGTCGATGAATGGATCGGCGACGTCCGCAACGACTGGGGTGAGGAGCCTCGCCGCGAAGGGCAGCCGAAGAAGAAAGCCAAGTGACTCCGATTATTTATTTTTTCGAGAGCTGTTCCCATAGCTTCCGAAGGTCAGTAAATTTGCGGTGGCATCAGGCTTGAGGCGTCATACAATCGCCTTCGTATGGCCACCGCCTTGAAATCCACTATCGAAAGCGTCGTCGCAGATGTGCGTGCCCGCCGAGCAGGACGACCAATGGCCTTGAAATCCGGCTGGAAGGAAGCCTTTGGCACCGTGCCGGATGACGCGTTGTTTCGTGAAGCCGCTCGACTAGGCGAACAATGGCGTCAAAAAGAAAACGAGCGGCGATGAGTTTCGCGATCCTCGATACCAATCACTTGCGCGAGTTTGTGGGTGGTTCTGTGGCGGTTTTACATCTCAAGAAACGAATTCAAGACGAGTCGGCGGATGTCTTTACCTGCATCGTGGTCGTGGAGGAGTCTCTTCAGGGATGGATGGCCTTACTCAATCGAGAAAGGCCAGGCCCAGCTCAGGTGGGCACTTACGGACGCATGCTCTCGACGCTGGATGGCGCGATGAAACTGGGTGTGCTGCCCTTTGATGACGAGGCTGCCGAGGTGTTCGCGGCGCTGCGGGCCGAGTTTCCTAGACGAGGCACGATGGATTTGAAGATCGCCGCGACTTGCCTCGTGCATGACGCCATCCTGCTCACGCGAAATGTGGGTGACTTCCGCGAGATTCCCGGACTGCGTTTTGAAAACTGGCTCGATTGAGCCGATACCCACTTACTTCTTCGTCGGATTTTCCATCGTCATGTAGGTGCGGCCTTTGCGGGCGCCGTCGAAGGGATTGAAGCTTTCGATCTTCATCTCTTTGAGCGTGGTAGCACCATCCACCTCCTGCACCTTCGTCACCTGGAAGCGTTTGATGAGCTTGCTGTTCCAGTCGTAGGCTTCCATTTTGGCTGCGCCGCCGCTGCCTTGATGCACCCAGATATCGACGGTCCAGTAAGGGCCCTGGCGTTTGAGGTTCGGGTTCGTGACGCGGACTTTCCAGCACTTCTGGCCGGTGACACGCTCCTCACCGAGATGCTGCGGACGAGGCCAGTAAAGAAAGCCGAGTGAGAGGTCGAGGTAGTTCAGCTCCATGTTCCGCACTTTTTTGTCCATCTGCGAGGCAGGCACCTCGCTGGAGCCGCCGGGGCGCACCTGATAGAGCGTGGCGGGCGTGGTGTTGAGGTCGAGATGCACGATCTCAGGCGGCGGATTCTTGAAACGGAAGCGCATCACCTGCTTCTCCATGTTCAGTTCCATCGGTTCCACGCGGCCGCTGGCATCATCGCGGAGCACGCCGTTCATCTTGTGGTTTTGCAGGGCGTAGCTGAGGCGCACGATACGCAGGATCTGCTCGGCCGTCTTGGGCTGGGGATCTTCGGCACGGAGACAGGACGCGAGGGCGAAAAGGCAGAGGAACGTGAGGCGTTTCATGTGGAGCTGGGTGGGGAGGGACGCTTTGACATGAGCGCGGCGTCCTCTATTCAATGGGTGAATCCACCATGCAGCGCCAGCGCTTTCTCTTCATCGGCCTCGCCCTGCTCACGCTCTGGCGCTGGGCGCTTCTGCCGACGCTGGAGCTTTCGCCCGATGAGGCGGCTCTCACCCTGGCTGCGAAGCATGGCACGGCATCGCAGGCACCGCTGCTCGTGGGGATGGTCAAGATGAGCACGGCCATCTTTGGCGCGGGAGAGTTTGGGGTGCGGTTCTTCGCGCCGCTGATGGCGCTGCTGGCTTCGCTGGCGGTGTGGCGGTTCACGCGGGGTTTGTTTGATCCGATGATCGCAGGCTGGGCGGTGGTGGTGCTGAATGTGCTACCGGCCTTCAACCTCGCGGCGGTATCGCTCACGCCGGGAACGGCGCTTTTTGCCCTCACCGCCGCCGCGATGCTCTGCCTGCGAGTGGCGCTGCTGCATGCGCATCCGCTGCATTGGGCATGGTTTGCCACCGGTGCCTGCGCAGCGGCAGCGGTGCTCGTGGCTCCGCCGGGAGTCGCCTTGGTTTTGGGTATCGCCACCTCGCTCGCCTGGCCGAATCGGCTCCGTCATCATCTGCAATCGCGTGGCTTTATCGTTATCGTGGGGATGTGGGGCTTGGCGGCGGTGCTGAGCCAAAGCTGGCGGGCGTTTGAAATGCCGGCGCTGGCTCTCGCACCGAATCTTTTCCGCTGGATCATGCTCGCCTCGCCGATGCTGATCACGCTGCTGGTGCTGGTGGGACGGCTCATCGTGCCGAATGCGGCGCTCGTGGGCATGCGGGCGATGCCGCTGGGTTTCACGCTGCCGATGGCGGCACTCGATTTGCTTTACGGACCGTGGGATCGCTGGCCGGACGCGGGCGGCGCGGCCTGGCTGTTGCCCGCAGCCATCGTGCTGGCCCATCAGGGCGCGGTCTTTGGAGCGTTGCCGAGCGAGCAAAAGATCAGTCTGCGCACCATCGCCATCGTGTGTGCGGCGCTGCAGAGTGTGTTTTTGATGCACAGCGATCTCCTGCGCACGCTCGGCGTGCCGTGGCGCTTAGCGGGCAAACTGCCGCCCCAGGCGGAATGGAGCCGTTTCTTCATTGCCGATCCATCTTCGGTCATGCGAGGCTGGCGGGAGAGTGCCCGGCTCTTCGATGCCGCACTCGAAAAGGCCCCCCAAGCCCTCGCGATGGCTTCGAATGCTCAAATGGCCGCCGAACTTGAGTTTTATTCGAAGAGCGATTCGCGGTTTGTGGACCTCACCGACCTTCAAAAAGCTCAGGATGTCCTTTTCATCACCAATGATCCCGCCGCCGTGAAGCCACCGCCCGAGTTGGAGGCCCGTTTTGCCTCGTGGGAGCTGCTTTCCGTGGCCCGGGTGATGCATGCGGGCAATGAAGTGCGCTGGCTGAAAATCTTTTCTTGCCACGACTTCCACCCGCCGGAAATCTAAGCGTCCAATGCCCGCCAGCCCCGCCATCTCCGTCGTCGTCCCTCTCTACAATGAAGAAGGCAATGTCGCGGAGCTTCAGCGTCAGATCGAGGCCGCGCTGGCTACCCGAGATTACGAGATCGTCCTCGTCGATGATGCCTCCACGGACAACACCTTGACCAACATCCCCGGCGGCGACCGTGTGCGGGTGATCCAGTTCGAGAAAAACAGCGGCCAGAGCGCCGCCATGCACGCCGGCATTCACAACGCCCGCGGCGAGGTGATCGTCACCCTCGATGGCGATCTGCAAAACGACCCCGCAGACATCCCCGCCATGCTCACGATGCTTAATCAGGGCTGGGACCTTGTTTGCGGTTACCGCCAGAAACGCAAGGACACCGCCTTCAAGCGCCTGCAAAGCCGCATCGCCAATGCCGTCCGCGCTCGTTTCGTCGGCGATGGCGTTCGCGATACCGGCTGCACGCTCAAAGCCATGCGCCGGGATTGCCGCGAGGCTTTGCTGCTCTTCAATGGCATGCATCGCTTCATCCCCGCGCTCATTCGCAACATGGGCTGGCGTGTCACCGAGCTGCCCGTGAACCATCGCCCGCGTGTCAGCGGCGTGAGCAAGTATGGCTTCGGCAACCGCGCCCTGCGGGCCACGATGGACATGTTTGGCGTCCGCTGGCTGAACAGTCGCCGCACGCAGTATCGGATCAAGAAGGCGTGAGGCGGAGCCTGATCGTCAAGATAGGGTCAAGAGGTCAAGGGGGTGCCGGCTTGACCATATTGACCTATTTGACCCCTTCTTGACCCTTCAAATGGTCACACCCCGTGACCATCACCCCGCCATTGCCGCCCGTCGGCTTCCCTCCTTCCTTCGCGGCCATGCCTCTCCTCCGTCACGCCGATCTCCTCCAGCTCAAGCGCTGGAACACCCCCACCATCTACAATGGCTGGGAACAGATCACGAAAGGCGATTCTGGTGCCGATGGCTTCAATATCGAGGAAACACGCGATTTCATGCCGCAGATGGGACCCATGATCGGCTACGCCGTCACGGTGGTCATCGAACCGAGCAACAAAGCTCACCGCGAAGCCAATCCGAACGCGGGCAACGACTACCGTCGCTACGTCGCTAGCATATCCGGCCCGAAAATTGTCATCGTGCAGGACCTTGATAAACCACGCGTCATCGGCTCCGCCTGGGGTGAGGTGAGTGCGAACATGCATCGCGCCCTCGGCTGCGTAGGAACCATCACCGATGGGGCTATCCGCGATGTCGATGAAATGACCAACGCCGGCTTCAAAGCCCTCGCCCGCCGTCTCTGCGTGGGTCATGCGCATGTGCATCCGGTGCGCTGGGGCTGCGAAGTCGAGGTCTTTGGCCGCACCATCCATCCGGGCGATCTCATCCATGCGGACAAGCACGGCTTCCTCGTCATCCCGCCTGAGGACCAGCCCGCGCTGCTCGATGCCGCCCGCTTCATGGATGCCAACGAATGCGAAACCGTTATTCCCGCCGCCCGCAGCGCCGCCGGACTGCCCACCGATCAAGTCATCGCCAATCTCGAAGCCTCCATCACCCAGTTCAGCGCCAACGTGAAAGCCAAATTCCGCCGCGAAGGCGAGTGGTAAGCCCTTTTCATCTTTGATCTTTTATCCTTCATCTTTTCCTCATGCAGCTCCGCCCTTCCCGACTCCTCCGCGAACTCCGCGCCGGTCAAAACAGCACCGTCTTGAAGCTGAACCTCGGTGATCCGCGCATCGTCGAGCTCGCCGGACTGGCCGGAGCCAGCGCCGTATGGCTTTGCAACGAGCATGTGCCGAATGACTGGCTCAATTTGGAGCACCAGATCCGCGCCGCCAAACTCTACGACATGGACACCATCGTCCGCGTGAACAAAGGCGGCTACAGCGAATACGTAAAACCCTTCGAGTGCGATGCCACCGGCATCATGGTCCCGCACATCACCAGCGCCGATGAGGCACGCAACGTCGTCGATATGGTCCGCTGCCGCCCCATGGGCAGCAAAGCGCTCGACGCCGGCAACATGGATGGCCTCTTCTGCCAGGTGCCGCTGGCGGATTACGCGCATCACTGCAACACCGAGAAATTCGTCATCCTTCAAATTGAAAGCCCCGAGGCCCTCGAAGTCGTCGAAGAGATCGCCGCCGTGCCGGGATTCGACATGCTGCTCTTCGGCGCGGGCGACTTCAGTCACCGCATCGGCAAGCTCGGCCAAGCCACCTGCCCCGAAGTCGTCGCCGCCCGCAAACGCGTCCACGCCGCCGCCATCCAGCACGGCAAATATGTCGCCGTCGCCTCGCTCTTCGGCCAAAAAGACCAGCTCATCGAAGAAGGCACCCGCGTCTTTACCCTCGGCGCCGACGTCATCGAACTCGGCAACGCCTTCAAGAAGATGGTCGGCGACTTTGGTGGTGACGCAGTCACCACAGGGAGTGATTCAGTCTATTCGACGAAGAAATAGCGGACCTCGATCCACATGAGAATTTTCGTCACAGTGGATGCAAACTGGGAATCGAAGATGGATCATGTTCTCAAGGTTTTGGAACTCCGAGAACACTTTGAGCATATGGACTTCGGATCGTCGCTCCTTGGGCTGACGGTGGTTCTAACGTGCCGGTCGCCAGAGTATGAGTTTAAGCAAAGAATTCGGATGGATTGGAAAGCTCGCACACTGAGTCTGGATGTGATGTTGAAGCTCGCAGACTTTGTAAATGCCACTCATGGCATCCGTCGAAAGATGGTTGCCGAAGCCATGGTAGTCGAGGTGTCCAAAGCGATGAACAAACGGCGGTTGGAAGACTTTAGGAAGGCTGATTTTCTCTACGAGTTCGAAAAAACAGTTCGAGACCAGCTTCTGGGTGCCGCAGCTACACGCTACGATCATCTTTGCCTTGAAAAGCCCAATCTTGGTTAGCCTTGTTTCATATCAAATCATGAACTTCCCCTCCTTCTCCCTCCAAAACAAAACCATCCTCCTCACCGGCGGCGCGGGGCTTTATGGACGCGGTTTGGCCGCGATGCTGGCTCAAACGGGGGCCACGCTCATCCTGGCTGCCCGAGACGTGGCGAAGCTGCAAGTCGTGGCGGATGAAGAGACCGCGAAGGGCCATCAGGTCTTCGCCGAAGCTCTCGATCAAGGGGATGAAGCTTCCGTCATGGCGCTCGCGGAACGTGTGCATGCCCGTTTTGGTGCTCTCGACGGCCTCGTGAACAATGCCGTGCTGCGTCCGATGAAGGGCGCGAATGGCGCGGCGGCGCAGTTTGCCGAATCCATGCGGGTGAATGCCACCGGCGTCATGCTCATGCACCGGCACTTTGGCCAGAAGATGGCCGAGGCGGGTCACGGTAGCATCGTGAACATCGGCAGCATCCAGGGCATGATCGGGCCGAGCTACGAACTCTATACCGGCACGAACATGGGCGACATGCCGCCCGATTACTTCTTCCACAAAGGTGGCATGGAGAACCTCACTCGCTTCTACGCGGCGCTTTATGGTCCAAAAAACGTCCGCGTGAACAATCTCGCCCCAGGCGGCTTTTTCAATCATCAGCCCGAGCCCTTCCTGCAACGCTACTGCGAGCACACCATGCTCGGCCGCATGGCGGATGATACCGATCTCGGTGGTGCGGTGATCTTTTTGCTCAGTGATGCCTCCAAGTACATCACCGGCGTGAATCTGCCGGTGGATGGCGGTTACACCGCGAAGTGAAAGTACGTTGTTCACGCTTCAGCGTGATGAGTGCAGGCCACGCTAAAGCGTGAACAACGTACTCATCGAGCCACAGGCCGCGGAACGGTATCCCACAGCAGCTTCATGGCGATCACGCCCAGCCACGGTGCGAGGCCGGCGATGACGAGGCCTTTGTCATAGGACCCGGTTTGATCGGCGATCCAGCCGAAGAGCGTGTGCAGTGGCGAGGTGACGGCCCATACCCACATGCTGAGCAGGCCGGTGACACGGCCCACATGCGTGGCGGAGACTTCCTGCACAAAGCTGTAGTAGCAGGGGAAGAGCGCAAGCGCTCCGCCACCAATGATGAGCAGCACGCCGAGCAGCAGCCAACCCTGCGGCAGCCAGGGGATGAAGACACTCAACGAGGTGAGCAGGCAGGCGGTGGCATAGACCCGTCGCCGGGCGCCATGCGCATCCAGGCCGCGTTTGGCCAGCCAGATCGAAATCACCCCGGCGAGGATGCAGCCGATATCCGTGGCGATGTAGTAGGCGCTTTGGAAGTTCAGCGCGGCGGCTTCGCTATAGCCGCGGCCGGTTTGCAGGAACTTCATCATCCACACGCGGTAGATGTGCCACACCGTCTGCGTGCCGGTGATGAGCAGCGCCAGAGCCCAGAAGCGTCGGCTGAGGATCAAAGCGAGGCTTCCCGGCCCACCGGAGGTTTTTTCAGGCTGCGGGGCAGTTTCCAGCTCGCGAGGACGCATGGAGATAAACCACACGACGACCCATCCGAGGCCCACGGCACCGACGATCACAAAAGCCCCGCGCCAGGAGCCGATGTCGTCCGTCATGAGCGCTTTCATAATCTGCGGGGTGATGATGGCTCCAATGCTCGCGCCGCTTTGCAGGACGCTGTTTCCCATGGTGCGATCCTTTTCACTCAGCAGAGCAAAGGTCGTCTTCAACGCGCAGGGCCAGTGTCCGGCCTCGAAGAAGCCGAGGCAGAGTCGGCACATGAGCAGTTCGGTGTAGCTGCTCGTCCACCCTGAGATCATGCCCATGATGGACCAGCCGGCGAGGACCACGGGATAGAGCCAGTAGATCTTCAAACGATCCGCCAGAAAGCCGAAGACGAGTGAACCGGCGGCAAAGGCCCAGCCGAAGACCAGCTCGAGGTTGCCATACTGTTCCTCGCTGAGGCCAAACTCCTTCGTCACTCGCACGGAGGCATTCGCGAGGGTGACGCGATCCATGTAGTTGATCGTCGTGGCTAGCAGCAGCAAGCCGCAGACGTACCATTTCCAGAAGTGAGGGCGGGTGGGCGGCATGAGGACTGGCTGGCTGGAGAAAATGTAGGCGGAATCACATACGCGGCGGTTTTGTGATTCACGCATCGTGATCGGTGCGCTTCGGTGAAGCATGTGGGGTACAGTTGACGTTACCGGAAGCCTTTTCCAACCATGCTCCGGGTGCTCCTTTCTCTTTTCCTCCTTACTTCGTCGCTCTTCGCCGCGAAGCCGAACGTCCTCCTCATCCTCACCGATGACCAGGGCTACGGCGATTTTTCCATCCACGGCAATCCACACCTTCAAACGCCGCACATTGACCAACTGGGTCGCGAGGGCGTGCGATTTGATCGCTTTTATGTGAACTCCTTCTGCGCTCCCACGCGGGCGGCGGTGCTCACCGGCCGCTGGCCGTTGCGGTGCGGCGTGCATGGCGTCACGCACAACCAGGAGGCGATGAAACCTTCCGAGATCACGCTGGCGGAGGCTTTGAAGCCGCAGGGCTACCGCACGGCCTGCATCGGCAAATGGCACAACGGCGAGCAATTCCCCTTCATCCCCGCCGGGCAGGGCTTTGAGCAGGTGTTCGGCTTCAACAACGGACATTGGAACAACTACTTCGATGCCACGCTGCTACGCGGCCCCAAGCACGAGCCCACGAAGGGTTACATCACCGATGTGCTGACCGATGACGCGATGCGCTTCATCAGCGAGAAGCAAAAAGAGCCGTTCTTCTGCTACCTCGCCTACAACGCCCCGCACTCGCCCTACCAGGTGCCGGACAGGTACTTCGACAAGTTCAAGGCGAAGGGCTTCGCCGACAACGTGGCCGCCTTTTACGGCATGTGCGAAAACATCGACGAGAACGTGGGTCGCCTGCTGGCGCATCTCGACACGCTGAAGCTCGCCGAAAACACCCTCGTGCTCTTTTTGACCGACAACGGCGGCACCGCCGGGGTGAAGACCTACAACGCCGGCATGCGCGGTGGCAAAACCAGCCTGCATGAAGGAGGCAGCCGTGTGCCGCTTTTCATGCGCTGGCCTGCCGCGAAGTGGACGCCCCATGTGGTGAAGGAGATCACGGCTCACATCGACCTCTTCCCGACGATCATGGATCTTTGCGGTTTGCAGGCATCCGGCTCGAAGCTGGATGGCAGAAGCTTGAAGCCGCTGCTGCAAAGCGCCGGAAACTGGCCGGAGCGCACGCTCTTCACGCACAATCCCATCGACGAGACCAACAAGTATCCCGGTGCCGTGCGCACGCAGCGTCATCGCCTCGTGCGCGAGATCAAAGGCGCGGGCGGCGGCTCCAAGGCGAAGGCGAATGATGCCAGTGCCACGCCCTGGCAGCTCTATGACATGGAAACCGATCCCGGACAGGCGAAGGACATCGCGAAGGACCATCCCGATCTGGTCAAAGACCTGGCCGCCCGATACGACGCATGGTTTGCGGACATCTCCAGCGAGGGGTTGAAGCGTTTTCCACTGCCTGTCGGCCATGCGGAGCACGAACCGGTCGAGTTGCATGCACCGCAGGCGTTTTACGACAAGCCGCTGACTTTTGCGAATGGTCCCGGCTTCGCCAATGACTGGCTCACCGGCTGGAGCGATGCGAAAGCAAAGGTTCGCTTCGAGATCGAGGTCGTCACCGCGGGCGATTACGAGATCGAGCTCGCCTATGGCGCTGCCGCAGACACGCGCGTGAAACTCCAGCATGGCACAGCCGCGCTCGATGCCGCGCTGCACGCTGCCGAAGCCCCGGAGATCCCGCTGCCGCATCGCGATGCGGAGGGGAAGACGCGCTATCGAGATCGCCAGTGGGCCAGCCACTCCCTTGGCACGCTCCATTTTGAGCGCGGCCTCGCGACGCTCACCCTCGAATGCCTTGCGATGCCCGGAATCGATCTGAAGCATCTCCGCCTGAACCGCCGTTAACCCACGCCTTCCATGAAACGACTTTTTCTCCTTCTCGCCCTCTGCCCTTCGCTTTTCGCCGCGAAGCCGAATGTGCTTTTCATCGCCATCGATGATCAAAACGACTGGATCGGCCACCTCGGCGGCCATGCGATGGCGAAGACGCCGAACCTCGACAAGCTGGCCGCCCGCGGCACGACCTTTACCAATGCGCACTGCAACATGCCGCTGTGCAATCCCTCGCGCACCAGCCTGCTGCTCGGCCTGCGCCCGACCACGACGGGCATCTACGGCCTCTCGCCGTGGTTCCGCACGCTGCCGCAGTGGAAGGACCGCGTGGCCTTGCCGCAGCACTTTGAAAATCACGGCTACCTCACCGCCGCCACCGGCAAGATCTACCACGGCGGCACCGGCGGTGCGGCAGGAGCCAGGGGCAAAGGCAAAAACGGCGCGAAGAATGCTCCCAAGACCAAACCCGAGTTCATGGTCACCGCGCCATATGGCGGCGTGGGTACGAAACCGCCGCAGAAGCTCGTGAACCCCACCCCGATGGGCAATCACGCCCTCGTGGACTGGGGCGTGTGGCCGCTCGACAACGACGACACCAGCAAAGGCGACTACCAGGTGGCCTCGTGGACGGCCGAGCAGATCAAAAAAGCGCCGAAGGACCAGCCCTTCTTCATCGCCGCCGGATTCTTCCTCCCGCATGTGCCCTGCTACGCCACGCAGAAGTGGTTCGACCTGTATCCCGATGACGACAGCGTGCTGCCGAAGATCATCGAGAATGACCGTGCCGACACGCCGCGCTTCTCCTGGTACATTCATTGGGAACTGCCGGAGCCGCGATTGAAGTTCCTCAAAGAAGCCAACCAGTGGCGCAACCTCGTCCGCAGCTACCTGGCCTGCACGAGCTTCGCCGATGCGCAGATCGGCCGCCTGCTCACCGCGCTCGACGAGTCCGGTCATCGCGATGACACCCTCGTCGTCGTGTGGGGAGATCACGGCTGGCACCTCGGTGAAAAGGAGATCACCGGCAAAAACACCCTCTGGGATCGCGGCACGAAGGTCCCTCTCATTTTTGCCGGCCCCGGCGTCACGCCCGGCCAGCGCTGCAATCAGCCCGCCGAGCTGCTCGACATCTACCCTACGCTCATCGAACTCGCCGGTTTGACGCAGCGCGATGATTTGGAAGGCCTCAGCCTTGCCCCGCAGCTCAAAGATGCCGCCACGAAACGCGAGCGTCCCGCCGTCACCAGCCACAACCAGGGCAACCACGGCGTGCGCAGCGAAAAATGGCGCTACATCGTCTATGCCGACGGCAGCGAGGAGCTCTACGACATGGTCAACGACCCCAACGAATGGAGCAATGTGGCCGCCAAGCCCGAAAACGCCGCCATCATCGCCGAGCATCGCAAGTGGCTGCCCAAGATCGACGTGCCGCCCGCTCCGAACAGCGCCAGCCGTGTGCTCACTTACGACAAAAAGACCGATGAGGCCGTGTGGGAAGGCAAGACCGTGAAACGCGGTGATCCGATCCCGCAGTGAGCCGAGGTGAAAAATGAAAAGGCGGGAACAAAGCCTCTAACAAGCTGACAGAAAAATGGGGGCAGCAAATTCAGAGCATTCCCATTTTTCTGCCCCCATTTGCTGTCAGTCTGGAGTGCCTTATCGGCAGCGATAGAAGCTGTTGCTCGCCGGCCAGTAGGCGGGGCGGTACACATAGCTCCAGCCGCCGTAGTGGCTCATTGGCTGGCCGTAGCTCACCAACGGGCTGCTGTAGTCTTGATAGCGGGTGTAGCCAGGCTGGTGCCACTGCGAGGTATAGGGATGGGCATCCCAAGTGGAGCCATAGTAAGGGCGGCCCCAGCCGTAGTTCGAGTAGTAGGGGCGTGCGTGCCGCGTGTGATAGGTGCTGGTGGTGTAGGACGAGCGGCGGTAGTTGGGTGAACAGGGATCAAAGCGGGTGTTCGCGAAGAGCCAGCTATTGGCCTGGGTATTTCGTGTGGCTCCTGCCAGGGCGGAGCTGAGCAGTGGTGGAGTGGCCTGACGGCGGGCGATGCCGCTGCCGAGGACTCCCGCCCCGTAGGGATGGGCGCAGGAGGAGAGGAACAAGCTGCTGCCAGCCAACAGGAGAGCAGCGAGGCGTAGGGTGAGCGTTTTCATGGGCGTCAGGGGGAAGAGACGCTCGTATCGCACCAGAACTCGACCTCTCTGGCAAGTGGGAAGCCGGCTGTGAGGAGCAGTCTATTTTTACTCGGCCTGCTCGTTATGAAAAATCATCTCAAAAGCCCCAGATCTGGATTGGCGAGCTATCCTTCGGACGCTTCGCGGGATCATTATTCATCATGACCTCGAACTGTCGCGCCCACTCGCGGATGGCGAAGCGGGCCTGCCCGGTGGGAAAGGCTTCCTGCACGGGCAGCACGATGATCGTCTTGGCTTCCTCTTTGTCCGCAAACTCAAACACCGACTTCTGGCTTTTCGGTTCGATGAGGCGGCCCTCGATGGTGGTGGCGGCCCGCTCGGGTTTCCAAAGGAGATCACCCACGGCAGGGAAGGTGATCAAATCAATCGTCTCACGAGCGAGGAAGCCGGTAAAAGCGCCCGGCTCCCACTCGAGGAGGTGCAGATCGAGCGTCATCGCATCCTTCGCCGGCGCATCGACGATCTCGTAGCGCGGATTCTTCGAGTCTTTGAACGCCTTGATGAATCGCTTTTGCGCATAGCCAGCCAGCTCCACGAGCTTTTTCTGCCGCCGCTCATCGCTGAACTCCACTCGGGCGAGGTAGTTCTTCATCGGGCGCACGGCGTCGATGCGCACCGGGCTGATGTACAGCTTCTTCACGGCATCTGCAGCAGTCTGGTGTTTCTTGTCCGAGGTCCACCAGTTTCCCAAGAAGGCGCTGCGGGCGCGGTCCTCCTTCAATTCACTGCCGTGAGTGAGAAAACTGGAGGGCTTCACGCTCACCGAAGCAAACACGCTCTTCGTCGTCTTGCAGGAGCAGAGGAAGGAGGTGGCGAGCGCCAAGAGGATCAGGCAGGCGCGGTGGATGAGAGTCGAAGCTGCGGCGGGCATCACGGTTGAGAGCGAGAAAGAGAGGCCATATTCCATTCCGGCAGCCATTTCTACCCCGGAACAGCCTTTTCACCCAAAAGAATCGTGTGACGGTTTGCGCCCGGAATGCCGGGGTGGTAGCTTTCCGCCCTTTTTCGCTTCCCCATGGCCATGCTCTCCTTCCTCGGCACCCTTTTTCTCGTTATCCTCGTCTTCAATCTCATGATTGTTGTACATGAATGGGGCCATTTCCTCGCCGCACGCTGGCGTGGGCTGAAGATCGACAAATTCTACGTCTGGTTCGGCAAGCCGCTATGGAAGAAGAAGATCAACGGCGTCGAGTACGGCCTCGGCAGCATTCCTTTTGGCGGTTTCGTGGCTTTGCCGCAGATGGCCCCAATGGGTGGACTGGAAGGCGAAGTCGATCAGGACAATCTCCCGCCCATCACCCCACTGGATAAAGCCATCGTCGCCTTCGCCGGTCCGTTGTTTAGCTTTTTGCTCGCCTGCGCTTTCGCGGTGCTCGTTTGGCAGGTTGGCAAGCCGCAGAGCGAGATGCACACCACGACCGTCGTGGGCGATGTGGCGGCCGAAGGGCCTGCGGGTAAGGCGGGCATCAAAGCGGGAGACATCATCAAAACCGTCGATGGCCATCCCGTGAAGCGCTTTGAAGGTCTCGTGGACAGCGTTCGCTGGAGCATGGTCGCCAGTGAAGGCGATACAATCCCATTTGAAGTTGAGCGTCCTGGCGAAGGGCTACTGAAATTCGACGTGGATCCCAAGGCTTGGCCGGAACTCGACAAGGAAGAGAAAGAAGAAAAGGCCTCGTGGTGGAGCACGATTTTCAAACGTCCCGAGCTTCGTGACGTAGGCCTCATCGGCCAGATGACCCCGATGGTGAACATGGTCATGCCCAACAGCCCGGCGGACGACGCCGGCCTGCAATCGGAGGATCTCATCCTTCGCGCGGATGGCCAGCCGCTGCGCAGCCTACGCACTCTTGGCCGTTACATCGAGGACAAGCCGGGCAAGCCTGTCCAGCTCGACATCGAGCGGGCTGGAAAACCGCTGACACTCACGCTCACCCCACGCATTCCCGATAAGAACAACATGAAGGACGTCGGTGACAAGAAGGAGTACGCCATGATTGGTGTGCAGTGGGATTCGAGCGGCAAGCGCACCGTCGTCCGCCCAGGCCCGAGTCCGGCGGAGCAGATCACCGATGCCGTGAAACACATGGGTGCCCTCGTCACCAAGCTGCTTTCGCCGAAATCCGACCTCAGTCCTGCGCACATGAGCGGCCCGATTGGCGTCGGTCACAACTACTACAAGCTCTTTCAGCTCCAGGACGGCTGGCGTCTCGTGCTTTGGTTCAGCGTCATCTTCAATGTGAACCTTGCGATCATGAACATGATGCCTTTCCCCGTGCTGGATGGCGGTCACATCACCATGGCCGCGATGGAAGCCATCCGCCGCAAACCCCCGCAAGGTCGCCTGCTGGAGTATCTGCAAACCGCCTGCGCCTTGCTGCTCTTTGGTTTCCTCATCTTTGTGACCGTGAAGGACACCGGCGACTTTTTCGGCGGCAACAAAGGAGATGGCAAGAGCCTCGAAATCGAATGGCTGCCCAAGGACAAGCGCACAGCCACGCCTTGAGGCGAATTCGTTCCCCTTTCTTCGTCTCCCGTGTATTTCGTAGCTCACTCGAATGCACGCCGTCCGTCGCAGAGTTCTCATCCTGGTCGAAAACCTCCCGGTCCCCTTTGACCGGCGGGTTTGGCAGGAGGCCTGTGCGCTCAGGGATGGCGGTTACGATGTCACCGTCATCTGTCCACGCATGCGAGGCCACACCCAGGCGGAGGAAGTGCTCGATGGCATTCAAATCTATCGTCACTGGATCGCGGCGGAAGCCCGCACGCCGTTCGGTTTCCTCCTCGAATATGCCAGCGCTCTTCTGGGCGAGTTTTGGCAGGCTTGGAAGGCGATGAGCCGTCATGGCCGCTTCGATGTGATCCACCTCTGCAATCCGCCGGACCTCCTTTTCCTCGTGGCTTTGCCCTTCAAGCTGCTCTTCGGCACTCGCGTCATCTTTGATGTGCATGACCTCTGCCCGGAGATGTTTGAGGCCAAATTCGGAGCTCACGGCCTGCTCTACCGCGCTGTTCGCCTCGCGGAAAGAGCGACGCTGGCGGTGGCGGATGTCGTCATCGCCACCAATCAAAGCGTGCTCGCCGCCGTGACGCATCGCGGGCATCTCCATGACGATGCCGCCTTCGTCGTGCGCACCGCGCCGAACGCTCTCGATACCACCGCGTCTCGTGATGAAGCCTTGAAGCAGGGGAAGACGCATCTCGTCGGTTACATCGGCGTGATGGGCAGTGCCGATGGCGTCGAGTACCTGCTCAAAGCCGCTCATTACCTTATCCACACGCAGAAGCGGCAAGACGTGCAGTTCCTCCTCATGGGCAGCGGGCCCGAGTATGACGCTCTCCTGCGCCTGCGGGATGAGCTGGGACTTTCGGCGCAGGTCAGCATGCCAGGTCGTGTGAGTGATGCGTTTCTCTGCTCCGCCTTGCAGACGATCGACCTCGGCATTGCCTGCGATCCCATCAATGCCTACAACGACCACTGCACCATGAACAAGGTGCTCGAGTACATGGCCTTCGCGAAGCCCGTCGTCATGTTTGGCACCATCGAAGGCCGTCACAGCGCTGGTGAAGCGGCCGCCTACGTCATGGAAAACGAGGCGGTGAAGCTCGCGGAGGCCATTGCGAGCCTCCTCGATGATCCCACGCGTCGCCAGCAGATGGGCCGCGCCGGCTTTGACCGCCTCACCACCGAGCTGAACTGGCAAAAAAGCACTGCCAGCCTCCACGCAGCCTACGAGCGGGCGCTACGCTGAGACCTTGAAAGTGGAACAGGTTTTCAACCTGTTCAGGTCCGTGTGTCGCCCATCACTCCGCTGTAGCAACACCCTGGGGTTTCACGAGAAGCATGGAGCACTCGCACACGTTGAGCTTCGTCGGCACAGGTTAAAAACCTGTGCCACTTTCTTTGCCCTGCCTCAGCCACGAATCGGCGGCCCATACCAGACGTAGCACATCAGATAGACGATGATGCCGGTGACGGAGACGTAGAGCCAGACGGGAACGGTCCACTTGGCCATTCGCTTGTGCTTATCGAAGCGGTTCCGCAGCGCCGGGACGACGGTCATGATGATCAAAGGCAGGCTCAGCACGGCCAGCGGGATGTGGGTGAAGAGGATGGTGAAGTAAATGGGCCGCGTCATTCCGGTGCCGGCGAACTTCACATGCCCGGCGTGGTAGTGGTAATACAGGTAGCAGCCGAGGAAAGCGGTCGAGAACAACAGCGCAATGACCATGCTGGCGATGTGCGGCGTGCGCTGACCTTTTTTGATCATGATGAGGCCTAGGATGATGTGCACCAAGGCGCAGGCGTTGAAGATCGTGTAGAGCTTGGGGAGTTCGAAGACGGTCATAGGGGCTGGGGAAATGGAGTGGTGGAGTTTTGGAGTGGTGGTGGGGCCTGAGTCACATCAATCCATGACTCCAGCACTCCATCACTCCGATGCTGGGTCAGTTCACCTTGCCATCGCGGTAGTCGATGAGCCAGCGGAGGTCGCGGCGGAGCTGCTCGCTCCAGTATTGGGCGGTGGTGGGATCGGCATTCATCACGTCTTCGAGACGGCGGACGTGGCCCTGGTGATCGACGACGGCGATGCGGAGGTCGTGGATGTACTTGTCATCGGGGCCGAGGCGATCCTTCTCCGGCATGTCCTCGACGGCACGAAAGCCAAACTGGCGCGTCATGTAATCGCGCACGTCCTTCTTATTTCCGCTGAGGAACCACCAACGGGCATCGGCGGGGATGTTGAATTTGGTCGCGAAGTCAGCCAGCATCTCAGGCGTGTCGTCGGTATCGAGCGAGAAGGACAGGAAGTGGATCTCGGGATGATCGGCGAACTCGTCGTAGAACTTTTTCATCAACGAGGTGACCGCCGAGCAGCCGCGGGTGCAGCGGGTGAAGACCCACGAGGTGACGAGGATTTTGCCTTTCAGCTCGGCGAGGTGCACTTTTTTGCCGCTGCGCTCGGTGAGCTCCAGATCGTTGGATAGGCGACTCATGATGGGCGGGCGTGAGGGCATGCCAGCGGCCTCTGCCTTGGCCCGGTCGATCTCCTGACGCTGGCGGAAGATCAGCCAGTTATAAAACACCACCACGCCCAGCATCACCATGATGATCGGGATCCAGATGGACCACGGATTCAGCGTTCGTTTGGCGGGCGGGGAGGAGGGTTCGGACATGGAGCGAGGAGGTTACGAGGGAAAACGGCCTTTGGATCAGCGTTTCCAGGCGAGCACGGTGACGATCAAAATGAGCGGCAGGTAGGCGAGCGTGCAAAAGAACAGCTTTCGTGCCGAGGCACGTTCCGGCTGGCGATTGAAGCGCAGCGCCAGCCAGCCGAGCCAGCCGCTGAGAAGCAGCGCTGGGGGTAAAAACCACGCCAGGCTCACCGTGGCGGTGAAGGCGGGATAAAGCATGAGCAGCAGCGTGGCGAGGGCATAAGCGAGGGCATGGCGGGAGGTCTTTGCGCCGTGCTCGTCTTCGTTCGCCAGCATGACGAAGCCGCCTTTGCGATACTCATCGCGGTACATCCAGTTGATCGCCAGGAAGTGCGGGAGCTGCCAGAGGAAGAGCAGCATGAAGAGATAAATGGCGCCCGGCTCCAGCATGAGCTGCCAGCGGAAGTAAGGCGTGATGCTGGTGGCCGGCCCGGCCGCGCCCGCCCAACCGATGAGCGGCGGCAAAGCGCCTGAAACCGCGCCGACGAGCGTGTTGATGGCGTTTTGGCGCTTCAGCGGCGTGTAGATGAACAGATAAACCGCCAGCGTGGCCGCCGTGAGCGCCGCCGCTTCCACATTCACGCGATTCGCCAGATGAATGAGTGCCAAGGCACTCAAAAACCAGCCCAGCCCAAACGCCGCCGAGGGACTCACGCGACCCGAAGGCAGGGGACGATCCGCCGTGCGCTGCATGCGGCTGTCTGGCTCGATCTCCATGAGCTGGTTAAAAACAGCGGCGCCAAAGGCGGCCAGCGTACTGCCAAATATCGTGTGGATCAGCAGCCAGAAATCCAGTGGACGGGGTGCTCGCAGCCAGAAGCCGACAAACGTGGTCACGATCACGAGCGCACTGAGGCGAAATTTCGTGAGGGTGAGGAGGTCGCGGGCAGTCATGGGTGAAGGTTAGGAACTAGCGAGAGCAGTGATGAGAGGAAAGGTCAAGCAAGGGTCAAGCGCCCACCCCTAACCTGCATCGCAAAAAAAACATCCCCGGAGCCTGTAACGCCTGCCAGAAAGCCGTGCATCCCCGTCCTGAAGCAACTTCTGGCGGCACGATGCCGCTGGAGACGCCCTCGAAACTCCCAACTCCACTCATCCACATCCCATGAAACCCATCGCCTCACTCCTCATCGCTCTCGCCCTTGCCAACACGGTTTATGCCGGTCTTCCGACTGATCCTCTCAGCGGCACTCCTCAGCCTCCGCTGGATCATCCGGTCCACCCCGGCGCTCCCCAGCCCGTGCTAGTGCCGAATCATCCCTCTCCCACCGCCTTGCCTCCGGTGCATCTGAATGTCCAGGCTGCCAGCAGCTTCCTCGCCGAAGTGGTCGGTGCCCTGCCAGCAGATGGCACGCTCCGCCTGAGTGATCTTTTCGTGAATCCCGAGTTCTTCGCCGCGGCCCATGCGGCTGGCCCAGAGGCGGATGCGCTTCGCGGTCAGATCGATTGGCTCATGCTGAGTGGTGTGATCCTCGGCTTCGATGGCATGGACGGCAGCGATGACCTCCGTGGCAGCGACGACCCCGACGAGATCTTCGGCGAAAGCAGCAACGGCATCATCCTCGGCGGCCCTGGCAATGATACACTCGCGCCCTTCAACCCTTCAATCATCCTTGGCGGCCCTGGCAACGACACCATCATCCTCGGTGGTCCCGGTGGAGACACTTTTCAGCCCCCCGCCAAACCAAAATCATTCAACCCCTCGATCATCCCCGGCGGTCCTGGCAGCGACAACGTCATTCTTGGTGGTCCCGGTAGTGACGGCTTCGTCAACGGCTCCCCGATGTACCTCAAGTAACAAGTCAGCCCCCCTCTGCCGCCCGGCGCTCCCCCCCAGAGCGCCGGGCTTTTTTGTGCCCGGACGAGGCCGGGGAGCACTTCGCGAAAAAAGTTTCACGTCCCCTGTAACGCCCGCGCGGAAGTCGTGCATCCCCGGCCTGAACCCTCTTTTCCATCTCCTCATGAAAGTCTCACTTCTCTCACTGCTTGCCTGTTGCTCGCTATTCGCTGCCACCTCTCTTCACGCCGGGGTGGAGCGCCGGTCGGTCGGTGGCACGCCGCTTTCTTCCAGCGGCACTTTTGGCTATCGTCTGGATGATTCCCTGCTGCATCATCCCTCCTTGGATCTTGTGTTTTTCAGCGATAAAAGACTCTACTCGGTGAACACAAGCAGTGGCGTTTTCACCGAGTTGCTGCCTGCCAAAACCGACGCGAACGGTGTTGACTCAGGATGGGAGGACAAGACGATCTCCGCTGATGGGAGCTACCTCGTGGCACATGCCAGTGATGGCTCTCTGTGGGCTGTGCCAGCCACTGGAGGGACTGCGGTCATGCTCGCTCCCGAGGTTGATTCCTTCGTCATCACGCTGGACAGCACGCGTGTTGCCTACATTTCGGATGATGTTCTATGGAGTGTGCCGATCACGGGTGGAGCACCTACATCGGTCATGCCCCCCGCGTGGCTCTTGGTGGGTGGGATTGTCAGATCCGTGACGACCATCCCTGGCACAAATCTGCTGCTGTTTGAGGGCCGCGACCCGTCTCTCTCTTATGACGCGCTCTATCGCGTCACGCCCCTGGGGGCCGGGCTCACGGCCCTGACATTCAGCAACTCCGTCGATGATTACCGGGTCAACAGCAGCGGCAGCCACGCGATTTATAAGCACCACTACGGTATATACTCGGTGAAGCTCTCGGGCACCCCGGCTGTTATTCCCCTGGCCGGCACGGCTTCATCAAACCTGCTGTATGATGTGGCATTAACACCTGATGGAAACACGGTGATATTTGCAGCGGAAAACAGCAGTTCCCTTCTGTCCCTCTTCACGGTGCCAGTTACCGGAGGCACGCCTGCTGAAATCATCACGAGCGGCCTAAACCAGGGTCTGTTCTTCGATTCATTCCAACTGTCATTGGATGGCAATCATGTGGTGTATTTCGAGGATTGGGGACACCTGTACGCTGTTCCCACTTCTGGCGGAGCCGCAGTGCTCCTGTCAGAGACAGCATCCGCTCTTTATGATCAAATCTGGGCCGGCGCTGGACATGTGGCTTTCATGCACGATGAAAACGGTGTGGGGCAAGACGATCTGATAGTGGTCGATCTGAGCACAGGCATTCGTCAGTTGATCCTGGCAGACACAGACATCTACAGCCCGCAATTATCTCCCGATGGCAGCAAGATCTTCTTTGGAGCGACTGGCTCAAAGCTCTATGAAACGGCCATGGATGGTAGTTCCACGATCGAACTTTCCTCTTCCTCCACCTCGTTGGACACCAGGACAAACATCTGCCTGAATGGCACGACAACGAAGGTGTTTGCTGCCAGCAGCGCGCAAGACACCGCTCATGTGGCAACAGCAGGAGCGGCTGGCTCCGCGAGCTTGCTCCCCAGCACTGTGCCCGCCAAGCCGGGACGCGCGACAATCCCCTTGGTCTCTCCTGACGAACGCTACGTCGCCTATGTGTCGCAGGAAACAACAGCAGGTGAATACCACCTGTATCTGGCATCTGCGGATGGCGGCAGCGCGGTCATGCTGACTTCGCTGGCTTATTCCGACTCTAGTCTTAGTAAGGACACCACCGTTCCGGGCCAGTTCACCCAAGACACTCAGTGGGTTGTTTTCTGGGACAATGCCTCCCACGCGACCATCTCTGCCTATCGCATCGCAGATGGTCTGCGAGTCGTGCTGAGTGATCCAAGCGAGACATCCTCCCTGGCGGCTATTCGCGAAATCCAGAATGATGTCCTCTTCATCACGGATGGAGAGCTCTGGCGGCATCCGCTTGATGGCACGTCGGGGACAGCAGAGAATCTGACAGCGGGTCTGATGACGGAAATCTCCTCCTTTGAGAACATTTCGCCGGATGGGACACAGGCTCTGATTTTCACGACCGATCGTGACTTGATCCTGATCACTCTGGATGGCACAACCGCAACTGCCACGGTCAAGACTTACACGAGCTACAGATCTACCCGTCCTGGACCAATGTTCCTCCCAGATGGCTCAGCCTTACTCTTTTTTGGTGAGAATCATGACTCCCTCGGACGTTACGACCTGAACTCTGGAGCCACGACCACGCTCGCTAGTTTTACAGGGGATAATATTGAGCGTGCGGAGATCGCCGGGGGGCATGTCATTGTCCAATTGGAGGATTACGATGGCTATGTTGCATCAGTTTCCCTCAGCACGGGCACGGTCACGACGCTCACTGGCGACTGGTTTGGCGACAGAGCAGCCGAGGACGAATGGCAGGTCGCTAGTGATGGCTCCACGCTTGTTTATTCAGACGAGTCAGCCTCCGGCCAATACGAGCTCTACGCCATCCCTGTCAGCGGCGGCACGACGGTGAAGATCAGCGGTGCGCTTCCCGCTGGCGGAAATGTGGCAAACTTCGCTATCACGCCAGATGACTCACTCGTCATCTATCGCGCGGACAAGGCTGCGAATGAGCGCTTCGAGCTCTTCTCCGTGCCCATCACAAGCGGCACGAGCACTCGCCTCAGCGCCGCTATGACCAGCACTGCCGACGTGCACGAAAACTGGCTCATCAGCTCGGCCCAGCATGTGCTCTACCTCAGTGATCTCGGCCACCCAGGCTACCAGCGCCTTTATGTTGCCAGCCTCATTGATGGCAGCATTACGGAGCTGACCGATCCCGCGCTGCCTACATGGGCCACAGTGACGGAGTTCGCTACTGCGGGCGATGGCTCCCGCGTCATCCATACGGCAGATGCCACGCTCTCCGGCCAGTGGACGCTCTTCTCCGCCGCTGCCGCCCCGGTCATCGGGCCCATTGCCAATCCATCCTCGCTGATCAATGCCACCGTCGGGCCCATCATCTTCACCGTCAGTGATCTAGAAATCCCTGCCGCTGATCTCCAAATCACCGTCCAGTCCAGCAACGCGGGCTTACTCGATCCGAATAACGCTGTGCTCGGCGGCAGCGGCTCCAGCCGCACTTTGACTCTGACGCCGAACACGGATGCCTGGGGCCGCACGCTGGTCACACTGCTCGTTTCGGATGCTGCAGCCACTTCCGTGCGGCAGTTCTTCTGGACGGTCACGCCGAATGCGAATGATGTGCCCACAAACATCGCCCTCGCTCCAGCCAGCATTCAGGAAAACCAGCCCGCAGGCACGCTCGTCGGCCAACTTTCCGCCACGGATGCCGATGCTTGGGACAGCCACAGCTACTCGCTCGTCAGCGGCAGTGGCGATGGGGACAACCATCTCTTCCTCATCGACGGCGGTGCCCTGCGGGCCACCGTGCCCTATGACTTCGAGGCACGCAGCGCCTTCAGCATCCGGGTGCGGGTCACGGACTTCGTCGGCGCCACTTTTGAAAAAGTGCTCTTCGTCACCGTGCAGGATCTGCGCGGCTTTTCCCAGCCCGTCACGCTGACC
>CALSBJ010000070.1:0-35984 GCA_943373155.1 Akkermansia muciniphila | reverse complement strand
GCATCAAAAGGAAGACTGGCAGCCGCTGCGTCCGCGTCATGCGCGGCTGAATGCGGCGCGGGATGCCCTTGTGATGGAGTTCACGGTGCCGAGACCGCCGCTGGTGATCGAGACGAGTTTTCTCGCCAGGCAGGAGATCGCGAGCGAGGGCGGTTTCACGTCACTCGCGGGCTTTCGGGTGCACGGTGGCAATGGCCGACCGTTCGAGCTGATCTCTGCGGAGGTCGTTTCGCCGACGAGCATTCGCCTTCGCTTCGCCAAAGCATTGCCTTTGGCTGAAACTTGCCGGGTGAGCTATGGTCATCCGTTTGCAGCGGCGCTTGGAACAATCGCGGCGATTCAAAAAACCGCGAAGGGCGATGAGGAGCTGGTGCTGGCGCGGAGTTTTGCCAAAGAGGTGAAGCCCCTGATGGATGAGGGAGCGTTTTTGGTGACGAACTCTGCTGGCACAAACACACGCGTGCCGATCCGCCGAGTGCGGGAGGAAAAGAATGTCACGGTGCTGAGCTACGAACCGCGTGAGCTGCGCGGCGGCATCCCTTTTGCCGTGGGACAGCCGGTGGTGGCGCAGCGATCCTTTAGCTATGGCAATGTGCGTGATTCAGATGCGGAGCGGTCCGTCTTCAACTTTGGCGATGCCAGCTATGGCACGCGTGTTGGGAAAGCCTATCCGCTGTGGAACTGGTGTGTGTTGTTCTCCGATTTCGAGGTCGAGGCACCATGAGGCCGCTCGTCAGCGTACCTTCACCTCACCACACAGCGAGACATGCAGGCCTAGCTCACGCAGGGCGGCGGCTTTGATGCGGGCAGCGCGGTGGGCTTGTTTTGCGTTCGGGGCATAGACGACCTGGATGTGATTGCTTTGGTGGCGGGCCATCATTTGATCGCGGGTGATGCCTTGGAACACGGTGTGCATGATGGGCCACTGCGGCGTGGTTTCCTGCCAGCGGCGCTGGGTTTCGGCCTCGGGGAGTTTCACGACTTCGGCCACGCCGATGTCGCAGTGGAGGGCATTGTCCTTCACAAAGATGCGGCTCCAAACGATGTGGCCGGGTTTGCTGATGCCTTTCATCGTGCCGCCACCGAGGCGGAAGTACATCGCGGGCTGGCGTTCGCTGGAAGCACCTTTCCAGCCGCCGATGAAGTGGGCGGGCGGAGCCGCGCCGCTGATGAGGAGGACCCAGATGTAGGGCGAGGTCGTAGCGGAAGACGTGAGTCTTCCGGCTTTGGCGGCATGCTGACGCCTGTCGCTACGGTCCACATCTCCCCAGCGGAGGTCGTGGAGCGTGTTTTCGGGCGCGAAGCCGAGTTCACGCCACAAACGGTAGGTCACGAGGCCGTCGAGGCCGGCGCATTCATCGACTTCGTTGAAGTGGGGCAGCGCTTCGCCTTCAAACAGCACGCGTTTGCCATCGGCGCTGCGCACGGGTGGACGGTCGGCGTTGTTGAGCATGCCTTCGACGAGGTCGCTGGCAGGCGCGAGGTCCTTCAGGCCCTGTTGATACTGGATGCCGATGGCATCGCAGCCGAACTCATCGGCGAGGCGCAGCGCGGCGATGTACATTTTGCCCTGGAGCAGCACCTGGGATTCGGTGAGCTGCGTGGCCTCATCGGTGCCGAGCTTCATTTGCAGGCCTTTGCGTTTGAGCCAGGCAAAGACAGCGGCGGCATCGGCATCGCTCACTTCGCGCATGGCGGCGTAGAGGGTGGACTGGCTGAGGCGCTCTTTGAAGCAGCCAGTGGCGTGCAGGAGGTCATCGGGAATGATGGCATTGAACATGCCCATGCAGCCTTCATCGAAGACACCGAGGATGGCCTTCTGCGAGCGGAAACGGCGGCCGAAGTCGCGGCCGAGGCGTTCGTCATCGGCGGGCAGTTTCAAGTGGGCGAGATCGCGGACGTGGGATTGATCGTGGGTGACGCGGCCGGTTTCAAGCCACTCGCGGAGGCCGTTTTGGAAGAAGGCATCGGTGAAGGTCTCGCTCCACAGCGTGGCGTAGGTGATGCCGGCCTTGGTGAGCGAGGCGTTGAGGTTCAAAAGGCCGACGAGACCGGGCCACTGGCCGCTCCAGTTCGCCACGGTGAGGATGGGGCCGCGGTGCGTGGTCAATCCGGCCAGCACATGGTGTGAGTACTGCCACACGGCCTCGGCGACGATGAGCGGCGCCTCCGGTGGGATGCTGCGAAAGACCTCGATGCCTTCCCGCTGGCTGGCGATGAAGCCGTGCTTCTTCTTCGCGTCGTAGGGATGGGCTCGTTTGATGATGCGGTCCTCGGCTTTGAAAGCGGCGGCGAGAGCCTCCTCCATGGCCTTTTGCGCGGGCCAGCAGGTTTGATTGGCGGAAAGGCGCAGATCGCCGCTGGCGACGAGGTAAATGGGTTGGCTCATGGTGCTCCCAGACTGCCGCAAAACGTGGGCAAGTCACAAGATGGAAGCTGTGCCGTGATTTGCTGTGCAGATGACGATTCTTGACAGGCACGGGCAATGCAGCGGACGGTACCGGATGTCTCCACGCGCCCTCGGCTTCATTTTGTTCTTCGCCACGCTTCTCCTTTACGTCGCGGCGACGGTGATCGCGGACCGGCCGGACCTGATCTGGGATGAGGCAAGGTACAAGTGGTTTGCCACGAGCCTCACGCATGGGACTTACTGCACGCCGGAGAAGCCGGATGTCATCAACGGGCCTGGTTATCCGCTCGTGCTGGCTCCGTTGATTGCCGCTGGAGCACCGTTGATCGTGCTGCGGGGCCTGAATGCCGTTTTCATGGCGCTGGCGGTGCTTTTCACCTTTCGGGCTGTTCGGCCCTATGCGGGCCAAAAATGGGCGTTGGGCGTTTCGCTGCTCACGGCGCTGCATCCGAGCGTGCTGCGGGTGGGGCCGTATTTGATGACGGAGGCGCTTTCGCTGGCCTGCATGGCCGGATTTGCCTGGGCCTTCACGGCGGCGCTTCGCAGCGAACGATGGAGTTGGGGGCCGATTGTCGCCGCAGGCTTCGCCTTGGGCTGGCTGACGCTGACGCGGGTGTTCTTTGGCAATGTGATCATGGCCGCGACCTGCTTTCTCGTGCTGATGCTGATGTGGAAAAGCATCCGCGGCCGGGTGCTGCGGGCGTTGGCTGTGCTGGCGCTGGCTTTCACAATGTGCGTGCCTTGGCTGGCCTACACGAAATCATGGACGGGCGAGACCTTGTGCTGGTCCACCAATGCCGGCGAGCTGCTCTACTGGGCCACCAGCACTCACGAAGGTGAAAACGGCCATTGGTTCTCGGAAGAGGACTCACAAAACAAACCGGAACTCGTCGCCAACGGCCATCGCGATTTCTACAAGGCCAACTACTACCTTCCCGTGAAGGAGCGTGAAGCGGCCTTGAAAAAGAAAGCGTTGGAAAACCTCCGGGCAAATCCCAAAGGCGTGATCAAGAACTGGATCTGCAACTGGGGTCGTCTCATTGTCGGTTTTCCACGCAGTTACTATCCCGAGGAGCTTCTCATGCTCGTGCTCGTGGCGGTGAACGTGCCCATCGTGCTCGCTCTGCTGCTGGCGCTCGTGGTGGCCTGGCGAAACCGCCGAAAACTGCCCTTCGAGCTGCTGTTGCTCGGCCTGCTGACCTTCATTTACCTCGGCGGCACCAGTCTTCTGCCCGGACTGCCGCGTTACACCGTCGTGGTTTGGCCTTGGATCGGCCTGTGCATGGCGGGCGTGCTGTCCAAAGGGCTTCGCATTGACTTGGATGCCGAAAAGTGAGCTGGGCTGTGGTGAAGCCGAGCCAGCGCAAACACACCGCCTGACGATCCAGAACCATCGCGGCACGCCAAACCATGTGCTCGGGAGCCAATCCCGATGAGATTCGTATGGCGAGCCGAAGCCGGAAGGTTTGCCGCGCATCCGCTCCGCCCCTGCCCTGCCGCGATAGCGGTATCACTGATGCGAAGCCAAATCGCAGAGCCGACGCAGGAGGCAACGATCTCGATCAAGCTGCACCACGGAGAAGCGGTGAAGCCTATCCGATAGGCTGATTGGAACCGCCCGGTGCAGCCGACCGAAGGGAACCGGAGCGCAGCGGAGATAGCCAGTCGAAGGCTGCCCGAAGGGCGAATGGAATGAGGCAAACAGACAGCCGCTAGGCTGCCCGAAGGGCAAGCGAAGCGCAGTCAAAGCCGCATGCCAGGTGGTGTGGGAGGGTTGACAGGCGCAATCCTGTCACCTCCACCCGATTCGCTCCGTTTGGTGTTATCGCCAGCAAATCTCGGCATTCGGGTAATCCGTTTTGGAAGCGGTTCCCTCTTGGTATTGGTCTCGCTTGTTGAACTTCACTCTCTCACCAGAACCCGATTCGTAGAAGACATCATAAGGCGTGAGGCGGCCGCCGAGAAAGGCCAATTGGCAGGTCGTGAAAATATTCGTGATCCCTCCACCACCAAGAATCGCTGCCTCCAAATCCTGAAGGTTCGGAAAATCAAACAGCCTCATTGATGGGTTATGTCCACAGAAGTCCAGTAAGAGGTAATCACCACGCACGGCTTCATCCCCCGTAAACGCGGTCTCACGTGGTCGCTCGTGGAAGACCTCAGGATCACGATTGAGTGGATTGGCGAGATGCTCGTTCTCTGTGCCCTTCGTATCTAGAAGCTTCAGAATCTCTTCACGCTCCAGCCTGATATCAGGATCATCTGCGGTGTATGCCACAGCTTGCTCCGCAAGCTGATTGAGCGTGGTGGTCATGTTTCTTGGCCGAAAGTTGTTTATCCACACTTAATTGTGGGCGAATCAGATTCGTCCACAGTTTTGTGGATGTACGGTTCGTCCGCTTTACGGCGGACACGGCGCAGGTGGCGGTTCGGGTTCCTTGGGTGAGGATGGATTCTCCAGCCGGTTGGGTGTGCGTCGGGTAATTCGCCTCTCCAAGCCCTCTTTTTTCGGCTACGCCCACGGAGACGCCTCGGAAGCGGCGGCGTTATTGGCAGTGGCCTTGGAGATGTCTCGGAAGCGACAGCCGAACTGGCGATGACCGGGGGGGGAGATGTCTCGGAAGCGGTTGCCCTTTTGGCAGGCGACGGGGAGACGTCTGGGAGGTCGTTCAAGGCCTGTGAGGGAACGGGAAAACGTGTGGGAAGTCGTTCAAGCCCTGTGAGTGGCCGGGGAGACGCTTTTTCGCATGTTTGCGAAAGGAAGCATGAATTAGCCTCCAAAGTGATAATTTTCAGAATTTCGTCTTGCCTATGATAAGCCTGGGTTTATCATGGTAATTATGAAGTTGGTCACAAATTCAGCATCCCGCCCCTCCAAAGTCCTCGTTTGCTTCGGCACCCGCCCGGAACTCATCAAATTCGCCCCGATGATCAAGGCGCTCCAAAACCGGGGGGCTGGTCTGGTCACGGTGAATTCCGGCCAGCACACGGACCTGCTCCTGCCGCTGTTTGACCTCTTCAAGATCCGCCCGACACACAACCTCGACGCGATGCGCCCCGGCCAGAGCCTGAACATGCTTGGCAGCAGGCTTCTGGAGCAGCTCGACCCGGTCATGGAGGCCGAAAAGCCCGATCTGGTGCTCGTCCAGGGCGATACCGCCACGGCGGTGATGGGCTCGATGGCCGCCTTCAATCGCAAAATCCCCGTCGGGCATCTCGAAGCCGGTCTGCGCTCCGGCAATCCGCTCAGCCCCTTCCCGGAAGAAATGAACCGCCGCCTCGTCGGCCAGATCGCCGCCTACCACTTCGCCGCCACCGAGCGGAACCGCCGCACGCTGCTCGATGAGGGTGTTTCGCCCGAATCGATCCACATGGTTGGAAACACCGTCGTCGATGCCCTGCGCCAGACGCTTTCCAGCACGAAGCCGGGCGAAACAGTGGCCGAGATGCAGCAGTGGGCCGCCGGCAAGCGCCTGGTGCTCGTCACCACGCATCGCCGCGAGAACTTCGGCGAGACGATGAGCCATCACCTGCGTGCGCTGCGTGAGTTCATCGAGAGCCAGCCGGATCTGTGCATGATTTTCCCGGTTCACCCAAACCCGAACGTCCGCGCCGCCGTGGCGGCCGAGCTCGACCAGCATCCGCGCATCCGCCTGACCGATCCGATGGGCTACCGCGACTTCGTTCACCTGCTCGGCGATGCCTGGCTCATCGTCAGCGACTCCGGCGGCATCCAGGAAGAGGCCACCGCGCTTGGTAAACCGATGATCGTGCTCCGCGAGAACACCGAGCGCCCCGAAGCCGTCGAGTGCGGCGTGGCTCGTCTCGTCGGCGAATCACCTGAGCGCCTCCGCGAGATGCTGCGCACCTCCTTGACCGATGCCGCGTGGTTCAAAGACGCCAGCCGTGCCCGCGATGTGTTTGGCGACGGCACCACTGGTGAACGCATCACCGACATCCTCTTCGGCCCGCGAGCCATCGCGATGCCCGAGCCGATGCGCCTGGCCGCCTAACCTTCATTCCTTCCGCGTCATGAAACCCGCCGCCTCCATCTCGCTCGATCTCGACAATCTCTGGAGCTACCTGAAAACGCAGGGCGTCTCCGGCTGGGAGAGCTTTCCGAGCTATCTCGATGTGGTGGTGCCGCGCATTTTGGAGACGCTGGACCGCTGCCACCAGCGCATCACGTTTTTCGTGGTCGGCAAAGACGCCACGATTGAGTCCAATCGCGCCGCTTTGAAGCAAATCGCCGACGCGGGGCATGAAATTGCGAATCATAGCTTCATGCACGAGCCGTGGCTGCATCTCTACAGCCGTGAGCAATTGCACGAAGAGATCGGCGGTGCAGAAAACGCCATCGCGGCTGTCACCGGCAAGAAAACACGCGGTTTTCGCGGCCCGGGCTTCAGCACCAGCCCGCTGGTTCGCGAGGTGCTGGTCGAGCGTGGTTATCAATACGATGCTTCGATCTTCCCCAGCGCCCTCGGCCCCGTGGCGCGGCTGTTCTTCTTCCTGAATTCGAAGCTCAGCGCCGAGGAAAAAGCGAAGCGCCAAGGTCTCTACGGCAAGTTCAGCGATGCCTTCGGCACCTTGCAGCCCTTTACTTGGCCGAATGGTCTCATCGAGATCCCGGTGACGACGATGCCGCTCTTCCGCGTGCCGGTGCATGCGACCTATTTGATGTTCCTCGCACAAAAGTCCGAAGCGCTCGCCAAGACCTACTGGGGCATGAACCTCGCCCTCAGCCGCGTGCGTGGCATCGCCCCCTCGCTGCTGCTGCATCCGACGGACTTCCTCGATCTCAGCGACGTGCCGCAGATGGACTTCTTCCCGGGCATGAAGGTCTCCGCGGCGAAAAAATGTGCCCTCGTCGAGCACACCGTCCGCGGCATCCAGCGCCACTGGCCCACCGGCAGCATGAGTGCCGTCGCCGCCGCGATGCCCGCTGCCACACCGATTTCCACCCTCACCACTCAAACCGCTTAATCCACCACCACGCATGAAAACACCGACTACCGTCAACGAAATCGCCGTCGTCCTGCCCGCCTACAACGAGGAGAAGGATCTCCCCGTGCTCCTCGACAACCTTCACACGAAGCTGCAGAAGCTGCCCTACCAGTACACCATCGTCGTCGTCGATGACGGCTCGAAAGACCGCACCGCTGAAATCGCCCGCGAAGCCGCCAAAACGATGCCGGTGAAGCTCGTGCAGCATGTGGTGAACAAAGGCCTCGGCGAAGCCATCCAGACCGGCCTTCGCGAAGGCTGGCTCGTCGGTGATGTCGTCGTCACCATGGACGCGGACAATTCCCACGACCCGATGTATGTGCAGGACATGGTCAAGATCATCGAAGCCGGCGATGCCGACATCGTGATCGCCTCCCGCTTCCAGAAAGGCAGCGTCGTGCAGGGCGTGCCATACTTCCGTCAGTTCCTCAGCATTGGCTGCTTCGCCATGATGAAGACGCTGCTGCCTTACAAGAACGTGCGTGACTACAGCACCGGCTTCCGCGCCTATCGCAGCGTCGCTCTCGGTAAACTCATCCAGAACAGCGGCGAGAAGCTCATCCAGGAATCCAGCTTTGCCTGCATGCTCGAGCTGCTGCTGCGCTTCCGCTGGCTCGGTGCCCGCGCCGTCGAGATCCCGTACACCCTGCGTTACGACCTGAAGGTCGGCGTGAGTAAGATGAACATCACCCGCACCATCAAACGCTACTTCAACGTCATCTCCCGCTACTGGGCTCTCGATCAGCTTCCCCAGAAGCAGGAGGAGTCGCTTTCGGATCTCCGTCAGCAGTATCGGGCTCGTGCTTAACATCTGCGTCCGACTCCGACTCCGACTCTTCCTCCGCCTCGAATCGAACGGCTAGCAACCTTCGAAAAACGAGGCGGAGACGGAGCAGGATTTTTCCAACTCTCCAACAGCCACCTCACCCATGTCCACCACCTCCAAATCCATCGCCATCCTCGGCGGCGGCATCTCCGGTCTCACCTGTGCGCTTCGCCTCGCTCAAGCCGGTCACCGAGTCACGATTTACGAAGGCTCGGACCAGCTCGGAGGTCTCGGCACCTTCTTTGAGCATGGTGGAAGGACGTTTGAGAAGTTTTATCACTGCACGCTGCCCAGCGATGGACCGCTTCTGCGCACGCTGGAGGCGCTCGGCATTCGCGATGAGGTGTATTGGCGGCCCACCACCTTTGCGTATGCCCATGCGGGCAAATTTTTCCCGCTCAACACCGCGGTCGATCTGCTCAAGTTCGCCCCGCTGCGCTTCCTGGATCGCATTCGCGTCGGTATCACCGGCCTCGTCGGTCGTCTCGTGAGTGACAAAGGTCTCGACGACGTCACCACCGTGAGCTGGCTCACCAAACTCAGCGGCAAAAACGCCTTCGCCAAATTCTGGAAGCCGATGCTGGAGGCCAAATTCGGCGATCGCTATCACGATGTGCCTGCCTTGTGGTTCTGGACTCGTTTCAATCGCGAGAAGGGCGAAAGCAAAGGCGAGCAGAAGGGCTACATTCGTGGCGGCTACAAGCGCATCACGGACACTTTTGCCGAAGTCATCACGCGTCACGGCGGCCAGATCCATCTCAACACCACCGTTACCGGCATCGATCTCGACTCCGCAGGCAAAACCACCATCACCACCAGCACCGGAGCGGCCACCTTTGACCAAATGGTCATCACGCTGCCAACGCCCCAGGTCGAAAAACTCATCGGCCCCGCGATGAAGGCCCAAATGCCCGCTTTGGATACCACGACCGATTATCAGGGCGTCATCAACCACCTCCTTTTCCTCAAGCGTCCGCTGACCACGCACTACTGGGTGGCCACGCCGCAGAGCGAGCATCCCTTTGATGGTGTCGTCGAGACCTCGACGCTCACCGACGTCGCCGACCGCGGCGCCCGCCACGTCGTTTATCTCACGAAGTACCTTCACCGAAGTGATTCACGCTTCGCCCAGCCCGATGCCGACGTCCGCCGCGACTGGACCGCCGCGCTTCAAAAGCTCTTCCCTGACCTCACGGCCAACGACATCGAGGCCGATTACATCTTCCGCGCCCCTTTTGTGGAGCCCATCTACCGTCTCGGCCAAAAGAAGCTCTGCCCGCCGGAGGAACTCGTCCCCGGCACCGTCTTCCTCGCCAACACCGCGCAGGTCTATCCCATCGTCACCTCCTGGAACGGCAGTGTGTCGCAAGCGGAGAAAACGCTCGCCGCGATGGGTGTGAAAGTGGAGGCCTCACAGGCAAAATCGTCGGTTCAAGCCGCTTCAAAGACCTCTAAGGTCGCCATGACGCCAGCCGTGGCCTGAGTTCGTTTCTCCAAAGTCACAAAAAAGCCCGGACAGCGATGTCCGGGCTTTTTTTGGATGAAGACGAGGCCTCGATCAGGCGAGCATCTCGGTGAGGATGCGACCACCATTGACGATGTCGATGGGGCGAGCGCCGTCGGACATGATGCGCTTCTCGGCATTGATGCCGAGGAGGCGGTACATGGTCTTGGCGAGATCTTCTGGACCCACGGCATCACGATCTGGTTCGCCACCGAGGGCGTCAGAAGCACCGTGGATGTAGCCTTCCTTCACGCCGCCACCAGCCATGGCTACGGAGAAGACGCGTGGCCAGTGGTCGCGGCCATTGGTGCCGTTGATCTTTGGCGTGCGGCCGAATTCGGAGCTGACCATGACGAGCGTGCGCTTAAGCATGCCGCGTTCGTCGAGGTCACGGATGAGGCGGGCGAAGGCTTGGTCGAAGTTTGGAGCCTGACCGTCGAAGGCGCTCTTGATGTTGCTGTGGTGATCCCATCCGCCGTAGGTGACGGAAACCATGCGGACGCCGGACTCGACGAGGCGGCGGGCAAGAAGGAAGCGCTGGCCAGCGGTGTTGCGGCCGTATTCATCGCGGAGCTTGTCGGATTCCTTGGTGAGGTCGAAGGCTTCGCGGGCTTTGGCGCTGCTGATGAGACCGTAGGCGGCCTGATAGAAGCTATCCATCGACGCGATGGCGTCGGATTTCTCGGCGGCTTTGAAGTGCTCGTCCACGGCTCCGAGGAGGTTGCGACGACGGTCGAAGCGCTTTTCATCGACTTCCTTCGGCGTGAGTAGGTCGCGGACGGTGAAGCCTTTGTCTGCGGGATCGCTACCGAGGGCAAACGGACCGAAAGCGCTACTCATGTAGCCAGTGCCCTGCTCAGGAGCGATGACATTTGGCACGACGACGTAGGGCGGAAGGTTGTTCCGGCTGCCCTGCTCGTGAGAGATGATGGAGCCGAAGCTAGGGAATTTAATCGCGGGGCTGGGGCGGTAGCCGGTGAACATGTTGTGGGTGCCACGCTCATGGGCGGCCTCACCGTGCGTCATGCTGCGGATGACGCTGAGCTTGTTCATGATTTTGGCGATGTGCTGAAACTTCTCGCCGACGTATTCTCCCGGGATGCTGGTCTTGATCGGGGTGTAGGGGCCGCGGTATTCCGGGGAGGCAAAGGGCTTCGGATCCCAAGACTCGTGCTGGGCCATGCCGCCGGGCAGGTAGATATGAATGATGGAATCCGCGACCGCTTTGAAGTTTTCCACTTCGGGCATCACCGGAGCGGCCTGGAGGCGCAGCATCTCTGGCAGGGTGAGGCCGAGGCTACCGGCCATGCCGACGTAGAGGAAATCGCGGCGGCTCACGCCAGCACGGAGATCAAGGTGGTTACCTTGGCAGTGGGGATGCATTTTCATGGGGTGCGGGGGGTATTTTTTGAAAAACAGGGGTGCAAAGACGCACAACCTACGAGTGGTTCTCGCAATTATTGCACAATCATCGCATTTTTCGCGCGGTGATATTGATCTTGGATGCAAAATCTATGCCGATCAGTCCTGCCAACCTTGGCGGACGATTTCGGTGACCCACACCTGATCGGGCGAGGGTGCGTTGAGCGGGTATTTGAGACGTAGAGTGAGCGGCAGGGCGGCTCCATTGGATTGTTTGAGCCAGAATTCGATCTGCTGGGCAGCGTTGCTGTCACGCTCCATGTAGCCATGAATCATCGGCGCACCGGGTTCGGAGACGCAGCGTAGCTCCAGGCATTTGAGCAGTTTCGGGCTGCCAAACTGGTTCGCATAAAAAAAGCCGTCGGAGACCAGGACTCGCATGGTGACGGGTAAGGAGGGCTTTTCGTCCATGAGCTGACTCCAACCCATGTCACCCGCCCCGACGAAGGCTGCCCAGTCCACACGGGGGCCTTTGGTGGTTTTTTCGACGAGGGCGGGGCGGCGGCCACCGCCTTCGAGGACGACGGTGTGCTCAAAGAAATCACCGCTGGCTTCTTTGGACTCGACGATGTTTTCGTGGGCCACGGGGCCATCCGCATTCTTGGTGTAAAAAGCTGCCATGCGATCTTCGAGGCCATTGACAGGCCGCGACCACGCGAGGCGCTCTTTCCAGTTGGGTGCGGCGAGAAATTTCCGCAGGGCTTCCACGGAGAGGGCCATATCCATCGTGAGCTGGCTGGAGGTGGCACCGGAGGAGGTGGTGGTGGCCTGGGCGAAGTCTTGCTTGCCCGTGGCTTTGAAGACGAGGTTGCCATCTGGCACGGGTGCAGGCTCTTCCTCTTCTACCAGTAATTGTGTCGCTTCGGTCTCCGTGGTGGCGGTTATCTTCGCCTTGGCATCCTCACCGGAGGTCAGGGCGCGAATTAAGAACACCAGGGCGATGCTGCCAAGGACGATGCCGCTGCCAAGGATGAGTCGCTTGCGGAATTCCTTGATCTCTGGGTCCATCCGCATGCGCTCAAAGGCATCTCCGGGCAGCACCTGCGGCTCGTGGGACGGCACGAAACTGAGTGAACGAGTGTGCGAGCCGGTCGGCTGGCGCGGCTCTTCGGATTCGGTGGGAACTTCAGGAATCTTCGCGTGTTTCTCACCGGAAGGTGGAGAGGTGCTGGCCTTTGCGGCGGACGTCGGCGTATCGGTGCTCTCACCCTTCGTGGAAGCAGGGGGGCGGGAAGGAATCTGGAGCGTGCTCTCCGTAGGCGTCTCCGGCACGGCACCACCCATCAGCAGGGCGCGGCGTTTGGATTTTTTATTCTTCTCCGCCACCTGGAGCATGAGCATTTCCCCGCACTCCGGGCAGGGGCGTGAGCGCGTCACACCCGTGACCTGCACTTCGACAGGCTTTTCGCAATGGGGGCATACGAGCGAAACAGCGGGCATTGGGGTGGCGCATGATGCGCCACGCTCGCATCGTCGCAACTGATGGCTCGACAAAATTCCGCTTTGTCAGTGCGGCTACCAGTTGGCTGCCACACCGAAGCGGCTTCGCGCACGCTGCAGGCCCCAGCTCATCATCAGGCGGGCGTCATCCCAGATGTATTTTGTCTTGGTGCCGAGTTGCACGAGGATCACATCCCGCCCGCCGCTGCTAGCGGTGGAGATGAGGCAGCGGCCGCTGGCCACGGTGTAGCCGGTCTTCATACCGTTGCACTCCGGCATGCGGCCGAGGAGGTCGTTGGTGTTTTCGAGCGTCACCGTGCGGCCATCCGCTCGGCGGAAGGAATAGTACTTGCGGCGGACGATGTCGCGGATCGTCGCATCGCGGTAGGCCACCATGGCAACGCGGGCCATATCGCGAGCGGTGGAGCGCTGGCCATTGGCGGTGAGGCCGTGAGGATTCACGAAATAGGAACTCGTGCAGCCGAGCGAACGCGCCTTCGCATTCATCTTCGTAGCGAAGGCGGGGATGCTACCGGCGTTGTCACGGGCGAGCACGTTCGCCACGTCGTTGGCGCTCTTCACGAGGAAAGCATAAAGCAGCGTGCGGCGCGTGTACACCTCGCCGGGCTTCAGGCCGAGACGCGTGGGCTCCACGGCGACATCGCTGGCGGCCACGCGGACCGGTTTGTCGAGATTTCCTGCATCCAGCACGACGAGGGCGGTGACGAGCTTTTGTGTGCTGGCGACGGCGCGAGGCGTTTCGGCACCCCGGGCGGCGAGGTGCTGGCCGTTACGGGCATCCAGCAGCAGGTAGGAAGCCGCACGGATCGAGGGGCCGGAGCTCACGGCGAACATCGGCTCGACATCCGGAGCTTGGGAAAAGGCAGGCGTTACCTGCGCCCCACTATCCCCCTGAGTCATCGCGGCTTGCTGGTAGATAGGCACCTCACGAGAGGACACCGGGATGGCCCGCGGGGCGCTGCCACAGGAGTTGAGAAGCAGCACGGCGGCGAGAATCATGGAAATCGGCTTCAGCATGGCGTTTAGGCCCGGCAAGTAGGCCACCCCGTCTGCCTTGTCAAACCTTGCGCCCACGCCGCTGCGCTCCATGATCGCCGTCCATGGCACTCATCATCAACGGCGAGAGAATCGACGACGAAATCATCGAAGCGGAGTTCCGCGAGATCAAAGGCTTCCACGAGCGCACGCTCCAGATCGCCTGCTGCGAGCGTGATCCTGAGTTCCGTGCTCTGGCGAAGGAAAACATCACTTCTCGCGCCCTGCTGGGCCAGGAAAGCCGCCGCCGCTACCCCGAGGTGCCCGAGGAGGACATCGACGCCCGTCTGGCCAAACTCATCGAAGAGGCTGGCGGCGAGGCGGAGTTCTATTTTAAGATCGGCTTGCCTGTGGCCGACAAGGCCGTCATCCGTGACAACCTCGCCGGCGGTGTGCGCCTGGATAAAACGCTCCAGGCCATTTATGAACCGGAGCCCGTGCCGACGGATGCTGAGCTCCGTGCGGCCTACGATGCCTCCACGGAGCTCTATTTGACGACCGAGGAGATCCACGCCGCGCATATCACCAAGAGCTTGCAAGGGGCCAAAAGCCGCGATGAGGTCTTCCAGTCCATGCGGGATATCCGCCGTCAGCTCCTCAATGGGGCGGACTTCATGAAAACGGCCGAAGAACACCGCGCGGATGAGCAGCAGCAGATCGACCTCGGCTGGTTCAAGCGTGGCGAGTTCATGGAGGAGTTCGAAGCCATTGCCTTCAGCATGAACGACGGCGAAATCAGCCCCGTCTTCACCACCCAGCTCGGCTTTCACATCTGCACCCTGCTCGGCCGCAAGCAGCCCGCGCCGCATCCCTTCGAGGACGTCAAGGAAACCGTCCGCGCCCGCCTCATCGAGCAGCATCGCGATGCGAAATTCAACGATCTCCTCGACCAACTCAAAGCCGCCGCTCAGATCGCAGACACCGATCCGCCGGAAGAGGGCGAGAATGGCGGACATTGAGTCAGCTGCTTGCCTGCCGGTGGGGCGACGTGGTAGGCTCAGGGGGATGAAATGCCTCGCCGCTCTCTTTTTGGCCTTTACCACGGTCTCGATGGCTCAAATGGCCACGCCCACGACGCCGACGAAGTTTGGCCAGCGTGGCATCTCCGGCGGAACGAACTCGGGGAATGCCGCCGTGAATGTGGCACCTGCGGCTTCGGAGGCGACGGCTCGCATCACGAGCCATTATTCCTTTGGCGAGCTGCGGCAGTGGAAGAGCGCCGATGGCCGCTCACTGCTGGGAAAGATGATCGCCTTCGAGGATGCGGTGATCGAGGTGAAGCGTCAGACGGCTGCGGAAGCGCAATCGGCGGCGATGGCTGCTCCCGCGCCGAAGCCGCCGGAGAAATTCACCCTGCTCCGGGAGGGCAAAATCCGCCTCCTCGTGAACAACAAGCCCTTCGAGGTGCCTTTGGATAAACTCAGCGCCGAGGATCAGGCCTTCGCCAAGCAGGTGGAAGCCACGGTGAATGCCAAGTGAGGCCGCTCACTCCACCTCTGGAACGGTGCGATCAACGGAAGTTTTTTCCCAGCGTCCCTCGAGTGTGTAGGCAAGGTGAGGGGTGTAAAGCTGCGGCTCCAGCAGGAAGGAATCGTGCCCTTTGTCCGAATGCACGGTGATGTGCATGGAGGAAACGCCCGCCTTTTCGAGGTGGGAGACGAGCTCGGCCTGCTCCTCGGGGTAGAAGCAGAAATCGCTATCGATGCTGAAGACGAGGTAGTGCTGCCCGGCGGCGCGGGAGCGGGCGAAAAGTGCCTCGTAACTCGCCACACCAGCATCCTGGAGCGGATCAAAGCGCAGCCACATGTCCGCGATGCGGAGATAAGTGTTCGCATCGAAGCGCTTCACGAATTTTTTCCCCTGATGGAGCATGTAGCTCTCCACGTTGTGCTGCACGCGATACCACGCGAGCGTATCACCGCTCTGCTTCACATCCTGGCGGGCACGGCGTTCGATGGCGTCGAGATGCACAAAGGTCTTGTGCGAGATCATGCGGGCGAGGGCGAGGCCGTACTCGGGCGTCTTGTCCTCGGTATAGGTCCCGCCGTTGAAGTTCGGATCGTTTTCGATGGCCAGCACTTGCTCGAAGAGGGTGAGACGCGTCAAAACCGTGGTGCGGCAGCCAGTGGCCACGGGGACGACGAGCTTCACGCGGTCCGGGTGCAGCGTGGCCAGGTTGATGGCGAGCAGGCCACCCACGCTCGCTCCGATCACCGCGTGCAGTTTCTCAATGCCCAACGAATCGAGCAGGGCGAGCTGCGAGGCCACCACATCGCTCGTGCGCACCGGCGGGAAATCGCGGCCGTAGGGCTGACCGGTGGCGGGGTTGATGGACAGCGGCCCGCTGGAGCCGTAGCAGCCGCCGAGGTAGTTCGCGCAGATGATGAAGTAGCGTTTCGTATCCAGCGCCTTGTCCGGGCCGATGAAAAGGTCCCACCAGCCGTGGTGCAGATCTTCGGACCAACGATCTGCCACGCCTTCGACGTGGGTATTCACCCCTGCGGCGTGCTGACTGCCTGAGAGAGCGTGGAAGAGCAGGATGGCGTTCGATTTGGAGGCGTTCAGCTTCCCGTAGGTCTCGTAGGCCACGGTGATGCCGGGCAGCGATTCGCCGCAGGCAAAGCGAAACGGTTCCTCCGCACTGCCGGTGTGGAAAAACTTCGTCGTGACATCTTTGTGGGCCGCCTTGGACATGAGGCGCGGAAGAAACAGGCTCACGAAGAAAGCGCAAGGCTGCATCCGGGGTGCCCGTGTGGGCGCAAAACGAGGGCGGTCCGCTGCTTGTGAAACTTTTCACAAAATGCGGTTGCCGCTCCGGCCAGCGCCCGGATACTCCGCGCCGAAAACCCCTCCCGGCAGCCCCCGCCGCCCCGCACCTCATGGCCACCATTGTCGTTCAACGCCCGAAGCTCGCCTGGCACGAGCGCTGGTTCCTTTCCACGCTCGCCAAAGGCCTTAAAATCACCCTTTCGCATGGTTTGAAGACCTTCCTCCAGATCGCCGGCAAGAAGCCGAAGGTCACCATGGAGTATCCCGAGCAGAAATGGGACGAAAACCTTCCCGAGCACTACCGTGGCGCCCCCACCCTTGTCACCGATGAGCACGGCCGCGAGCGCTGCGTGAGCTGCCAGCTCTGCGAATTCATCTGCCCGCCCAAGGCCATCAAGATCACCCCCGGCGAAATCCCCTCCGATGACCCCTGGGCGAAGGTGGAAAAGCGCCCCAAGGAATTCGATATCGACATGATCCGCTGCATCTACTGCGGCATGTGCGAGGAAGTCTGCCCCGAGCAGGCCATTTTCTTGCGCAAGGACTACGCCATCACCGGCCTCTCCCGGAAAGAAATGGTCCACGATAAGTCCAAGCTCTATGAGATCGGCGGCGTGCGTACCGGCCTCGTGAACAAGTGGAACGAGCTGAAATAACCCGTTTTCTGCCCTTTTGGACTCCCCTGAGGCCAAAACGATCGGCCAAAGCATTTGACGGACCGTCCGAGGTGGCTACCATCGCTCCCCCTTTCCCACCCCCACCTTACCAATCCTATGGCTAAAGTTTGTCAAATCACCGGCGTCGGCGTCACTCGCGGCCACCACATCCATCGCAGCGGTAAAGCCAAGAAAGAAGGCGGTATCGGTCGTCACATCACCAAGCGTGTGAAGCGCGTCATCCTCCCCAACCTTCGCAAGAAGCGCATCTGGGTGCCGGAACTGGGCAAATTCGTCGATGTGAAGCTCACCGCTCGCGCCCTCAAGACCGTGAACAAGAACGGTGCTCTCAAGACGCTCAAGGCCGCTGGCCTCGTCTAAGATCCCTCGATATCTCGATTTTCCTCAGCGGAGCCGGAAACGGCTCCGCTTTTTTATTCCCGACCTTCGCTGCGCACCTCTCCGCACTTCCAGCACAGCTCAAACTCCGCCGGATTCACCTCGCCACAGCCTGCGCAGGTCCATTCTTCGATGCTGGCAGGCGTTTGATCATGATGCGGCCGCAGCAGTTCCATCGCCGCGTCGTATTCCTCATCGTTCACCACGCACAGCGAAGGCTGGCACGGCCCGATGAGCACATTGATGAGCTGCGCGGTGTGCTCATTGCGGATGAAGCTGGCGATGCCAGCCTCATCGAGCACCGACTTGTAAAAGCCGAGCCGCGTCCAATCCAGGCTGGTGAGGAGTTCTCTCATGATTTGCGGCCCAGGATGCGGTCCATCGAGTCGGAGGTCTGCCAGATCAGCGCCTCGGGGTAATGGGCATACGGGTGGAAGTATTCGAAGGTCAGGAAGCCTTTGTAGCCGGTCTCGGCGAGCGCGTCGGTGACGGCGGGCCAGTTCGTGGTGCCGTCGAGCAGCGGGCGGAAGGTTTCGAGGCTGAAGTCGGTGCCTTTCTTCGTGAACTCCTTCAAATGGACGTTCTTGGTGCGCTTGCCGAGCACTTTGGCCCAGTGCTCGGGGAACTGGAACATGCTGATGTTTCCCGTGTCGAAATGCACGCGCACATGCTCGCTGCCGAAGCTGTCCACGAAGGCGTTCATCTCCATCGGCGTCATGAGGTAGCCGTTGAAGAAGATGTTTTCGATGTTGAGGCAAACCTTCAGCTTCTCCGCCTGCTTCGCGAGCTGCCCCACGGCCTCGCGGGCCCGTGAATCGCACACATCATTCGCCACCGGCTCGTGATCCGTGCGCCACGGGATGTGAACGGCTCCCGGCACGACGAGCACATTCTCCACGCCGAGGTCATGCGCACATTGAGCGATCTTGCCGGCCAGTTCGATGCCTTGAGCACGCTTCGCCGGATCATTGCTCGTCAGTGGATACGGCCAAAACAAGAACGAACACAGCCCACTGATCTGAATGCCGATCTCATCGGCCATTTTGCGGATTTTGACATAGTCGGCGGTGCCGTGTTTCGGCGAGAGGTCGTTGTCGAGATCGTAGTTCAGCTCGATGCCGTCGAATCCGGCGTCTTTCGCGAGTTGCAGGCACTCGCGCAGCGTCATGCGCTCCGGATACGGAAACGCCCACAGGTTGATCGACTTGAGCATGTCATACTTCTTCGTCGAACCGCGTCGCGCATCCGGCGCAGGTGCCTGAGCCGCTCTCGCCGGCTCAAACGCCGCCGCCGACAGCCCCACGGAAGCGATGGTGGCTTTCAGAGCAGCGCGACGGGAAAGAAGATCTGAGTTCGGTTCCATGCTTCGATGCAATCAGAACGCACGGAGGCTGGCAAGAGGGAAGGAAGGTGAGGCGGGAAGGATTTTGCAGTCAGTGACTGCAAAATTGTCCCCTCACTGTCTGGACAATCATTGCGATGACGTGGCTGCAGCAGACAAGATGGTTCCGCATTGCCAAATCTCAGTCGGACAGCTTGGATACCCGGCAGCATGAAATCGAAGAAGAAGCTCGTCCCAGCATCCAAAAAGCTCGCAGCAAAAGCCGCTGGTCCTTCTGTCCTGCTCGCGGACCTGCGGCAGATGATTGTTCAAGCCCGGACGGCGGTGGCGCGGGCCGTGGATACCGGACTTGTTCTTCACTACTGGCAGATCGGCCAACGCATCCGCAAAGATGTGCTGCGAGAGAAACGGGCGGAGTATGGAAAGAAGATTGTGCCGAAAGTCTCTGCACAATTAGTTCGGGAGTTTGGCAGTGGATATGGCCGCCGAAACCTGTTTCAAATGATCCGTTTCGCTGAGGTTTTCCCCGAACCTCAAATTGTGCAGTCACTGACTGCACAATTGGGCTGGACGCATTTTGTGGACATCATCCGTCTCGACGATCCGCTGAAACGCGACTTTTACGCGGAGATGTGCCGGATCGAGAAATGGGACACCCGGACGTTGCGTGACAAGATAGGCAGCATGCTCTTCGAACGCACCGCGCTCTCGAAAAAGCCGGCGAAGCTCATCGAAAAGGAGCTCAAAGAGCTGCGGGAAGAGAACAAGCTCACGCCGGACTTGGTGTTTCGTGATCCTTACTTCCTCGATTTCCTCGGCTTGAAGGACACCTACGCCGAAAAGGATCTGGAGGCGGCGATCCTGCGGGAAATGGAGTCGTTCATTCTGGAGATGGGCACTGGGTTTGCCTTTGTGGAGCGGCAGAAGCGCATCACGGTCGATGGCGTGGATCATTACCTCGACCTGCTGTTTTATCATCGGCAGCTCAAGCGGCTGGTGGCCGTGGAGTTGAAGCTGGAGGACTTCAAACCGGCCGACAAAGGCCAGATGGAGTTCTACCTGGCCTGGCTGAACAAACACGAACGCCAAGACGGCGAAGAATCGCCCGTGGGCCTCATCCTCTGCGCCGGAAAGCGGCAGGAAACCGTCGAATTGCTCGATCTCGGCCGCAGCGGCATCCAAGTCTCCGCCTACCTCACCAAGCTGCTGCCCAAAGCCCTGCTCCAACGCAAGCTTCACGAGGCCCTAGTGCTGGCACGGGCGAGCTTGGAGAGGAGAAGCAAGATTCACCCAAAATGAAACCCATGATCGGCCTACTTCGATGCATCCCGTGCTAGCTAGCGTCATTGCTTCTTTTCGAGCGGCACAGGATTTGGCTGTCACGACACTCCTTCAACATGGAGTGGCACAGCCGGAGAGTAACGTTGCTTGGGCTTGCTCTTGCTATAGCCTTGGGCTCCGGGAGCTGGGTCAGCGCATCGGCATATCGATTCGACCTCATGGCTATGGAGTGGAGCTACAATTTCCAACCATTAGCATCGATTTTGATTGGGGAGAACGAGGCGAGGGATACGGATTCGATGTTTGGCGGCTTTGGAACCACTGTGCCAACAACCGGCTTTTCCTGGATATGGTAACGCACGACCTCATAAAACTACGCTTTGAGAGAGCTGCTGCTGCTGGAGAGATTGTGGCTGATCGGCTGCTTCATTATTTGCCTGAAGAAAGGGCAAAATTTGGCTTTCCACTCGCCAAACGATGATCCGGACATAACCGGGTTTAAGTTTCAAATGTTGTTTAGGCTGGTTCGGGTGTGTTTGGTTTCGAGGAGATCCGTTGAGGCCGCGCTTGCCATATCCGCCCCTCTTTGAGAGAGTCGCGGCCCTATGATGAAGCGCCTTCTGCTCCCCCTTCTCGCCTTTTGCTCTGCGGCGGCTCAATCCGGCGCTCCTGTCGGCAAGTTTCAGCAGTTGGAACAGATGCTGCCGACGCCGAATGCGCAGCGCATCGCGTCGGGGGCGGCGGGGACGGGGTATTGGCAGAACACGGCGGACTATGTGATCGACGCGGAGCTGGATGATGGGAAGCGCAGCCTCTCGGCGAAGGCGACGGTGACTTACCACAACGCGTCGCCGGACACGCTGGACTATCTCTGGGTGCAGCTGGACCAGAACTACTTCGCGCACGATGCGGACATGCGGGCGGTGCCGAACACGAAACGCGGCATCGATCCGGCGAAGGTGAGCTACGCGGCGGTGGACCGGCTGCTGGCGTATGAGGAATACGACGGCACGCTCAAGATCACGAGCCTCACCGACGCGGCGGGCAAGGATTTGAAGCATGCGATTGTGAAGACGATGATGCGCATCGACCTGCCGCAGCCGCTGAAACCGGGCGGCGAGTTTGTTTTCAAGATCGCGTGGAGTTTTCCGATCAATGACGGCAGCCGCATCGGGGCACGGACGGGCTATGAATACTTCGAGGAGGACAAAAACTGCATCTACACCATCGCGCAGTGGTTCCCGCGCATGGCGGCCTACACGGACTACGCGGGCTGGATGCACAAGCAGTTCCTCGGCACGGGCGAGTTCACGCTCGAGTTCGGTGATTATGAGGTGCGTCTCACGGTGCCGGACGATCACATCGTCGGCGCGACGGGTGTGCTGACGAATGCGGAGGCCGTTTTGACCGCCACGCAGCGCGAGAGGCTGGCGAAGGCGGAAAAAGAGACACGGAAGCCGGTTTTCATCATCACCGCGGACGAGGCGAAGGCAGCGGAGAAGGGCAAACCGAAGGGCAAGAAGACCTGGGCGTTCAAAGCGGCCAAGGTGCGTGACTTTGCCTTCGCCAGCTCGCGGAAATTCGTGTGGGACGCCATGGCGGTCGAGGGCACGAAGGTGGATGGCAAGCCCGTGATGGCCATGTCGCTCTACCCGACGGTGGCAATGCCGCTTTGGGACAAATACTCGACGCATGCCATCGCGCACACGATCGAGGTGTACTCGAAGTTCACTTTTGATTACCCGTATCCGGTCGCGTGGTCCGTGAACAACAAACACGTCGGCGGCATGGAGTACCCGATGATCTGCTTCAACGGCCCGCGCCCAGAAAAGGACGGCACCTATCCCGAGCGCACGAAGTATGCGCTCATCGGCGTGGTGATTCATGAAGTGGGGCACAACTACTTCCCGATGATCGTGAACAGCGACGAGCGTCAGTGGACGTGGATGGATGAGGGGCTGAATTCGTTCGTCGAATACCTCGCGGAAGAGGAATGGGAGAACGACTGGCATCATCGCCGCGATGAGCGTGGCATGGTCAGCTACCTGCGCAGCACGGATCGCGTGCCGGTGATGACGAACAGCGAAAGCATCGCCGATCTCGGCCCGAACGCCTACGGGCAGCCGACGGCGGCGCTGAACATCCTGCGCGAGCACATTCTCGGTCGCGAGCTGTTTGACCACGCCTTCAAGACCTACTCGCGTCGCTGGATGTTCAAGCGGCCGACGCCGAGCGATTTCTTCCGCAGCATGGAGGACGCGAGCGGTGTGGACCTTGACTGGTTCTGGCGCAGTTGGTTCTACAGCGTCGATCATGTCGATGTGTCGATCGACGAGGTGAAGTGGATGCAGCTCGACACGCGTGACCCGGCCATCGAGAAGAAAAAGAAGAAGCAGGAGGAAGACGAGCTGCCCAAGACGCTCACCGAGGAGCGGAACTACCCGCTACCGAAGCGCGTGGACCGTTTTCCGGAGCTGAAGGACTTCTACGACACCTTCGACGAGACGACGGTGCTGCCGAGCGACAAGAAAAAATACGAAACCCTCATCAAGGAGCTCAAGGAGGAGAAGATCGATCCGAAGCTGCTGCAGACGAAGCATAACTTTTACCTCGTGGAGCTCAGCAACCTCGGCGGCATGCTCACGCCGGTGATTTTGAAGGTCGAATACACCGACGGCACCTCCGAGGAGATGAAGCTGCCGGCGGAAATCTGGCGTTTCGACACGAGGAAGACCTCGAAGATGATCTTCACGAAGAAGGAGATCAAAGCCGTCACCTTTGACCCACGCCAGGAACTCACCGACACCGATGTGGAGAACAACTTCTGGCCGCGCCGCCCTGTGAAGAGCAAATTCCAGCTCTACAAGGACGACAAGGCCCCGAATCCGATGCGTGAGGTGACGAAGCCGGAGAAGGAGGACGAGAAGGGCAAAAAGGCATCCGAACCCTCCAAACCGGCGAAAAAGCCCTGAGTTAGCCTAAAAGGTCGGTTTGCGGGCCTTTGGGAACGTTCGGCTCTTCCTTGCCTCAAGTCGGGGTTATTCCATTCTGGCTGGAAGCTGGACTGTAATATCTCTTTAATTTTTATGGCGTTTGTATTTCATTCGACTTAAAATACTCACTCAAACCCCTCACATGACCGGAACTGACCGCATCCGCATCCTAATCGTCGAGAACGAAGGTCTCGTCGGGTGCGACATGGCCTCATCACTCGGCAAGCTGGGGTATCACGTCACGGGCATCTGCGCCTCGGGCGAAGAGGCGCTGGAGCGCTTCGATGAGATGCAGCCGGATCTGGTGCTTCTGGATGTGCATCTGGCCGGCGAGATCGACGGCATCGAGACAGCTCGCCGACTTCAGACGAAGTCCTCCGTGGCCATTTTGTATGTGACGGCCTGCGCCGACCTGGAAACGGTCACGCGGGCTCGCGAGACGCATCCGCAGGGCTACCTGCTCAAGCCTTTCAGTCACGATGAATTGCGACTGGCCGTCGAGGTGGCCGCGCAGCGGCATCTGGAGGAGATGGAGCGCCGGCGCCGTGAGCAGAGCTTTTTCGAGGCCTTCCAGAGCCTGGCCGATGGCGTCATCGCCACGGATCTGGCCGGCGGCATTGTGTTTGTCAACCCGGCCGCCGCACGCGTGACCGGCTGGCAGGCCCAGGAGGCCGCCGGACGTTCGCTGAACGAGGTCTTCCGCATCTTTCAAAGCTCGGGCGAACCCGCCGAGGTCCTTTCCGGTGAAGGCGAGGCCGCTGGAGCGGAGCGAACCGTGTGGCTGACCACCCGCAGCGGCACCCGCGTGCCGATTCAGGATCGTTCCGCGCCGCTTCGGGATGCGCAGGGGTATCTCACCGGCCTGATCATCCTCTTCCGCCCCATTTTGCAGGAAAGCACGACGCAAACGGCACCTGTCATGGTGCCCTCCCATGCTTCCGCCCCACTGGTGGACATCGTGGAGAGCATCTCCGATCCGCTCATCGCGCTCGATGCGCACTGGCGGCTCACGTATGCCAATGCCAGCGCCACGCAGCTCTTCGAGCGGGATTCCGCCGCGATGCTCGGCATGTCGTTTTGGGATCTCGTGCCCGCGGCCGTGCGAGACGAGCATCATGAGGCCTTCGCCCATGCGCTCATGCATCGCGAGCCGGTGAGCCGTGACCTCTACTATGAAGCAAAACGCGCTTGGCTGGAGCTGAGAGGCTATCCCTTTGGCGAGGGCATGCTCATGCTCGTCCAGGACGTGACGGCGAAACGCGAGGAAGCCGAGCGTCGCAGCCGCATGGACCGCCTGGAATCGCTCGGCCTGCTGGCCCGTGGTTTCGCGCACGACTTTAACAACCTCCTCACCGTGCTGCTGGGCAATATCTCCCTCGCCGAGATGCGCCTGCGCAATGCCATTACCCTGCCTGAGCTTCACACGGCCAAGCAGGCCACCCTCCAGGCGCAGAATCTCGTCCAGCAGCTGCTCACCTTTGCCCGCGGCGGTGCGCCGATCAAACGTCTCACGAACATCGGCGACCTCATCGACAAGTTCTTCGCCCATCACACCCGCGCTGCCCGCATCGACTACCGCATCGAGGTGCAGCCCGGCCTGCCCTCCATCCCGCTCGATCCCGCGCAGGTCCGCCGCCTCCTCGGCAATCTCATCCGCAATGCCGAGCAGGCCCAGCCTGACGGCGGTCAGATCATCGTCCGCGCGTTTGTGCCGGATCATGCGCAGATGTTCCCCGGCGAGCTCGTCACGGATCAAAATTTCCAGCCCTCCGGCATCGCTCTCGAGGTGCAGGACTTGGGTGAAGGCATACTCGCAGACCATCTGCCGCACATCTTTGAGCCCTACTTCAGCACCCGGAAGAGCGAAAACGCTACCGGCCTCGGCCTCACCGTCTGTGAAAGCATCGCCAAGGCTCACGGCGGCACCATCACCGTGAGCAGCGAGCCTGGGCGTGGCACGACCGTGCGCTTTTACATGCCGCTCGATGCCGATGCGGAGGAGGTGGATAGCTTCGGCCTCAGCCAGGTCTTTGATGCCCCGCCGGACGCTCCCGTGAGCCAGCCGCGCATCCTCGTGCTCGAAGACGACCCGCTCGTGCGAAACCTCATCGTGCGGAATCTCGCCAGCCAGGGCTTTGAAATCACCGAAAGTGCTGAAGGCAGCGAAACCGTGCGCCTCTATCAGGAGAGCATGAATCAAGGCCGCGTCTTTGACCTCGTCGTGCTCGATTTGAGCATCCCGAACGGCATGGGTGGCGTGCGCACCATGGAAAAGCTTCGCCAGCTCGATCCCGACGTGGTGGCCATCGTGAGCTCCGGCTACAGCGATGATCCCGTCATGGCCAAACCAGCCGCCTACGGCTTCGCCGCCGTCCTGCCCAAGCCCTACGAGCCAGCGGATATGGTGCGCCTCGTCCGCAACGTGCTTTCCACTCGGGGCATCCGGCGCGGGGCGTGATCGAGTGAGGCTGCTTGCTACCCACGCAGCGGCTCCGTGCCCTCGCTGAGGATCGAGAGGTAGGCGTCGTAAGCGTAAAGCCGGCCGTATTTGCCACCGGTGATCTCGCGGACGATGCCGAGGGTCTGCATTTGTGTGAGAGCACTGCGGGCGGTGTTCACCGCCATGTCGAGCTTCGCCGCGATGGTGTTGACGCTGGTTACGGGTTGAAGCTGCAACTGTTGATGGATGCGGATGATGTTTGCCGCAGCACGTCCTACCGCAGTGATCTTTTCCAAATCCGCAGCAAACAAATCGCGCAAACGACGCGCGGAGCTGACGGCCTGATCAGCCGTCTGCTTCACGCCCCGGAGGAAGAAACGCATCCAGCCCTCCCAGTCACCCGTGCGACGCACGCTTTGCAGATGGTCGTAGTATTCAGAACGGTTCTCTTTGAAATAAAGGCTGAGGTAGAGCAGCGGCTCGTTCAATACACCCTCCGCGCACAGCAGGAAGGTGATGAGCAGGCGGCCTAGGCGGCCGTTGCCATCGAGAAAGGGGTGGATCGTCTCAAACTGCACATGCACGAGCGCCGCCTTGATCAAGGCGGGCGTGGCCACTGGCTCATCGTGCATGAATTTTTCCAGCGCACCGAGGCAATTCATGAGCTCGTCCGGCGGAGGCGGGACAAATCGTGCTGTGCCGGGCCGACTGCCGCCGATCCAGTTCTGACTGCGGCGAAATTCGCCGGGCGACTTCATCCCCCCGCGCACGCCGGACATGAGGATGGCATGGATTTCCTGAATAAGCCGCAACGACAGCGGAAAGCCCTCGCGGAGACGCTTTAGACCGTGATTGAGTGCGGCGACATAATTCGAAACCTCCTGCACGTCATCCACCGGCACGCCAGGTGCCACCGCCTGCTCGTACAACAGCAGATCAGACAGGGACGATTGCGTGCCTTCGATCTGCGATGAAACGACGGCTTCCTTTCGCACATAGGCGTAGAGAAAAATGTCCGGTTGAGGAAGCAGCGCGGAGATGCCGTCCAGCCTGCCAACGGCCATCGCTGCCTGTTCGGCTAAATGCCGCAGTTCTTGATCCCAGATCAAATCCGGCTCGGGAGGCAAAGGAGCGGGGACGTAGGCACGAAAAGACTCCCCCGCTGTGGCGACGGTGACTTCCTGGCCTGTGATGCGATTCGGCATACTGAATGTCAACGAAGTCGGTCAAAACGACATTTTCACAATCAGAAAGTCAACTCGAGCGTCAAAGTTGACTTTTAGGCTTGGCAAATGTCAGTGAACTGAAATTTGAGGGCCTTCTACTTCGGTTCAGTAACGAGGATTGATCACACCGCCGCCAGCCTCTCGACCTCTTCCGCCGCTTTTTCCCACTCCGTGGTCAGCTTGGCGACTTTGGGTTCGACGGCTTCGAGTTCAGCGCTCAGGGCGCGGAATTTGACGGCATCGGCGTAGGTGGCTTCGTCTTGGAGGAGTTCGACGATCTCGTGTTTGCGTTTGTCGAGAGCGGCCAGTTCAGCTTCGATCTTAATGACGCGTTGTTCGGCGTCTTTTTTGCCTTTGCTGCGGGCGTTGCGGGCTTCGGCTTCGAGGCGTTTTTGCTCTTTGGTTTTCGGCGGTTCGCGGACGGCGGGGGCGGTGAAGGTGGTGGGCTGGGCGTTGTGCAGCGTGGCGGTGAGGGCTTCGCGGGCGCTGCCGGCTTTGGATTTGTCCAAATAGTATTGGTAATCGCCTGCGTAGGGCGTGATCACGCCGGCGCTGACGTGCAGGACCTGCTTCGCCATCTGGCGGATGAAGTGAACGTCATGGCTGATGAAGACGAGCGTACCTTCGTATTGATCGAGAGCGCCGATGAGGGCGTCGATGCTGCCCATGTCGAGATGCGTCGTGGGCTCGTCCATGAGGAGGAAATTCGGTGGATCGAGCAGCAGGCGCACAAGCACGAGGCGGCTCTTTTCACCGCCGCTGAGCACGCCGACCGGCTTGAAGACATCGTCGCCGTGAAACAGGAAGGAGCCGAGCAGGGTGCGGCAGAGGTTTTCACCGGGACGGCTGGGCAGATCCATCGCGGATTGCAGCACGGTGTGGCGCATGTTGAGCACATCACCGCGATACTGGGCGAAGTAGCCGAGCTTCACGTTGTGACCGAGTTCGCGGTTGCCGGCCTGCGGCGTCAAAGCGCCCGCGAGGAGCTTCAGAAGCGTGGATTTGCCCGCGCCGTTCGGGCCGACGAGCACGGTGCGCTGCCCGCGCTCCATTTCGAGGTCGAGGCCGTTGTAAACGGGCGTCTGGCCATAGGCGAAGTCCACGCCGGTCATGCGAATGACACGCTGACCGCTGCGCGGAGGCTGCGGGAAGCGGAATTTGACCGTTTTGGCATCCGCCATCGGTGCGTCGATCTTCTCGATACGGTCGATCATCTTCGCCTTGTCCTGGGCGCGAGAGGCAAAGTTGGCCTTCGCTTTGAATTTATCCACCCAGGCCTGCATTTTGGCGAGTTCACGCTGCTGGTTCTCGTAGGCACCCTGGAGCTGCTCCATGCGAGCGGCCTTTTCGCGGAGGTAGTCGTCGTAATTGCCGGTGTAGCGCGTGATCTTGCTGTGGGCGATCTCGAGCATGCTATCACACAAGGCGTTCAAAAACTCGCGGTCATGCGAAATCATCAAAATGGCCCCGGGATAGCCCTGGAGGTAATTTTGGAACCAGATGAGCGATTCGAGGTCGAGGTGGTTTGTCGGCTCATCCAGCAGCAGCATCTCCGGCTCCTGCACGAGCAAGCGGGCCAGGTGCGCACGCATCACCCAGCCGCCGCTGAGCGTGCGGGCATTCCGCTCGAAGTCCGATTCACGAAACGCGAGGCCGTTGAGGATACGCTTCGCCTTGGGCTCCACTTCCCAGCGGTGATGCTCATCGACGTGACCCGTCGCCAGTTCCAAAACGGTCACGTCATCCACCGGCGCACTTTCCTGCGGCAGGAAGCCAAAGGTGATGCCGCGCTCCATCATCACGCGACCGTCGTCCGGCGTGGATTCCTGAAGTAGCAGCGAAAACAGGGTCGATTTGCCTGCGCCATTCGGACCGATGAGACCGATCTTTTCACCTCGGTTGATATGAAACGACACCTGGCTGAAGAGGGTGCGGCCGGCGTAGGTTTTACTGACGTTGGAAACGGAGAGCATGGGGCGGAAAGGCGGGCGCTTGTGGTAAGCGTGATTTGCCTGAGGTCAAAGGGTCAAGAAGGGAGCGCCCGCTGAAAGCACGTCGTGAGGTGCGAGACGTTCCGAAAGTTAGGTTTATCGGGGCAACGCCTTCTTCTCCGATTTGACCGCTTCTTTGCCGCTCTCTTGGAGCGCCAAACCGATGGGAACCCAAGTGGCAAACAAATATGCGAGGATCCAAATGCCCGCTTTCAGCCAAAAACGGATCGGATGCTTCGACCGCACAGCCGAGCCTTGATTGTCCGCAATTCGGCCACGTTGGATGGCTTCGATCAACATCGCTCCGATCGCATAGCACCAGAAACCGGGCACGATCACATAGATGATAATGAACTCATGGATGATGCTCGCTGCCACTACGGACGCGACAACAGGAGCGTAGATGAGAGTGCATGCTACCGGGTGCCGACTCGGGGTCATCATCAGCCGTTTGAAACCCGCGCCGTCCTTCTGATTCTCCTCCCATTCCCTTGGATCATCTTCTGCTTCGTCGGCTGAGTCCTCGCCAAGGATTTTGAGAGGCCCCATCCTGCCAAATGAAACAAAAAGTTCGCCGCATTCAGGGCATTCCAGGCAGAGAGTGTTATCACCGCCGAAAGAGGCTTTGCTCGCACGATCACACTGCGGACATCCCATCTTCAGCCGGCCGATCACCACCAACACCGCCATGACGACCCCTAAAGCAGCGGTGAACATCGTGAAGCCCGTCCCAAACAAGATCACGGTCTCCTTGATCGTCCCTTCCGGGAGGAACCAACAAACAAACCACAACGCGAAAACTAGGACGGAGGCCGAAATTAGGCGGTGCCAAGTGCGAACGTTAAGAATCATCGTTCGACTATTCTGACGTGGCGTGGCCCCTCTATGCAACGCCATTTCGTTCAATCACGCCGCCTCCATTCCGCCTGTGCGATAAACTGAAGGCGACACGCCGACCTGTCGGCGAAACCACGCCGTGAAGTGTGACGCATGCCGAAAACCCAGCTCGAACGCGATTTCCTTCAGCGTGCCATTTTCCGCGAGCACTCGCTCCCGCGCCGCGTCGAGCCGACGCTTCTCCAAGTAGCGTCGCAAGCTCGTGCCGAGCTGCTGTTGCAGCAGTTGATCGGCACGGCGCAGGCCCAAACCGAAGCCCGGCGGCAACGTCGGTGTCGTTTGATCGAGCGGACGCGTATCCAGCCAGGCGATGAGCTGCTCCACGCGACCGCATTGCCCTTTCGCCGCTACGCGAGGCTCCGGTTCGATGCCGTTTTGATGCAGCCCCGCGCTCCAAGCCGCGAACCACTCCAAAAACGCCGCCTCACGCGCCGACCATGCCGCCAGCGATTGCGTCGCAGGCTTCACCGCTTCGCGAAACGTCACCGCTTGGCGACCGCGATGAACGCGATTGAAGAGTTCGAGCGTCGCCGTGCGCAGCGGAGCCGATTTGGCGGCGAAGTTCAGCCCACGCCGAAACACCGGCCGTTCATCCGGCCACTGGCAGCGAAAACCGACCGACAAAAGCCGCGTCCCCGGCGCAAACCAATGCTGCCGCGGCCCCTGGGCCGAGAAAAACGCCTCGCCGCGCTTCACGGCGATCTCTTTTCCATCCGCCCGAATCCGCCCGCTGCCCTGCTCGATGAAAAACACGCCCGCCGGCACCGGAATCTCCGCCGACCACACCCCGCACACCGGCACCGCCCCGCGATACACCCACAGCCACTCCCAGCGCAGGCTGCGCCAAGCATCGGCAGTGAATTCGGGTGGTTGGGGCATGTGAGCGATGGATGAAATCTCTGTGCTTCTCAGTGCCTCTGTGGTTGACCCCGCCGTGTTTGACCACAGAGGGCACCGAGTGACACAGAGTCAGAAGAGAGTTTTGAAAGGGTGGAAGGTGTAAGCGATTTCGTCCTGATATAACAACCGGCATTTGCTCACCCATCGGCCTTCGCTTTGATGCCATAATGAAGCCCAACCTTCTGCTTTCCGTGTTCTCCGTGTGTTCCGTAGGCCTGCTCTGTGCGCAGGAGCCGCGCAGCATCAGCGGCATCTACCCATCACTCGCCATGTTCAACAACGAGGGCGAGTGTGGCACGGGCGCGGTGGTTCCTTGGGCAGACCGACTCTGGGTCATCACGTATGGGCCGCATCTGCCCTTCGGATCGAGCGACAAGCTCTACGAGATCACGCCGGACCTGAAGCAAATCGTCAGGCCGGAAAGCGTTGGAGGCACGCCGGCGAACCGCATGATCCACGACGAGTCGCAGCAGCTTTTCATCGGGCCGTATGTCATCGACGCGCAGCGCGGCGTGCGTGTCATCCCGCCGAGCATCATGCCGGGCCGTCTCACCGGCAATGCGCGGCACCTGACCGATCCCGCCGGCAAAATCTACTACGCCACGATGGAGGAGGGCCTCTACGAGGTCGATGTGAAGTCGCTGGCCGTGAAAAACTTCATCCGCGACGGCAACGGCATCAAAAAGGACTTCAAGGTCGAGACATTGCTCGCCAAGCTCGACTCCCAACTGCCCGGTTACCACGGCAAAGGTCTCTACACCTCCCAAGGTCGCGTCATCTACGCCAACAACGGCGACCGCGACAAGCGCGTGCTCACCGATCCCACCACGCCCAGCGGCGCACTCGGCGAATGGACCGGCAGCGGCGACTGGCAACTCGTGCGGCGCAATCAATTCACCGAGGTCACCGGCCCCGGCGGCATTCACGGCAGCGATGCGAACGCGCCCGTGTGGAGCATCGGCTGGGATGCGAAATCGCTCATCCTCATGGTGCTCGATGGCGGCAAATGGCAGTCGTTTCGTCTGCCCAAAGTCAGCCACAGCTACGACGGCGCGCATGGTTGGAACACCGAATGGCCGCGCATCCGCGACATCGGCGAAGAAAACCTGCTCATGACGATGCACGGTGCCTTTTGGAGCTTCCCGAAGACTTTTTCCGCCGCGAACACGAAGGGTATTCGCGCCCGCAGCGCCTACTTGAAGGTCATCGGCGACTTTACGCGCTGGAACGACCGCCTCGTCTTCGGTTGCGATGACTCCGCGAAGTCGGAGTTCCTCAACAAGCGCAGCGTGAAGGGGAAAATCGACAGCATTGGCCAATCGCAGAGCAACCTGTGGTTCACCAGCCCCGAGACGCCAGACAAGCTCGGCCCCGCGCACGCCAGCGGCGCGGTGTGGCTGCGTGAAACGGTGAAGGCGGGTGAGGAGTCCGATCCGTTTCTTGTCGGCGGTTGGTCGCATCGCCAGGCCTGGCTCATCAACCATGGCAAGAGCGAGGCACACCTGTCAGGCAGCCTGGGAGAGCATCGCATCCCAGCAGGACAGTCGGTGAGTGTGGTCATCCGCAACGCGAAGATCTTTGCGATGCCAGCGCCGGTGAACGGCGTGATAAAGCCCTGCGTGGAGATCGATGTGGAAACCGATTGGCTGCAATTGAAGGCGGAAAAGGACTGCGACAGCCTCAGCGTCGTCATCACGCTCTCGAACGGGGAATCCCGCGGCAAAGAGCCCGAAGCGATGTTCGACGGCATCGCCCGAATCGGCGATGAAAACGCCCAAACCGGCCTTTTCCGCCCTCGCGGCGAAAACAAGCGCACGCTGAGTTTGGCGACGAAAGACGGCTACTACGAGATGGGAGCGGATTTGAGCCTCAAACGCGTCGAGGACGCCAAAGCGAAGGCCTTTGTCGAAAAAGCCCTCGCCCTGCCGAAGAACGTCATCACGCTTGATGAGGCCAGCGTGCTCGTCGTCGATGATCGCGGCCGTCGCTGGCGCTTGCCGCGTGCTTCCAAGGCCTACGATGCCGCCACGAAGGCTGGCGAACTGCGCATCTGCCGCGAAGTCGCCACCGAGCGCGACATGCTCAGCGCCTGCGGCACCTTCTTCGAGCTGCCCGCCGAAAACGCCGATGGTTTCGCGAAGATCCGCCCGATCTGCTCACACAACCTGCGCGTCACCGACTTCGGCGGCTACCGAGGCTTGTTTTTGATGAGCGGCATCCAACCGGATGCCAAAGCCAGCGATCACATCCTCCGCAGTGACGACGGCAAAGCCGCTCTGTGGGCTGGTGCCATCGACGACCTCTGGAAGCTCGGCAAACCTCGCGGCGAAGGCGGCCCGTGGAAGGCGACGAAGGTCAAAGCCGATCAAAAGAGCGATCCTTACCTCATGTGGGCCTACGACCAGCGCACGCTCACGCTCAGCCACGATCAAAACGAGCCCGTGAGCTTCCACATCGAGCTCGACCTCACCGGCACCGGCCTTTGGGTGACCCACAAACACCACGAAGTCTTCCCCGGCGAAGAAACCGCCCTCCCATTCGACCCCGCTATCCAAGCCCGCTGGCTCCGCGTCACCGCCGACAAAGCCTGCGCCGCGACGGCGTGGCTGAAGTATGAGTGAGAAGCTTCAATAGGGTGCGGGCACTGCCTCAAACTTCATGCCGTTGAAGTCATGCAATGCTTTCTTGGCCATCAAACGATCGCCGGTGAGCTTTGCTGCATAAAGGATGCCTGCTGAAACCCAGACGACGCGCCTGCCATCTAGGTCCGCCCATTCCCAGTCAGGACACTCGATGACCTGGCCGGTGCGGTGATTGTGAAGCGAGTGCCAGTCGAAGTAGCAGCCTTTTCCGATTACATTCGGTGATCCAGAACGGGCTGTTTTTCGCAGCACCCAGCTTGGGTTCACTTTCTTTTCAAAGAAGGATAGGCTGTTTTCCTTTCCGCTCTCGTGGCCGATGAGCTTCCAACCATCTCGCTGCAACTGGATGAACTGCACGCCACGGCATTCGCCACCATACGACTCGTGGAACGGAAACTCGGGCTTGTGAACGAGCTGACCTGGGAGTTGCCGTTGTTCTAGGCCAGAGCCGTTCAGCCAATAGCTCCGCTTATCGAGAAACAGGCCGCCGCCGTGCCAGCAATCGCCTTTGGCCCATAATCCGATAGCTTTGAGATAGGGCGCCTTCGAAATCGCTGTCCATGAGCCTTTCAGCGGCCCGTCCCACCTGCCGTTCATGGCGAAGTAGATGAAGTAACGGCCATCGGGAGAAAGATCGCAGCGGCGCTCGTAAATGCGGCCGCGCAGCCACTGCCCGAGTTCGAAGGTGTCTTTTCGTCGGTCCCAAAGCATCGTGCAGACGGCATTGCTCGGCCCACGTCGGATCACGATGGCTGTATCGGAATCACGAGCCAGTATGATGTGGACTCGAGCTGGGACTAGCTTTTTCATAGCTGACTTTAACCCTCCATGGGCACGGTTCATCCTTCAAATCTGCTAGGATCACTTCTTGAGTGTGCAAAGACCAACATGAAGACGAATGAGAGAGCTGCGTTGACACCGAGGAAGCGGCCCGTTATCACGGCGGCATGAAGCCTTCATGCTTTTCTCTCACCGTCGTCGCTGCTGTTTCGTTGATGAATCTAGGCTGCGGGCAGGCGGCAGATGCCTTCTTCTCCCCAGATGGAAAGACGGTGACGATCGGCCTGTGCGGGGTGCGCACGGGATTGATCCAAGTGGAGGTGGGCACGGGGAAAATCACCAAGGCACCGCTTCCGAAGGAGCTCGCAGACGAGTGCATTGAGAGCATCGCTCGCGGCAGCGAGGGCGAGACGCTCTTTCTCGCGAAGGACGCGGTGTGGGTTTGGAAGGAGGACTCAAAGCCCGCGGTGAAGCGCGTGTGCTCCACGGAGCCGGTGGTGGGTGCTTCCGATTTGTTCGTGGTGACGAAGGAAGGATCGCCGTTGAAGGACATCCTGTTTGTGAGCGGCAATGAGAAGGAGGACGGCGCGGGCATGCCGAGCATGTGGGGTCGCAAACCCGGGTCGAAGAGCTTTGTGCAGGTGTTTTGCCGTCGCGTGAATGGCGCTGGTGCAGGCACGCCGACGGCGGATGGCCGCTTCTTTTTCGAAAGCGGCGGCGATGTGTGGGAGGGCGGTATCTCGCTCTATGGGGCGGATGACGCGGTGGACCGGATCGGCGTGTTGGTGGGCGCTCGCATAGCTCCGGTGGCGGCTTTGAACACGGATGAAGGCAATGGCGGCGGCCAGTGGGTCTCGAAGATCGCGGTAGCAGGCGGCTGGATTTACTGCGGCCTCCGCGGACATCACCTGGGCTCGGTGGTGCGGGTGCCAGTGCCCGTGAAGCGAATGCATGTGCCGGATGCGGAGGATTTTCCCACGGTGAAGAACCAGCTTGATGCCATGCTGGCCTCGTTGAAGAGCGCGGAGGTGCTGGAGGAGGACGCGGACAGGTTGGAGGGGTTTTGCGCCACCGAGGTGAACGGGAAGCCGAGGTTGTTTTACATCGCGCCGGACGACCAGGGCCCGGCGATGCAGGTGTGGGAAGGCGCGGGCAAGCCACGAGTGATCGGCCACCTGCCGACGGAGGAGTGAGGAGCCGCAAAAACCTCCGGCAAGGAGGTGAAGACGGGTTGCGCGGAGGCGGTTCGCCCGCACTGTGGCGGCCCTCATGAACAAACTGGACGAAATCATCGCCCAAAAGCACCTCGAAGTGCAGCGCCTCCTGCCCCGTGCGGAGAAGCTGCGTGCCGCCGCCGCGCTGCGGGATGACGTGCGCTCTTTTTACGATGCCCTGCGGGCCGATCCCACCCGCCTGAGCATGATCGCCGAGGTGAAGCGTGCTTCGCCATCTGCCGGCACGATCGCGGCGGACTTTGATCCGCTCACGATTGCTCGCGGTTATGAAAAAGCCGGCGCGAACGCCCTCTCGGTGCTCACGGATGAAAAGTACTTCCAGGGCCGTCTGGAGTATCTCACGCTGATTCGCGAGCAGGTGGACATCCCGTGCCTGCGGAAGGATTTCATCATTCATGAGGCGCAGATCTTTGAGGCTGTGGTGGCCGGTGCGGATGCCATCCTGCTGATCGTGGCCGCTTTGGACCAGCCGACGCTGGAGCATCTGCTGGAGGTGGCGAGCACCTTCCAGCTCGATGCACTCGTCGAGGTGCACGACCTGCCGGAGCTCGAACGAGCCCTCGCCACAGACGCCCGCATCATCGGCGTGAACAATCGCAACCTGAAGCACTTCACCGTCGATCTCGGCACGACCGAAAAGCTGGCCGAGGAAGTGCCGGACGATGTTGTGCTGGTGGCCGAGAGCGGCATCAAGACCGTGGCGGATGCCATTCGCCTCGCTGAGGCGGGCGCGGACGCTTTGCTTGTCGGCGAGACGCTCATGCGCAG
>CALSBJ010000069.1:0-36249 GCA_943373155.1 Akkermansia muciniphila | reverse complement strand
ATCACCATTCCTGAAAGCCTTTTTTAAACCCACCCACCCTTCCAACTCATGAACCCGCCTGTCATTGACATCGAAAACGAGCAGGAATCCTCTCTGCTAAACCCCGCCCAGATCGTGGACGGCATGAAGCGGCATTTCTGGATTCCGCTCACCCTTGCTTTCCTCGGCCTCGTCCTCGGCTACTCCTACTACAAACGCCAGCGTCCCGTGTTTGAAGCCACCAGCGTGGGCCAGTTCGGTGGTGAGCAGGGCTCCATCCTCGGCATCGACTCCATGACGGGTCAGACGCTGCGTGACGAGAAGGCGATCAACACGCTCATCCAGGCTGCGAAGAGCCGCGATGTGATGGGGCGCATCGTCAATGAACTCAATCTCACCAGCAAAGCCTCCTTTGCCGGACCTCATCCCGCCGGTTCCAAAGAAGCCCGCGAGGCCGCCGTGGCCGCGCTGGGCTCCATGATCAAAGTCTCGCTGCGCAAGGAGACCCGCCTCATCGACTTCAACGTGGCCGGTGAAGATCCCGATCTGGTCACCTCCCTCGCGAACCAAGCGGTGCTAAGCCTGGTCTCCGAACTGGAGAACCAGAAATCCAAGACGCTGCAAGGCGCCGTCCAGTCCCTCGTCTCGGAAGGCCAGCGCCTTCAGGAAAAGCTCAAGAAGTCCGAGATCGCGATGCATGACTACAAGCGTCAAAACGAAGCCATCTCCCTCGACGAGCGCAAAGACCTCGTACTGACGAAGCTGAAGGAACTCGGAGCGGACCTGAACAAGCAGTCCAGGGAACGCCTGATGCTCGAAACGCATCTCCAGGCCTGTGCATCCGGTGATCTGCCGCGTGATCAACTTCTCAATCTGCCCACCATCGCCAATCATCCGAAGGTCTCGGGCATTCTTTCGCAGATCGGCTCGCAAAAAGCGGCGCTTGCCGTGCTCGCCGAACGCTACAAAGCCAAACATCCCAAGTATCAGTCCGCCCAGTCGGTGATCGACAATCTCGAAAAGCAGCTCGACGTGCTGCTGACGGATGCGGTGGGCCTGCTCAAATCGAGCTTTGAAAACGCGGTGGAACTCGAAAAGAAGCAGTTGGCTCAGCTCAAGCAGCAGGAGAGCGAAGTGCTCGATCTGGAATCCCTCGCCGTGCAATACAACGTGCTGAAGCGTGAGATGGAGTCCGACCAGGCCGTCTATGAATCCGTGCTCACCCGCATCAAGCAGGTGGATGTCTCGAAAGGCATGGAGACGCCGCCGCTGTGGGTGCACCAGCTTGCCATGACACCGAACGCACCGGTTTCACCCGATGCGAAGAAGACGGTGAGCACCTCGGCGGCTGGCGGATTCATGATGGGCCTGGCCATCATCGGCCTCATGGTCATGCGTGATCGCAGCATCCGCACCGTGGACGATGCGCGGATGAAGCTGCGCCTGCCGGTCTTTGGCATGGTGAGCAATTTGAGGGCCTCCTCCCATGCGGCAGATGCCGGTGAGAATGCCTCTCCCGTGGATGGCATCCTCTCCAGCCACCGGCAGGTGGCTGAGTGCATGCGCGAATTCCGCACCATCATCACTCGCAAGACACGGAATGAAAAGGCCTGCTTCCTCATCACGAGCGCGGTGCCGGAAGAGGGCAAAACGTTTGTCTCCACTCACCTCGCCGTGAGCCTCGCCACCCAGGATCTGCGCACCCTGCTCATCGACATGGACATGCGCCGCTGCACACTCGCCGGTGAGTTTGGCCTGCCTGACGATTGCAAAGGCCTCAGCGATCTCCTTCTCGGCACCGCCTCGCTGCGCGAGACCTGCTTTGCCACCGGCATTCACAACCTCGCCATCATGCCCGCAGGCCATCGCATCAACAATCCGGCCGAACTGCTTGCCACCTGCGGCGTCGCGAAGCTCAAGGAACTGGCCTTTGAGGCTGGTTTTGATCGCATCGTCATCGACACGGCTCCGCTGATTCCGGTGAGTGATACCTTGGTGCTCAGCGATCTCGCGGACGAACTCTTCATGGTCGTGCGCTGCAATCGAACGCCCTCCGTCATCACCCAGGAGGCCATTCGCAAGCTGCATCAGGCAGGCATCCCCGTCTCCGGCCTCGTCTTGAACCGCCTCACGCAGCGCACCCGCGGCTACGACTACTATTGCTACAACTCCTACTACCGCACGGAGCAATCCGAAACCGTGCCGCTCGATCCGCGTGAAGCCGATGAATCCAACCGGCCTTCACTCATCCATGCCTCTTTCTTCAAGAACTGATCTTCCCCGCCGGTTTGGCTGTTGGTGTGGTTGGTATTAGAAAAGCGATGCCCGGCCTCGTGCCGGGCATCGCTCATTTTCAGGGCGATGAGTGCTCGATGCAGCTTCGATGCGGTGATTGAAGTCTCGTCCGTGTTTGAGAACTTTTTGGAATCGGAACTCAATTGTTCCCCTCACCGTGCCTTTCGCTTGGCGGCGCTTCGCTAGCCCCGCATCCTGCGATGAAAGACATCGAATCTTCCCGGCAAGGAAGAGGGCTGGGGTGCACTGCCATTGAGTTCGCGATCGGGCCTGCCACGCGGCTTCGACTGCCAGTCGAAGCTACGGCAACCGCCGCGAGGCGTAGCTTCGATTGGCAATCGAAGTCGAACGTCGCCCGGCTTCGTCTCATTACTCAACTAAATGGCAGTGGGACTGGGGTGAGGGGCCACGCCGAGTTTTCAACCACGGCCTGGGCTTTAGCCGATTCGCTGGCTCAAAAACGATTTCTTCGGCTAAAGCCCAACTTGCGAATTCGACCGTCCAAGAGCCTTCGACGGGCTCATCACGCCGAGGCATCGCATCAGAACAAAACCCAGGCCCTTGCGGAACCTGGGTTTTGAATTTCGGGACGGGCCAACCCCTTCCTCAACACGCGATGGCGAACTGATGATCCGTTGCGAGCAAACCGTGCTCCACACAATAGCGTGCGATGCGGGCACCCGAGTCGATGCCGGTCTTCTTCCAGATGTTGTGCTTGTGAACGGAGACCGTCTTCGCGGAGAGGTTCAAATCCAGCGAGATGGCCTTGAGGGATTTTCCTTGGGCGATTTGCAGGAAGACCTCCAGCTCGCGGTTGCTCAAGGCCCCGTGCAATTCCTTGCCACCAGCGGGTGAGCGGACGGCATTTTCTGCGAAGGACTGTGCCACACTGCGGGAGAGGTACTTCTTGCCCAGCAACGCCTGCTCGATGGCCATGACGATCTCTTTGGGAGACGAATCCTTGGCCACATAGCCGCGTGCGCCTGCCTTTAAGGAACGCTCGATCCACAATGCCCCCATGTGCATGCTCACGATGATGGAGGCAGGCGGCTTGGGGAGGGTCGCGAAGTCGGCCAGGAGGGTGAGTCCCGTGCAATCGGCCATTTCGAGGTCGAGCAGCACGACATCAATTGGGCGCTGCGAAGCCTCTTGGCGTGCCCCTTCGGCACTGGTGACCACTTTGACCTCATCATGGATAAATACGCTGCGGAGATACTGGCCGAGCGTCTCGGCAAACATGACGTGATCATCCACAATCAGAATGGTTTTTGGCTGTTTGGGGCTCATAGGAGGAGTGGAGTTGCTTGGGTTTGTTTCCGATCTGTTCGCTTGAAGCTCGGATGGAGCCTCAAAACGTCAGAAATTGTGAAGAACTAAAATTGCCAGATTTTCACCACTAATCGAATAAACAAAGGTTCAACTAACCCCTACAGCGATGTTCAGCCTTTCCTTATCAAGCTAACCTTCGTTCCACGGATCAAGCCAGCGAACCAAGCGATCCTTCCCTTCGCAGAGAGCACCCTCAGCGAACCACCGTGATGATTGATGCACACCGAAAGCATCTCGTTCTCATTTTGGATCCCATCCACTCAGCTGCGGCTGCTTTCGACATGCTCGTCGTGCGTATCGCATCAGGTCGTTGCTCTGCTTCGTCTAGGAGGACGGATGCTTTTGGATGGCCGTGAAGGCACGGAGCATGCAGCATGATGGTTAGTTAAGGATTCTCTTAACTTTATTGATTTGATGGAAAATTCATCACCTCGACACTACTGCCGCTATGAAACCTACTCTTCTACTAGCAGCAGCCCTCCTCTCATTCACCTCACTCACCAAAGCCGAAATCATCAGTCAAACCGTCGATTTCGGCACGGTCACCGGAGACACTCAGTTGTACTTCAACCAGTTCAACACCGCCCTCGGTACCCTCACTGAAGTCACCCTCTCGTGGACGATCAATTCGAGCATCTCGACCGCCTCGATCACGAATCAGAACACCGGCACGGTCAACGTCAGCCGCATCACCTTCACCAACACCGTCGAGGGCTATCTCCCCTCGATCGGCACCGACGGGGACCTCGTAGCCGAGATGGCTCGCAGTAGGACGCATACACCTTCGGGTGGCAGCACGACCTTGACCCAAAACCAGACATACACGGTCAACAACGTCACCTTCAGCACCTTCAGCCAAGACAACAGCTACACGGCTGCGGACGCAAACTTCAATGATTTCAAAGGAAGCGGTAGCGTGCCTCTCTTCCTGACGAACACCTTTGGTGCCACCCCGACGGCCTCTGGCTCAGGATCGACCACTTCGTGGCTCACCAGCATCACCGGCAGCTCCACCGGCAGCCTCGTCGTGAACTACCACTATAGCGCTGCCCCCATCGCACCGGTACCGGAGCCTCCGGCCATCATCCTCGGCCTGGGTGGCATGCTCTTCCTGGGTGGTTTTGCCATGAAGCGCCGTCGTAGCACTCCGGTGATGGAAGAAGCTGCTGCCTAAGCTTGATCGTTCCGCTTCAACAACTCAGCGCCTATGAAACCCCGACTTATCCGCCAGCATCTGATTAGGCTTCTCGCGTGGGCATCCCCGCTCGCCTGTCTTGTTTTCGCGCTGCATGAGTTGTGGGAAAGGCATCCGGCCTACGGGTTTGCGCCGCTGCCGCTGCTGGCGCTGGGTTTCCTGCTCGTCAAAGACACACGCGGCCTCCCATCGGGAGGCCGTTTTCCTATCATCACGAAGCTGCTCGTGTGCACGCACTTCGCTCTCGCCATCGCAGGCTTTGTGCTCATTTCGCCGTTCTTTGCAGGCCTGGCGTTCGCGGTTTCCATGATGGCCTACGCAATGGCGTGGGAACGATGCAGCAGCGAGGACGCCCCGCGCTGGGCATTCCCGGCGCTCGCCATGTTCTTCGTGCCGCCGCCACTGATGGCGGATCATGATCTGCACCAGATGCTGGCAGGTCTGGCCGCGAGGCTCAGCCAGGGCTGGCTCGATATGATCCAGGTGCTGCATGTGGTGGAAGGCACCATCGTCGTCACTCCGGCCCGACGCTTCTTTGTGGATGACGCGTGCAGCGGCACGAACTCGCTGCTCACCATCTGCTGCATCTCGCTGGTGATGAGCGCCCTGCGCCGACGCTCCGGGCTGCATGCCATGGTTTTGCTACTGGCCTCCGCACTGATGTCCGTGGCCACGAACGTGCTGCGCATCTGCGTGGTGATCGGTGGGGCGCACCTTTACGGCCTGGAACTGGAAAGCGGCACGCCGCACCAATTGCTCGGCCTCGGATTCTTTGTGCTCGACCTGATGCTCGTGTGGAGCGGGGATCATGGCGTGGGCTTTCTACTGCATCGTGCGTCCATCCTCGGACGCGTCGTGCCACGCCCGATGACGGATCTGAGTCGCAGCGCCGGGCTGCTGCCCGCTGGACTGAGCGTTTCGGTGGCGTTGGTGGGCACGGCGCTGCTCGCTGGGCCTTCGTTGCTCGCCCGCCGAGAAGCCACCGCAGCCAAAGCGCAACTCGATGAATCCGTGCAGCACTTTGAAATGCCCGCCCAACTGGCGGGCTGGGCCCGTGCTGGCGATCAAGCCGGGGAGAACTCGCTCATCGGCAAGCTCGGGGTGCGAAACCAGGTATGGGTGTATCAAAAGGGCACGCTCGAGGCCTATGTGTCCGTCAATTATCCGTTCACCGGCTTTCATGACACGCGCCTGTGCTACAGCGGCCAGGGCTGGCAGTTTCAAAGCCAGACGGACATCCATCCGCCCGGCGAGCGTGGCAGCACCATCCGCCATCTGTACATGCACCAGCCTGCGGATCTGCTCCAAGCGCATTTATGGCTCTCCGTCTTTGATGAGCATGGCGAGGCGCAAAAATTCCCCTCTGAAGATTTCGTGCAGCGCGTGGGGGACCGCCTCGTGGGCCGCTGGCTGCAAAGTGAGCAGGAGCCGGAGACCACCGTGGTGCTGCAAGTGCTCGCCGTGGAGCCCGGTGACGATCCGGCCACGCGTGATGCCTGCGGCGAGCTACTCGCCGCCGCACGCCAGAGTCTCTCCCAGTCCCTTTCCCGCACGCCAACACCTCATTGAGCCTTATCACCATGTTTCAGGACTCCTTTTACCGCCTGCGTTTCCAGCTCTCCCAGATGCTCGACGAGCGTCGGCCTCTCGATGGGCTGCTTGGCTTACCCGCGCTTTTTTCGCTCATTCTTCTGGGGCTCATCGTCTTTCATGCCAGCGGCAGCATGACGCCCTCTCAGATGGAGAGGCTCGAAAAGACCGCCAATCTTCAGCTCGAAAACCAACGCTTTATAGAGGCCCGTATCCTGGCCAAGCGGTTGGCGCAAGAGCCCTCACAGAGCCAGCGTGCGACGCTGATCGAAGCCAAAGCTCTGCGTAGCATGGGCAAGGTCAACGAGGCCGCACGCCTCCTCGCCCGCATCGCACCGCTGGAGCAGCCCGGACATGCGCCCGCCCACGTCCTGCAGGCGGCTACCCTGCTCACACAGGAGACGCCAGATGCGGCGGCCGCGCTGCGCCACATCGACCACGCCTTAAATGCCGACCCATCCAACCAGGATGCGCTGGAGCTCGCCGCCCGCTTCGCCGCCGGGCAGAAGCAGTGGCGTGTGGTGCTGAAGTATCTCGACCGCATGGAGACGGGCAAACGGGCCGACCTCCTGCTCATGAAAGCCACGGCACTGCAACTTGCCGGCATGCCGGAGGACGGCATCCAATGCGCCAGCGAAGCAGAGATGAAGCTACGAGAGATGCAAAGCACGGCGGCAGGTGGCAGTGACCGCATTCGATACTCCATCGCTGTGAGCCTCAGCCTTCAGCGACGCTTTGAAGAGGCCATCCAAAGTATCCTCGAAGCCTCCGGCACGGCCTTGAACAAGGAAGACCGCCAGGTCATTGGCGGCATCTACCTCTCCTGGAGTCGGCATCTGAAGGATCAGCCCGCAGCGGACAAGCTGAAGGTCCTATCGCTGCTCGAAAAAGGCATCCAGTTCGCCCCCGAGAGCCAGGACATCATCATGGCCTTCCTCACCGATTGCGAGGAACTCAACATCACCGCCGATGAGCGTCGGCACCTCGTGGAGCGCGTGCTGGGGGATGGCGGCACGGCCACCTCCTTCCTGCACTACTACCTCGGCGTGCAGGATTGGAAGCAAGGCCTGCGTGACTCCGCCCGAGCCCACTTTGAGCTCGCCTGCTCGCTGAACCCGGGCTTCAAAATCATCAGCAACAATCTCGCCATGGCCATCGCCTCCAGTTCGGACCGGCCGAATGATCTCGAAAAAGCCCTCACGATGATGGACGACCTCGTGAAGCAGGAGCCGGACAACACTCACTTCCTCGACACTCGTGGTCATGTGCTCGCCAGGCTCGGACGCGTCAAAGACGCGATCAGCGATTTTGAACGCGCTCTGCCCAAAGCCCCAACCAAGGCCTCCACGCACGCCAAGCTGGCCGAGCTCTACCAGCAGATCGGCATGAGCGAAATAGCCAATGAGCACCGCACCGCTGCGGTGACGCCAAGCGAAAAAGCGACCGCGATCATCAAGTAAGCCCGCGTGTGAGCCTCAAAACAAACCGGCCGGTGTTTCCACCGGCCGGTCGTCCAAGGGCCCACACATGGACATCAGGTGCGTATCATCCGTTCTGGAGGATGCGCTCCCAAAGGAGATCGTTCATCAGCACATGGGTGATGAACTCGCGGCTGCCCTGGGCCGCAGCAGGCACTTCAACGGCGGTGGTGGGCAGTTCGATATCAAGTTTGAAGCCGCTGGACCCACGAGGGATCTTCGCGATGCCACCCTGGTGGCTAGCGAGCATCGCCGCGCCGAATAGAGCGAGCCCAGGAGCATCCACGCCGGGGTTTGCCTGCGTGAGCAAGGGATCGAAAACAGCCCGCACGGCCTCGGGGGAGACGCCCGCGCTGTCATCGCTCACGGAAACCGTTATCGAGCTACCATCGGCGGATGCAGCGGCATTCAACATGACTTTCTTGCCGAGTGGAAGAAGCTCCAACTCGGCTTGGAGAACCAGTTGGAGCATTTTCTCAAAAGCAGCCTTGTTCACCTCCGTGGAAGGCAGCGAGGTTCCGACCTCCAACGTGATGCCTTTGGCGGCAAAAGCCGCTTTTTGTGAATCAGCGACGGACAGAATCAGTGAGGCCGCAGGAGCTTTTTCACCGCCTGAGGAGGCTGCGAGGACTTCACCGAGCGAATCAGCCAAGCGACCGGACTGCTGGGCGACGTGCGCGTGATAATCACGCCAGAAGGTCCCCTGGCGGAGGCGATCCAGATCGAAGACGGGACGTCCACCACGGCCCGGAATGATCTCGAGGAAGCTGTGCAGGCCACGGAGCGGCTGGCGGAGCTGGCTGGCGAGCGTGCCGGCCGCCACGCCCATGCCGAGCACTCGATCGGCGATAAGCACGTTTTGCAGCGTGGAGAGTTTTTCACGCAGCAGATCATCACGCTCCTGCTGGAGGATGTAGAACTCCATGGCACGCTGGAGCGTGTTGCGCATGTCCTCGATCTGAATGGGCTTGGAGATGTAGCGGAAGATGTTACCGAGGTTCACGGCGTCCACGGTGGCGCTATAATCCGCGTAGGCGGTGACCATCATGCGCACGAGGCGCGGACGCATGTGGCGGGTCTTTTCGAGCAGTTGCACGCCTGTCTCACCGGGCATGCGCTGATCGGAAAGCAGCACGCCGATGTCATCTCCATGCTCTTCGATGAGCTTGAAACCCGCGGCGGCGCTGTTGGCGGTGAGAATGCGAAACTCGTCGCCGAAGGATTTCTCGAAGTACTTTAAGGCCTTCTCCTCGTCATCGACGTAGAGCACCGCGTATTTTTTGAGGTCGTATTGGTTTTGCATAGGATGGGCTGTGTTGGTTTGTGGGTCAGGTGAAATCAGGGGTTTCGATGGCGGGAAATTCGAGAATGAACTCGGTGAAGGCTCCACGTTCGCTGCGCACCTCGACGCGACCGCCGTGGTCGGAGATGATGCGGTTGCAGATGGAGAGTCCGAGGCCCATGCCCTTGCCCACATCCTTGGTGGTGAAGAAGGGGTCGAAGATTTTGTCGCGAATGGATTCGGGAATGCCGGGGCCGTTGTCCCGCATCGAGAAGAAGACCTTGCTGCCACGCTGCTCGCCATGGATGCGGATGGTGCGCTTCTCGCCCTCGGGGTAGGTCTTCGTGTCCATCGCATCGAGGGAGTTCTGGACGAGGTTGATGAAGACCTGGGTGAACTGGTTCGCATCGCCGCGGATCTGGAGGCCGGCTGGTAAATCCACCTCCCGCAGCACGCCGTCCTTCCACACATGGGAGAAGAAACGCAGGCCGGTATCGACGACATTTTTGAGCTCGAAGATGGCGTGGAAGTCCTTTGTCTCGCGGGTGAAGCCGCGCAGGTCGGCGATGATTTGTGCCACCCGAGTGATGCCTTCCTCCACGTCTTTGAGCGTCTCGTTGAAATCCGGCTGCTCGCCTTCCGGGAGGTGCTTGCAAGACTTTGAGAGGACGTGGAGGCCCTGGCGGGCATAGTTGAGTGGATTATTGATCTCGTGGATGAGACCGGCGCTGAGACGGCCCATGGCGGCGAGCTTCTCGTTTTGCACGAGCATGGATTCAGTCTCCTTGATCTGCTCCAAAGCGGCTTCGAGCTGCTGTTTCTGGCTGAAGATCTCTTTTTGATACAGGCGTGAATCGACGAGGTTTTTGAGCCTCACGAGCACTTCCGTGAGTGAGAAGGGCTTTGGTAGGAAATCACTGGCCCCAGCCTCCAGGCAGTCGAGCTTCGTCTTCTCATCGGCACGTGCAGTGAGCAGCACGATGGGGATATTGCGGGTGGAGGTGCGGTCACGAAGCTCGCGGCAGACCTGGAGGCCGTCCTTCTCGGGCATCATCATGTCCGAGAGGATGATGTCCGGCAGGAACTGCGCGGCTTTGTCCACGGCCTGCTGGCCATCGACAGCCTCGAAGATTTCGAAATTCGCACTGAGCTGGCTCTTGAGGAAGCGGAGCATGTCCGGCTCATCATCGGCGATGAGGAGCTTGGGCTTGCGGCTGCGGGAAATGCTGGTCTCGATGGGCCTTACCGTGGCCTGGAGAGATGTCATTGCCGGGAAGAGCTCCGCGCGGCGGTAAAGCTCGGCGATCCAATCCTTTTGCATGCCCTCGGGATGCTCGGCAGGATCATGATGGCCTTTAGCTGGCTCAGCCTCGGCGAGATCAGCAGGCTCGGGATGCTTCAGCGGAAGCTTCACGGTCATGGTGGTACCTATGCCCACCTCGCTGGCGGCGGAGACGCTGCCGCCCTGAATCTCGACGAGTTCCTTCACCAGACCAAGGCCGATGCCCATGCCCTGGAACTTGCGCTGGGAGGAGGTATCTGCTTGCCAGAAGCGGCCGAAGATGTGCGGCAACTGCTCCGGCGGTATGCCCATGCCGGTGTCCTTGACCTCGATGATCATCCATTCATCCTCGGCTCTCGCGGTGAAATCCACGCGGCCGTTCGCGGCGGTGAATTTGAGGGCGTTAAAGATGAGATTGAGCGTGATGCGCTCGAGCTTTTCAGGATCGGTCATCACGATGCCGACCTCTGGCGTGACGGAGGAGCGCAGGTTGATCTGCTTGTCCTTGGCCACGGCACCGACGGCGTTGGCGATGCCGCGGATGAACTCTTCGATCTCGACCGGCTTCGGGCGAATCTTGGTGCTGCCGGACTCGAGGCGGACGAGTTCCAGAAGGTCATTGATGAGCTTCAGCAGGCGCATGGCGTTGGCATGCATGGTCTTGAGCAGCTCGTGCTCCTCAATCATGCGCCCGGCGGCGGGATTGTGCAGGAGGCTCTCCAGCGGTGCGATCATGAGCGTGAGCGGCGTGCGCAGCTCATGGCTGATATTGGCAAAGAAGCGGCTCTTGGCCTCGTCGAGCTCACGGAGCTTCTGGTTGGATTCCTCCAGCTCGGCGCGGTTGGCATCGAGACGGTAGCGGAGTTGGAACTCGGACTGGCGGATGATGTTGTAATACCAACTGCCGGCGATGATGAAGATGCCGGTGACGATGAGGAAGTAGATGTTGTTGAAGAACAGGCCGTGCAGGGAGAACTCGCCATGCCACGTGACGGCGGCGAAATAGGTGGCCAGTGTGAGACCAAAGATCAGTACGCTATCTGCCACGGTCCAGCGCAGCAGGATGGCGGAGCCGAGCATGATGAGGTTCAAGCCCGCGTAGTAGGGGGAGATGGCCCCATCCCTGACGTAGATCATCCAGGAGATGGCGGCGAGCGGGAGGAGGGCCACGAGGCGACCGAGATGGCGGTAGTGCGGCGTGTTTGGGAAGTAGTGAAGTGCCAGCCACACTGCCCCGAGCAGCAGCGCGGAGTACACGCGGACGGTGAAGAAGGTCTTCGCCTGCTCCATGCCGTACATGAAGTAGTCCAGCGAGGCCCCGGCGGGCATGAAGATGCCCGCTAGCATGGCGCCGAGCTTATAATTCCGGATGCGGATGGGGCGCTCGTAAAATTCAAACGAGCGTGCCATGTTCTCCCGGGCTTCTGGACTTTCGAATATCATTGGGCGGGTTTGCGGACTTCGAGGAAGATGTTCACGCCGGTCTCGTCGGCTTTGACGTTGATGGCCTCCAGAGGTGCCTTGTCTGGCGCGATCTTGGCAAAGCCTTCCTTGTCCCGATAGACGAGGTGCCACTCGAGGACGTACTCCATCCAGTTGCGGGACGGATTGGAACTATCGACGTTGGTGGCGATGAGGAGGCCGCCGGGAGCCACGAGATCATAAAAGACCTCCAGCAGGCGGCGGCAGATCCGGTCGGAGAGATAGTCAAACAAGCCGGCACAATAGACGATGTCATAGCTGCCAGGCTCGAAGCCAGCGCCCGTGCGGGTGGATTCCTTCAGGATCTGATGCACGGAGCGTTTTTCGAGCTTGATGCCGGTGCGGCGACGGTGGCGTGTGCGGAGGGACTCCAATTCGCGGGACGTATTGGTGATGGTCTCGTCGTTGAAATCGAGGAGAAGGAAGTCCGAGTTGTCGCAGAGGGGATCATCGATGAGGAAATTTTGGATTTCCTGGGCGGGACCGCAGCCGAGATTGAAGATGCGGGCCACTTTGCCCTGCTGAGCCATGCGCTCGGTCTCCTCGTGAAGACGCTGCTTAAGGTAGATGATGCGGTTTCTATGAGCGACGACGGGGGCGGTATCGAGGAAGAGGCGGTTGAGCACCTTCGCAAACATGGAGCTGCCCTCATACGGATCACGCAGCATCATGCTGACCATCTCATAATCGCCCGCGTAGCCGAGTGGCTTCTGGTAGGTGCGGTAAATGAAGGGCGAGCAGAGGACGAGCGGGTGAAGCTGGCGTTTGATGTAGCTGCGATGCACCGGCTGAAGCTCCGGCACGATCGAGGAGGCCGTGTTTTCAAAGCGCAGGAGGAGCGGAGCGATGGCTGGCAAGATGGGCTCCTCAAGTTTTTTGATCGTTTCACGTTCTGCCTGGATACGATCACCGGAGGGCAGTGAGCGAACTCCCAGCTCCACCTGCTCCATCCAACGGCGGAGATCGGAAAGCAGCGTGTGCATGTCTGCGACGACGAGTTTGAAGTCAGGTGCGACGGTGTAATTTTTTTCCGTCTCACGGAGGAACTCGGCAAAGTCTTCGAGAAGGCGATTTTTATTCTGCGCCGGGGAGAGAATATCGATATCAATCCAGCCTTCGTCGGATAGCGAGGCCTCGCAGATGAGCATGATGCCGGTATTCACCAGATTGGCGATCACGGCGCGTCCTGAATAGACGACGCGGTCGTTCATCATGATGCGGAAGTCGTTCAAGACCTCGGAAAGCTGTACAATGCTGTAGGGATTGTACACTTCGAATACGCCTAGATAACGAGTGAGGCGGTGAAGTGTGCCACGCACTTCAACCCCCTGGCTGTTGCGGCAGATGATGAAGCTGAGGCGCTCACCGGTGGAATTGATCACCGGCAGTGAGTTGTCGTTGGATTCCATTTCAATAGCCTCCCTGGGTGAACGGTTGTGAGGATGCTTTTACATGGGCGGAACGGAACGAATGCCCTGATGGCCAGGAGATATCGTGAAGTAGCGTGTGGTCATGTATCGAGAGGTTCATGCTGTGGCGCGATTTGATGGTTAGAAACGATGGGTGAGGCTGAGGGAAAGGACATGCCACTGGTGCTTGTAGCGGCCGTCGAAAACCGGGGTGGCGTTTCCGCTGATGGTGCGGATGGGATTGTAAACATAAGCGTAGGCCAGATCGACGCTCTGCCGCTTCCCGCGCCATCCCACCCCCACCCCGAAGACATGGCGATCATTCACGGCGACGGAGGGCGTGTAGTTCGCAGCTGTCTGTGAGTTTTCGGAAAAGAGATAGCCGCAGCGCAACTTCCAATGCTCGTCGAGCGCATAAGTGATGCCGGTGCCGAGGTCGATGGAGCTTTTCCAGCCGAGCAGGGCGGCGTTGTTGCCTGCGAGCAGAGCCTGGTTGTTGTCCACATTGATCGGGATGTCGTCGTGCGAGGAGTTCTTCGACCATTGGAAGTCGAAACCCAGGGTGAGACGATCCGTGACGTCGATGCCATAGCCGACCGCGATGGAGCCGGGGAAGGTCATGTCCGTTTTGAAGCTGCTGGTGGGCGTGGCACCCGCTGCCACCAAGGCTGGAGCACCTACTGGCATGCCTTTGGCTTCCAGCTCGCCGCTGTAGTTGATTTTCACCGGAAGACGCCCCACGACGGCGATGCGATGACCTTTGGCGATGGTCCAATTGGCTCCCATGTAAGCTCCAACACCCCAGCCGGAGCCTTGCAGCGAAAGCTCGCCATCGGGTGTGCCCGGCCCAGCCCACAAGGACCATGGATAGGCGCGGCGAATGGCGAGCTCGGAGTAGATGATGTCGAGTCCCGCTGCGATGCTGAGGCTTTCAGTCACCTTGAAGGCCAGTGCTGGCGTGATGTCGATGGCGAGCAGGCGTGACTCGTAGGCGAGCTGATATTTGAGGGCGGGATCCATGTCCTTCGGAAACTTCGTGGCCATGCCAAAGGGCGTGCTGGCACCGATACCGAAGGCAAGCCTGCCGGGAATGATCGGAACGACGGCGTAGAGGCTGCCTGGAAAAATCCAGGACTCGCTCATCTTGACCGACGAACCGGTGCTGGAATCAAAGCGAATGTCTCCATTCCAAACGGCGGCGTTCAGCATGAACTGCGCTTCCTTCATGCCAGCGATGTTGGCGGGGGAGACACGGACGGCGGAGGCGTCATCAAGGTTCGCAAACCGTCCGCCCGCCGTGGCGAGAGCCTGGGCGGAGTCTGGGACAACAGAGAGAGTCTCCGCCGCAGGCGAAACGCCTTGCGTGAGGAGAAGGAGCAGCAGGAGCAGATGGCGTGTGTTCATGAGAGGAGGGAGTTTTTAGGCGAGGCCGTTTGCCTGGCAGTAGCGGAGGAGATCGACCGTGCTCTTCAAGCCGGTCTTCCGGCAGAGATTGTGCTTGTGGACGGCCACGGTGCGGGGGCTGAGCGAGAGATCCTGGGCCACCTGCTTGAGGCTTTTCCCTCGTGCGAGCTGCATGAGCACCTCGAGTTCGCGGTTGGAGAGTTTTTGATGTTCCTTGCGAACGGAACTCTTCCGAATGGAGAGATCAGCAAAGCGCTGCGCGAGCTCCCGCGAGATGTAAGTGCGCCCTGCCATGGTAGCGCGGATGGCATCGAATAGCTCGTGAGGCGGTGCGTCCTTGGTGACATACGAGCGGGCTCCGAGCTGCATGGTGCGCGTCACAAAGGTCTCCTCCTGATGCATGGAAACGGCGATGATGCGCGGCGGGTTGGCCAGCATGCGCAGCTCGGTGGTGAGCTCGAGGCCCGAGCGGTCACCCAGCTCAATGTCGACTAGAACGACGTCGTATTCGTTCTGACGGGCATATACCATCGCTTCCGCGCAACTGCCTGCGGAGTGAACGGTGGAGCCAGAAAACTCGCCCTTCAGCATGGTGCTGAAGGCCTCGCGCACGAGCGCGTGGTCATCCACCACGAGAATGTTAAGGGGCGTGCCGGGAGACATGAAAGGGATTTAGAGGATTTTTAAAGCACCCGCACCTAGCTGGTCGGCGGAAGGGAGTGGAGCCAACAAGGTGCAACGTGTGCGGTCCGCATGGCCGGAGGCGGAGACTTCGAAACGAGCCTGCAGCAACCCGCATCGCGCCTCGATCTGTATCACTTGGGAGGAGGTTTCAGGCGCGGACCAGACAGCAGAGCCGCCGTCATGCTCGATGCTCACCTCGCACTCGTGCTCGCCGCATTGGCAGGTGATCTCCAGCCAGGAAGCGTTCGAATGCTCGATGACGATGTGAAGCATCGTCTCGACGAGTCGGAACAAATTAAGACGGCTGCCAAGCTCGAACGCGGGTTCGTTTCCGTTCAATTGGAGCATGATGGAACCTCCAAAGGCCTCGGTAAATGAACGGACAAGCTGCTGGAGAGCGGCGTGAAAGCCAAAAACCTTCAGGACAGGCGGATAGAGACCTTCGGTGATGTCCCGCACGACGCCGAGCGTCTGGCGGAGAGCGGAGTCGAGCTCACTGTGAAGCTTCGCCGCCGGGCTGGCGACTTCTGCCTGCCCCAGACTGTGGCGAAGCATCTCGCTGAGCGAGGTACAGGCCACCATGCCACCCGCGACTTCTTTATGGAGTCTGTGGGAAAGCTGGATTCTCAACTCATCATCGTTCGCAAGTTGCCCAGCTAGAGCCTCCATGGCGATGCCATCCGCATTTAAAGTTGGGGAGGAGGACGGAGAAGGCATGCGGTGTGTTTATGAATAATCGTTTGGCTGCTGAATCCGAATTTAGATGAACCACATTTGCTGAACCGAGGCATCTAAATGTTTATTCAAGATTTATGCTGACGAGCATTATCACCCCTCAATCAGCTCAATTTTCCGCTCTATTTAGGCTCCGCCTAAACAATGAATCTCAATTTATTATATTTATAACGAATCGGGCTGATTCTTGAAGCAGCATGCCATTACCACTCTCCCAAACCATTTCCGCCACGAAGGATCGTGTTCTCATCTTCTCGGGTGAAAAGACCATCCATGAAGACCTCCGCATCTCCATGGCCCTGCACCACAAGGAGTTGTTTGGAAGCAGTTCCACTCACATGCCTTCTTCCTCTTCGGCTTCTCCCAACGCTTGCAGGCCCGTTTTGGATGCGTTGGAAATCGGCCGGTGTGAGAGCGAAACGGAGGTTCTCGTGTGTATTGAGGCTGCGGCTGCCGAGCATCGCCCGGTCACGGCGCTGATCATTGACGGCCGCTTGTTTCACCATCGCGATCCCAAGGGTTTTCTGCGCCAGATGTGGCACTTCCAGCGTGATCTTCATGTGGTTCTGCATGACACCACGGAAAGCGTGAATGCTGACCAGCTCGCCAGTGATCTCGGAGATCCACCGCATCTGTTGGTGCTGAAGGACCGGCTCAATATGTTCGAGCTAGGCCAGTTCGTCCGGATGCTGGTATCCAAGAACAGCAGCGAGAAGAAAGTGAGCTACCGAGATCTGAACCTAAACACCCAGCTTTTGGATCTTGCCCGCCGGTTTGAGGAGGCGAGCAACCGTCTCCATGCAGAGCAGGAGCTGCGCATGCGGCTGGAGGACAAGCTCTTCCGCGCCCAGCGCCTCGAGACGCTGGGGCGGCTCGCCGAAGGCGTGGCCCACTACTTCAACAACCATCTGACTGTCACCCAGGGCCATCTCAGCATTGCTCTTTCAGCCCGTGATGGCAGCCCGCGGCTGCTTACCTCCCTTGACGAGGTGTTTACAGCCTCAAAGGAGGCAGCGGAGGTCACGGCTCAACTGCTCAAATTCAACCATCTGGAGCCCGGGCCGCCCACGCCGGTGAACCTCGAGCAGTGCATCAACTCCGAGGCGATGCTCATGAAGCATGTGCTTGGTGCGCAAATCGGGGTGGAGGCGTGGTTCGAATCCGGGCTGCCGGACGTGATGGCCGATCCTGCCAGTCTCGGACAGATCATCCTCACGATCGCTGTCCACGCACGAGATGCGATGCCGGGTGGCGGACGCCTCTCCATCCGCGCCCACCGCATACATGTGGCGGACGAGATCGCCGCACGCCGCCTTCATGCCGAGGCACGCTCTGGCGAGTTCATCGTGCTGGCCATCGGGGATACAAGCCAGGGCCTGAAAGACGCGGAAATTGCCGCGCTGTTTGACCGCTCGATGGCCGCCGGGAGCGATACCGGGCAGGCGGCTGGCTTGCTTCCCGTGCAGGGAATCGTGAGACGGTTGCTCGGTTGGATGGACATCAAAAGCATCACGGATGTGGGCACGGAGTTTCTTATCTACCTACCCGCTGCGCAAAGTTACGGCTCCGTCGCGTCAACGCCCAGTAAAGCGCGGCCGGAGGTAGAAGAGCAGAACGCCACCATCCTCGTCGTCGATGATGAGGACTCGGTGCGGCAGGTCATGGAGTATGTGCTGACAAGCCAGGGGCACAATGTACTGGTCGCCCGCGATGCGAACGAGGCCTGGCAGTTGTGGCGGTCCCGCAAATCGTTGATCAAGCTAGCGATCGTGGATGTGCAGCTCCCGGGCGGTGCAAGCGGCTTTGATCTGGAGAAGGCACTCTGCGAGGAGGACTCCTCCCTGCCGGTAATCTTCACCTGCGGCTTCGCGGCGGCCAATTTGAAGCATACCAAGAAGCTCGTGCCGGGAGAAAATTTCCTGCCAAAGCCCTTCGGCATGCCTGAGCTGCTCACGGTCGTGGGTAATGCGCTCATGAAGCCGGCTCGTTTATGAAACGCCCGTCATGATGACTCAAATCCAGGCCGAGTTGGCAGAGTCGGACGCGAGAGCCCATCAAACCGCGGCTGGCACGGATTTGTTGAGTCGCCAGGATGCCAGATACGGGCTTGCGCTTCCAAAAGCCGGGGCTTTGTTCAACTACATGACGAGTGCGCCCCTGCCCAACCCAGCCGCACAAAAATTGGGCGGCAGTCTGGTCGCCCAAGTGAATTCGCACGGCATTATTGAGCGTATTTCCGGCGACTTCGATCTAGTCAATTGGCCGGGAAACAAGCAGCCCGGTAAAGGCTCCTCCGCGTTTGATATGCTACGTGCCTGCCTCCGGGAACCTGAGGATGGCCTAGCCTCGCTGGACATCCTGGACGGAGTGCTTCACGGCGGCCCTTCGTGCCGAATCGAGACTTTCCATGCCGGCAGCCGAGGCACGATGATCGAGGTGACCGTCATCCCAATGACGACCATGGATCTGCCGGGTGCGATTCTCAGTGTCATTGAGATTCCGCGTCAGCCGCAGAAGCCCTCTTGCAAATCTCAGGATGAGGACGCAGCACGCCTGCGGGCCATTCTCGATCACGAACCGGCCTGTGTGAAGATCACGGATCTGGAAGGCCTCGTGCGTGAAATGAATACAGCCGGCCTCCGAATACTCGAAACGGAGTCCTTCGAAGAAGTCGCTGGCCGCGATGTGCTGCGGTTTGTGGTGCCGGAGGACCGGCCGCTGTTCATGCATCTGCACGAGCGCTGCCTGGCTGGCGAGACGATGACCGCCACATTCCGGATCATCGGCCAGAAAGGCACTCCGAAATGGGTGGAAAGCCACTGCGTCCCCCTGCGGGATGCAGGCGGCCGTGTGCGCGAACTCCTTGCCGTGTCCCATGACATCACCAGCCGGCGTCAGGCCGAGGAAAACCTTCAAAACAGCAAATTACGCTATGAGAGGCAGATGAGCGCAATGACCAGCCTCATGCGCGGAGGCGTGCTCCAGCAGCCCGACCTCGATCAGGCCCTCGAAAAAATCATCGCCGCGATCTCCCATAGCATGGACGTCGATCGCGTCAGCGTGTGGCGTTTTGACCATTCACGTGGTTCCATCATCTGCCTGGGCTTGTTTGAACGCTTATCTGGGAAAATCGCCCGCGGTTTTGAACTCCGCAGCAGCGAGTTTCCCGGCTATTTCCGCGCTTTGAATGAGGACGAAATGATCGCCGTAACGGATGCATGCCAGGATCCACGCACGCGTGAGTTCGCCGAGTGCTACCTGAAGCCCGTCGGCATCGGTGCCATGCTCGACACGCCGCTGCACGTCGGAGGTGTGCTCGCCGGCGTGCTGTGCCAGGAGCATGTGGGCAGTCCCCGTGAATGGACAAAGGACGAGCAGAGCTTCGCCCTTTCTCTCGCCAATTTGATCTCCCTGGTCTTTGCCCACACGCAGCACCACGAGGACGAGGCAAAGCTGCGGGAGCAGGCCTCCCTGCTCGATCTGGCCCGCGACGCCATTCTGGTGCGCGATCTGAACCACAAAATCACCTACTGGAACAAGAGCGCCGAGCGGCTCTACGGTTGGACGGCCGAGGAGGCCGTCGGAAAAGACCTTTCGAAACTCCTCTACAGTGATCCCGCCCAGTTCCTGACAAAGACCGAACAGGTCCTCCAACACGGCGAGCACATCTGCGAGATCGAGCACCTCACCAAAGACGGCCAGGATGTGATCGTGGAAGGCCACTGGACACTCGTCCGGGACGACGAGGGCAGGCCCAAATCCATCCTCGCCATCAACACAGACGTCACTGCCAGACGGCAGGCCGAGGAGCAGCTCAGCCGGCACCAGCGGCTCGAAAGCATCGGCACGCTCGCTGGCGGCATTGCGCACGACCTCAACAACGTGCTCACGCCCATCCTTGTCTCTGTGGACATGTTGAAGATCAAAACCAACGACAAGGCCTGCTTGGACACTCTCGGCATCATCTCCGCCAACGCCCGCCGCGGGGCGGACATGATCAAGCAACTGCTCTCCTTTGCACGCGGCGCCGAGGGCCGGAGACAATCCCTCCGCATGCACACCCTGCTCCAGGAGATCGGGGCGATGGTGAAGGACACCTTCCCGAAAAACATCTCTCTCGACATGAAGGAGCAGCCAGGCCTCTGGCCGGTGCATGCGGATGCCACCCAAATGCACCAGGTGCTGCTCAACCTTTGCGTGAACGCCCGTGATGCCATGCCGAATGGCGGAACCCTGGCCGTTCATGCGGGGAACACCCAGATTGATGCTCAGTATGCCGCCAGCCGCGGGGATGCCAGCGCCGGGCCGCATGTGCTCATCACCGTCACGGATGAAGGAACAGGCATGCCCAAGGAACTTCTCGACAAGATCTTCGATCCCTTTTTCACCACCAAGGAGGCAGGGAAAGGCACCGGGCTGGGTCTCTCGACCACCCTCTCCATCATCAAAAGCCACTCCGGCTTCATCGAGATCGACAGCGAGCCGGAACGCGGCACCTGCTTCCGCGTTTATTTGCCCGCCGACCCTTCCGCGTTCACGGAAGAGCCCGCAGAACCCTTGGAGCATCTGCCGCGAGGAGAGAACCAGATGGTGCTCGTGGTGGATGACGAGGCACCGGTGAGGGAGATCACCTGCCAATCTCTGCAAACTTTCGGCTACCGCGTGATGTCCGCCTCCAATGGTGCCGAGGCCTCCGCGCTCTATGCCCGCCATCAAAACGAGATCGACGCCGTGCTCACGGATATGATGATGCCCGTCATGGATGGTGCATCCACCATTCAAGTCATCCGCAAGCTCCGCCCCGAAGCCCGCATCATCGCCGCCAGCGGCGTAAACACGGAGATGGATGCCTCACGAGCCAAAAACTGCGGTGCTGACATTTTCTTGCCGAAGCCCTACAACACCAGCAGTCTGCTGACAGCCCTGGAGCAGCTTTTGCAGCCCAGGACCGCCTGATCCGCTCAACCTTCTGCGGCAGGCTCCAGCAAATCCGCCAGTGCTGCGAGCAGCGCATCGGCCGTGTATGGCTTGCGAAGGAAATGCTTCACACCCAGGCTCTCAACCTTCGACTTCATTTGATGATTCAGGCCGCTGGCTCCGATGATCGGAATGCCCGGACGGATTTTTTGCAAGGCCTGGATCATCGAGGGACCATCCATCACCGGCATCATCATGTCGGAAATGACTGCAGCAGGAGTTTCCGCACTTTTCAGGAAGGTGGCAATGCCATCCGTCCCGTCACAGGCGGTGATGACTCGGTAGCCAAAGGCCTCCAAAGCATGGCTGGTGGCCGTGCGGATGGCCGATTCATCATCGACGACGAGAATCAGCTCCCCGCCACCCACCCGGCGCTTCGGCTCTTCCACCAGAGCGGTGAAGCTCTGCTCCATCGCCGCAGGGAAATAGACCCGGAACGCGCTTCCTTTGCCCAGCAGGCTGGAAAGCTCGATAAAGCCACGGTGTGCTCTCACAATTCCCAGCGTGGTGGCCAGCCCAAGACCGGTGCCTTTGCCAATTTCCTTCGTCGTGAAAAACGGCTCAAATATCCGCTCGCGCAGTTCCGCAGGGATGCCCATGCCGGTATCCCGCACTTCAAAAACGACATGCGGCCCGGGTTTGGCCTCGGTGTTCATGCTGGCGAACTGCTCGTCGATCTGGATGTTTTTCAGGGATAGCGACAGTTCGCCCCCTTCCGGCATGGCATCGCGAGCGTTCACGCATAGGTTCAGGAGCACCTGGTGGATCTGCGTGGGATCTCCCTCCACGTTCCAAACGTCTTCTTTGCTATCGCACACGACGTTGACGGATTTCGGGAAGGTCTCGTGAAGCAGATGCTCGATCTCGGAGAGCACCGTGCTAGGCTTAAGCAGCACTTTCTGGCCCTCCACGCCGCGGGCAAAACCGAGAATCTGCTTCACCATGTCCGCGCCGCGATTGGCGCTGGACTCGAGGCTATTGAGCAACTCCACATCCCGCGGCTGCGAGAGCTTCATCCGCAGAATCGTGAGAGACATGAGGATCGGCGTGAGAATGTTGTTGAGGTCATGCGCCACCCCGCCGGCCAGCGTGCCGATGCTCTCCATGCGCTGGGCACGGAGCATCTGGGATTCCATGCGGCGCTTGTCCGTCACATCCGTTAGAAAACCTTCCAGATGCCTTGCCCCCCCGTCTTCCGAGGGCACGGCCTGACCGCGCTCCCAGATCCACTTCTCCGAGCCGTCCCGGTGGATGATCCGGTAGGTCATTTCATAGTGATCCTTGGTCCGCACGGCCACGCGAATCGTCTCGCGCACCCGTTCGATGTCCTCGGGATGCACCAGTTCTTCAAAGACCACACGGCTGTTTCCGATCACATCGACCGATTCATGCCCCGTGATCTCTAGGCAGCCCTCGCTGATAAATTCCACCACCGGCGGAGAACCCACGCGGGCACGGTAGGCCGCGCCAGGCAGGTTACTCATCAGCGTGGAGATCATGCGCTCGTTCTCCTTCAGCGCCTCAAGGGCATGACGGCGCTCGCGTTCGCTTCCAGCGGCTGCCAGAGCGAAGGAAAGATTGTCCGCCAGCGTGGCCAGCACACGCACTTCCTCTTCCTGGAAGCAATCCCTCTCGTCAGCATAGATTAAAAGCACACCAATGGGCTTGCCATCCGGCTTCAGCGGAAACGCCGCGCAGGAAAGGAAACCACGCACGATGGCCCTGTCCCTGTAGTAGAAGGTTTCGTCGTTTACGATGTCGTTGGAGACCACATGAACGCCCGTCTTGAAAGCACGCCCGGCAGGGCCCTGCCCCGAAGGATCGCCCTCGCGCAGTGAAAGCACGATCCCGTCCAAATAACCTTGGTAGAGGCCGCCGAAGGCCACCGGCTTGATTTGCAAGGAAGCCTCGTCAAACAAACCGATCCAAGCCATCCGCATGCAGCCCTTTTCCACGGCGATGCGCACCGCAGCTTTGTAAAGCTCCTGCGGCTCGTCGATGCGCACGATGGCCTCATTGATGCTGCTGGACATGGCATGCAGCTTGTTCAGCCGCAGCAGCCGTTGCTCATCCAGCTTGCGTTCATGCACATCCAATGCGGAACCAGCCATCCGGTAGGGCATGTCATTCTCGTCCCATAGCGCCTGCCCGCGGGCCTCAAACCAGCGGTATTCGCCAGATTTCACCCGCACTCGATGCTCCACGCAAAACGGCTCACGCCGTTCCAGATGCGCCTCCATCGCTGCCTGCACCCGTGGGAGATCGTCGGAATGCATCTTCTGCTCCCACGAGAAAAACAGGCTTGGAAACTCCTCCTTCGTGTACCCAAGAAGCTCGCGAAAACGCGTGGAGTAATGCACACCGCCCGTGTGGATGTCCCAGTCCCACACACCAGCCGTCGAACCACTCGCGGCGAGGGCGTAGCGTTCCTCGCTCCTGCGCAGGGCCATCTCCGCCTGGTGCCGCTCCATCTCTGCCGCCGCACGCACGGCAAAAATCTGAAACATGGCATGAATGCGGTCCCGCCTGTCCATTGCCTGCGTATGAAAAACCGAGATCAGGCCGATAATGCGTCCGTCGGAGGCATGCAACGGCATGCACATGTAGCAGGCGGCTCCTTGCTGCTGAAGCATCACATCATTCGGGAAGAGCTCCTGGACACCCGATTCATAAAAACACTCCTGACCGTTGTAAGCGCTCAGGCAGGGCGTTCCGATGACCGAATAGGTAACATTAGGCTGCACCTTGCCCGCGGCGCTGAAGCCCAGCGTCCTGACCATGCGGTCCCGTTCGGGGATGATCATGGCCACACAGGCAAATTTGACATCGAGAGTGTCCGCGAGCTGGAGGCAGAGGAACTGGAAGAACGTCTCCCCGCTCTTCAACTCTGCGCCCTCCGCCATCGCACGCAGCGCAGCCTCCATTTTCTTCTCCAAGGTGATGTCTGAGGCGAGTTGGAGGATCGACTGGATCTCACCCTGCTCGTTGAGCACCACCGAGTTGTGCCATTCACAGACGAGGACACGTCCGTCACGCGTGAAATTGCGATGCACGCAGGTATTTCTGGACTCGGACCTGTCCAGTAGGCGGTGTAGCGCCGCCTCCGCACGCGGCAGATCATCCGGGTGGATGAAACCCCACTCGGACGGCTCCTTTCCCGTCACTAGAGCGGAAGTCCAGCCAAACAAATTTTCTGCCTGCGGGGACCAGCGGCACACGCGATTCTGGCTGTCACACTCCACGAGGGCCAGCGAGGTGCCCTCCAGATGCGAGAGCAGCGCCGCGTGCGCCTGCTGCTGAAGCGCGGCCTCCTGTTCCTTGCGCAGCGTGGCGTCACGCAGGTTGCCGATGATCGCCACCGCGCATCCCCCGGCGTCATGGACCATCGAGCGGCTGTCACTGATCCAGCGGTAACCGCGTATCTTGTGCGCAAAACGATACTCCACCGCAGGACGCTGCTCTGGCCCTCCGCCGAGCAAACCCGTCAGCATCTTCTCAAAGTGATCACGGTCATCGAGATGCAGCCGCGAGCGGAAAAACTCGATTCCCCCATCCATGCACTCCTCCATCGTAAATCCCAGCACATGCTCCACCGCAGGGCTAATGTATTCAAAGGTCAATGTGGGGAGGTTCAGGCAGTAAACCGGGTCTTTGGTATTGCCCAGCACCGCACGAAACTTCTCCTCGCTGCGGCGCAACTCCTCCTCCGCCTTTTTCCGGCGCGTGATATCCCGCACCGTGGCCAGCACCTTCGGCGTGCCGCCCACATCCGCCTTGCAGAGGTTTACCTCCACCCAGAACACATGCCCCTCGGCATGACGTGCCTGCCATTCGAACAACTGCGGGCCTTCGTCCAGCGTGCGCCGGACCCAAGCGGCCGCCTCAACTTGCGTGTAGGGCGGCACGTTCGCGCTGATCTCGCCGATCTTGGGCGAGCTGTTCACCTCGCGGCTTATGCCCCACATCGCCTCCGCTCGGCGGTTCATGGATTCGATACGCCCTGTAGCAGGATCATGCACAAAAACAGCATCATGAATCGAGTCAAAAATCTCGCGGTGCCACACACCGGGAGCATCGGACTTGGGAAGCATTTCGGACATTGTTGACGGCTTAGCAGGGGGGTCAGTTCGCATTGGCGGTTCCTTTCACAGGACCTTTATAAGCCGCGGCGTGTTCGATGATAGATGCCAGTTCCTTTAAACCACGCTCCTTGGTCAGGCATCCATAGACCTGATGAAGGCCCCGCAAAGACTCGAGCGACTCGACGGAGTGATTGCTGAAAATAATGACCTGTGGCTCTTGAGTCGTCAGCGTTGGGAGTAGTCCCACCAGATCGGTCGCCGAGCCATCTGGCAGTGTCAGATCACATACGACCACCGTCACTTCGCATGCCTGCAACATCTGTTTGGCAGCCAGCACGCTATCCGCTTCACAAACTGTCCAAGCAGGGAGAAAACATTCCAACGCCTGCCGCACGATGCGCCTGTAACCATCATGATCCTCCACCAGCAAGACAACGGAACTCGACGACTCGCAGCGCGTGGGAGATGATGGGGACGAAGACATAATCAGGAAGGACCGAGAAACCAGATCTTCGGCCTCTCCATTATAACCGCCATTTCGAGAACTGAATCGTCGTAGCCCGAGAATAAAGAAAGATTTAGTCTGATATTGACTCCCTCTGCCTCACTCCATCTCATGCCATCCCTCCCCGACGTCCAACTTTCCAAGGAGCACCTAGCTGCCATCATTCACAAGCTCCGGGGACCTCTCGCCGCCATCTCCGCCCAGGCCGAGACCTTGGCAGAAGGCATTCTCGGCCCTCTCAGCCTCCCGCAGACCGAAGCCATCAACTCCCTTCGCGAGGAGCTCGCAGAGCATCTTCATCAGATCGAAAGCCTGGAGGAGCTATGGCTGTGCCGCGAAGAGGCCAAAGCGCCGCCAACGCCGGCCTCGGAACTGCCGGGGCTTGTTCACAGCTTGCTCCAGCGTTTTTCATCCTCATTCGAAAACCGCCAGCTTCACCTCCAACTGGACAAGGTCACAGGCCTTCCAGAGCAATCGCCCCCTTCCTCCCCCCTCCAACGAGTGCTCCATCATCTCATCACCTGTCAGATAGCCCTCGTTCCCAAAGGCACCACTCTTCACCTGCGCTTCTCCAACATGCCTCGGGAGGCTTTGCCCTTGGAAAGCACCTCGGCCATCCAGACACAAATCGTTCGCCTCGACCCTTTGGCATTCCTGCTTCTTCAGCGGGAAGGAACCATCCTCGTTCATGCGCCGGGAGAGCAACCACCCTCCCTCGGCATCCGGCTGCACGATGATTGGACCTGCTGGATCGTTGCCCAGCCTTCGTCATCCCCCCTCCCCCAATCACCAACGCCTCAAATAACCAACTCTTCCTCCGTCCCGCTCATCCTACTCGCCGATGATCAGGCCGCGCTGTCCAGCGTGCTCGGCAACTATCTCGAAGACCTCGGATTCCGGGTCGATAAAGCCAGCGACGGCCTGGAGGTGGTCCGCATGGCCAGGCAACGCATTCCCAACCTCATCCTGATGGACTTGCGCATGCCTCTACTCAGCGGAATGGACGCCCTTCACCAAATACGGCAGGCGGAAGATCCCGCCGTTCGGACCATCCCTGTCATCTGCATGTCCGGATTAGCTACCGAGGAAGAAGAAGCCAGATGCCTCGCCGCTGGTGCCCACGCATTCCTGCGCAAACCCTTCCGCCCAGCAGATCTCCTTGAGCTGTTACCCACGGTATGTCCAGGCCTGGCAGTTACTCCGTAGGTGCGGCGAGTTGGAAGGCAAAAACGAAAGCGCCATCGCATTCCCTCTCCATACTGAGCCTCCATGAGCATCGGCACCAAAAATCGTCTGAATCAATCGAGCAGCACCTGCAAAGCGCATCTGCGTGAGCAACATCCGCAGCAATTGACTCTTGTGGAGGAATTCATCGCCGAGATCGAAGGCGCTGGAAAGAATCACGATGCGACGAAGTGGAACCAGTTCACGGATGCAAAGCGCAGCACGGCGGAGATGCTTCAGCGCGTGGATGCGGCTTTTGACGCCTGGATGAATCCGTAGCTGGCTCAGGTGAGATCCGGCAGCCTCACCGAGGATCAAAGCCGCTGATTGACGCCCCGCGCCACCTCCGCATCCTCGCGGGGCATGTCCGCCGCCCAGACTTCATCGCTCCAGCTCATCCGCACCTACTACGAAACCTTCAACCGTGGCAGCCGAGAGGCCTTCCTCGATCTACTCGCCGATGACGTGGCACACGACATCAACCAAGGCGGCTGTGAAGTGGGCAAGGAGGCCTTCCGCGCTTTTCTCCAACGCATGGATCGCTGCTACCGCGAGCAGGCGGTGGAGCTTGTTTCCTTTGCCAGTGAGGATGGAAAACGCGGCGCGGCGGAGTTTGTCATTGAGGGCGAGTATCTCTCGACGGATGACGGCCTGCCCCCTGCCACCGGACAGCGCTACCGGCTGCCAGTGGGAGCCTTCTTCAAGATCGAAAACAACCTCGTGAAGCGCATCACGAACTATTACAACCTTCAGGACTGGCTGCGCCAAGTGGGCGCGGCTTAAGCAGCCCTCATCCCCTTCCCCGCCATGAATCCCACGCAGCGTGTCAAAAAGCCCTCCTCCATCACCGTCGGCGATTTTTTCCAAACCAACCGGGAAGAGCTCCGCCTGCGCCTGATCGGGAAAGATGTGGGCTTTGCCCGCAAGATCAGCGAACCCTCCGTGAACCGTCCCGGCCTGCTGTTGGCCGGTTTTGACACCTACTTCGCCTACAAGCGCGTGCAGGTCTTTGGCAATTCGGAGCACTCCTACCTCGAAGGCCTCGATCCCGGCCTCCGCGCCTCCCGCTTCAGCAAGCTCTGCACGCAGGAAATCCCCTGCATCGTGGTCGCTCGTGGACATCGCATCGAGGATGAGCTCGTGGACATCGCCAATGCCGCCGGCATTTCCGTTTTCCAGACGAGCATGGCTACGATGAAATTCCTCAACGCAGCCACCATTCGCCTCGAATGGGCCTTTTCCCCGAGCCAGAACCTTCACGGCTGCATGGTGGACGTGCAGGGCATCGGCGTCCTCGTCGAAGGCGAGAGCGGCAGCGGGAAAAGCGAAAGCGTGATCGGCCTGCTACAACGTGGTGCCGCCCTCGTGGCCGATGACGTGGTGAAACTGCGGGTCGTCGAAGACCGAGAAATCATCGCCACCGCCCCGGAAAACCTCCGTGGCATGATCGAGATCCGCGGTCTCGGTGTTCTAAACGTCAGCGCCCTCTTCGGCGTGGGTGCTCTGCGCCTCAGCAAGCGCCTCGATCTCATCGTCACCCTCGTCCACGGCCAGAAAACGGAGGACCTGGAACGTGTCGGCACCAGCACGGCCGTGCGCCCCGTGATGGGTCTGGATATTCCCCACGTCACCCTGCCTCTGGCGCCCGGTCGCGATGTGGCCGCCCTCATCGAGCTGGCCGCCATGAACTACAAACTCCGTGCCTTCGGCTACAACAGCGCGGTGGAGTTTGACCAAAGGCTGTTGCAAAAGATCACAAACAACCAATTAGGTTAGCCCCACTCCCGCCACCTCCACCAACCTCCCGCACCGCATGAGCCTCGAAAAAGCACTCACGATCCGCAACAAGATGGGCATGCACGCCCGTCCCGCCGCGCAGTTCGTGAAACGAGCCGGCAAATACCAGTGTGACGTGTGGGTGGAAAAGGATGACGAATCCGTGAACGGCAAAAGCATCATGGGCCTCATGATGCTCGCCGCTGGCAAGGGAGAGACCATCAAGCTCATCACCGAGGGAGCCGACGCCGAGGCCGCCATGGCCGACCTCGAAGAGCTGGTGAGCAGCGGCTTTGGCGATGTGGAGTGAAAGAATGGGGGCAAGCCATGACCGGTGCCGTTCACTTGCTCCTAACTGCTGGTTCCATCTGTCTGTGCGTCATCGCACTGGTTCTCGTGTGGTGGGCTTGGACACAATTGAAGGTGTCCGTCTTCTTCTGGCTGGTCTTGAGCCGCGTGAGCAGCGGCGGGGTATTCATGACCTTGTTCTTCGGCACGCCGGCCGAACAGCGAAAAACGGCGCAAGCCGCCATCGAGCATTGGAAGAACGAGCCGGATACTGACATCGGCGGTAAATTCCTGAGTTTGGTGGCCTGGGAAGCACTACTCTCGTTGATGGTGCCCTGCCTGCTGCTCTTGCTTGCTGCCGTGGAACTTGCCAGCCTTGGCTCAAGTCTTCACCCGGATCAAAAATGGCCTGGACGGCTTCTTGCTGCCCATCGTTTTCGTCATGGGATTGGATTGATAGCAGTCGCATGCTCTTTGATGGGGCCCCTTATCGGGTGGCTCGCTCTGCCGCACCTGTAGCCGAAGCGTCTGCGCCTACCGCGTCAGCGACTTCAAAAATCAACAATCCTCAATCAGCAATCGTCAATCTCTCCGACCGTCGCCAAAGCTCCCCTCGCGGATAAACCTCACCGCCGCCTCCAGCACCTTGGGCCGCCACATGATCCAGGTGTGCCCGGCAGGCAGCACGAGAAAATCCTTCAGCCCTCCGATGCGTCCGCCTTCCACCGTCACGACCCCATCGGAAGCTCCATCGAGCCATTGCCGGAAGAAGGGTAGATTCGCCTCATCCCCCATGATGACGCCGGTTTCGACCTTCACCGCACCGAGGCGCTTTGGCGTGGCCTTTTCATCCGTGCGCAGCTCTTGTAGCACCGGCCCCATGATTTTCTTCGCCACGATCCAATCACCGAGCTTGTCGGCGATTTCGCTGCCGTTGTTCGGCGGAGCCAGCAGCACCGCGCGGCCCACCGGCAGCTTTTCCGCATGCAAAGCGGCCCACGCACGGAAAACGATGCCGCCGAGCGAATGCGTGACGAAGTGCACCTTTTCCACACCAGGCCTCGAGGCGATCTTTTCGAGTGCCGGAGCCACAAAATCCCTCACCGCATCCTCCACGCCCATTTTCCGCGATGGATACGACACATAGGCCACGCGATAGCCGGCCTTCTTGAACCATAAACCCGCCCCCAGCATGCTCCGCGGCGTGCGGGCGAGACCGTGAAGCATCACGACGATTTCGGCAGAAGAATTGGTGGCAGGCATGTTGAGGCCGAATCTGGCACAACAATCGCGTCTGGACGAAACGAACTTCACACAGCTACACTCCGCCGCATGAAAATCGCCCGTGCCCTCCTCATTGCCATCGTCTCGCTATTACTCGCCTCCTGCGCAGGCATCGTTTCCCATCGCTCGCCGCCGGGTGTCACCGTCGATCTCGTCCCCAAGGGCATGTATGCACGCCGCATCCACCGCCCGATGAATCCTGCCTTCATCACCATCCATGCCACGGAGAACCGCTCGCGTGGCGCAGGGGCCTACTCGCATGCGCAGATGCTCAAACGCGGCTCCCTCAAAGGCGAGCACAATGCCATCGGCTACATCGGCTGGCATTTCACCGTGGATGACCACTCCACCTACCAAAGCCTGCCCACCAACGAACGCGGTGAGCACGCTGACTACGACGGCCAGGGCAATCGCAGCTCCATCGGCATCGAGATGTGCGAAAACCGTGGCAATGACCGCGCCCGCACACTCGACCGCACGGCACGGCTCACCGCCTGGCTCATCAAAGAGCACGGCATTCCGCTCAGCCATGTGGTCCCTCACATGCACTGGCGCATGATCCGCCACGACGACCACCGCGACCTCGGCCACAAAAAGTGCCCGCACTTCCTCCTCGATAACGGCCAGCTCGGGCCAAAGTGGAACGCTTTCCTCACAAAGGTGGAAGCCTACCGCCGGGCCTTGTGACACCCATCAACAACGTCACCAAGGTCAGTCAGGTCACACCGCCTACTTCTTCGCCCGCACCTTGATCTCCACACGGCGGTTCATGCCCTGCTGTTCCACGGTGCCGTTCACATCGACGATGGGCTTTGACTTACCCATCCCCATGGCGCGGATGCGGTCATCCCCGAGCCCAAGGGATTCCTGAAGCCACAAAACGACCGCCTGAGCACGGCGCATGCTCAGCGCCAGATTGAATTCCTCACCGCCAAAGCTGTCCGTGTGCCCCTCGATGATGAACAGCGAGTCCGGATTCTTTTGGATGAGGAAGCCCAGCTTCATCAGGCTGAGACGAGCCCCTTCAGCGAGCTGGTCACTGCCATATTCGAAGAGCAGATCCGTGGGCATCAGGATGGGGGCGGTGCTACCGCCCACTTTGCCACCGCCATTGCCGCTGAGCAGTTCATCGAGATTGCTGAAACCTTTCACCTTCGCACTCGCTGCGGTGGCCGTTCCCTGGCTCTTCACGGCATCAAGCAGGCCGGTATCCATCTCGCCACCAGGACCAGGATCGAGAGCGCCGGAGTCGAGAAGCATCTGCTTTTCCGAAACGGGCTTCATCAGCACCTCTCTCTTTACGCTCGCCATCTCGGCGGCGAGATCCGGCGTGGCCATGCTTTGCGGCGCAGCGAGGAGTTTGGCCAGTTCGCTCGTTTGAGGAGCACCGGGATTGCCATCACCCGGATCGTTCTTGCGGATGAAATTGGTAATTTCCTTCACATTCGGCGTGAGGTCGATCTCTTGATTCGGGGCCAGCTCCTGGAGCTTGTCGATCATGTCCAGATTCGGCTCAAAGGCCTTCACATCAGGTAGATTGCCCGTCGTGGGGGAAACCGTCTCCGGGATATGCTGAATCGCCTGCTGCTCACGAAGCAGTTTTTCGGAGATGCGCACGCGTTCCGGAAGCTTTCGCGGCACCGGCTTGTCATTCGCCGCAAGGCCCAGGGTATCAAAACCCACATACAGCATCATGTGAAACACCACGCTGAGGATCAGGGCGAACATCACCCACCACTTCAGCGCCCAATCATCACGCGAGCGATACACCGCCCGCGGCGCGGTGGTCCATTCAGGCGGGTGAGTCAGGGTGGCCATTGGGGGGGGGAAATCGGTAGGAGCCTATCACTCCAGACTCGGAATGCACGTCCCAAGTCAAAATTGGCCGTGACATCGTCCTCGCCGCCCTCGTATTCTTCCCCGCACCCCCCATCCACCCCATGAACCGCCGCATCTTCCTCACCACCACCGCTTCCACCGCCGCCGCCTCACTGCTCGTCCCCGCCAGCAGCCACGCCGCCATCGATCTCTCCCAGGCAGCGCTTCCTTACGCCCCCGAGGCGCTGGAGCCGCACATCGACGCCGTCACGATGGGCATCCATCATGGCAAACACCATGCCGCCTACGTGAAAAACCTCGGCGATGCCCTCAAAGCCGCCAGCGTAGCCCAAACTGACCCCGTGGCCATCATTTCCGATCTCTCCTCCGTACCCGAGGCCCAGCGCATGCTCGTCCGCAACAACGGCGGCGGCCATGTGAACCACACTTGGTTCTGGAACTGGATGGCTCCCGCTGGCAGCGGCCCCAAAGGCCCCGAAGGCAAGCTCGGCGAGGCCATCCAAAGCACCTTCGGCAGCATCGACGACTTCAAAAAGCTCTTTGGCGAGGCTGGAACGAAGCGCTTCGGCTCCGGCTGGGCCTGGCTCATCGTCACCAAGGACGACAAACTCAAAGTCACTTCCACGCCCAATCAGGACAACCCGCTCATGAAAGGCATCGTCGCCGATGAAGACCTCGGCACGCCCATTCTCGGCCTCGATGTCTGGGAACACGCCTACTACCTGAAATATCAAAACAAACGCCCCGACTACATCGCCGCCTGGTGGAACGTCGTAAACTGGTCGCAGGTCGCCAAAGGCTTCGACGCCGCCAAAGCTTGAGATCTCGGATACCATTCCACACCCGCTCATGACCGGTCTCATCGAGGTAAAACTCACGGAATTGAACCAACTGTTCAATTCCATGGACCCATCGCCCTTTCATGAGCGGGATCTCGATCGAGACGCGGAGGCGTTCATCGTCAGTTGGGCGCAGGAGCATCCGAAGCAGCATGATTTGAAGCTCGTCGTGCATCTGGCCCACCGGCCGGAAGGCATCGCCGATCCGCAGAAGCTCACGCAGGAGTCCATTGAGCACTACTTTGAATACCGTGCCCAGATGATCCTACGTGATCTCAAGCGCCTCATGCGGGAAGGCCGCATCTCCCTGCTCATCGGGCTTCTCTTCCTCATCGCATGCCAGATCACCGCCACGCTGCTCCCCCCCTCGGCCGTCCATTGGCAGGCGGTTGTCCACGAAGGCCTCACCATCATCGGCTGGGTAGCCATGTGGAAGCCGCTCGACATCTATCTCTACCGCTGGTGGCCGCTCCTCGCCCTCCGGCGCCTCTATCAAAAGCTCGCCCAAATGCCCGTCGAAGTCCGCTGTGCCTCCTGATCTACCCTTCTTCCATTCCAAACACCACCCACCATGAAAAACCTGCTCATCGCCCTCACCCTCCTCGCCTCCGCCACCTTCGCCGCTGAACCGGTGAAACACGTTGAATCCTCCGAAGCCTCCAAAATCATCACCGAAGGCAAAGTCGTCATCGTTGACGTGCGCACGCCTGAGGAGTTTAAAGAGGGTCACATCAAAGGTGCCAAGAACATCGATATCTCCTCGGGCGATTTTGAGGCCCAACTCGCCAAACTCGATAAAACCCAGCCCACGCTCGTCCACTGCCAGGCCGGCGGCCGCAGCTCCCGCGCTCTGAAAACCTTTGAAAAGCTCGGTTTCACCCAGGTCATCCACCTTGATGATGGCTTTGGCGGCTGGGAATCGGCCGGAAAACCCGTCGAGAAATAAGCGCCGCACCTTCTGGCCCGCCCTGAGAATTCCAGAAAATCAAACTTTGAGCCATCAACGGGAGAAGGAACAAAATTCGCCTCACTTTTTGTGAAACGGAAACGCCTCTCTCTCGTTTAAGGCGGCCTCAGGTGCAGGCTTTGCCAAAAAACAACCCCCGCGCCGAACTCACAACCCAACATAGATACATCGACATGAAAGCACTCACCACCACCCTCGCTCTCCTCGCCATCGCTGGCCTTGTCAACGCCGCTGAAGGCGACGCCAAGAAGCCCGAAGGCGGCAAGAAGAAGGCCCCACCGAGCCCCGAGGCCATGATGAAGAACCTCGACAAGGACGGCAACGGCTCCATCTCCAAGGAAGAGTTCCTCGCTTCCCCTCAGGCCAAGAAAGACAGCGCCAAGGCTGAAGAGCGCTTCGGCAAGATGGACAAGGACAAGAACGGTTCCCTGTCCCTCGAAGAACTGACCCCCAAGAAGAAGAAATAATCTTCCGCCCCTCCAGGCTTTTCACGCCGCGTTCGCCTCAGCGAGCGCGGCGTTTTTTGTGCCCTCATCTCACGCCACCCATTCAAAGAAGCCCATCGCCTCCAGCTCGGCACGCAGTCGATCTTTTTGCTCGCTGCTCAGCGCCGCATTCGGCAGCCTCGGCGGCCCCACCGCCACGCCCAGCATCTCCATCACCGCCTTCGCTGCGCCCATGTAGCCATAGTTCACCAGCGTGCTGATGATCCGCACCCCGCGAAACTGCTCCTCACGGGCCGCCGCCAGATCATTCCTGGCAAAAGCCTCCAAAAGGCGAAGATAAACCGGGGCCGCAAAGTTGAACCCGCTGCCCACCGCCCCCTTCGCTCCCATTGCCAGTGCCCCTAGCATGTGCTCGTCAAAACCGAACGGCACATCCCACGCCCCTTCATCTGCCCGCAGGCAGTATTGATAGGACATGAGGTCCGAATTGGTGAATTTGATACCGGCCAGATTCGGGATGCGATCCTTCGCCTGACGCAAAAACTCCGGCATCGAATGGCTCAGACCGGTAAGTACTGGGATGTCGTAGTAGTAAAACGGTGTCTCCGGGGCTGCGGCGGCGATTTGCCCCATCGTCTCCACCAGCATGTTCACATCGCGAGGTTTGAAATACATCGGCGCCAGCGCCGCCACCGCATGCGCCCCGAGATCCTCCGCCTGCTCCGCGAGATCTTTGGCATCCGAAAGGCAATTGGAGCCCACATGCACAATCACCCGCATCGGCGTGCCCTTGACCACCGCCATCCAGCATTTGGCCAGCAGATGCCTCTCCTCAAAAGTCAGCGAATGACTCTCCCCCGTGCTGCCGCCGATAAACACCTGCGTCACGCCCTTCGAGAGCAAAAAAGCAGCCTGCTTCTCCACCTCATCCAGATTCAGCGAGCCATCCTCATGCAGAGGTGTGTGGGTGGCAGTGACAAGACCGTGAAGGCGACGAGCATCGGGGAGATTCAGCATGGCCCATCATGGTGCGAGGCACCGCACGCAGATCAAACTCATTTCCCTTCGCGAGAATTTTCACTTGGCAGCGTCTCGCCACGAAAAAACTCACCGTCATGCCGCCGCTGCAAATCATCCGCCGTCCACATTTCGCGGTCCGGGCCGGCGCTGCGGATGTCGATGCGGTCACGATCCCGCACATGAAAAAACAGCGGCGAGCCCCACCGGTCCACGAGCTGACCTTTCGCATTCAAACACGCATGCGGAGCCCTCAAAAAGACCTCCTTCGCCGCATTTTGCCCCATCAAAGCCGCCGCAAACTCCTCATTCGCCCCCATCCGAAACGGCTCATCCCCCTTCACCAGCAGCCGCAGATTCGAAAACACATGCGCCATGACCTGCAAGTCATCTTCTGGCCTTGAGGAAGGTGAGGCGTAGTTATTGAGGATATGCTCTCCAGGTAGTGATCCACTGCTTTTCTGGCGAATGGCATCAGAGGCTTCATCAATGCGGCTCATGCCCACTTGAACGCCATCGCAAAGCATTTCGCCGGAGCTTTGAGCGGCTTTCAAGAACAGTAAGTAAAGCACGAGCCCGCAAATGCCGAGTCCTGAGACCACGATCAGCAAGATTCGGCGAAGGCGGATTTCTTGAAACATGAAACCTTAAACTTGAAACTTAGCTCCACGTTCCAGCTCTCAGCATCCCAATCGGCAAACTCGGCGAGTTCGCGTCGTAAAAGTTCCCGATGTTCGGCAGCACGCTGCTCATGCCGGAGGCGGGCACACCGAACCACCGCAGCATCTCGGCGAAAAAGGAATCCACACTCGTCGTCGGAATCATGCGGCCGCCGTAGCCGGTGTCATCGGCGCTTTCGAG
>CALSBJ010000068.1:0-36681 GCA_943373155.1 Akkermansia muciniphila | reverse complement strand
ATCCTTTTCGATTGGCGCAAGGAGGACGACAAAGAGAAAGGCCCCGTCGTCGGCAGCATCGGTGAGCATGTGGGCAAGTGCTTCGACGGCCAGTTCGATCTCATTCTGTGCAATCCACCGTGGACAAACATCGGCAAAGAATACGCCAGTGTCTCTGCGGAACTCGACCGCATCAGCAAGTCCATCGTCACCCGTATCGATCCGGAAATCGGGAAAGACTACAAGAACCCGGACAGCGTGCCTGATCTGCCCTTCATCTGGCGGTCCATGGAATGGTGCAAGCCCGGCGGACGCATCGCCATGGCCCTGCCAGCGCGCACCTTGTTCAAGCAAGGCCCCATGGCGGAGACGACCCGTAAGGCGCTCTTCCGCCTGCTAGAGGTCAACGGCATCATCAATGCCTCCAACCTCCGCAAAACCCAGGTCTGGCCGGACATGGACCAACCCTTCATGCTGCTTTTTGCGCGGAATCGCCGACCCAAGCCCCACCATCGCCTGCATTTCATCTCTCCTCACACCGACCTGCACGCCAACAGCCTCGGCGAGATGCGCATTGACGCCAAATCCCCCCAGCTTGTCGATGTGGATCAGACCATCGAAGAGCCTTGGCTGTGGAAGGCGCTCGCCGTGGGCACGGCTTTGGATTTGGAGGTCGTGAGAAAGATAAGGGCTGCCGGAACCAAAAAATTCGAAAACTACTGGACCAAAGAGCTGCGTCTGGTGTGCAAGAACGGTTATCAAGTGCGTCCGCAACGCAAAGTGCGGCAGGATAGCCGCAAGATGAAAACGTTAAAGGATCTGACCGCCGAAGCGGATTTTCGGTTCTTGGTCGATTTAAGTAAGCTGGATTTGTTTGGGCACAACACGCTTGGTTGGTCGCGAATCGATTATCGTAAAGAGGCACCAGACGCCCTTCGAGCATATCGAGGTCCACTCACCCTAATTCGCGTGAGTCCTGGTGACGACAGGAGTCAAGGGATAGCTTTGTTGAGCGCAGGTGATGTTGCGTTCAGTGAGAGCTACTACGGATACTCGGCCAAGGGGCATCCCGAAGCCGAATTGCTAACAAAATATGTCCAGCTTTGGGCTCATTGCGAGTTGCTTATGTTTTACGCACTCCTCACGAGCGCGGAAATTGGCATCGAGCGGCCAAAGTTTCAGAAGAGAGATTTTGATGACTTTCCATTTGTGTCTTGGGAAAAGCTTTCTGTAGATGACAAGCAATTGGTAGGTGAATTGTCCTCTCGCCTGCTCAAAGAAGACCGCACCGTCTTCCTCGACATCGACGCCTTCTTTGGGAAGCTCTACGGACTGAGCGCTTCGGATGTCGAAGTCATCAAGGACACGCTGGAAGTGCGGGAACCCAACGACGAACTCGGCAAGCGGGCAAGTCAGCGATCCGAGAAAACCGAGCGCACCCCTTACTTCGACCGCCTCAAATACTACCTGCGGCCATTCTTCAAAGCGCTGGGCAAGCAGCCAGAGATCACTGTTTGGAAGCCTTCCGAAGACAAAACGAGTCCCTTTGTGGTCTTCACACTGACGAGCAAGGGAACCGAAGCCCCCGAACCCAGCGAGCTTTTCCAAACCCAGATCATCCCGCTCGCCAATCAGACGGGAGCCACCCAAATCATCGAGGAAATCGAAGGCGGTCTCGTCATCGCCATCCTGAACCAGTATCGCTACTGGACACCCAGCCGGGCGCGATTGCTCGGCGCGGACATCCTCCGTGACTACATGACCATTTTCGAGGACTGATCATGGGCTACGGATTCTACCGCGACGAGGTTGAATTGCCTCACAAACCCTTGCCGCTCGCGGTGTTTCTGATCGTCGAAGAAGCGCTCCGTGTTTCCTGGCAGCGACTGAAAGCTCAGCCGACTCCCAGACATAACCTCCAGACTGCGACTGAGAATGAGGTCACGCATGATCTGTATGAAGTGATGTATGATGAAGTCTTCGCCAAAGGAATCGTGGAAGGCTTCGACCGCGAGCATTTCACCGTCGTGACCCGCGAGGCCAAAGTGCGCAACTACGACGGTGCCAAGCTCGATAAGATGCCCGACCTGCTAGTGGGTATCGCAGGACGGAATGACGTTTACAAGAACACGCAGGACTGGCTCTTCATCGAGTGCAAACCCGTCGATGCTGAACACACCGTCGGCGTTCACTACTGTGCCAAAGGGATCGCCCGTTTCATCCGAGGCGAATATGCGTGGGCCATGACCAGCGCCTTGATGGTCGGCTATGTCAGTCCCGGTTACACGATTGACCCGAAGCTGTTCGAGGCACTCGAAGCCCGGGCGGATGAGTTCAAAGTCCGACGTGGGCCAGTGCCGTGTCGGTTATCGCCTTCCACTGCTGATGCAGAGAAAGTCCACATCACTCAGCACGAGCGAACTTTTCATTATCTGGAAAACGGCCAGCTCGCGCCTCCAATTAAGCTCAGGCACTTATGGCTTGGCCGAAACTGAAGTTCGCCAAAACCCGCGACCCCGAAACCAACAAGTCCATCAACGACAAAACCACCGTCTTCTACAACGCCCACCTCACCCTCCGCGACATCCCCGAAGCCGCCTACGCCTACATCGTCAACGGCAAACCCGCCCTCGAATGGGTCATGGAACGCCAGTCCGTCAGCAAAGACAAAGACAGCGGCATCACCAACGACGCCAACCTCTGGGCCACCGAAACCATGGGCAACCCCAAGTATCCTTTAGAACTCTTCCTCCGTGTCATCACCGTCAGCCTGGAGACGATGAAGATCGTGGAGGGGTTGCCGAAGTTGGATATTTGATCAATAACCTCTAAAAACCACCACACCATGGGACTCATCAACGCACTCTTCGGCACAGCCACGCAAGTTCACCCTGATGAGCTTCTGGAAGAGTTTAAGCCTATCCTAATCCAGGGGGAGGAAATCACGGGAGCATACAAGGTCGTGCGTGACCTTTTTGTTTTCACTCAATGTCGCCTGATCCTGGCAGACAAACAGGGGCTTACAGGCAAGAAGGTGTGTTATCACTCCATCCCCTACAAAAACATCACGCAGTTCTCGGTGGAAACGGCGGGGCATTTCGACATGGACGCCGAGCTGATGATCTGGGTGTCAGGTGTTCCGCAGCCCATCAAGAAGGAGTTCCGCCGTGGCACTGATGTTAAAGGTGTGCAGCAAATGCTGGCACATTACATCTTAGCACGTTGAAACCCGGTGCCCCATGACCTGTCATTACTGCAAAAAAGAGTCTGACAAAGTGGTGGAGCTTCATGGCTGGAAGCTCTGCGAAAACTGCCGGGGGATGCTCAAGCGGGCAAAGAAGCCAGATAGGCGTAACCGTGAAGCACAGACCTACATTGATGCGCTGTCACATCCCGAGATGCGTGGCTTTAAGGGAGCTCGCAAGTGAGTGATCATGCAGGGAAAGCCCGTCCAACTTGAACTCCATTTCGATTGGCTGCCTGACAAGCCCAAGTCAGAACAGGCGGAATTGCTGCCGGAGAGGCCGCTGATCATCATTCAGACGTATCGCTGCAAAAAGTCTGACACGCGCTTTCGCCAGAGGATCAAACGCGAAAAGGGGCTGACTTGTGAGAAGTGTGGTTACGAGACAGATGAAATGCCGGAGCTTTCGGTGCATCACATTTTGGAGACGCGCATTCATCCGCAGTATGCCAGGGAGCCTCTGAATGTGTTGGTTTTATGCCAGGGCTGTCATTCAGAGATTACTTCGGATGAGCAGTTCGCACCTGCCGCCAGAATCGCTTGGTATGCAGGGCTTTCCCAGGCGTGTCGGTTGCCCAAACTGACATTCCTTGAAAAGGCGGTGCCATATTCGACTGCTTTACTTGATGCCTTTCGGCGTGGTGACGTGGAATACTGGAGTTACCGAGCCGTCAAAGAGGCGGCACGATAGGGAAATCGTACTCTCGACTGGTGGTGATCCTTCTGCCCCGACGCAGCGAATTGAAACGGGGCCAGGCTAGAACCCTCTGACAACGCGTCCCCGCAGCAACCCGGCACGCCACAACCGCTGTGCCAGCGCGTTCTTGGCCCTGTGGGCATCGACGATAGCCAATAGACGATAGACGATAGACGATAGACGATGGGCGCAGAGAGCGGCGAAGCCGCGAGACTCCTCATCTCATCGGCTCCTCTTCTCCAAGTCTGGCAGCCAGACCGCGAGCGGAGTCGCGGGGAAGACTTGGAGACTGGGAGAGCAGCTTCGCTGCGAGGCTGGGAGAGTGGCTGCGCCGCGAGTCTCATGGTCTCAAAGTCTCCCCTTCTCCAAGTCTGGCATCCGGGCCGCGAGCGGAGTCGCGGACGACTTCACACTGACTTCTGCGTTCCTTGCGATCCTTTGCGGCGATTGCTGCTGTTCCACTTTTGGAGCCAAACAGTCGAGGACGAGTTCGAGTAGGAGGACGAGGACGAGGACGAGCGATCGACCTCTCACCTCTGCGGTTATCCTAACCCCGCCTGCAACGCTGCTGCGTAGCACTGCGGGCAGGTCTCGCGGGTGGGCTGCTTGTTTTCAATGAGGCGCGTTGATCCCTCCGCTCATGCCGCCAGGGCTGCGGTGTGACGGACACAGAGGCGCTCTTCCTGATTGGGCGCTTCGATTTGAGACTCCCTCACGGTCACGACGGCCACGGTTTGTCCCAGCGCGTTGAAGACCTCCAGTTCGTAGCCGGGTTCCTGACCGGGAGCGCCCTCATACTGCTCGACGACGGTGGCGATGTCTCCCCGGCACAGACCCTGTGCGGGAATGTCCCGGGCAAGGATGACGCGGGTGTAGAGCTCGTGTTTCATGCGGAAGCAGGGTAAAGGGTGACAAACCGGACCTCGCCGGTGGTGTGGAGTCTGGCCCAAATGGAGCGGACGCGCAACTGGCGGCCATTCGGGCCTGTGAGGATGCCATGAATGGCGAATTTTTCGGCATACTCGGTGGTTTCGGTGGGGGCTGCCTCTACCAGGAGCAAGGAGCGGATGTCTTCAACCAACCGAGAGGCATGGTGAGGCTCGTAACCCGCAAGACGGAGGAAGCCTGATTTGTCATCCATATCCCGCCGGACAAGCAGGTAGTGGGTGACCTTGCGTGGCTCAATGAGGCTGTCCGCTGGAAGCTTCATGGGCTGACTCGCAGGGCAACGGACAAAGAAGTCATTCGGCGTGAGGGGATCACGCGGTGCGTCCGCAGCACTGCTTGTACTTTTTGCCACTGCCACAGGGGCAGGCGTCATTGCGGCCGACGTTTTGGAATTTGGATAGCTTTGCAGCGGGGGTGCGCTGCGGGATGATGAGGCGGGGGCCATCGCGGGCAGGATCGGCAGGGGCTTCGGGCTCCTCTTCGACCTGGCGTTCACGGCGTGGTGGAGTGCTTTCTTCGGCTCCGCCACCCGTGGTGGAGGCTTGCTGGGCCATCTGGGCGAGGAAGGCCTCGAAAGCGGCGAGCTGCTGGGTGCTGCGGAAGAGATTTCCGACGACTTCGCCATTGATGTTCGTCATCAGGCTGGAGAAGGCGGAGAAGGCTTCCTGCTTGAATTCGATGAGCGGGTCCTTCTGACCATGGGTGCGGAGGCTGACGCCTTCTTTGAGGGCATCGAGGGCGTAGAGATGCTCCTGCCAGAGGCGGTCGATGGCATTGAGGAGGATCATTTTTTCGATCTCCTGAAGGGCGGTGGGGTTTCCACCCTGCACTTTCACGTCGTAGGCGTGGAGGATACGGTCCTTGATGAACTGCACGTTGCCTTCGAAGTCGCGTCCGGCGAATTCGGCTTCCTCGGCTTTGAGGCCGATGGGGAAGGTGGTGTTGATCCAGTGGATGAGGCCTTCGTAATCAGGGGTGTCGTTGGACTTCTCCTGCGGGATGAATTCAGCGAGGCGATCACGGATGCCTTTTTCGACGGCGTCGTTGATGAGAAGGCGGGTGTCGTTGCTGTTGAGCACGTCGTTGCGCCATTCATAGACGACCTCGCGCTGCTGGTTCATGACGTCGTCGTATTCGAGGACGCGTTTACGCCAGACGTAGTTGCGCTGCTCGACTCGCTTCTGGGCGGTTTCGACGCTGCGATTGAGCCAGGGGTGCTGCAATTCCTCGCCTTCCTTCATGCCGAAGCGTTCCATCATCTTCGTCATGCGCTCAGCGGCGCCAAAGTTGCGCATGAGGTCGTCCTCAAAGCTGAGGAAGAATTTGCTCTCGCCCGGATCGCCCTGACGGGCGGAACGTCCGCGAAGCTGACGATCGACGCGGCGGGACTCGTGACGCTCCGTGGCGAGCACGAAGAGGCCGCCGAGCTCGGAGACGCCTTCGCCGAGTTTGATGTCGGTGCCACGACCGGCCATGTTGGTGGAGATGGTGACAGCGCCGCGATGTCCGGCGCGGGCGACGATCTCGGCCTCCTGGCGGTGGTACTTCGCGTTGAGGACGTTGTGGACGATTTTTTGCAGCTTCAGCATGCGAGAGACCATTTCGGAGGCCTCGACGCTGGCAGTGCCGACAAGGACGGGCTGGCCTTTGAGGTGGAGCTGCTTGATGAGCTCGATGACGGCGGTGAATTTTTCGCGGCGTGTTTTGTAGATGCTGTCGTTTTGATCGAGGCGCTTCACCGGGCGGTTCGTCGGGATGGTGAGCACATCGAGGCCGTAGATGTCGTTGAACTCTGCGGCGTCGGTTTCGGCGGTGCCGGTCATGCCGCCGAGCTTTTGATAGAGGCGGAAGTAGTTCTGAATGGTGATGGTGGCGAGCGTCTGCGTCTCGGCGTCGATGTGGACGCCTTCCTTGGCTTCGACGGCCTGATGCAAACCATCGCTCCAGCGGCGGCCGGGCATTTTGCGGCCGGTTTGCGCATCGACGATCATGACCTTGTTGTCCTCGACGACGTATTCGACGTCCTTTTCATAGAGCGTGTAGGCACGCAGGAGCTGGCCGATCTGGTGGATGCGCTGGCCCTGATGGGAGAGGCGGTCCTGGGTCTCGTTTTTCTTCTGAATTCGCTGCTGCTCGGTGAGCGAGGTATCGCCGTCGATCTCCGAATAGATGGTGGCGATGTCTGGGAGCACGAAAGCCTCCGGCTCATCGGGATTCAGGAAGGTGCGACCCATCTCGCTAAGGTCGGCGTCGTGGCTCTTTTCCTCGATGGAGTAGTAGAGCTCTTCCTTGAGTTTGAAGTATTCGACCTTCTGCGTGTCTTGATAGAGGGCGAGCTCGGCCTTTTCCATGTCGCGGCGCAGCTCGGGATCTTCCATGCAGCGCAGCAGGGCGCGGTTCTTCGGCTGGCCGAGGTGGACCTGGAAGAGCTTTTTACCGGCGAGGTCGTGCTCGCCCTTGGTGGCGTGCTCTTTGGCCTCGGTGATGATCTTCGTGCAAAGCGTGGTCTGGCGGCGGACGAGCTGCTCGACGAGTGGCTTATAACGCTCGTAGTGATGGGCGGACTCAGCGACGGCGACGGGGCCGCTGATGATGAGAGGCGTGCGAGCCTCGTCGATGAGGACGGAGTCCACTTCGTCCACGATGGCGAAGTAATGGCCGCGCTGCACCTGCTGGTCCTTGCTGGAGGCCATGCCGTTGTCGCGGAGGTAGTCGAAGCCGAATTCGCTGTTCGTGCCGTAGGTGATGTCGCAGCGGTATTGCTCGGCACGGATGTGGCTGGGCTGGTCGTTCTGGATAACGCCGACCGTGAGGCCGAGGGATTTGTAAAGGTGGCCCATCCACTCGCTGTCGCGTCGGGCGAGGTAGTCATTCACCGTGATGACGTGGACACCACGGCCGGTGAGGGCATTGAGGAAGACGGGAAGCGTGCCGACAAGCGTTTTACCTTCACCGGTGGCCATTTCGGCGATCATGCCGCGATGCAAGGCGATGCCGCCGATGAGCTGCACGTCGAAATGGACCATGTTCCACTTCAGCGGCGTATCGCAGACCATGATGTCGCTGCCGGAGAGGCGGCGGGCGGCGTTTTTGACGACGGCGTAGGCCTCGGGGAGGATGTCGCTGAGCATCTGCTGCTCGATGTCGGTGAACTTGGGCTGAATCTCGTTCCAGGCATCGCGGGCACGGTCGATGCGGGCTTTTTTCTCTTCCAAGGACGCGGAAGCCCAGGCGGAGGTTTTGACCTCCTCGGCATCGAGAGATGGGAAATGAGCCTTCAACGCCTCAAAGTAAGGGGCGATGCCTTCCAGCGAGGCATTGACCTGCTGCTCATCAGCGATGCGCAAAGCCACGCCCCCGAGGAAGGGCGGGGTGTGGAAGGCGCGGAACTGCTGCTGCCACTTTGTCACGCGGTCACGAAGGGCCTGCTCATCCTGCTGCTGGAGCTGTTCTTCGATGCGATTGATCTCGGTGACGGTGGGCTGGAGCTTGCGAACCGTGCGCTGGTTCTTCGAGCCGAGAATTTTCTTGATGATCCAATTGAACATGAGGTCGGGGGAAAGGGAAAAGGGCGCGGAACATGGAGCGGGCAAAGCCGCGTGCAAGGACCGTTCCGTGCCACCTAGGTCTCAAACCGTGCCGGGTAGGCGTTTCGGCTTCGTGATGAAGGCCTCGGCGAGGTAATGCGGGATCAAGGGGCGGGCGATGAGGTCGCGGAGCTCGGCCTCCGGCAAGGCGGCAACGATTTGAGCGAGGTGGAGGGCCTTCGGGCGTGCCTGAAGCACCTGCGAAAGGCCGAGCGGCACCTGCGGGTCAAAAGTCAGCCACGGGGAACCATCGGCACAACGCTCGCGAGCGACCTCGGGGGAGACGGTTTCGATTTCAGGCATGAGACGGCCATTTTGCACCTCGGCGAGGTAAAAGCTCTGCCGTCGAGCATCGCCGATGACGCGGTAGCTTGGACCCGTTTGGATGTCCGGGGCCGCCAGCGAGGACCAACCGGCACACCAGACGCCCCGCGACAGGGCGATGCCCTGCGCTGCCGCGATGGCGATGCGGACGCCGGTATAGGAGCCGGGGCCGTTTCCGATCACCACGCCCGTGAGATCAGGTCCAGCCGCCGCCAAAGCATCCCGCAGCGGGGCAAACACGCGGGCGTTGTGCGATCTCTCGGATTGAAACGAGGCCTCAAACCGCACCTCGCCGCCGCAGACCACCGCGAGGCTGCCTTGGGCAGTGGAAAGATCGAGGGCGAGGAGGGTGGCGGGCATCCGGGATGGGCGGGTTGAAATGTCAGGCGGGGTGGAAGAAAATGCTTGGGGAAACCGGGGCGTTCTGTTATCCAAATGGTTTCCTGCTCCCATTTCGCGACGCTTTTCCCGCATGCCATTGAAATTTCACCCCCAACACACTCCCGGCCCCTGGTTTTGCATCGGGGTGATGAGTCTGTTGGCTCTCCAACCGACTCCTGCGGCTGATAGCGCCGTCCGCCTCGCGGATCGTGAAGCTGCCAAACGCCAGATGCGCGTCGATTCTGCCGGAACCGATCTTCAGCGTGCCTCCAATTTGATGGCCGAGGGCAAGACCGAGGAGGCGCTGAGCTTGCTCGAATCCACCTACACCTCGCTGCCTGAGGCTCCGCTCACGCACGAACTCAAAGCGGCTGCCCGTGCAGGTTACATCTCTGCTGGCTGCATCCGTGCTGAGGAATTAATGGCCATCGGCAAGCGCCCTGAGGCCGATGAACTCCTTGCCAAGCTCCTCGCCGCCTCGCCGAATGACAAGCAAGTGCTCGCCTGCCGTGCCCACTTGGCAGATCCAGATCGCTATCCTCCTGCGCTGACTTCCGAGCATGTGGACAATGTGAAGAAGGTTGAGGCGCTGCTACTCAAGGCCAACTCGGCCCTCGAAATCGGTGATTACGATCTCTCCATACGCCTCTACCAGGATGTGTTGCGCATCGACAAATACAATAACGCCGCTCGCCGTGGCATGGAGCGTGCCGAGCAGTTCAAAAGAAAATATTTTCAGTCGGCCTACGACCAAAAGCGTGCCTCCATGCTGGCTGGTGTGGACCGCCTGTGGGAAGATGCCGTGCCGCCTTCCAGCACGGATTTGAATGCTCTCTTCGGTGCCCGCGAACGTGCCACAGCGTCCTCGCTGGAGGGCCGCGAGAGCATTCTCGACAAGCTGCGCAACTACCGCATGCCTAGCATCGAATTTCAGGGGGCAACGGTGCCTGAGGTGATCGAACTGCTCCGCCTGCGCAGCCGCGATCTCGATCCCGAAGGCCGAGGCATCGATTTCGTGCTTAATATCCCCGATGATCTGAAATCCGCTCAGATCAGCCTCTCGCTCAAGGACATCCCCATGGAGGAAGTACTCCGCTATGTCACCGAGGCGGCGAGTGTGAGTTATCGCGTCGAGGCTCGTGCCGTGGTGCTTACGTCACTCGGTGAGAAAAACTCGGCCATGGTCACTCGCAGTTATCGTGTGCCGCCGGATTTCATTCAGAACAGCGCCACCAATGCCCCTGCTCCCGCTCCAGGTGCGGACCCATTTGCGCAGGCTGCTGCGGCCCCTCTTGGCGGAGGTCTTTCCATCCGACGGATGGGGGCCAAGGAATTCCTCGAAGGCCGCGGCATCCAGTTTCCCGAAGGTTCCAGTGCTAGTTTTTCCTCCGGCACCAGCACGCTCGTGGTGCGCAACACTGTCCCGAACGTCGAGTTGGTCGAGAGTCTCGTGGAAGAAGCCATGAAGTCCGCCCCCAAGATGGTGACGGTGACGGTGCGTATTCTAGAAGTGGCTCAAAACAACCTGGATGAACTCGGGTTTGACTGGCTGATGGGAGGCGGTGGTAGCAATCCCAAGGTTGATTTTGGTGGCGGCACTGTAGGGAAATCATTGCGCACTGACTTAAGCACAGGCGGTCCGTTTGCTTCCTCTATCACGGTCCCCCAATTTTCAGGGCTACCTGTCACAACAACCAGCACCCTATCGACCGGCGTGAATCCAATCACTGCCGGCCTAAGGTCCGGCCAAGTGGCAGACAATCGATTGGATCAGCTGCTGAGCACGGGCAACGCGCTCCCCAGTCAATTGCCAGCGCCTGGCATTCTCTCCGTTGCCGGAGTGTTCACGGACCCTCAGTTTCAGACTATTCTTCGAGGTGTGTCGCAAAAAAAAGGCGTGGATGTCCAAGCCTCGCCGAGCGTGACCACCAAAAATGGACAGAAGGCCACCGTGGAGCTTCAGAGGGAAGTCATTTACCCAACGGAGTTTGATCCGCCGCAACTACCCCAAGCCAGTAACAACAACAACGCCGTCGCTGGATTCTTTCTTATTGGTCAAGGCCTCAACACCCAGCCGCCAATCGCAACCCCTACTACGCCAACGGCCTTTGAGATGAGAAAAACAGGCATCGTGTTGGAGGTTGAGCCGGTGATTGGCGAAGATGGTTCCGTGGAGCTGAATCTGACGCCTGAAATGACTGATTTTGAAGGTTTTGTTAATTATGGCTCCCCTATCAACCGAAGCGGGGGAGGGCAGTACCCGGTTTACAATCTCGGGCGATTAGTCGGGGTAATTCTTGAAAAAGACCAATTGATTACTCCAAATCAAATTTTACAACCGATTTTCAAGACCACCAAAACCTCCACATCCGTGCGTGTTTGGGATGGAAGCACGATCATGATTGGAGGACTCAAGCGACAGGATATTAGCATCATTGACGATAAGGTTCCGATTCTTGGAGATCTACCTTTTGTCGGTCGCCTCTTTCGCACGAGCGCCAAGCAGACTGAAACCAGGAATGTCGTCATGTTTGTCACGGTGGATGTGATTGACCCGTCTGGTCAGAAAGTCCGCAAAACTCAGACGGCGGCAGTTGCTCCCTGATGTAGCGATGCACAGTCATTGCGGCTTGGTGGAGGCTCTTCAGCCTGAATTGACCATGGCAAAGCTCATCATCAAATACCTCCTTAGCGCTGGCATCATCACCCTCGTGAGTGAGGTGGTGAAGCGTAGTGATCGAGCCGGTGCCTTGCTGGCGGCGCTGCCTTTTGTCTCCATCATCACGCTCTTTTGGGTGCATTTCGAGAGCGATCCTGCCGTGAGGGGGCAAAAGACGGCGGATCACATGTGGTACATCTTTTGGTATGTGCTGCCCACGCTGCCGATGTTCCTGCTTTTTCCCGCCATGCAGCGCTGGTGGGGCTTTTACGGTGCCCTGGGCGGCTCTGCCGTGCTCACGATCCTCCTCTTCGCCTTGCTCAAGATGGTCGCGAGTCGTTTCGGCCTCGTTTTATAAGGAGGGATCCATCTCCAGCACCACCCGAAAGCCTGTGCCGCGTGATTGCAGGATGGCATGGAGGTTTTGCAGTGCCGCACAGAGGACTGTTCGGAGCACCATTGCGATCACTGTGGCAGAGGCGGCGGGGTTCCAGCCTGAGGTTTAGTTTCGCCACGCTTCCAGATTTGGCTGGCGCTAAGTTGCTTGGCAGCCCAGGGCAGCCAGCGGAGCACTCGAGAGGCCAGCCAGAGCGCCCAGGCGAGCATCAGGGCGCGATAGACCCAGATGGAGACGGAGACGACGACGGGGCGCGGCAGGGAACCATCGGCGGTGCGGTCTTGGAACCATTGCAGCATGTCGGTGGTGGAGCCGTAGCCGGTGACGAACATCTCTGGCTTGCCGAGCAGGCCCTGATGCACCACGGCGAGCATGCAGAGCAGTGCGATGAGCGAGGCTCCGGCGAGGATGATTTGCATCACATTGAACAGGCCCGCAGATTTGATCGCGGAGGGCGCGGAGCCTCGCCAGGCGATGACGAAGAACCAGAGCACGACGGCCGCGCCGATGAAGAGAGGCAGTTGCATGAAGCCGAGCATGAGCAGCGCCCATTCGTAACCTTTCAGCGGCGAAAGTTGGATCTTGGCAAGTATGAAGCCAAGCAGCATGGCGGCTAGCGAGAGGCCCCAGAAGCGCACCGCCGGGCCGCGCATGGGTCCGCTGGCCCACAGCAGCCAGCGTGAGGCGGGCATGTGGACGGTGGTGGTGATGTTCGAGGCCATCACGGGCAGGGTGACGGCATCGGTAGGCATCTTGAAAGCGAGCGCACCGGGCGTTTTCCAGTCGATGAAGACTTCTTGATCACCAGGACGCACAGGAAGAATCACGGAATTGCCTTCGCGACGCACCGGGAGCTCCTGGCCACGCACGCGGAGAGAGCTGATGGAGGCTTCCGCAGGTAGTTCGAGGCGGAAATCCTCACCGAGGCTGGCCTGCACCTGCATGGTGACCTGCGTGCTGTGCTGGCGGTCGCCGAGGCGGGTGATCTGTCGCGCTTGATGGATGGTGGTGGTGGCGCCTTGAACGGCCTCGGGGCGTGAAACGGTCAGTTTCACTCTTTCGCCGGGCCACGGCGTCCAAACAGGCACGAGTTGAGCCTGCGAGGTTTCATAGACGGGCGCGAGACCTTCGTGATGCACATTCCAAACCGGCGAGGCGGTGAGTGTCCAGCGCTCCACCCAGCTCTCGCTGGCCTCGGCTTTCAAAGTGAGATCCGGCACGGGTGCGAGTTCGCTCTCCCAGCTCACTTCTTCATCGCCAGCGCCGAAGCGCACTTCGATACGGCCTTTGCTGGCGTTCATGCCGGCGCTCATTACCCTCTCGGCGGCGAGCAATGGCACGCTGAGGGAGATGGCTTTACCGGTGGGCGAGAGGCGTTTCACCTTCGTGCGAACCTGCCAGATGAGGCCGAGCTCCAACTCACGCTCGATGTGCACGACGGGGAAGAAGTCTTTCTGGTCGTAAGCGGCCTCGGCGCTGGCACTGCGGTTTTGCTCGACGAAGAAAACCTGGTCCTCCGGCACGCCGTTGGGCTTCATGCCTGTCACGGTCCAGCCTGCGGCATCGATCTGTACCTGTCGCGGCTTCAAAAGGAAGCTCCACTGCCATTCGGCGCCGGGTGGGATGAGTCCGGTGATCTTCACGGTCTGCACGCCAGGCGTGGCGAGCACCCAAAGGTAGCCTTTATCTCGCAGGGTGACGGCCTCGCCGACACCCAGCGGGCTCCATGACGGCAGTTTTCCAGGCAGGGGCACGGCGACGATCTCGCTGGCATGAATCTCGACCTCCATTTCTAGGCGATGCCCTTGCAGCTTGAGGCGCACTTGAGGAATCTCGGCACGCTGCGGGTCCTGCGGGCGCAGCGAGAGCACGCGTTCGCGGAGTTCATTCAACATCTCAGGAGAAGGAATCTGGGCGCTGGCGGTTTGGGCGAGAAACAGGAAGACCAAGGCGGAGGCGAGGTGGAAGCCGAGGGTTGGCCCCTCACCCCGACCCTCTCCCCGGATGCTGACTGGAGTGTTTTCGACGCGATGCGCCGGGGCGAGGGAGAATTCTGACTCCCTCTCCCTGAGGTTGCGGGTAGTTTGTGGAATGGGTTCGCTTTCGGGGAGAGGGCTGGGGTGAGGAGCACTCGCATCCCGACCTTTGCTTCCGGGCCATTTCGGCAGTTCCTTGCCTTTGCCGAGCAGCAGCCAAACGAGGCCGAGCATGAATGCGAGGCGCAGCAGCGTGATGACACGCTCCAAGCTGCACGGAATGAGCCACAGCGAGATTTTCTCCTCCGCCGAGACGGGTCCCCGCCAACCAAAACTGACCTCGCGCCACTTCCACTGCGGCACCGCAGGGCCGGTTTGGATCTTCGCTTTGGTGTCGTAGAAGAGGTTGGATTTGGAAAGCTTCTGCTCGTAGCGATTGCTGGAGATGTCGATGCTGTTCATGGCTCCGGCGACGCGTTCACGAATGCCATCGGTTTCTTGCGCAAGGGGTGCTGGGGATGCGGATGCGGGGGCATTTGCCCAGCCCGCATTGTCCTCCCAAGTCGTCCGATACGGCTCCAACTGCGGATAAATCGCCTGCTGGATCTGCTGCGTGATGAAGGGCACGGCATTCAACGCAAAGAGAACAAGCACCACGATCTTCAAGCCATTCACGAGCCGTTGCACGAGTGGCGGGGCATTCTCCGGCACCCATTTCGCGGCAGCAAAGACCGCCACGAGAATGATCCACGTATAGCGCGGCACTCCGGTCTCATGATAGGCAAGCAGAAGGCCAAGCAGTCCAATCATCGCGGTTTTCCAGCCCCAAGCCTTCCACACAGCGAGCGTGACGATGAGCAGCAAAAACACATCAAAGAGCGACCACGACGTGAGCCAATCGCCACGGCTCCAATCGGCGCCAAAGACCGCGAGCAAGCGCCAGCCGGGCGGGAGATTCATGCGCGACTCCAGCGACTCTGCGTCATGCTGCCAGCCGGTGGCGGCGAGGCGGGCACTGCGTTCGAGGCGGCCCACGGCTTGCAGGTTGAGCTGGCGATCACGCACCTCGACGCCTTCGGCACCGTTCGCGGGGTTTTTCGTGATGAGCTGGCCTGCGCCGCCGATTTTCACCGCGCCGAGCTTGTGACCTTCCGCGGCATCGAGCCGCCACGTCTGCTGACCGCTGCCACTGAGCTCGTCTTGATAGGTCATGTTCTTCCCGTCCTCATCGAGCCAGAAGCTGCGGCGGATCGTGACGCCCTGCGGCTTCCTCGCGCCCATGCCACGCATTTTTTCATCGAGCTGAAAGGCCTGCGCGGGATTCCATTGATGCACAGGATGCTGTCGCCACGCCTCCGGATAGGTCGTCTGTGCCACATCGACCGCCGGGATGCCGCTGATCTCGACGAGGCGGAAGCCCGGGTCGTGCTGCAAGCCGATGAGTTCCTCCTCGGCGAGCGGTTTGGCGTCCTTCGCATACGCAATCGTCGTCGCGGGACTGGTGCGGTAGGCGGCGAACTTGAGCGTCCATTTGCCCGCGCGGACCTGGGCTTTTAGTTTGCCCGCGTCATCGACGGCGCAGGGCACCGGTGTTTCGACGGAGGAAAGCCGCCAGCCCTCCGGCAGGAGGTGACCGAGCGCTTCCTCGCGGCTTTTGCCCGCCACGCTGAGCTCCACCTCCGTGTGCAGCCACTGCGGCGAGCCATCGCTGATGAGTCGATAGACTTTCACCGCGAGGAAATCCTTGTCCGCGGGCTCCGTGCCGGTGCGTTGCAGCCAAAGTCGGCCTTCCGCATCCCACACCGGCAGTTCCACCGGCTGGCCATTGAGCTGCAAGCTGAGCACGCCGATCTGCGGCGGGAGGCGCACGGATTGCGGCATCGTGCTCCAGCGGAAGCTGCCCTCGATCACGCCTTTGTAATCGGTGTTCAATGCCACGCAGGGCGCGCCCTCGCGATTGAGCACCGGCACTTTCTCGCCGTCGATTTTCACGTCATGCGGCCAGCATGTCGCATCGCCTGGAAGCGGCAGCCACTCATGCGAACGCGAGTCCACGGCAAAGCGAAAGCTCCCACCTGCGGCGTCCGCTCTGATCTCCACGGTCGAATACCACTGCGGCATGAGCCTGGCCTTGTCATCGAAGGCTGTGGGCTTGCCGCCGTGCTTCGTATCATCCCACAGCACCCAGCTTTGCCAGTCATCGAGCAGTTTCGGGAACTGCGCCCGGCCCGGCGAGGTGAGGGACACAAGCACGAGCAGAAGGACAAAGAGAGAGCGAGTCTTCATAGGAAGGCCGAAAGGCTACCAGAGCCGCCGGGAAGCTGGAAACGTCGATTTTGTGCTTCACGGCGATTTCACGAGGCAGTAGAAGGGGGCGCTAAAAATCCCTTTAAAGCCTACTTTTCTAAAAATTACGCAAAAATTAAATATTTATGGTTGCAATGAATTCCATAATTTGCATAATAGCCGTGCAATTAAGCAATAAATCACATGAAGAAGCTCATCCTCATCCAGAACGACTATCCCGGCACCGGTAAGAGCACGCTCTCCCTCTGCCTCACCCGCCACCTCGAGCAGTATGGTGTGGACCACCGCCTGCTTTCCCTCGTCGAAGAAGGTGCCTCGGCCTCGCCGGGCAGCGTCGTTCTCGACCCGGATTCGCTCACACCCCGCGCTTTCATGGCGCATGTGGATGCCTCGCCGATCACGATTCTCGAAGTGGGCACCGGTTTGGGAGAGTTCTTCAATTCCTTCTACCAGCAGCACGACTTCGAGAACCTCCTGAGTGAGACCGGTGTGGCGATGACCATCGTCCTGCCCGTGACCGCCGACCGCGAGAGCTTCGACTCCGTGACGCAGGCTGCGGAAATCTACTCCGACAATGCGGAGTACCTCATCGCCCATCTCGTGACGAGCAGCTATGACGAGGACGACAAGATCTGGGACACCAGCTACGCCGCCCGCGTGATGGACATGTTTGAAGCCGTGGAGCTGCACATCCCGGAAATCACCTTCCACCTGGAACTGAGCATGGAGCGCATGTCCCTCGACGACGCTCTCCAATCTTCCGATGCCGAGGAACGCCTGGGCAAGGAATTCACCAAATGGCACCGCCGCGTCATGGGCCAGGTGGACAGCGCCCGCAGTTACCTCTTTGGCGATGCCTTCCGCCCGACGATCATGCCAAAGACCGCCAAACCCGCCCGCAAGAGCCGCGCGAAAGTTGCAGCCTGATTCATCCCTCCCATTCTCAGCCACGTCCTCTGAGAAAAACCCCGGCAGGAAGCCTGTGAACCTCGTGTTCCGGCTTCCTGCCTTGTTTTGCGGGTGTGCGGAGAATCAATTCCCGTCTTCGACGTCCCGCACGCGGGTAAAGGAGCCGCCGGTGAGGTGGGCGACTTTTTCCATGAGCGTTTTTTCACCGAAGGCCGCCGGTTCGTCCTCGCCAATGGCGATGGTGTGGATGCGGCATTGATGACGCTGATGAATGAGGCGGGCGGCATCGAGAACCATTTGATCGCTGCCATCGGTGGGTGAGCCGTCGCTGAGGAGGTAGAGGGTGTCGAGGTTCGCATCCGGCAGGACCTTTTCTGCGGCGTGGCGAAGGGCGGAGACCATCGAGGTGCCGCCATCGGCATCGAGTCGGTCGATGAATTTCGCAGCCTTTTGCCGGTTTTCCGGCTCGTTGGTAGCAATGCCACGCGGGTAACAGGACTCGACGCCATCGCTGAAGGTGAGGATGCCATGGCGGAGGCGTGTCGGGCGGCCTTCGAGCACGAGGAGGATGTTTCCCATCTGTGCTCGCAGCTTGTTGATGCGGCCGCCGATGGTCATGCTGCCGCTGACATCGAGGATGAAGAGCAGCCCGTTTCCCTCGACCTTCACGCCGTAGAAAGTCTCCATATCGATCATGGTGTCGTCCACGGGTTTGACGAGGGCTTGGAGTTTCAGGAACTCCTCGAACTCGGCCTGGCTGTGCATTTTGAAGGCGAGGGTGGCCTTGTTCGATGCCCACCATTCCTGCCAGCGGGTCGCGGGCTCTTTTTCAAAGTGCTGCCCGGTGAGCCGGTAGAGGCTGCGAACGATTCGCGTGCCGATGGCGGTATCCTCCACCTGCGGAATCAAGGCCTCGATGGCTTTGGCATGCTTCATGCCGCCCAGCGCATCGGCGGCGCAGGCACGAATGACATGGGGATACTCGCTCGCGAGCATCGAGCCGATGCGGGTGACGACGATCTCTGGATTGTCCTCGAAAAAACCGAGGCCTCGAACCGCCATCGCGACGCGGTGGGGATGGCGCAGCTTGGCGTGATCGCCCTTCTCGGCTTCGATTTGGCTCCAAAACCAGCTTCGAGCCTCCGGTGGATGGATTTCGGCGAAAAAGAGCATCGCGTCGTCTTCGCAGTTCGGATGCTTGGCGAGCCAGGTGACGAGTTCCTGCCTGCCGAGAGCGTCGCTGGGCCAACCGAGCACGATTTCAGCGAGTCGAGCCTTGATGCCGCCGCCGACTCGTTTGCTCGAAACAGTATCGAGCACGAGTTGCGCGGCCTTGGGCCCATGCTGCTGCTGCAAACCGGCGAGCAATTCCTGATCACCGTCGCGGATAGCCTTGTTGACGACCTTCAAAGCTGCCTCGTCCTCCGCCGCGTAAGCGCCGACGAGCAGCACGAAGCAGAGGGCGAGCGGTCTCATGACTTAATTCGCGGAAGGCGAGGCGGGGGCATCGAGCGGACCCTGGATGCCTAGGAGTCGCGAACGAGTGATTTCAGCACGCGCCACATCGCGCTCCTCGGGGGACAATTCACGCTCGGCACCCAGTTGAAGGTGAGCGGGCTGGATTTCGAGGAGAAGCAGGTCGAGCAGGCTGCGGTCGCAGTTCGTGATGATGTCGAGATCCGCGCCGAGGCGAAGCATGGAGAGCAGGTTCAGTGCTTCTTTGGAGGTAAGCACATGCGCATAGCGCAGAATAGCATACGCACGGCCCACCTGATCACTGAGCATGGTGTGGTGGTCTTCGAGGAGCTTCGCACGAGCGGTCTGCTCACTGCGGATGACGCCCTCGATGACTTTTTCGATCTGCGTGATGATCTCAGGCTCCCCTTCGCCCAGCGTGTGCTGGTTGGAGATCTGGAAGAGATTGCCGAGCGCCTCGGTGCCCTCGCCATAAAGGCCGCGCACGGCTAGGCCGATTTTGCCCACGGCTTTGATCACCGGGTTGATTTGATCCAGCAGCACGAGGCCGGGCAGGTGAAGCATCACGGAAGCACGCATGCCGGTGCCGAGATTTGTGGGGCAGGCGGTGAGGTAGCCGAGCTTGCCATCAAAGGCATAAGGAAGGGCCGCATCCATCTCCGTATCGATGCGATCGACGAGTTCATAGGCACCGCGGAGGTTCAGGCCGGGCCGGATGCCCTGAAGGCGGAAGTGGTCCTCCTCATTGATCATGACGGAGATGCTTTGCTTTCGATCAATCACCACCGCGCAGCCCGTGGTGCGGGCCGCGTGCTCACGGCTGACGAGGTGGCGCTCCACCAGCACCTGCTTGCGGATTTTACTCAGTTCCGTGTAATCGACGCTGTAGCCATCTCGCATCTCCGGGAGCTCCTCGACGACGGGACGCGCCGCCTTCAGTAGCTCGATGCGTTGATGCTCCTGCGAAAAGCCGGGGAAGGGGAATCCTCGCAGATTACGGGCGAGGCGCACGCGGGAGGTCATGACGATCTCCGAGTGCGGGCCGCTGCCCTTCATCCAATCGGCAGGGTTTTTGATGAGGGTGGAAAAACGCATCATGATGGGGAGCGGGGAAGCGGGGAAGCGGGGAAGCGGGGAAGCGGGGGCAGTTATTTCGCCGCCGTGTCTTTGGTCTGGCGGTCGATCTCCGCCTTGATGGTGGCGGCGTCTTCGTAGCGCTCTTCTTTCACGGCCAAGTCCAACTCGGCGCGGAGTTTATTGATGTCCGGCGGCAAAGGGGCGGGCGTGTCCTCTTTGAGGGCGATGGCCGGGGTGGTGATCGTGGAGGTGGTCACCGGGGCGGGGGCCGGTGCCGGGACACTGCTGCGGCGTGGTTTGGGCGGTGGCGCGGTGCTGATGATGGCGCTGGGGCGCTTTCCCACATGGCGTGTGCCTTTGTGCATGCCACGGAGCAGGCCTTCAATGCCATCACGGAAGGTGTCGTAGCATTCCGGGCAGCCCATGCGGCCGATTTTCTTTAACTGGGCTGCCGTGAAGCCGCAGGAAGCGCAGGCGAGATCCGGTGAGGTCTCCACCGCACGCGGAGCCGCGCCCACAAAGGCCTCTGCCAGCCCGAAGCCGGTTTCTTCCGTCACACCTTTGGACTTCGAGCATCCTTCGCACAGGTTCACGGTGGTCATTTGACCGTTGATGATCTGGGTGAGAAAGACCGAGGCCTCCGCTTCGCAAACGTCGCATTTCATGGGTTTGAGGGACCGTTAGGACGGGGAAGGGGAGGCGTCAACCAATGCCCTGTTCCGTCCGCCATTCCGTCAAAGCCGCCTCGAATTCCGGGTGCTTTGCAAAGCTGTAGTGAAATGTCCGAAAACCCAGCCGAGCGGCCGTTTCGATGTTCGGCAGCAGGTCATCGACATAGAAGGTCCGTGCCGGATCGAGGTTAAATTTCTCGATCGTGTGCTGGAAAATGGCCTCACCGGGCTTCGAGCACTTCGCCTCGTGCGAATACACGCCGTCCGCGAAGGGTTCAAAGATGCCGTAGGTGCGCCAGAAGTAGTCTTTGTGCAGTCCGCTCGTGTTGGAGAGCAGGTACATCGGCACCTTGCCTGCGAGCGTGCTGAGCGAGGCCTTCATCGGCAGGTTCTCCGTGAAAATCTCGCACCAGATCGTGATGAACTCCTCCGTCGTGCCGGTGAAACCCGTGAGCCGAATGCCCTCGCGCACGAACTCCTCATCGTCGATGCGTCCTTCTTCATAAGGGCCTTTGATGCCGTCAAACAAGGTCAGCACCGTCTCCGCCGGATGCGGGCACTTCTGCGCCAGCCGCCGGGCGGCAGGCGCGAAATCAAAATCGATGAGGACCTTTCCAACGTCAGAAACAAAAGCGGGGGCGGACATGCGGCGGCGAGAGTGGCGACATGCATCGGGAGGGCAAGCCTCAAATGAGTTTCAATCCTTCCAGCTTTGCCAGCTTGCAGGCCCGCTTATCAAAGCTCCAAAACGACCTGCATTTGAGCAGCAAAGCCGAGGCCACATGCAGAATGTCATAAGTGCGGAAGCCGTGCTTCGCGGTGTAACGCAGAGAGATTTCTTCAAATAGGCGCTCAAGCTCGGCTTGCCTTATCTCCACACGTTTCATGACGATGCCATGGCGTAGATCGTCTCGGAACTGCTGCTGGCAGGAGGCGGCGAGCTCAGCGTTTACACGTCTTTGGGATTCGCCGTAGCCGGAAAAAACCGCCTGCTCAAAAGCATTGATGACCTCAGCTTTCAAAAGCCAAGTGAGCGGAAGCACGGGGTGCAGTTCCTTCATCAATTGGTCTGCTTTACCTGAGCCGCTGTCTTCGAGGTAAAGATAAGTGAAGAAATTGGTGTCCGCGTAAATGCTCATTCTCCTGCGATCAAGCGGTCGAGTGTTTCGCGTTGCAGCCGGGTCATCTTAGGCATGCCCATCGCTTTCCTTCGGGCGGCAAAGTCAGGGTATCCCGGCTTTTCGTCCTTTGGGTCCGGCTGCGGCCTAAGTTCATAGGTGCGCCCTTTTCGGCTGCGGATACGAATGATGCCCAGGCGGTCACAAGCCTCCAGAACGCGGGCGAGCTGGCGGTTCAGGTCACGAACGGTAAAATCGGGGGCGGTGGAACTAGCGGCCATGTCGGACATGTTGCCCTTTTGATGTCCGTCGTCAAGCTGGGCTGCTGCCTTCACCTTTTCTTCACCGCCAATTCACTCTTCGTTTCTGGCCTCGCGGGGCTTCTCAAGCAGCTTGGCGGAATGAAACGCCTCCGTCGCTGGCTCTCGATACTCACGCTGCTTATTCTTCTTGGCACCACCGGCACCGGCATGTGGCTCGGCGGTGAGGTCATCCGGCCCGCGAGGCGTTCGCTCCAGTCGCATCATCGGGGGATGCTCGCCCAGCCGGAGGCTTTTGGCATGCGTTTGAAGCCCTTCATCGCTTCCGATGGCACGCCGGTGGTGGTTTGCGAGCCTTCAGGTACACCTGGAAAGCGAGGTCGCCTCGTGCGGGCGCAACTCGCCGCTCGTCGGGCACCTTTGCCGGGACTGGGCGAGTGCGATCGCGTGCTGGTGCTCGTGCATGGACGCCGCATGCGAAAGGAAGACATGCTCTTCGTGGCGGAGCGATTCTGTGCGGCCGGTTTTCGCTGCATCATTCCTGATCTTCCCGGCCATGGCGATCATCCGTTGGAAGTGGCTGGCTACGGCATTACCGAAAGCGCTCTACCTGCCCAAGTGGCTCGCGAGGCTGCCTTGAAATTTGGCTTCAGCCTCGAAAACGCCTCGCTGCTCGGCATTTCGATGGGCGGTGCCGTTGCCATGCGTGCGGCCACGCTACCGGATACGCCGTGGAAGGCACTCGTGCTTCTCTGCACTTTCGATGACCTCGCCTCGGTAATCGAGACGCAGGCCGAAAAGCTCGCAGGGCCGGTTTTCGGACCTCTGCTGGCATTCGGGGCAGAAACACGCTTCGCCCTCGAAACCGGCCGGATGCCTTCCGCCTCCAATTCGCAGCTCTTGGCACCTCAGGTGAGTTGTCCGGTGCTCATTGCCCACGGCACCGCCGATTCCTTCATCCCACCGGAGTGCGGTCAGCGACTTCACGAAGCCCTCACAGCGGCCAAAAGCCGTCGATGGTTGCCTGTGCCCGGCGCAGGCCATGCCACCATCTTCACGACGGATTTCCCGCTCTTTGCCACGCTCTCCGAGTGGCTGCTTCGGGAGATGCCGCGAGAACGCTGAACGCAAGAATCGCAGGGCTGAGGGCAAAGATTTTCCGGCCAAGGTTTTGTCACGCGCCGGATTCTCGCCACAGATGGGCCGCCTCCCACATGCGCACGCTTTCCACGATCCTTGATTACCTTCTCTGGCCCCTGCTCGTCATTGCGGCGCTCATTCCCACCAGCATCGGGATCAGCGCCGGGCAGGGGAAGCTGGCGTTCAATCTCACCTACTTCAGTTTTGCGGCTGTACTTTTCATTCTCGAGCGTGTCCGTCCACATGAGCGTGAGTGGTTAAAGAATGATGGCCAGATGGTGCCTGACTTGGCGCACACGGTCTTCACCAAAACCTTCGTGCAGCTTGTCATCATGATGCTGGCTTACTATGGGCTCGTCAGCACGGTGGGTGGAGATCAGGGAAAAGGCTTCTGGCCAAATCACTGGCCCATGTGGGGGCAGGTCGTGCTGGCATTGGTCATCGCGGAGTTCGGTCTCTACTGGGCGCATCGCGTGGCACACACCTGGATGCCGCTGTGGCATTTCCACGCCGTGCATCACAGCGTCAAAAAGCTGTGGTTCTTCAACACCGGCCGCTTCCACATCATCGACACGCTCAAGAGCATGATCTTCAGCGGACCGCTGCTCTGGCTGGCTGGCACGCCAAACGATGTCGTGCAGTATTTTGGGGCCATCACGGCCTACATCGGGTTCCTCACACACTGCAACATCCAGATGAAATTCGGCTGGTTGAATTACATCTTCAACACACCGGAGCTGCATCGCTGGCATCACAGCACGGATCTCCGTGAGGGTGATAAAAACTACGGCGAGAACCTCATGCTCTGGGACCTCATCTTCCGCTCCTTTTACAACGATTCCACGCGGCATCGTCCCGACATCATCGGCATCAAATCCGCCATGCCGAAGACTTTCCTCGCCCAACTCGCCATGCCCTTCCGCTGGCACAAGTATCAGGATCGCTACAAGGCAGGAGAAGTGGACAAGAGCACGCTGATGTGATTTCGGGTTCGTTTCTCATGAACAAATCACCTGCGCTCGCTATCAGAGCAGGTGAAACTCCCCGACCATGAAATCTCCCGACCTACGCGACCGCGAGGAAGAGCCATCTACCTCGCTCACCGGCACCACTGTGACTCCGGCCACTCCCAAGGAAGTGCATGATGACGAAGCCTTTACCTCACAGCTCGTGGACCGGGTGCTGCTGCGCGGGCCAAACCCGCGCCGCCGTGAGTTCTCGCTCCTCATGGGTGTCGTTCGCGACTTCCTCAATGGCTTCCGCACCCTCCATTTCGTCGGCCCCTGCGTCACCGTCTTTGGTTCCGCCCGGTTCGATGAGAATCACAAATACTACTGTCTCGCCCGCGAGATGGGCTCGGCCATTTCCAAGATGGGCTTCACCGTGCTCACTGGCGGCGGCCCTGGTATCATGGAGGCTGCGAACCGTGGGGCCAAGGATGTGCAAGGCCGTAGCGTGGGCCTCAACATCAAACTGCCCTTTGAGCAGCATCACAATCCCTATCTCGACCGCTCGGTCACGATGGACTACTTTTTTGTCCGCAAGACGCTGCTCATCAAATACAGCTACGGCTTCATCATCATGCCTGGCGGTTTTGGCACGATGGATGAGATGTTTGAGGCGCTCACGCTCATCCAGACGAAGAAGATCCGGAACTTCCCGATCGTCGTCATGGGCTCCGAGTTCTGGGGTGAGATGCGCCAGTTCATCGACGCGATGCTCGTTGGTGGGACCATTAGTCCTGAGGACCTCGATTTGATCAAATGGACCGATTCCATCGATGAAGCCGTGGCGCATCTTCATGAGCATGCGGTGAAGCAATTTGGCCTCCGGCTCGCTCGTGGCGTCCCGCGTGGCTCCAAACTGCTCGGTGAGCGTGATCTGGCCGCGCCGCAGCGTTGACAAGCGCCTCTGCGGCTCCTTTCTCCCGTCTCACACGCATGGATCATGTCATCACGCTCTCCAACGGACTCCGTCTCGGTTATGCCGAGTATGGTGACCCGCGTGGCGAGGTGGCGTTTTACTTCCACGGCTGGCCTTCCTCGCGACTTCAGGGATGCCTCTTTGATGAGCTGTGCAAAAAACACGGCATGCGCCTGATCTGTCCGGATCGTCCCGGCATAGGTCTGTCCGATCCGCAGCCCGGCCGCACGTTGGCGGACTGGCAGCAGACGCTCACGGAGCTCGCCGCGCATGTCGGCGCGGATAACTGGCACGTCATTGCCTGGTCCGGCGGAGGACCGTATGTGCTCGCCTCGGCGCTGCTGATGCCGAAGCGGCTTCTCTCTGCCTCGATCATCTGCGGAGCGCCGCCGCTGAAGTTCCTCGGAGATCGCGAGATGTTCTGGATCTACCGGCTGCTCATTCAGCTTCGCAAACTGCTGCCCACGGTGCTCGGTGGTATCTTAAAGCTCGGCGCTGTCATCGCCCGGATGAAGCCGGGCTGCCTCATGCATCGGCTTTTGCTCAAAATGCTCGGCGCAGAAGATCGCCGCGTTTTGAGTGATCCGAAGGTCTTCAAGGTCGTCTGCGAGGCCACGCTCGGTGCTCTCGAACGCCCAGTTGCCGATGTCATCGCCGACGCGGACATCTATCTCAGCGAATGGGGCTTCGAGGTTAGCCGCATCACCGTGCCGATCCATTTCTGGCATGGCAAGCAGGACCGAAACATCGATTGGACCTACACTCAGCGTCTCGCCTCCCTCATCCCGCATGCCACCGCCCATTTCTCCGAGCATGATGGGCACTATTCGCTGCCCGTGACGCATGCCGAGCGCATCATCACCACCGCGATGCAAAAGAGCGAGCAGCCAAATGAAAGGCCCGGTGGTCTCATGACGAACATCCTGCACACCTTGAAACGCTGATGTCCCTCACTGCCGAAGAACGCGCCATCTACGAATGGCAGATGTGGGTGCCCGGCATGGGCGAGGAAGGCCAGCTCAAGCTCAAGAACGCCCGCGTGCTCGTCTCTCGCGTCGGCGGCCTCGGCGGACTCGTGGCGCTCGAACTCGCCGCCGCCGGTGTCGGCAAGCTCGTACTGGCCCACGGCGGCGTGTTGCAGCCTTCCGACCTCAACCGCCAGCTCCTGCAAACCCACGATCACCTCGGCAAACTCCGCATCGACTCCATCGTGCGTCGTTTGAAGGACCTCAATCCACGCTGCGACATCATCGGCGTGCCTGAAAACGTCAGCGAAGCCAATGCCGATGCCCTCGTCGAGCAGGCCGACATCGTCGTCGATGCCGCGCCGATGTTTCAAGAGCGCCTCGCCTTGAACGCCGCCGCTTATCGAGCTGGAAAACCACTCGTCGAATGCGCCATGCACACGTTAGAGGCCAGCGTCACCACCTTTGTGCCGGGAAAAACCGGCTGTCTCGCCTGCTACATCCCCGAAGTGCCGCCGACATGGAAACGCCAGTTCCCCGTCTTCGGTGCCGTCTCTGGCACCGCCGCCTGCATCGGCGCGATGGAGGTCATCAAGCTCATCACCGGCATCGGCACCACGCTCCAAGGCGAGCTGCTCTCAATGAACCTCGATACCATGCAGTTCCGCAAAGTCCGCCTGCCGAAGCGGGCGGACTGTGCGGTTTGTGGCGCTCGTTAACTACACTTGGATGCCGCTCGCGATCACCGTGTCCGGCTTTTCGCTGCCCATCTTGATGGTGTATTTGCCTGGCGCATAAACGCGCGGTTTGAAGCTCGGGCCTTGCGTGCGCACGGTGTAGAGAATCTCGCCCGTGGCCTCGGCAATGACCTGCACGACGGCATTCGGCACCCCTTCAAAATTCTGCTGCGGCAGATACGCGTGGACCTTGCGGCCGTCGTTGGCGTCTTGCTCGATGGTGATGGGCCAGCCGGGGAATTGGGCTTTGTCGCCATCGGCGACCTTGGAGAAGCGCGGCCAGCATTCGAAGTTGATCTTGCGCGTCGTTTTGTCGAAGCGGATGAGGCCGTAGCCGTCGGCGCGTTTTTTCTCGTCCTGGATGTCTTCGGGGTTCGCGTAAGTGAGCATGCTGATCGGGTTGCCGAGGCCGTCTTTGAAGTCGCCGGTCCAGGGAAGCGGACTGTTCGGCACGGGATTCGGGCCTGCTTTTTCATCCAGCGGATGCCACCAGCGGCCGTAGATCGTGTTCACGAGCGCGGGACTGGTGAAACTGTAGGGCGCATCGCCAAACTCATCGATGCCATGCTTCACGACGACGGCGAGATGCTGGTCGCCGCAGAGATGCGGAGCCCACGCCCGGCGAATCTCACGCAGGGCGCGATTTCGGCCTGCCTGCGGCCATCCATTGCAATCGAGGTCAGCGAGCAGGCGCTGATCGCGGCCACCGTGCATGTGAACCGCGCCGCAGAAGGCCGTGGCGGACAAAACGCACTTCATCACCGCGCCGCCGCTGTAGTCTTGGCCCCACTCGTGGAGGAATTTTTCCTGTCGTTTGCCCAACAGCTCCAAACCGGGCAAATCGATGCTTTTGGGGTCATACGACGGATCGTTGATGTGATCCGGACGCGGTCCCATCTGCGGAATTGTGCCTGCGGGGCCGGTTTTGAACTTCCGATCCTCCAAAATGGCGAAATCGACGCCACCGACGATCATCCGCGTGAAATACACGCTGATATCGCGATCCACCGGCTTCGGGTCCCATCCATCCGGCAGATGCCAGCTCTGCTGACGCTGCACCTGGTTCACATAGGCCACCGGATAACGATAGCCGCCGTCCGCATCGCCATCGATGTGAGACTGTCCACCCGCCTCGCCCCAAAGGTTGCCGTGGCCCACGTCGTGATCATCGGGAATGCACACCGTCGGACGGTCGCGGATGATGTCGCGGAATTGCAGGCCGAACTCGATCCAGCCCGCCGTGTGCTCCGTGTGGCGATACGTTTGGTCGCCGCCGAAAAACAGCACGTCGGGGTCCTGCGCACGCAGGTTCTCGATGATCTCCGTGCGCGGCCCGATGGTGCGGCTGGAGTTGCAGCTCATGTTCGCGATCACGATGACGTCTTTCTCCAGCGGATCGCGACGGATCAGGCCTTCAAACATCGCCTTCTCGCCGTGGCGCACGCGGTAAGCCACATTCTTCGAGCCATCCCAGCCCTCCACGCGGAAATGCGCGTCCCAGCCCGGATAATGCACCTCGCCCTTCGCGACTTCCTTCCACTCGCCGTTCTCCTGTTTCACTTCGAGCCTCGCCACACGCTCCTCTCCCGGCTTCAGCGGGAAAAGCTGCGCACTCATCTTCAGCACGCCCTTTTGATGGGTGTACTGGGCAAAGCACACCACTTCATCGCGCGGCACATCCATCGACGGCGGCGGCGTGGCACCACCACCGCCCTTGCCTTTGCCCTTCGCCTTCTTTTTCTCGTTCTTCGCCGCCGCCTGTGCGCCTTTCGTCCACCACTCGCCGGTCGTTAGCGATTCGAGATTCGGAAACTCCGTGCCAAACGGCTGCGGGGAGTCCGCAGTCCTGGCGGAGCCGCGCACAAAGAGAAACGGAGCGATCTTGAGAAGGAGTCGGCGGGTAAAAGTCATGGTGGGCAACGTGCAACGGGCGGCGACCGGTGAAATTTCACGCCTTCATGGCTTTGACGCCGAGGATTGGGATTGCGCGAAACCGTCGAAGTTTGATAGCTTCCGGCCTTGTCGCTCTAAGAACATCCTTTCAGCGAGCGTTTTCCCCGCGCCACACTCTCACCTTATGAAAGCCAGTCTTCTCCTCCTCGCCCTCCTCACCGCTGCCGGCATCGCCCGTGCTGAACTCCGCACCTGGAAGGACGCCTCCGGTGCCCACGAAATCAAAGCCGAACTCGTCGGTGTGCAGAACGGCAAAGTCACCCTGAAGCGTGAAAACGGCACCACCATCTCTTTGCCCGTGGCCAGCCTCAGCAAAGAAGATCAGGCCGTCCTCGGTGTCGGCGGCAGCAATGGTGGCAGCTCTGCGGCGGGCGATTGGCCCCAATGGCGCGGTCCGAATCGCGATGACATCTCCACCGAGACCGGTTTGCTCAAAAAATGGCCCTCCGGCGGCCCCAAGCGTGCCTGGGTGAATGAAGAAGGCGGCCTCGGCTACGCGGGCTTTGCCGTCGTCGGTGGCAAACTTTACACGATGGGCCTTTTCGATGCCGAGGAGAAGCTCCTCTGCTTTGACGCCGCCACCGGCAAGAAGCTCTGGGACCTCACCGTGGGCCCGATCTACACCAATGGCTGGGGTGACGGACCTCGCAGCACGCCCACGGTGGCCGGTGGCAAAGTCTTCGCCATCGCCGGACAGGGCGACCTCGTCTGCGCCGATGCGGCCAGCGGCAAAAAAGAATGGAGCGTGAGCCTTCAGAAGGATCTCGGCGGCAAATTGCAAAACTGGGGCTACACCGAGTCCCCGCTCGTGGATGGCGATCTCGTCCTCGTGACGCCTGGTGGTTCAAAAGGAGCCATCGCCGGCCTCGATGCGAAGACGGGCCAGGTGAAATGGCAGACCACCGATGTCACCGAGAACGCTCAGTATTCCTCCATCATCCCCGCCGAGATCAGCGGCCAGCGCCAGTATGTGCAGCTCCTCATGAACAGCATCCTCGGCGTGTCCAAAGAGGGCAAAGTGCTCTGGAAAAGCGAGTTCCCCGGCAAGACCGCCGTCATCCCGACCTCCATCCACAGCAACGGCCAGATCTACGTCGCCGCAGGTTACGGCGTGGGCTGCAAGTCCATCAAGATCGACGGTGGCAACGCGGTCGATATGTATGCCAACACGAACATGGTGAACCACCACGGCGGCGTGATCCTCATCGACGGCAAACTCTACGGCCACAGCGACAAGGGCGGCTGGACTTGCCAGGACTTCAAAACCGGCGAGATCGTCTGGCAGGACAAAGGCATCGGCAAAGGCTCCGTGACCTCCGCCGACGGCCATTTGATCTGCTTCTCCGAGGATAAAGGCACCGTGGCCCTCGTCAAAGTGAGCGACAAAGGCTGGGAAGAAGTGAGCAGCTTCGAACTCGAAGCCAAATCCTCCCAGCGCAATCCCAAGGGCAAGATCTGGGTCCACCCCGTCGTCAGCGGCGGCAAGCTCTACCTCCGCGATCAGGAATTCATCTCCTGCTACGACATCAAGGGATGAGGGATCGGAGATGAGTGATCTTGTGATGAAGCATCTCTGGAGGGCGGGATTTCACTCCCGCCCTTTTTTCTGCGCCTGCCTCGTGCTGGCGATGGCGCAATGTGGTCGCCAAGCCGAGTCAAAACGCGAGTGGCATCTCCTCGAGGCCCCGCATGCGGCCTCGTGGCGGTCTTCCGGCATCGAGGAGCAAGGCGAGGCCTTCGTGAAAGACGGCGAGATCACCACGGGCCTCGGTGCGCCGATGACCGGCATCACCTTCACCGCCTGGGACAGCCTCGGTGTGCCGCCAGATCGCTACGTCATCGAATACGAGGCCATGCGGGCGGAAGGTGGCGACTTCTTCGGCAGCATCACCTTTCCCGTGCGGGACTCCGGCTTGACCTTCATCATGGGCGGCTGGGGCGGCGGACTCACCGGCGTCTCCAGCATCGACGGCCTCGACGCCAGCGAGAACATGACGAGGGGTCATTTCGCCTTTGAAAACAACCGCTGGTATCGCGTGCGCATCGAGCTGCGGGATGAAAACCTCACCATCACCATCGACGGACGGCCTTTTGTGAATGTGAACCTCAAAGGTCGCGAGACTGGCCTACGCTATGGCGAGATCTCCAAATGCCTGCCGCTCGGCTTTGCCAGCTACTTCACCACCGCTCGCATCCGGCGAATCGTTGTGCGGGCAGGTTGAAGATGAAACGGAAGGCTTGACCGTTTCGCCGCTGCCTCATACCATCGCCGCTCGCATGCCCTCCGAACACTTCAATCCCGGCCAACTCATCTTCAAAGAAGGCGAAAAGTCCCACGACGCCTACTACCTCGTCCACGGTGCCGTGGAGATCAGTGTCACCACGCCGCACGGGAAGCAGGTGCTGGGCAAAATCAGCCCTGGCGAGGTCTTCGGCGAAATGGGCATGATCATGGATCGCCCCCGCTCGGCCACCGCCACGGCCATGGAGGCCACGCTCGTCGAAAGCATCACGGAGGCGGATTTCGAATCCTACTTCCTCCAGAATCCGAGCCGTCTTCACGTTTACCTCGCCACACTGTTTGAGCGCATTCGCAAGACCGATCTGCTCCTCCAGGTTTCCGGCCAGCCAATGCCCGCTCCACCCGCCCGCTCCTCCAGCAAGGAACCCGTCTTTCGCGTGCGCATCACCGCTGTCGGAGCGGATACGAAGAGCGGCTCCACCATCACCAAGCTGCCTTTCCGCATCGGCCGCAGCTACTTCGACACCGGCGTCAACGCCCTCGCTCGCAACGAGTTCTCCATCGAGGACAGCGCCCCCTACCAGCTCTCCCGCAACCACTGCGAAATCGATTTCGACAATGGCTCCTTCGTTCTCCGTGATCGCGGCAGCAAGCTCGGCAGCTTCGTCAATGGCGAGCAAATCTCCGTCGATGCCGGCAAGATCAGCGCCCAGCTCAAAACCGGCGAAAACGAAGTCATCTTCGGCACGCACGGCAGCCCGCATCGCTTCACGATCACCATCGAGGAGCTGAAGTAAGTCTCAATCATTCGCCACCGCGTCCTTGTCCGCCTTCGCATAGGCTTCGAGGGCTTTTTGAAGCTCAGCGACCTTCTCGGGCTTTTCCGCCGCGAGATCGTTCTTTTCGTTGGGATCGTTAGCGATGTCGAAAAGCTCGGTTTTGTCCTTCGGTAGCAAAACGAGCTTCCAATCTCCCACGCGAAACGAGCGTGATTTGAAGCCCGGAGCCACGGTGTAGATTGGATGAGCCACCGGAGCGGCTCCTTCAGCCAGTTGCGGCCAAAGATTGGCTCCGTCCCATTTCAAATCGCGATCTGATTCGTAGCCTGCGAGAGCACAAAACGTTGGCATCCAGTCCACAATTTGCACGGGAGCGGTGTGTTTGCCCGGTTGGAGCTTGCCGGGCCAGTTGACGATGCAGGGCACGCGGGTGCCACCTTCATACACGCTGCCCTTTTCATTGCGCAGCGGCTTGTTGTTCCCCGGAAGATGGCCGGCAGGGTAATCATCGGCCGGGTAGGTTTGCCCATTGTTTTCCGCCGTGCTGCCGCCGTTGTCGCTGGTGAAGATAATCATCGTCTCGCTGCGTTTGCCCGTCTTTTCCAGCGTGGCCACGAGGCGGCCCACACTGTCATCGAGATGCATCACGCAGGCCGCATAATGCCGCGCTACCTCGCCAGTGATGCTCGCAGGCACTTTGGCCAGCCATTCGGCAGGTTCTTTGATCGGAAGATGCACCGCCGTGAAGGGGACATAGAGGAAGAATGGCTTCTCGCTGCGCTTCAAAAGCCAGTCGCAAGCTTCGTTCGTGATCAAATCTGTCACATGACCGCTTTCGCTGATCAGTTTCTCGTTCCGATGCCAAGTCGGCTGAAACTCGCCCTTCTTGTATTGATGATCGTAAGGTCCCACGCCGCCGGCGAGCGAGCCGTAGCTGTGATCAAAGCCAAAGTGATTCGGTCCCCACTCGGGCCGCGAGCCGAGATGCCACTTGCCGGTGAGGCAGGTATCGTAGCCCACGCTCTTCAGTGCACGCGGCAGTGTCACCGTATCCCAGCGCAGCGCCCGCGGATTCTGCGGCGTGGTCACATTGAAGCGGCTCCAGCATCGTCCGGTCATCAGGCCGGTGCGAGTGGGACTGCAAACCGGCGCCACATAGTGCTGGGTTAGCTCGATGCCTTCCTTTGCGAGCTTGTCGAGGTTCGGCGTCGGTGCCGAACCGCCATGAAAGGCCACATCCGCCCAGCCGAGGTCATCGGCGATGATGAAGACGAAATTCGGCGCGGCGTGAGCGAACGACGCCAAAGCGAACAGAGCAGCGGCGAAGCGAATCCTCATTCGAAGGCACTGGTGACCGGTTTGCCATCAAACTCCGCGGGTAGCGGCACATCGAGGAGCCAAAGCGCTGTGGCAGCCGTGTCATAGGTGATCACTGGCGTGGTGATCGTGGTGTTCTTCTTCACGCCCTTGCCCCAGGCCACCCAAGGGATCGTCATGTCCTCGGGAATGTTCAGCCCGTGCGTCTTGTCATGCCCGCCATGGTCAGCACTCACGATCAGCACGCTGGAATCCGCGATGCCTGCCTCTTTGATGGCCTGCCAGACCTGCCAAAGCGCCTGATCGGTCACTTTGAAGGCTTCCTTTTGCTCCGGCGAACCCCAACCGCTTTTGTGGCCAGCGGTGTCAGGATCGGCAAAATGCACGAAGGCCAGACGCGGCTTGTTTTCCTTAATCCAGGCTGCCGCGTTCTTCGCCACCATCTGCGAGGGCTTTTTGTCCTTCTCGATCTCCGGGGTGCCCGCCACGGGAGCAGGCGTCTGCGGGCCGCCGAAGTCGAATACATCCAGCGTGTTCTCCAGCCACAGGTGACGAAACTTCACCTTCCCCACAAACATGCCCGTCACCGCCTTCGGCTCCGCCGCACGCAGCAGCGAGAAGACCGTGGGCACCTTCACCGGACCCTTGATCGGCGTCCAACCGTTCCAGAGCACCTGATGTTTGTCCGGCCCAACGCCCGTGAGCATGGAGGTGTGCGAGGGAAGGGTGATCGAAGGAAAAATCGTGCTCGCCTGCCATGTCACCGCGCCTTCGGCAGCGATCTTTTTGAGTGTAGGCATCTCACTCTCGGCCACTACCGCCGGCTTCGCTCCGTCGATGCTCACGATGAACACATGCTCCGCACGCGGAGCGGCAAAAACGAGGCAGGGGACGAGGATGGCGAGGGCGAGTGTTTTGAGCATGGTCGGGCTGGGAAAACGTGAGCGAAGGGGATGATCTCGCATCATTGGTTGCACCGTGGAAGGCATCGCGCCATAAAGAAGGCCATGGGCCGCGAGCAGAAACCAACCCGTTTGCTGACACGCACCGGGCAGTGGTTGGTTTACGCCCTGTTCCGGTGTGTGGAAGCCGTACTTTCGATGCTGCCGCTCGTTGTCGTCTGGTATCTCGGTCGCCTCATCGGCACTCTGGTGTATCCCATCGCCGGGAGTTACCGCAAACTCGCCCTCAATAACCTGCGCATCGCCTTTGAAGGCGAAAAAAGCGAGACCGAGCGCCGAGCCATCGCTCGCGAGCACTTCAAGAGTCTCTTCGCGAACTTCTTCTGCGGCCTCAAAATGCCGCTGATGGGCGAAAAGAACCTTTTGAAGCATGTGAGCTGCGAAGGCATTGCCGAACTCGAAGCCTTCATCCAGCGTGAAAAGCGCCCCATCGTGAATCTCGTGCTGCACGCGAGCTGCTGGGAACTGCTCACCCAGGTGCCCACCACCTACGTTCGCGGTCACAAACCCGGCGCCATCTACCAGCCCATCCGCAATCCCTTTCTCAATGACCTCGTGCTGCGACGTCGGCAGAAGCTCAACTTTGTGCTCTTTGATCGCACCAAAGGCTTCAACGGCCCGATGAAATTCATTCGCGAAGGCGGCCAGGTCGGCGTGCTCGTCGATCAGCATGCGGGCGATCACGGCTTGTGGTGTCCCTTCTTTGGTCGCCTCTCCTCCACGACGCCCATCGCGGCCTTGATGGCCATGCGCACGGATTCCGCCGTTATCCCAATGATGATCTATGACGATGGTCCGGCACGTTGGAAGCTCGTGGCCGCTCCTGCGGTGACCTCCGCTCAAGAAGGTGCGGAGGCTCTCACCAACGCCATCAATGCCTCCGTCGAGCAATTGATCCGTCGCCAGCCATCGAGCTGGTTCTGGGTGCATGCCCGCTGGAAAACCGCCAACCCCGGCATCCTCATCTCTGCCTACAAACGCGGTGTCGTGCTGCCGGAAGGCATGACCGTCGAGCAATTGAAACCTTTCCACATCCTCATCCGGAGCCCGAACTGGCTTGGCGATGCCTGCATGGCCTTTCCCATGGTGCGTGCCATCAAACGCGGCCGTCCCGATCTCCAAATCGCCGTCATCGGCCCGGACAAGCTTGAAGAGCTCTGGATGTCCATGCCCGAGGTCAGCCGCTACATCGCCAAACCGGCCAAGGAAGGGGGCTTCGCCGTCGCCAAGCGCATCAAAGCCACCGGCATCCATTTCGATGCGGCGGTGCTCTGCACGAACTCCACCCGCAGCACCCTCGAACTTTGGCTCGCGGGCATTCCGCGACTCGTCGGCTTCCGCGGCTCGTTGCGGTCAAAAATGCTTCATCAACTCGTCCCTGAGCCAGCACCCGGCGGCCCGATTGAGCATCATGCCCGGCGTTACATGCGCCTCGCTGCGCACATCGGGGCCGATGTGAATCAAGAAGGCCTTTGGGATGCGCCGCCGCCCGAATTGCCTGACGATGGCGTCATTCGCATCGGCGTCTGCGCCGGTGCCGAGTATGGTCCGGCCAAGCGCTGGCCGATGGAACGATTCGCGGAAGTCGTGAACTCGATTTCCTCAAAGCACGCCAAGGTTCACTGGCAGCTCTTCGGTGCGCCGGGCGAGAAAGAAATGGGCGAAAAGCTCTCCGCCATGCTGCACGCCCCGCATGAAAACCTCGTCGGCAAAACCCGCCTCACCGAACTCATCGCCAAACTGCGTGCCTGCACGCTTCTCCTCACCAACGACACCGGCACCATGCACCTCGCCGCCGCGCTCGGCGTGCCCACCGTGAGCGTGTTCGGCTCCACCTGTCCCATCGCCACTGGTCCGCTTGGTGATCGACACATCGTCATCCAGCACAAAGTGCCCTGCGCCCCCTGCTTCGAACGCCAGTGCCCCTTCGGCCACTACGACTGCATGACCAAAGTCACTCCCGCCGAGGTGGCGGAAGCCGTCGTCAAAGCCGCGAACTTGTGAAGCCGCATTTCACGTGCTCAGAAATCGTGTGACGGCGTTGATGTTTGTAGTTCGGCCTTCAGGCCATGATTCCAGACTCCTGAACGGGCTGAAGCCCGAACTACGAACAGCTTGGTTGTTCATCAACAAGGCGTCGAATCCTTTGGAGAAAGTGTGAGAAATACGCGTCAGAGCCGCTCGCCTCGTAGCAGAAAACGTCAGTTTTCTGACGAACGTCCCCCGGCACTCAAGCCAACACACCCTTCACCACCTTCGTGGGCTCCACACCGGTGAGTTTGAAATCGAGGCCTTGGGCGCGGAAGGTGAAGCGCTCGTGGTCGATGCCGAGCTGATGCATCACCGTGGCGTGCAGATCACGCACGTGGACGGGATTCTCCGCCACGTTGTAGCTGAAGTCATCCGTCGCGCCGTAAGTCATGCCCGGCTTGATGCCGCCGCCGGCCATCCACATGGTGAAGCAGCGCGGATGATGATCACGTCCCGCCTCGGGGCTGTCCCATTTGCCTTGTCCGGCGACGCCGCGACCGAACTCACCGCCCCAGAGCACGAGCGTCTCGTCGAGCAGGCCGCGTTGCTTCAAATCTTTGATCAGCGCCGCGCTCGGCTGGTCGGTGTCGCGACAGCGCGCGGTGCACCAGCTCGGCAAACG
>CALSBJ010000067.1:0-36965 GCA_943373155.1 Akkermansia muciniphila | reverse complement strand
CGGACTTCCCATTTTCTGGCGTAGGCACCGGTGTCATGCGCAGCGTGATTTCGTTTTGGCCGGACACGAGGCCACCGATGACCACCTGCTGGTCGAGAGCGTCCTCGACCGTTGCGTAGTCGAAGCCATTCATGAGCACCTGCGTCTCGTAGCCGAAGGATTGCAGCTTGTAGCCGCCCTTAAATTCCGGCACACGGCAAAGCGGTGGCACTGCGGGCAAGGTGCCGGGCGGCGTGAATTCGGGTGTGTCGAGGAAATCGGCCTTCTTTCCGGCTTGCAGCGCCTTGAGCACCTCAGGTGCGGTGTCAAAACTGGTGAAGCGGTTGCTGTCATACTTCCAGCCCCCGTTTTCGAAGCCGAACTTCAATTTCAGCACCGTGTCCTTCAATAGATTGCGGTCCTGGCCGAGGTCCACTTTCCCGAAGTACACGAGGTGAGCTGTTTTCCCCACGGCTTCCGCTTCGAGCAAACGCAGGCCGTCCAGTGTGGGCGGATCGCCGTTCGCGAAGACGTTGTCGGGGAAGGGCTGCTTCTCACTCACAAGTTGGTTTCGCGTCACCACCTGGCGGTATTGCGTGATGGCACCGGCCCAAGCACGAGCATCTTGGCGCATCATCGCATCGCGCCAGCGGCCGTAAGAGGCCACGAGGGCGGATTCCAGCTCGGGCCCAGCGGCTTGGGCCGGGGAAGAGGTAGGCAGGCTCGCAAGGAGGCCGGCGGTGAGAAGCACAAGAGTTCGGAGCGTCATGTCAGTCGCCATCTTGGCTCGTTTCGTCCGAACTCAACCGCAAAACCCGCATCCATTCGGGGCATTTCAACGTCTCTATTTGCCTCAGCGACAATGAAACCATTTGCCGTTCTCATAATTCTCTCAAACCTCGCCCCTCACAAAAATCGCCCATGGAAGGACACCCTCGCACACCCCCGATAGATCGAGGTCGGGAACTGCTCAAGACTGCTCGTGAAGAGATCTTCAAGAGCGTCGGAGGCGTGGACTTGCCCGTGTATATTTGGGAGCCGGAGCCGGATAAAGCCCCGCCTTATCCCAAGTCGGTGGCGGCCTTCTTTTTCAGCAGTGGCTGGGACAATGGCCAGATCGCCCAGTTTGCGCCGCACTGCGTCTATTTCGCCTCCCGTGGCATGATGACGATGTGCTTTGATTATCGCGTGAGCGCCCGCCATCCCGGCGCTGGCCCGCTGCAAGCCATGGCGGATACCCGCTCGGCCATTCGCTGGATTCGCATGAATGCCGTCGAGCTCGGTGTGAACCCCGGCAAAATCATCGGCGTGGGCGGATCTGGTGGCGGTCATGCCATCGCCTCCGCAGCGGTCCTGAATGGTTTTGATGATCCCTCCGATGTCACCGATTGCAGTCCAGTGCCGAATGCTGTCGTACTTTTCAATCCGGTGATCGATACCTGGTCACGCTACGCTCCCTATCAGGATCGCTGGCCGGACAACGCCTCCCGCAAGGCCGCCGATCTCATCCGCGGCATCAAGGCCGGCTTCCCGCCGATGCTCATCATGCATGGCACCGAGGACCGCGTGGTGCCCTTTGACGGCAGCTACACCTTTGCCCGCAAATCCTCGAAGAAGAAGAACATCTGCCGCCTCATTGAGTTCGATGGCAAGGGCCACGGCTTCTTCAATTTCAACCTCTCCTTCGAGATGTATGAGGCCACGCTGATGGCCATGGACGAGTTCTTCGTCGAGCTGGGCTTTATCGAGCCGGACCCGAATGCCGGACTCGGCAAAGAAGACGCGTTTTGATGGGCTCTTCGGGTGCCCGAGACTCGGCGAGTCATTGAAAATTGAGAATTGGAAACTGAAAACTGAAAACTCTCACACCGCCGCGCCGCTTTCCCCAACCCGAGCCCAATTTTCAGTCTCCAATTTTCAGTTTTCACTTTTCAATCCCAACCTGTTCCGCCCCACCACCATGCTCCGAACCTTCTTCTGCCTCCTTCTCACCAGTTGCACGATCTTCGCCGGCTGGCCGCAAGACGCTTCCGACCTCAAGCCGGACCCGAAGGCCATCTTTGGCTCGCTGGACAATGGCCTGCGTTACCTCGTGCTGCCGCATGATGAGCCGCCCGGACGTGCCAGCATCCGCCTCTACATGGATGTGGGCTCGCTGATGGAAGAAGACGACCAGCAGGGCATGGCGCACTTTTTGGAGCACATGGCCTTCAACGGCACCCGCACCTTCAAAGGCGGCGAGGATGGCGACATGGTGAAGTTCTTCCAGCGCCTCGGCATGGGCTTCGGTGCCGATACGAATGCCCACACCTCCTTCAAGGAGACCGTGTACATGCTCGAGCTGCCCGAGGTGAACGCCAAATACCTCGACGATGGCCTGCGCCTCTTCCGCGATGACCTCGATGGCATGCTCCTGAACGCCGACGAGATCGACAAAGAGCGCGGCATCATCCTCAGCGAAAAGCTCTCCCGCGATAGCATCGAGTATCGCACCATGCTCGAAGGCTATAAATTCGCCCTGCCGGAGTCCCTCCTGCCGAAGCGTCTGCCCATCGGCATCGAGAGCACTCTCAAGTCGATGTCCCGCCAGCGCTTCGTGGACTTCTACGGCAAGTGGTATGCACCCCAGCGTGCCACCGTCGTTGCTGTCGGTGATTTCAAGGACACCGCCGCCGTGATCGCCGCGATCAAAAAGCACTTCGAGTCCGCCAAGGCCGCTCCCGAAGTGAAAGACCCTTCGCTTGGCAAAATTTCCACCGGCCACGGTTTGATCGCCAAACTGCACACCGAGATGGAATCGCAGGCTCTCACGATTTCCGTCGAGCGCCTCCGCCAGGCCGAGAACAAGCCGGACTCCACCGAAGAACGCCGCAAAAACCTCGTCCGCATCCTTGCCGATAGCATGATCAACCAGCGCCTCTCGAAGCTCGCCAAAGCCGAGGGCGCTCCCATCATCGGTGCGGAGGCTTACAGCTACGAGCAGTTCGATTTCGTCTTCACCAGCGGCATCCAGGCTCAATGCGATCCGAAGAACTGGCAGCCCGCCCTCGCCTTGATCGAGACGGAAATCCGCCGTGCCCTTCAGCACGGCTTCACCGATGCCGAATTCGCCGAAGTGAAGGCCTCCACGCTCAAAGGAGCCAAGCTCCGCGCCGATCAGGCAGATACCCGCAAGTCCCGCGAACTCGCCAGCGGCCTCGTCAGCCAGATCGCCGCGAAAAAAGTCTTCACCCATCCGAAGGACGACCTCGTCCGCGTCGCGAAAGTGCTCGCCACCTTGAAGAAAGAGGACAGCCACGCTGCCCTCGTCGCGGATTGGAAGGGCGATGACATCCAGATCTTCCTCGGCGGCAATCTGAAGCTCAATGGCGATGCCTCCAAGCAGATCACCGAGGTGTACAAAGCTAGCGCCGCCAAGCCCGTCGAGCCTCCGGCGAAGGAAGAGACCGCCGCCTTTGCCTACACCGACTTTGGCCCCGCTGGCAAAGTCGCCTCCCGCAGCGAGGCGAAGGACCTGGAGGTCACACAGGCCGTGTTTGAGAACAACGTGCGCTTCAACTTCAAGCGCACCGAGTTCGAAAAAGGCACCATCCGCGTGCTCGTGAACTTCGGCGGTGGCAAGCTCACCGCTCCCGCAGACAAGCCCGGCCTCATCCCTTACGCCGGCAGCACCTTCCAGCTCGGTGGCCTCGTGAAGCACGATGTCGATGAGCTGCGCCGCATCTTTGCCAGCAAAACCGTCGGCAGTGATTTCAGCATCGGCGATGAGGCCTTCCTCCTCTCCGGCCGCACCACGCCCGCCGATCTCGAAGCCCAGCTCCAGCTCCTCGCCGCCTACCTCACGGCTCCTGGTTACCGCATTGAGGCCGCCCGTCAGTTTGAGAAGAACATCGACCCGCTCTACACCCAGCTTCAGCACACCGCCGAGGGCATCATGAACAACGAAGTCATGGCCTTCACCCATGGCGGTGATCCTCGCTGGGGCTTCCCGGCCAAAGAGGTGCTTAAACAGCGCACGCTCGATGAAGTGAAGGCGTGGCTCACGCCGGCTCTCACCGAAGATTTCCTCGAAGTCACCATCGTCGGCGATGCCGATCTCGAAAAAGCCCTCGCCGCTGTCGCCAAGACCCTCGGTGCTCTGCCGAAGCGTGCCGACAAAAAGCCCGACTACGCCAAGGAACGCACCATCGCCTTCCCGAAGCCTGCCGAGAGCAAATCCTTCGCCTTCGACACCGAGATCCCGAAAGCCATCGCCACCATCTACTGGCCCACCGAGGATATGCCCAGCGATGTCGCTCGCGCCCGCCGCCTCATGTTGCTCGCCAGCATCCTTGATGATCGCCTTCGCGTGAAAATCCGTGAGGAGCTGGCCGATACCTACTCGCCCGCCTGCTACCACCTCGCCAGCGATGCCTTCACCGGCTACGGTTACGTCGTCACCATGATCGAGTGCAAACCCGAGCAGGTCGAAAAGCTCGCCAAGCTCAGCATCGAGATCGCTGATCAACTCGCCACTGGTGAAATCACCGACGATGAGTTCGAGCGTGCTCACAAGCCCGTCGTCTCGCAGATCGAACAGCAGCGCCGCGACAACCGCTACTGGTCCTCCACCGTCCTCCGCTGCTCCCAGGAGCATCCCCAGCGCCTCGACTGGTCCCGCACCTTCGTCAGCGACATCACCGGCATCAAAAAGTCCGACCTCGTCCCGCTGGCGAAGAAATACCTTCCCAAGGCCAAAGCCGTGACGGCGAACATCGTGCCGAACGCGAAGAAGTAACCGCGCCAGGCGTATTCGCTGGCATGAAACCACTCCTTCTGGCGGTCGCGTTGATCGCCCAAACCGTTCACGCCGCCGAATTCCGCGCCGGAGCCGCCACTAGCAATATCACGCCGGAGCTCGGCAGCTCGATCAACGGCGGCTTTCAGGACGGCAAAGCGCTCGCCATTCACGATGAGCTGCATGCGAGATGCCTCGCACTCGATGATGGCCAAACGAAGCTCGTTTTCGTCGTCGCGGATAGCTGCGTGATCGGGCGCGGCATCTTTGATGAAGCGAAGAAGATGGTGAACGAGGCCACCGGCCTGCCGGTGGAGAACATGATGATGTCCGCCACGCACTCGCACTCCTGCGGGACTTTGCAGGCCGTGGGTCAGAGCGAGCCGAACCCGATTTATCAGCGCTTCGTGGCGCGGCGCATTGCCGATGGCGTGCGGCGTGCCTTGAACAACCTCGCTCCGGCGAAAATCGGCCACGGCAGCGCCTCGGTGCCGCATCAGGTCTTCAATCGACGCTGGAAGATGAAGCCCGGTAGCATTTTGCCCACGCCGCTCGGTGTCACCACCGATCAGGTGAAGACCAACCCCGGCATCAACAACCCAAACCTCGACGAACCCGCCGGTCCCACCGATCCCGAGGTGAGCTTCATCAGCGTGCAAAGCCCCGACGGCAAACCCATCGCTCTGCTGGCGAATTATTCGCTTCATTACGTCGGCGGTGTCGGTCCCGGACACATCTCCGCGGACTACTTTGGCGCGTTCGCGGTGAAGATCGGCCAGTTGCTCGGCGCAGGCCCGGAGTTCGTCGGCATCATGTCGAATGGAACGAGTGGCGACATCAACAACATCGACTTTCGCGGCGGTCAGGCCAAAGAAGCGCCCTATGGCCGCATCCAGATCGTCGCGAACGATGTCGCGCAGGCTGTCGCGGCGGCGGTGAAGACCGTGAAGCATGCCGATTCGGTGCCGCTGCGTGTCGCGCAGAAGGAAATCGAGCTTGGTTTGCGCATCCCGACGCCAAACGAGGTCGAAAAGGCCCGCGAAGTGATGAAGGGCTCCAAACTCTTCCCTCGCATGGAAACGATGGAGCAGGTCTATGCGCGTGAAACCGTGCTGCTGGCCGATTTTCCCGCCAAAGTGTCCGCGCCGCTGCAAATCATGAAAATCGGCGATCTGCACGTCTCTGCCATTCCCGCCGAGGTCTTCGTCGAAATCGGCCTGGAGCTCAAAAAGCGCCACAATCCTACTTTCACGGTCTCTTTGGCCAATGCCTACCACGGCTACCTGCCCACGCCCGAGCAGCACGGTCTTGGCGGCTATGAAACCTGGCGTGCGAGATCGAGCTGCCTCGAAGTCGATGCCTCGACCAAGATCATCGCGGGACTTGAGGAGCTGTTCGCGAAGTTGAAGTGAGGTGCGACCTTTTGAAGCACGCCGCGTTTCAACCAGCCGCATGAAAGCCGCGCTCGTCTGCCTTTTCCTTCTCGTCACCGGGCTGTGTGCCCAGCAAAAACATGTCTGGGTGCTGCCAGAGATCAATGCGCCGCGCATGCAGCGCGTGCTTTTCGACAGCAAAGCAGCCGGTGAACCGGTGAGCTGCTATGTCTTCACGCCAGAGATCTACGATGCGGCCAAAGAACAACGCTTTCCCGTGCTCTACTGGCTGCATGGCAGCGGCGGCAGCTCGCCTGGCTCTGCCTCGCAGGTGGCGCAGCGTTATGGCGAGGCCATGCGGATCGGCAAAATGCCGCCGATGATCATGGTCTTCCCCAATGGACTGCCGATGGGCATGTGGTGTGACTGGAAAGACGGCTCGGTGAAGCTTGAAACGATGTTCATCGAGGAACTCATCCCGCATATCGACCGCAGCTTCCGCACGCAGGCGAAGCGCGAAGGCCGCCTCATCGAAGGTTTCAGCATGGGCGGCTATGGCGCGGCGCGGCTGGGCTTTAAACATCCACAGCTCTTCGCCGCCGTGTCGCTGCTCGGTGCCGGGCCTTTGCAGCCGGATTTCAATGAAGCGCCCCGCGCTGGCCCTCGCGGTCGCGATCAGGTGCTCGGCACCGTGTATGGCGGTGACATGGCCTTCTATCGCGCCCAGAGCCCGTGGCTCATTGCCGAGCAAAACGCCGAAAAGCTCCGCTCCGGCCTCCTCATCCGGCAGATCATCGGCGATCGCGATGAGACGCTCGGCTTCAACCGCGAGTTCAAGCAGCATCTCGACGCGCTGAAGATCCCCCACACCTACCGCCAGCTCCCCGAAATCCCGCACAACCCGAATCTCGTGCTCAACGCCCTCGGTGATGACAACTGGGCGTTCTATCGGCAGGCTTTGAGCCTCCCTGAGACCAGGTGAACTCAAGAAGCATCCCACAGGACGCGTATGGTCTGGCCTCCCAGCCATGCCCGAGGTATGGCGCTCATCTCCAACCTCGACCCGTCATGTGAAATGAGGCTTCCTGCCGCTTTTGCCATTCTTCTTTCCTTCACGCTGCATGCTGCGGACCAGCCCGCCCCTGCGAAAGCCGTCTTCGTCATCTCCGGCCTCGAATGCGGGAGCTGCGTTTACATGGTGCAGACGCAACTGAACCAGACGCGAGGCATTTCCGAGGTGGAGGTGCTTCAGGGCGTCGAAGGCTTCGCTCGCGTGAGTTACGATCCAAAGGTCATCACCGAGCATCAGATCGCCCAATCGGTGCGTGACACCTCCGCGCTGCATGGCATGCCCTACATCGCCTCGATGAAGCTGCGTGTGCCCGGCTTCTCAAAGCATGCTACTGAGGTGAAGGCCTTGTTTGAGGCGTGGAAGCCGTTCATCGCTCTCGAAGTTTGGGATGAACGTGAAGGCGACCTGATCGTGAACTTCACCGAGTTGGAACGTGACGCCAAATTTGTCCTGCCGCGCGGTTGGAGTCTTTCGCAGCTTGAGGCAGGATTGAAGAAACTTGGCCTCGCTTATCAGATTCTTTCCCCCGATCAGCTTTGATCGCTTTTCAGCCTCCCATTTTCATTCCCATGCGCCTCGCCTTCACTCTTCTTTTAGCTCCCACGCTCGCTTTTGCCGCACCCAAGCCTCTCTTCCGCTCGCCGGTCATCGACATCAAAACGCCGAACCACAGCGTGGACATCGATGTCTCGCTCGAAGGCGCGAAGGAGCTCTTCCTCGTCGTCACCGATGGCGGAAACGGCTTCACCGCGGATTGGGCGGATTGGGCGGAGCCGCGGCTCATCCTCGCTGATGGCAGCGAAAAGAAACTCACCGAGATCGAATGGAAATCCGCGCAGAGCGGCTTTGGCGGGGTGCGCGTGAATGCGAACTGCAGCGGTCATGAACTGCGCAGCGCTGGCAAGGCCATCGAATACGGCCTCGGCACGCATGCGAACAGCGTTATCGCCTTCAACCTGCCTGCGGGCACGAAGCGCTTCAAAGCACGCGGCGCTCTCGATGAAGGCGGCACGAGGCAAGGCAGCACCAGCGTCACCTTCGCCGTTTACACTGAGAATCCCGGCCCCATCCAGGTCAATAATGTCAATGAGGTCGCCCACGAGCCCGAAGCCGCCACCGAGCAGCTCGACGTGCATCCTGAGCTCACCGTGCAGCTCTTCGCCAGCGAGCCGATGATGCTTTCGCCTGCCAGCATCGACATCGACCATCGCGGCCGCGTGTGGGTGTGCGAGGTCGTGAACTACCGCAAGCACAACGGCGACCGCGCCGAGGGCGACCGCATCCTCATCCTCGAAGACACCGATGGCGACGCGAAGGCGGACAAATCCACCGTCTTCCACCAGGGCCGCGATGTGGACAGCGCCCACGGCATCTGCGTGCTCGGCAACAAAGCTCTCATCTCCTGCGGCGACGACGTTTTCTGGCTCATCGACGACAACGGCGACGACAAAGCCGACCGCAAGGAGCTCATGTTCACGAAGATCGGCGGTGCGCAGCACGATCACGGCATTCACGCCTTCCACTTCGGCCCTGATGGCCGCCTCTACTTCAATTTCGGCAACGCGGGCAAGCAGCTCTGCGACAAAAACGGCAACCTCATCACCGACATCCACGGCGTGAAGTGCACCAATCAAAACAACCGCCCGTATCAGCAAGGCATGGTCTTCCGCTGCGAGCTCGATGGCAGCAACGTCGAGGTGCTCGCCTGGAACTTCCGCAACAACTGGGAAGTCGCCGTCGATAGCTTCGGCACGATGTGGCAGAGCGACAACGACGACGACGGCAACAAAGGCGTGCGCATCAACTACGTCATGGAGTTCGGCAATTACGGCTACTCCGACGAAATGACCGGCGCAGGCTGGCAGACGCCGCGCATCGGCTGGGAGAGCGAGATCCCGCAGCGTCACTGGCATCAAAACGATCCCGGCGTCGTCCCGAACATGCTCATGACCGGCGCCGGCAGCCCTACCGGCATGCAGGTCTATGAAGGCGATCTTTTGCCCAGCATCTTCCACGGCCAGCCCATCCACTGCGACGCCGGCCCGAACGTCGTCCGCGGCTACATCACCCAGCCCGATGGCGCTGGCTACAAAGCTGAGATCGTCAACCTCCTCGAAGGCAGCAAGAACCGCTGGTTCCGCCCCAGCGACGTCGCCGTCGCCCCCGATGGCAGTTTGATCGTCGCCGACTGGTATGACCCCGGCGTCGGCGGTCACGGCATGGGTGATGTGACGCGGGGGAGGTTGTTCCGCGTGACGACGAAGGCGGCGGAGAAGTATGTGATGCCTCCTCTGAAACCAGCCGAGACAGTGGAAGAGGCTGTCGAACTCCTCAAATCCCCAAACGAAGCACGCCGCTTCTTGGGATTGTTCTCTTTGCAAACCTTCAAAAAGCTTGGGGATCAAGACATCACAGACCTGAAGAAACTGATCGACGATCCCAAAGCCGGTTCGCAGCATAGGGCAAGAGCGCTGTGGGCTGCTGCTGGATTAGCAGCCATCCCAACCATGCTCAAAGATCCGCCGCCTTCACCAGCGACTCCTTTCGCCCTTAGCGATTACCTCACCGACCCCGATCCCAACATCCGCATCACCGCTCTCCGCGCCGCCCGTCAGCTCTGGCAGCAGAAACAGCCCGAAAAGCTCCGAGAAGTCATCTCGAAGGTCGTCAGCGACAAATCGCCTGCCGTCCGCCGCGAAGCGGCGATTGCGTTGAGGTTTGATGAAACTCATGAGGCATCGGTGCTTTTCTGGACACTTCCCACCAATGCGGCAGAATGGGATCGCTGGATGACAGAGGCGTGTGGTATCGCTAGTGATCTGAACTGGGACTCGCGCATGAAAATCATGATGCATGAGTTAGATAAAGCATTGGTGGGCAAGGCGTGTGACCAAGCTGACTGCGAGGTGTTGATTCGTGCTCGTGATGAACATTCAGCAGCGAACTTGTCAGAGATGCTTTTCCGCGAGGAAGTCAGATTCAAGGCGCTACAAGAACAGCCTCTCAAAGTCCTCCGCTCTCTCCAACTCCTCTCCTACAAACACCCCGCCGAAGTCTCCGCCGCGGCTTTGAACATCTTCCTCAAAGCCGATGCCGAAACCGCCCTCGCAGCCACCGCGCTGCTCGACCGCAATGCCATCACCTCGAATCCGGAGGCCAAAGCGCGGCTTGATTCGCTTTTGAAGCCGGTGGTCGGCAAACCGGAGTTTGTGGCGCTGGTCGAAAAACTGAACCTGACGGGCTTTGAGAAGGAACTGCTCGATTTCATCAGCGCGAACCCGAACGCGCCGGAGTCGGTGAACGCGGCGCGGCTCATCGCGGCGAACCGGGATGGCGCGTTGCGCTTTTTGAAGGATGCGGACGCGAAATCGGCCAAGGCGCTCATCGCGGCGCTCGGTCGCGTGAGTGATCGCGCGGCGGTGGCGGTCATGAACCAGCATTTCTGGCCGGAGAAGCGCGAGGACGTGCGCCGCGTGCTCATCGACGCCCTCGCGCTCAGCGGCGAAGGCGGTCGCGCCATCCTGAAATGGCAGTCGGAAGGCAAATTGCCGCCCCAATTCAAAGATCAGGCCGCCCTCGCGCTCAGTCGCAGCACCGATGCCGGTCTGCGCGATCAAGCCGCCCGCGAGCTCCCGCTGCCTGTCGCGCAAGGTCTGGCCAATTTCCCCCAACTGCCCGAACTCCTGAAGCTGAAGGGCGATGCCGCCAAAGGTCAGCAGATGTTCATGCAGGCCGGTTGCGTGGCCTGCCACCGCGTCAAAGGCCAGTTCATCGACTTCGGCCCCGATCTCACGCAAATCGGCGCGAAGCTCAGCCAGGACGGCCTCTTCACCGCCATTCTCTATCCCAGCGCCGCCATCGAGCACAGCTTCGTCGGCCAAAACGTGACGACGAAGGAAGGTCAGATGGTCATGGGCTATGTCGTGAGTGAAACGGATGCCGAACTCACGCTGCGCATGGCCGGTGGTGCCTCCACGACGGTCAAGAAGTCCAGCATCGTCAAGAAGGAGGAGTTGAAGGACTCCCTCATGCCGCCCGGACTCGCGGGTGCGATTGGTCCACAAGGTCTCGCAGACCTCGTGGCTTGGTTGCAGACGCTGAAGTAGCTGTCGGGTTTACCGGAAGCTCTTCGCGAAGTCGTCGCTGGTGGCTTTGGCGACGACTTTGGTTTTCTGGAAGGTGCTCTTCTCGCCTTTCTCGATGAGGAGGCGCTCGTAGTCGGCGCTGCTCATCGGGAGTTCGATGGTCTTGTCCTGCCAGGTGGAGAGCAGGATGGCATTGGCGAGCTCGACGCTGCGGATGCCTTCCTCGGCGGGCGAGAGGAGCTTTTCGTCCTTGAGGATGGCGTTGGTGAAGTTTTGCAGGATCTCGATGTGCTGGCCGCCGCTTTCCGCCACCGGAATATCCATGTGCCAGCTCTCGGGCATGGCAAAGGCAGCTTCGGCCTCCATGCAGAATTTGCTCATGGGCTGGCGGTTGCGCTGGAAGTGGATTTTGGTGCCATCAGTGACGGTGACGCGGCCCTGCTCGCCGGAGATTTCGAGACGGTTGCAGCCTGGAGCCTCGCCGGTGGAGGTGATGAAGGTGGCGGAGAGGCCGCTGTCATATTGCAGCACGGCGGTGACATCGTCCTCGACTTCGACTTGATGGAAACGACCAAACTGGCAGAAGCCACGCACGCGCTGCGGCATGCCGAACATCCATTGGAAGAGATCGAGATTGTGCGGGCACTGATTCATGAGCACGCCGCCGCCTTCGCCCTTCCAGGTGCCACGCCAGCCGCCGGTGGCGTAATAGTAGTTCGTGCGGAACCAGTTGGTGACTTCCCAATGCACGCGGCGGATTTCGCCGAGCTCACCGCTGTCGATGAGGTCCTTCACTTTCTTGAAGGTGGCGTTCGTGCGCATGTTGAACATGGCGGCGAAGATCTGCTTCTTGTTCGTGTGCGCGGCGATGAGGCGCTCGCAATCGGCTTTGTGCACGGAGATGGGTTTCTCGACGAGGACGTGGAGGCCAGCGGTGAGGGCCTCGATGCCGATGGTGGTGTGGCTGAAGTGTGGCGTGCAGATCAAAATGGCGTCGATGAGGCCGCTGGAGATCATTTTGGAGACATCGGTGAAGGATGTCTCGCCCTCCTGGAGCGGTGGGATGGTGCCGTGGCTCTCGCACAAGGCGGTGACACGAAGTCCGGGAACTTTCCCGGCGCGAATGTTCGCAAGGTGTGCCTTGCCCATGTTGCCAAGTCCAACGATGCCGAGTCTGACGTTTTCGAGTGCCATAAGGGCCGCGAGGCTAGGCGGGCATGAAGTATGGTCAACCTAATGCGCGGGAGGTTTCTACCTCAACGAGACCGCGTGGATGGCGAGGAGCGTTTGATGCCAGGTGGGAATTCCTGATCAGGCACGGCCGTGGCCCTTTGAATGGTCGGAGATGATCCGGCTGGGGAACGCTTGATGCCAGGTGGGAGGGCTTCGCCACCGGTGGGGGCTTCGGCGGGCAGCTTTTCCGAGGTGGAGATGGGGCGTGGTGCGGCGGGGATGGAATACCAATGCATCTGCGGCACGGAGACAAGCTCCACCCACTGCTGGCTGCCGAGCTTTTTCCATTCGAGCTCGACGATGGCCCACACATGAACTTCCCACGGGAGCCGGTCACGGAGCTGACGGGCGAGTTCGGCATCTTTGCTGAGGAAAACCGGAGAGCGGAAGGGATTCGGACGCGGTAGGCCGATGCTAAAAGCATCCTTCTGCTCACGATTGGGCACTTCATCGCCGAAATAGTGCTGTCGGAAGATGCCGACATGGAAGGCGGCTTTGCCCTCCTGGTAAGTTTTGAAAAATTCTTCCAGTTTGCGGTCCTTCAGCTCAATGAAGGTGAGCCAATCGACCTTCCAGCCATCGGCCTGCTCTTCGAGCATGGCGGGCACGGGATATTCCCAGGTCTTGCTCTCGATGTGGAAGATACAGTGAGCACCAGCACCGAGTTCGGGCTGTTTGTCAAAACGTCCAAAGGTGATGTGATCGACGGTGATGGGGCCGTCGTTGTTCCGCGAATAGTAGCGGTCGAGCAGCGGCTTCATCAGTTCGGCTCCGAGTACATGGTTGGAGCGTTCTTCGGCGGAGTCAGCGTTCAGGAAGGCTTTCAGGGTCTTGAGAGCTGGCTCGGCCTCGACAGGGATTTTTTCGCTTGGCTTATCATCGAGAGAGCCGGTCATGGTGCCACGGGGTGTGGGCGCACCGGGAGCGGCCTCAGGGATCGCAGGTGTCTTCGAAGTAGAAGTCGCTGCAGGCACCTCCAGGAGGCGGTCACCCGTGGAAGCCGTCGCAGGGGGAATTTCTGCCGAGTCAGTGGTCTTCACCATGGCGATTTCAGCGGGCGTAGCGGGTTCCGCTTTGGGAATGGGGCCGTCTTCGAGGCCGGAGACGGTGCCCATCAAAGGTTTGCTCGTTCCAGCCGATTCGGAGGCGGGCTTTTCAGGTAGCGGCTCCGGTGTCGTCGTGGTGAGAAGAGGCTTTTCGGTCTTCGTGGACGTGCCAGCCTCCGGGGCGCCCGTTTTGGCAGGAGGTGTGTTCGATGGAATGGACGGGGTGACCTCGGCAGGAACGTCGGCGGTGGGGCTGAGGTAAGCCGAGAGGGTGTCCTTCAGCAGAAAACCAGCGATGCCGAGAAACCCGAGCAAGAAGACGGCGGCGAGGCCGAGGCGGATGAAATTGGCCCCACGATTGGGACGCAGGGCCGCGAGATTTCGACCGCCTGGTAGAGGTGAAGCAGGGGCGGCGGGTAACATGGGGGCACCTGCCTGAGCGCCAAAGGCCGAGGCTGGAAAGCCTCCATTAGCCGGGAGAGCCATCGTCGAGGGGGTGACGGGGGCGGCGGGAACGTCACGCCCGAGCAGGGAGCCTGCGGGAAGGGAATTCGTCATGCCAGCAGCGGAGGCGGGCATGGAGGGAATCATGGGGGCACCAGGGATGAGGCGTGATTGGGCCTGCGTGGGCGGATTTCCCATAGCTGGGAGTGCCGGCATCGGGGCGGCTGGATCATTTGGAGGCAGTCCGAGGCCTAGTCCTCCTCCGGGAGGGGACCACGCGGGTTGGCCAGAGGGCGGCGTGGAGGTCAGCGGCACCTGGCCGGGTGCCCGGCGCGGTGGGAGGCTCGTGCCCGTGGGGGTCGCTCCCGGCATGCTAGGATCACCACCCGCGTAGCCGCCAAGCATTGTTTGGCCAAAACCGGGAATGCCAGATGCAGGCTGGGGTGGCATGGAGGCAGGGGGCTGAAAACCGCCCATCGGGGGCATCATCGCGGGAGGAGGAGCTTCCGCAGGGGGCGGAGTCCACTGCGGAGCAGGCGCAGGCATGCCAAATCCGAAGGCCGGGGCGGCAGGTAGGGGAGGCGGTGCAGCCGGAGAGGTCACCGTCTGTCCGCAGGTCGGGCATGGGCCACTGATCCCCGCCATGTGAGAAGGCACGGTGAGCTGGGTGCGGCATGCTCCGCATTCAAACTGGATGACATCGGACATTATTCCTGAGCGAGACAATTACAGTTAATATGGAGGATAGAATTCATTTCGACAAACTAAAGTTTTTCAAAAGGCTGATGAGTAGGTTCCAAAGGGTTCTTAGCCAAATTTGATCATCGCGCCGCCCCCGCCACAGAAGGCACCGCCAAGTCGTGGCGAGGTCTCCGGTTCAGGAAGCTCCCAGATGCTGCTTTTCAATTTTTGTCTGCGCTGCCTGTGCCAGCGAAGGCCAGCCCAAGCTCCGCCGCAGGTGCTGGTCGCGATGCCCAGGCTCCACCAAGCCCAAGAAGGCGGATTGGCATCTTTCGAGGGCAGGATCGGATCGGCCGTAACGGCTCTTGGCGCACCGCCTTCGGTCAGTTCACGCAGCGCCACCTGGGGTACTTCCTGCCGTAAATCACTGCCGATGGCCTTTTGCAGCCAAAAAAGCCGTGTGGATAGGGTAACGAGATACCGCTCGATCTGATCGTGGGCTTCCGAGGCGTGCATCGCCTGCTTCACACATTCAGCGGAAGTTTCCGAGAGGAAGGAGGAACTCGTCAGGGTATGCACGGGCTCGCTCACAAAAAGGCGTGCCCGCCAGGGTTCGCCCACTGGGTAGATCAGCAGGCAGGCATTCGTGGTGAGAAGACGGCCGGAGGCCACTTTCTCCACAGCCGCGTCGGCAGGTAGCGTTTCGTTTTTGCCCAAAATGAGTACATACAGCCGGATGCGTGCATCGCGGGCGTGAAACTCCAGCAGCCGCGTGAGCTCCATCGCGGCCATTTCAGGCACCCGGCTATCTGGATCGATAAAATAAAGATCGCCCGGCATCCCGGCCGCCGCCTTCATGAATTCGGGGGAAATGCTCCGCAGCGCGGAAATGGCTGTGGGAGCAGCGCCATCCACCGGCTGAGCACTGCGGATTTCCTCATGGGAACTTTGGTCTGTCTCCGGTAGAAAAGCTCGCATGTGCTCAAGGGTCAGCCGGGACTGTAGCTCACCAGTGAGGCGTTCCGGCAGATCATCCAGCCGTGGGCCGCTCTTGAGAGGGCCACGCAGCACCTCATCGAGATTTTCAGTCAGCCCGGAAGGCTCCGGCAGCAGGGCCTCCAAGCTCGGGGCATGGATATTTTGCTCTCGAAACGCACGGAGTTCCTCCTCCGTCCACTGAGGCAGGGGGAGTTCCTCCTGCGCTCGGCCACTTCCCTGCAGGCAGGAAAGCAGCGCTGCTAGCAGAAGCCACCTACTGAGTTGGGTCTGAGGAAATGCTAATACCAGAGAAATGGATCGAAATATGGCCATGGCAGGTCAGCGAGAACGATTTCCGGTCGGGAGGCCTGCCTCGGTATTCAATGAGGAAAGGCGGTGTCCACCTCGCAGCGGCTCGACCGCGATGGTGGAGGCTTGATGAGAGACCTCGGGACTCCACGGCTTCGGACGGGCGTGGCCGCGCAGCACCTGTGATACTCGCTGAATGGCGAATTCGATTGCCGAGCCGTATTGCTGTGAGCGGAGCTTCTCTCCCACCGCTTCGAGGAGGGAAGTCAGCTTTTTGGAGTCGAAATAGCCCTCAACGGCATAACCCAGAGTGACCGCTAGGTTCTTGCTCACCGGGTCCACGACCATGACCACACCAAAGTCATTGCGCTTCTGAATGAGCGGCGTGTTGAATGCCCCCTGATTCAGCAGCCAGAAACCCAGCTCCGCCACATTTAATCCAGTCGGCAGCATGCCGAGATACACAGCAAAGAAGGCTTGGGGAAAGACCCGCTCAAAATCGTCCATCATCACCTCGCACTGTCGGGATTCCTCCAGGCGTAGGCAATGGGCCGCATCGGTGATGCGTTCCAGCCGCACCCAGTGATCTCCCAGATAGGTGCCCAAAGCCTTCGCTGAAAACCCGCATTGCGGGCACGCCGGGAGGGGCGTGCTCAGGGGGTATTCGCAATGTGGACACTTCATAAATATAAAATATATGGTATATATAACCTATCAAGTTCAAAATTGTCACGCGTTCGTGCGGAAAATTTTATTTACATGCCTGCTCAAATGTGGTGAACTGGACTGTCATCTTTAAAATAATCAGGAACAGCCTTGCCTCTGCGTGTTCCAAGCGCCTCAAACTCCTTTCTTTTAACACAACCACCATGAAGCACCAAACCTTGCTTGCTCTCTATATCGGCCTCGCTGCGGCCGCTCCGTTGAATGCTAAATGGCAGCGCATTCCCACGTCCGGAAGCAAGCCGCTTCCCATCGCGGCTAGAGGTATGCAGTCTCAGGGTTCGCTCATCAGTTCGTCCGGCTTTGGCAAAGCGGAATCATTGCTTTCTGACGATAATACCGACCCTGTTTCCGTTTCTGCTGGCAATAGCAGCGCTGTCATCAGCCTCGGCAAGCCCACCATGCTGAGCCGCTCCTCGTTTACCAGTGATGGCATTGAGGGCCGCGCTACTCTCTCCGCCAGCGGTGACAATAAAGGCTGGGCTGTCCTTGATGAAAAAGTCTTCACCGCTTCAGACCGTGATATCCAATTCGCCTTCGCTGGCATTCAGGTGAAATTCCTCAAACTCGAATTCGCCCTCTCCAAAGGCGGCATCATTCGTAACTTCCAAATGTTCGGCGGCGAAGATGACAAAGATTACACGGTGAAGCAGTCGGAAGATGGCAAAGGAGGCTATCCTGTGAATTTCGCCGGGGTCGGCGGTTCTCGTGTACTCTACGCATCGCCCACGCCCGAAGGTGGCCTTGATGAATCGGCTTCCTTTAACAAGTTCTCCTTCCCTGAATCCGATGAGCGTTATCGCACTCTGATCTATGACCTGGGTCAGGTTCGCATGATGAATACTTTCGGCTCGGTTCACTCTCCTCGCCCGGTGCGCTTTGAGGTGTTTGCCTTCGACAAGCTTCCCGAAAAAGAAGATTGGCGCGGGCGTCTTGCTTTCGACCCGAAGGATTTCAGTGCTCGTGAGCCTGTCGCAGCCGCTGAAGACACTCGTGGCCTTGGCTATCTGAATGCCAAGCCGGATAAAATGGTGAAAGCTCGCTATGTGGCCTTGCGTTGGGAGCCCGATTTCAACCCGCCTGCCTTTGGCGTGAGTGCTCCGCGGATCGGTGGTAGTGGTTTCCCTTCCTTCACTCCCGGAGCGGGTGGCCCAGGAGCCGGCGCAGCCCCAGGACAGGGCGGCACTCCTCCTGGCGGAGGTGGTGCCGGAGAAGATCCCGGGCAGCGGGACAATACCCCGCCACAAAACGTCCCATTCCAAGGCTCCCCATCCAGCAATGGCATAGGACTCAATTCGGGAGCTAACAGCCCGTAGTCCAGATAAGGGCAATGTCTTTCTCAAACCCCGCATCGAATCGCGATGCGGGGTTTTTTATTGGCGAACATGCCAATGACCCGCCACCTTTCCTCCCCTCTGTCTCCATGAAAGTTAAAAAGCTTCTCCACACGCGTTATCGCGTCAACGACCTCGCTAAAACCGTCTCTTTCTACACCGAGGTTCTCGGGCTCGAGGAGGTGCGACGGCACAAATCCCCCCGCGGCTCTGAGCTGGTCTTTTTGAAAACACCCGGCAGTGAGGAACTCCTCGAAATCTGCTCCTACCCCGCCAGCGGCCCTGTGACGTTTTGCAGTGATCTGACGCACCTCGCCTTTGAGGTTGAGAGCATCGAGGCCTTCGCCAAGCACAGCACCGCGCTGGGTTATCCTTTGTCAGATGGTCCCACCCCATCCTCCAGCGGCACCTTTGCTTTCATTGACGCCCCCGAGGGCTATGAGATAGAACTCATCGAATACAAAAAATAATCTTCCCGCTATCTAATCATGGACTTCGACTGGATCGGCTGTGCCTTTGACCTCAGTGCCCTTCCTCCGAAGGACATCGAGGAGTCCTTCGAAGATCCTTTCTCGCTCAAACTGATGCCCGATGAGCAAGGCTCCGGCAGCGAGGCGCGGTACTACAACCTCGGCAAATCCCTCCAGGGTCATCCCGTCTTCAGCGTCTTCTGGACCGATGGGAAACGCTACCGCGTCATCTTTGCCCGTCTCATGACCACCGCGGAGCACGAGTTCTTCGAGCGCAAAAAAGCCGAGGACATCTGATTTTCACGATTCGCCTCCCATGACCGCCTTTTCTGCCGATCTGCCCATCATCCGCGCCTGGAAAGAACTGCCAGAGTTCGAGTCTGAAGAGGCCGAAATCTTGTTTTGGCAGTCCCGCCAGCTCGATCAGCGTCTCATGCAGTCCTCCCTGCACCGCAGTGACGTGCGTGAGTCCACCACCATCACCCTGCGCTTTGATCCCCGCATGCTCAGCCGCATCAAACGCGTCGCCCGCCGCCGCTACCTCAACTACCAGAGCATGATGAAGCAGTGGCTCAGCGAGCGCATGGAGCAGGAAATGAAGGAGTAGTGAGGCGTCTTTGTCGTTCGTTCAGCCTTGGAGCCTAGTGTCAAACCTCTGTGTTCCTCCGTGTCCTGTGGTGGACTTGCATTTTTGGCCACCGAGGTCACGGAGGAGCACAGAGACGGGGAGGTCTTGCAAGAAGGTCATTGAATCCATGCGCCGCCCGTCGCTCTTCTCAGGACTGAGATGGCCCCGCTTGCAAGGAGGCCGCGCTCGTTTACTATCGCCGTCTCATGCACCGAAAAAACTTTCTCGCCTTGGCCGTGCTGGCGTTTGTGATCTCATGGATGGCCGCCGGTTCTGCCCAGGCGCAAACCGCCGCCCCAGTACCTGCTGCGGCCACGGCCAGCGCACCGGTGGATCCCAATGCGGACAACCCTTTCGGTGACACCCTCACCTTCAGCGGCTTCATCAAGCGCACCGGCGTCATGGCCTACCCGCTGATCGCCCTCTCCATGGTGGCCTTCTTCATGATCGTGCTCTTTACCCTCACGATCCGCCAGGGCACCGTCGTCAGCGATGCCTTCATGAATTCCGCCGATGCCCTCATCCGCAAGCAAGACTACCTCGGACTCCTCGCCGTGTGCAATCGTCGCAATGAATGCATCGCCCGCATCACCGCCAAGACCCTCGATTTCGCCACGCGGAATCCCACCGCCAGCTTTGAGGAGGTCAAAGAGGTCACCGAAGCGGAGGGAAACCGCCAATCCAGCCTCCTCCTGGCCCGCATCGCCTACCTGGGAGACGTGGGAGCCGTGGCCCCCATGCTCGGCCTGCTCGGCACCACGCTCGGCATGATCACCACCTTCCATGAGATCTCTGGCAAAGGTGCCGGCGGTTCCAATCAGCTCGGCCTCGCTCAAGGCGTGTCCGAGGCGCTGCTTTGCACCGCCTCCGGCCTCGTCATCGGCATCCCGGCCCTCATGTTCTACGCCATCTTCCGGGGGAAGGTGAATCGCCTCATCTCCGAGATGGAGGCCGCCACCACCCATCTCATGGCCCTGCTCGCGGTGCAGTATAAACGCGCTGCTCGTGCCGCCGCTTCCGTGTGATCCGGCATTCTCCCACGCCATGAACTTCCGCAAACAGCACTCGATCGAACCCACGCCGATGCAGCTCGCGCCGCTCGTCGATGTGCTCTTCCTGCTCGTCATCTTCTTCGCCGTCACCTTCCAGTATGCCAAAGAAGAGCAGGTGATGGATGTGAGCGTGCCTGCGGCGGATTCCGGCAAGGAAAACGAATCCCGCACTGTTGGTGAGATCATCATCAACATCAAAAAAGACGGCGAAGTCGTCGTCAACGGCCAGACCTACAGCACCGACGAACTTCTCGCCAAGCTACAAAACATCATCGTCATGGCCGGCACCAACGAGCAGGCCGTCATCATCCGCGGAGACAAGGCCACCGATTGGGAATACGGCATCCGCGTCATGGATGCCTGCCAGAAGGCTGGCATCTACAACATTGCCTTCGCCGTCAAGAAGCCCGAGGGCGAGGCCGCCGCTCCCGCCCCGCCGAAATAGCCGCGCCGCCGCATGCATACGCCCTCTCTCATGTCCCTCCGCGGTCTCGTTTTCGCCTCGCTCACCCTGAGTGGTGCCCTCTTTGCTCAGCAGGCTCCCAAAGCCCTCCCCGTTGAGGAAGAGCCACCCATTCCGCGTGCCATCCCGGTGCGTCCGCCGCCCGCCACACCGCCTTCCTCTCCTCCCAAGGCACGCAGCCCCGAGGACGACATGTTTGATTTCGCCACCCTCGGTTACGAGCGCCAAGAGTGGGCCATCGCCGCGCAAAACTACGCCAAATACCTGCAAACCTACCCTTCTGGCAGCCGCGTGGCTGATGCGCTCTTTCGCATTGGGGAATGCTACCGCGAGCAGCGCCAGCTCAAGCAGGCCGCCTCGTATTGGGAAGAAGTGGTGAACCGCTATCCCAACAGCGAAGGCGCTCCCTCCGCTGCCTATCGCCTCGGTGCCATGACCTTCAACCAGGGCCAAAACGCCGTCTCCGAAGGCGATAAAAATGCCGCGCGCCCCAGCCTGATGGCCGCCGCACGTCACTTCACCTTCTGCATCGAGAAAACCAAGATGCCCGAGGCCAAACTCGCTGCCCTCTACAACAAAAGCCGCTGCCACGAACTGCTCGGCGATACCAAACTTCAGGCAGAAGCCCTCAACGCCGTCATCGCCGTCACAACGAACAACCCTTTCCGCGAGACCGCCCTGCTCGCCCTCGGTTCTCTCCAGCTCCAGCAGGATAAAAAGGTCGAAGCCATCGTGGCCTTCGAGAAGCTCGTTCAGTCGAGCACAAACAATGCCGTCCTCGCCGATGCCTCCCTGCGTCTCGCCGTCCTTTATCAGGAGGAAAAGAAGTATGACCAGGCCATCGCCATGTTTCAGAAGGCTCTGCAGCTGCCGGAGACACCGGAAGCCAACCGCGGCATCGCCCTCGTCGGCATCATTCAGGCCATGCATGCCAAGGGAGACTACGATGGCGTCATTGATTACTACAACCGCCACTCCGAGACCCTCCCGCCCGGCAATGTGCGCCCGAAGATGCTCCTCCTCGTCGGCCACGCCTACCGCCAACGCAAGAGCTACGCCCGCGCCGTCGAGGTGTACCTCATCATCGAGCAATATCACAAGGACACCGATGAGTCCTTCGAGGCTGGCTATTGGAAGCTCTACTGCTTCTACCTCCTCGGTGACAAAGAACTCGGCGAGTTCGCCAACGGCTTCATCGCCCGCTACACGCCGACCAAGGGTGATCACGAGCTGCTCAGCCTCGCCCGCCTCATCCGCGCGGATTTCTTCTTCAACAAAGCCGATTTCAATCAGGCCGCCCTCAGCTACACCGATCTCAAAATCGAAAAGCTCCCCGAAAAGCTCCGTCCCGGCACCGTCTTCAACATGGGCTGGGCGCAGGCCGAATCCGGCCGCCATCAGGACGCTGTCGTTACCTTCACCCGCTTCCTCACGGATTTCCCCGGCCACGAATTCTCTCCCAAGGCTCTCGCTCGTCGCGGCATGGCCAACAAAGACGCCCGAGATCTCCCCAAAGCCAAAGCAGACTTCGAACTCGTCACCAAAGACTTCCCCACCTCGGACGCTTGCGAGATCGCTTGGCTCCAGCTCGGCCTCATCGGCATGGAAATGAAGGACGCCAAGGCCAGCATCGCGGCCTTTGAGACACTGCTGAAAAAATTCCCCAAGACCCCCGCCGCCGCTCAGGCCCAGTACGGCATCGGTCGCGGTTATTTCGACCAAAAAGCCTACGACAAGGCCATCCCCGCCCTTCGCCGTTCCTTCGAGATCGACAGCAAGACCTACTTCGACAAGGCCAGCCAGATGCTCATGCTCTGCGAATACGCCCGCCAAAACGCCGATGAGCTAGCAAAGACCATCGATGGCTATCTCGCCGCCAAGCCCGAGGGCGTCGTGCCTGCCAACATCCTCAAATGGCTCGGCCTCAAACTCTACGGAGCCGAAGAGTTCAAAAAAGCCGCCCGCTACCTCGAACTCGCCGCCACGCCAGAGACCCCTGAAAACACCGAGCCCGTTGTCTGGATCTACCTCGCCATGTCCCAGCTTCCTGCGGGCCATTTCGATCAAAGCGTCGCCGCTGCGGACAACTACCTCAAATCCAATCCCGATCCCTCCTCCAAGGCCCGGGCATTGATCACCAAAGGCCGTGCTCAGCTCGGCAAAGGTACGTTTGATGCCGCCGATGCCACCGCGCAGGAAGCCCTCGCCTTCGTCAAAGACGGCAAGCTCCAAGCCGAGTTGCTCATCCTCGAAGGCGATATCTACAACGCCCATGGCGATGACCTCGCCAAGCAGACGCAGATCGATGCCGCTCGTGCCAAATGGCAGGCAGCCGCCGGCAAATACGCCGTCCCCAGCCAGGTCTTCGAAGACGATCAGGTCACTCCTGAAGCGCTCCACAAAGCAGCCCTCACCTTCGACAAGCTCGGTGATGCCGCCCAGGCCCAAAAACTTCGCCAGCAGCTCAAGCAGCGCTATCCCAAGTGGCAGGCGAAAGCTTGATCTCGAGTCCCTTAGGTCGCTTCTGTCCCTTTCGTCTCTCCGGAGTTCATGTTCCGCCTCCGCTACCCTGACGATCTCCCCATCACCGCCCGGCGCGAGGAGATCATCACCACCATTCAAAACCATCAGGTCGTCATCTTGGCCGGTGAAACAGGTTCCGGCAAAACCACGCAGCTTCCGAAGATGTGCCTCGAAGCTCTCGGCTTTGGTAGGCGCGTTCGCCAGAACGCGGAAGCGGCTACCGAAGACCCGCTAGACTTCCGCCGTCTGGTGACGGCGCCTACCGGCACCATCGGCTGCACTCAGCCGCGCCGCGTGGCAGCCATGAGCGTGTCGAAACGCGTCGCCGAAGAACTCGGCGCCCATTGGGGCCGCGAAGTCGGCTGCAAAATGCGTTTCAGCGATGACACGAGTCGCGAGACGCGTGTGAAGTTCATGACGGACGGTATCTTGCTCGCCGAGATCCAGAGTGATCCAATGCTTCGCGCCTACTCCGTGCTCATTCTCGATGAAGCACACGAGCGTTCGCTCAACATCGATTTTCTGCTCGGTTACCTCGTCGGACTTCTCAAGAAGCGCACGGACCTCAAACTGATCATCACCTCGGCCACCATCGACACGGAAGCCTTCTCGCAAGCTTTTGGTGGTGCACCCATCATCGAGGTCAGCGGTCGCACGTATCCCGTCGAAATTCGCTACATGCCGCTCGTCACTGAGGAAGACGATTTTGGCTTTATCGACGGCGCAGTCGCGGCGGTCGAAAATGCGCTCATTGAGACGAATGACGGCGATGTGCTCGTTTTCATGCCCACCGAGCGCGACATCCGCGACACGCGCGATTTGCTCGAAGGCCGGCTCGGTCGCGAATTCGAGGTTTTGGCGCTTTTTGGCCGCATGGCCTCGGCGGAGCAGCAGCGCGTGTTTGAGCCGGGACGCAAACGCCGCGTCGTGATCGCCACGAACGTCGCGGAGACCTCCATCACCATCCCACGCATCGCTGTGGTGGTCGATACCGGCCTGGCCCGCATGAGTCGCTACAATCCACGCACCCGCACGAAGCGCCTGCCCGTGGAAGCGGTGTCGCAAAGCAGCGCGAATCAACGTGCGGGCCGCGCAGGTCGTGTGCGTGATGGCTTGTGCATTCGCCTCTACGAACAGGACGACTTTGAGAAGCGAGATCGCTTCACCATGCCGGAAATCCAGCGGGCCAACCTCGCTGAGGTCATCCTGCGCATGAAAGCCTTCAAGCTGGGCGAGATCGAGGCCTTCCCCTTCATCAATCCGCCTTCCAGCGCCGCGATTCGGGCTGGTTACGATCTGTTGCATGAACTCGGTAGTCTCACCGACACGCACGAGCTCACGCCGCTCGGTCGTGAGCTCGCCAAGCTCCCGCTTGATCCGACTTTGGGCCGTATGCTGATGCATGCACGCGTGGAAAATGTGCTGCCGGAGATGCTCATCATCGCCAGCGGCCTCAGCATTCCTGATCCTCGCGAACGTCCCGAAGAGAAGAAGGAACTCGCCAATGCCGCCCACAAAGCCTTCGCCGCGCCCGACTCCGACTTTTTGAGCCTGCTGAAAATCTGGCAAGCCGCGCCCGACGGTTCAGCCAATGCGCTGCGCAAATTCTGCAAAGGGAACTTTCTCTCCTTCACCCGCATGCAGGAGTGGCGGGATGTCTGGAAGCAGCTCGGTGATCTCTTCGCAGGTGATTTAGCCAACCACAGAGGACACGGAGGAACACAGAGTTCTGAAAAACAAACCTCTGTGCCTCTCCGTGACCTCTGTGGTTCCAATCAAAAGGTTCAGGACTGCATCCACCGCAGCATCCTCGTCGCGCAGCTCGGTCACATCGCTGTGAAGGAAGACCGAAACCTCTACAAAACCTCCGGGAACCGCGAGGTGATGATCTTCCCCGGCTCCAATCTCTACGAACGCCGCGAAAAGAACGCCAAACCAAAGCCCGGCCAAGACAAAGCCAAACAACCCGCATGGATCGTCGCCGGAGAGATCGTGCACACTTCGCAGCTCTTCGCACGCACCGTGGCGAAGGTGCAGCCGGATTGGATCGCGGAGCTGGGGGCGCATTTATGCACCTACAAGCACAGCGAGCCGCATTGGAACGAAAAGGCCGGTCGCGTGACCTGCGTCGAGCGTGTGCTGTTGCACGGGTTGGAGATCACTCGGCGTAGCATCGACTTCATCAAGGTCGATCCCGTCGCCGCGACGCAGCTTTTCATTCGGGGTGCGCTCGTCGAGCATCAGGACAGCGCGATCACGCTGCGCTTCTACGCGCAGAACAACGCCCTGCGGCAAAAGATCGAGACCATGCTCACGCGGGTGCGCAGCAACCTCGTCTATGCCGTCGAGGAGCGACTCTTCCGCTTTTACAACACGCGGCTGAAGAACATCTCATCGATCCACGATCTCAATCGCGTCGTCAAAGAACGTGCCGAGACCGAACCGCGCTTTCTGTGCGCCACCGAAGCCGATCTCGCCGGTGGCGAGGATTTTGAGGCCGATTTGCAGCAATTCCCGGATCAGGTCTCGCTCGCGAATTCCGTCATCCCCGTCACCTACAGCTACAAACCCGGTCAGGAGCAGGATGGCGTCACCGTGAAGGTGCCTGTGCAACTCGCGGGGCATCTCACCACCGGCCAGGTGCAGTGGATGGTGCCCGGCATGCGGGAGGAGATCGCCGCCGCGCTGCTGCGGGCCCTGCCGAAGTCCATCCGCCGCGATTTGATGCCTATTGATCCGAAGGCACGCGAGATCGCCACCGAGTTCGATCCCGGCAAGAGTGATTTCCTCGCCGCGATGGCCGCGTTCATCTCCAGTCGCTATCGCATCCGCATCCAGGCTAGCGATTGGGCTCCGGGCAGCATTCCGGCGCATTTGCAGCCGCGCATCGAGCTGCATGACACGAAGAAAAACACCGTCGTGGCCACTAGCCGCGATTTGAGCACGCTTCACGCTGAGGTCGAAAAAGAGGCCCACCGCCGCACCGATGCCTGGGACCTGCTTTTGCCGAAATTCGAGCGTTTCGCCCTGCAAAGCTGGAGCTTCGGCGATTTGCCCGAAAGCATCCTCGTCGAGCAAATCGGCCACGCGCAGGTCTTCGGCTATCCCGCGCTCGTTCTGCGTGATGGCGAGGTCGATGTGCGTCTTTTCAAAACCAAGGCGGAAGCTCTCAAAACCACTCCCGCCGCCGTGCGGAAACTCGCAGAGAACTTTTTGGCCAAAGACATCGCCTGGCTCGGCAAAGAGCTTCGAACCTTCGCCTCTGCCAAAACCTCATCGGCCAGTCACTTTGGTGCCCTCGGCCAACTCCAAGCCACACCCGCTGCCAACAGCCTCGGCGATCAAGCCCGCGAGCACATCCTCGCGCACCTGCTGCGCCTCACGCCGCTCTTCCCGCTCACTGAAAAACGCTTCCAGCAACTCGCCGAAACTTTCCGCCGTGATCTTCCAGGTGTCGTGCATCGCACCCGCACGCTTCACGCACAGATCCACGATCAGCGCAGCAAACTCCTCGCCTTACCCAAGCGCTATCCCGGCCTCGAACAAGACCTCCAACGCCTCGTTCCGCCCGATCTGCTGCTCAAGACGCCCCAAGAGCAGCTCCAGCACCTCCCACGCTTCCTGAAAGCCATCCAAGTCCGCAACGAACGCTGGATGAACAACCCCGCCAAGGACGCCGACAAGCAGCTCCTTATCACTGACTTCGCGAACTGGCCCACCGAAGTCCCCAAAGCCAACCACGAAGCCTTCCGCTGGCTGTTTGAGGAATACCGCGTTCAAGTCTTCGCCCAGGAGCTGGGAACCTCACAGCCCGTCAGCGTGAAGCGGCTGGAGACGTTGATGGAGTCTTAGTCGCCTCAATTGGCGTGCGAGTTGGGCGAGGTGGATCCGGTAGGGAAGCGGAGTTTGATTTCGGTGCCTTGATCGGGGGTGCCTTGGACGAAGAGCTGGCCGCGCATCTGCTCAGCAAAGACCGCGAGGATCTTGAGGCCGAGCCCGGGGCTTTCTCCCGGATGAAATTCGGACGGGAGGCCGACGCCATCATCGCGGATGATGAGTTCGCCAATATCGCCGGTGTAACGCAGTGTGGCGGTGATGCTGCCTTGACGCCCATGAGGGAAGGCATGCTCGAAACTATTCGAGAGTGCCTCATTGAGAGCGAGAGCCAGCGGCATGAGCCACTCGGGATCAATGCTGCCATCTTGGATAGCCAGGCCGGTGGCGATCTGCTCGGCAGGAACCTCGTAGCATTCACGCAGGTGCTGAATGAGCTCACGAGTGAAGTCACTGAAGGTGCCGCCGCCGCCGAGGGCGAGCTGATAAAGATGCTGGTGAAGGGCGGCGATGGCGCGCACGCGGTTTTGACTGGAGCGCAGGGCATCGCGGGCGTGCTGATCGCTCACACCATTGATCTGCATGTTGAGCAGGCTGGAGATGATCTGGAGGTGATTTTTGATGCGATGATGCGTCTCGCTGAGCATGAGGCGCTCGCGTTCCAGATTGACGACGGGCCAGCGATCGCTGGAGGGAGAGACGACCTGAAAGGCTTTGGTGCCATTCATCTTGCTGGACCTGACGGCAGGTTCGGTGGCAGTCTCGGGCCCGATGACGGCATCCACCAAAGGCAAGGCTTCCGGTGTGATCGTGATCTCGCGGCGGATGTGAAGGCTGTAACCTCCCTCTCCACGCGCTTTCACGCTGATGCCCATGCTGCCGCGCCCTTGGGCACCGAAGAAGGAATGATCGAAGAAGGTCTCGGATGTGACGCTTTGCTGCGCGAGCTCGGCGAAGAAGCCGGTGGCGTCCGATGGGCGGAAGAGCAGGTGCAGTGGGCGTCCCACAGCGGTGGCGGCATCGAAATCGAAAATCTCCTGGGCCTGCGCGGACCAGGCGGCGATGCGGCCATTGGCATCGGTGGCGAGCAGCTCACTGATGATGGTTTCGGTGACGGGAACGGGTGGTGGCGCGGGCGGCGGCGTAGGCTCGATGCGGTTTTCGAGGGGTGCTGGCTCGATCAGCGGCTCCTCCACGGCGGGCATGAAAAAGTGAATGGTGCAGTGCGGCTCTCCCTGGGCATCTGGGACGACGGCGAGATTCAGAACGGCTTCGCTGAAGCTGCCATCGGTGCGTTTGATACGCACGCCGAGGGCCTCGGGCTGCGAGCTGCTGCTCCGAAGCACGCGGAGGGCATCACGTCGCGCCGTGGCACTGTCTGGATCAAGCCAGGCATCCAGGGGATAGCGCCGCAGCTCGGCCTTTGGCTGTCCGAGGAGCTGCTCGGCTTGGGTATTGACCTCGAAAATGACGCCGGATTTATCCGTGAGCACGATGGCGATGGGATTGCTCTGGAGCATGGTTCGCATCTTGGCCTCCATGCTGCGCATCTGCTCCTCGTGGCGGCAGTTTTCAGTGACGTCCTGGATGCTGACGAGCATGCCGCCAGTGGAAAGGGCCACGGGCTGAAACTCAATCTCCTTGAGCAACCCATCGGCGGTGGCGAGCGAGACGGTGCGTGTAAGCTGCCTGCGCCAGACGCTTTCACGCCAAGCCAATGTCACATGCTCACGATGCTCGGTCGTGGGACATCCGTGGACGAGCCAGGCTTCGATGCCGACTTCTTTGTCGATGGCACGGCCAAGGAGCTTCGCGAGGCGTTCGTTTTGATAGATGGTGGTACCACGCTCATCGAGCACGAAGATGCCACATGGGATGCTTTCGAGGAAACCACGCAGTCTCGCTTCACGCTTCACGAAGCCTTTCTCGGCTTCCATCATGGTGCGAAGCTCTTGCTTGGCACGGGAGAGCTCGTTTTCGAGTTTTTGGATCGTCTCCGGAGGAATGACTGGCGCTGCTGGTGCGGCGACCTCTGGGGCGGGGGGATAAAAGATCGCCGTGGGCGCTGGCGGTGCCGGGGCGGCTGTCGCAGTCGGGATCAGCTCCGCAGGAACCAAGACAGCGAGCAGGCCAGGGCAGCCTTCTTGCGATAATTTGCCGCGTCGAAGGGCAGTAAGCAGCCATTTCGCCGGCTCGGCCTCGCCCGGCTGAACGCTGAGCAGGGACCGGACGGAGCTTTCCGGGACCTGCATGACCTTCGGAAGGTTTTCATTCCACTGATCTCGCAGGCTGGCGAGTCCTGCCGGAGCAGCGAAGACTTCCCAAAGTGCAGTTTTGCCCTCCACGATGCCTTTTTCCAGAGCCAGACGAGCGGCGCTGGCATTCACCCGCTGAATGGTGCCTTTTTCATCCAGCAAAAGCATCGCGAGATTGCAGTCGAAGGGGTCCGGAAGGATGGGGGCCGCGCTCTCGCTTTCCTCGGCTGGCTTTTCTGAGGCTACCTCCTGCCGAGCGAGTCCGGAGGTAAACTTTTCGCAGGTCACCATCAGCCCGCCCACAGTGGCATCGCTGATGCGGCGCCAGGGGCGCACTTCCCACCGATACACGGTGCTGCTGCCATCGGCATCGTGCTCACTGCGCACGATGTGGCCTTGCAAGGCTCGGTCATAGACCTGGCGCCAGCCGGGGTGAAGGTTGGGGAAGATTTCATATTGGCTGCGGCCCACGAGTGGCTGCACCTGCTGGAGACCGAACTCACGCACCCATTGCCGGTTCGCCAGCAAGTAGCGCATGCCTTTATCAAACATCGCCATGGCCACCGGGGCATTTTCGACGAGCACCCCCATGGCCTGGGTCACTTCTCCGTCGCTCCGGGACGATGCCTCACCTGCGGCATTCAAGGGGGCGATTTCTCGCGAATCGTCGGAAGGTAAAATCTGCGGAGTCGTCGCAGGCCTAGCATGGATGACGTTTTTGAGCACGGACGACGACATTGAGGAAGAGAGTGGGGAAAATTTAAAAAGTTTTAAAGATTAATGCATCGAAAGTTCTCAACAAGGAGAAAGATGCAAAAGCTGTGACTCAGTTCAGCAATAATCGCTCCTCTCATCAAGAATGATTTTTTTAAGTGCTCGGAGGCCTCATTCGCGATGGTAAGGCTCCCCTTTGAGGATCGTATGGGCACGGTAAATCTGCTCTAGCAAGACGACCCAGGCCACTTCGTGTTGGAGCGTCATGGAGGAGAGCGTCCACACCTCGTCCGCAGAGCTTCGCAAGGCTTCGGAATGACCGTCGGCTCCGCCGATGATCAAGCTCGTTGCCTTGACGCCGCGCATCTGCCGCTCCTCCACCCAGCGGGCTAGCTCCACACTACGAAGGGCTTTGCCGCGCTCGTCGAGGATGATGCGAAGCGATTTTTCCGAGGCCGCCAGTGCCTGTTCCTCCACCTGCCTGCGAGGTCCATCTTTAATGACGATGCATTCGACTTTGGTGTAGTTTTGAAGCCGCTTGAGATAGGTGTCCGCCGCTTCCTTAGCCCATGAAAAGGCAGGTTTTCCGACGGTAATAAGGCGCCATGTCATGCTAGCTCTTGGGGTGAAACCGGGCACCCTTCAACCGTAGAACTCAAAAGACTTAATTATGTAAATTTTACTTCATTGAAATATTTTGACTAGCTCCTGTCATCGTTGTTGTTGCACATTTTAAAACTGTCGTTAAAATGAGAACGTTAATTCAAAAAATTAGCCCGAGTCATCCCATGAATTCTGCCATGCATTCTACTCTCCGTTGGTCAGCAGCCGGTTTTGCCGCCCTGCTCGTCAGTTCCTGTTCGCTGCCCCCTCGTCAGGCATGGCAGCAAATTCAGACACGCGGGCTCATTCCCTATATGATGAGCAACAATAGCGCTCCTCTCCAGGTGACTTCACAGCGTTCCTATGCCCAGTCCGCGAGCACCACGGCTTCGGTCACGCCCGCCCGCTCTTATGCCTCCTCGACCCCAGGCATCATCGGCCCAGTGCAGCCCTCCACGCCGCCTCCTTCCATGTTGAACAGCTCCTCCATGCCGGTGGCATCCAGCGTGGCAGATCTCCCAGGTTATGTTCGCTCTCCCTTTACCAATCCGCCTCGTCTAGTGGATGTGCGCGGTATGAGTGCCGGTTCCAAAGTCGTGTGTCCTTATACACAGAAGCCCTTCTTGGTTCCGGGTGGCGTTTCCACGGCCACTGCTCCGAAAGTAGCCTCCAATCCTGCGCCGCGCCGCATGGATCCGCCGGCACCACCCGTCACACCAGCTCCGAACAGCAACGTCGCCGCTCTCAGCAAGCCCGCTCCGTCCGCTCCCATCACGCCAGCCCCAAGCAATCCCGCTCCCACTCAGCCGAAAGTCGAAGCTGCCCCCAGTACACCTGAGCTTCCCTACGGTGCCCCGATCGGTGGACGCCCAGGTTTTGTGAATAGCCCGTATGCCGCCAAACATCAGCTCGTGGATGTCACCGGCCTGCCTGTTGGCATGGAAGTGAAATGCCCCTACACTGGCAAGCTCTTCCGCGTCCCGCCGCAATAGGCTCATCTGGCAGCGACCTTATTAAGACCCCGTCCTCGGCTATGAGGGCGGGTTTTTTTTGGGGTGCATGATGGAAGCTTGGCATCGTTAGGTGAGTCGTTGGGGAGAATTTGGCCGTCGCTTATGATGATGAAGATGGTGCGGCGGTGGCGTTAGCTCAGCCCGCATGAAATCCTTCCTCGCTGCCATTTTCACCTTGCCGCTGCTTCTCACGGTGCAAGCTCAGCCCGTCTTCCAAGCCGGTGCCGCTACCAGCAACATCACACCGCCGCTGGGCATGGAGATCGTGGGAAACTTCGCGCCGCGTCCCATCGCGAAGCATGTCCACGACGAGTTGCATGTGCGCTGCCTCGTGCTCGATGATGGCACCACCAAGCTCGTCTTTGCCGTGGCGGATACGATTTCGCTCGGACGCGATGTTTGGGACGAGGCGAAGAAGAAGCTCGAAGCCGCCACGGGCATCCCGGCGGCAAACATGATGTTCTCCGGCACGCACACGCACTCCAGTGTGTCGGCCATCACGAACAAAGATCCCTCGCTCGATTACCGCAGCTTCATCATCTCCCGCTTGGTGGATGGTGTGCGACGTGCGTTGAACAATCTGGAGCCCGCCCGCATCGCGTGGGGTTCTGGCAAAGTCCCGCAGCATGTCTTTAACCGCCGCTGGCTGCTCAAGGAAGGCGTCACCAATGACAACCCCTTTGGCGGCAAAGATCGCGCGGTGATGAATCCGAGCAGCCTGCTGCGCTCACGACTCGCCGGACCTGCCGGACCGACGAATCCCGAGGTGTATTGTGTCTCCGTGCAAGCCACCGATGGCCGCCAGATCGCGCTGATGGCGAATTATTGGCTGCACTATGTCGGCGGCGTGAACAAAGAAGATCTCTCGGCGGATTACTTCGGTGAGTTCTGCCGCCGCATCGAAGAAAAGGCCGGTGCACCCTGTGTCGGCATTCTGGCGAATGGTCCCTGCGGCGACGTGAACAACAACGACTACAGCGGCAAAACCCCGAGCGTGAAACGCGAGCCCTACGAGAAGATCAAACTCGTCGCCGGCGACCTCGCGCAAGAGGTGCTGCGAGTCCGCGAATCGCTCAAACATCAAGACTGGGTGCCGCTGAAAGCCGCCGCGAGCGATCTGGAGCTCGCCGTGCGTCGTCCCACGCCGGAGATGATCGCGTGGGCTGAAAGTGTGCTCGCCAAACCGAAAGACGCCACGCCCACGCATCGACTGGAGCAGCCGTATGCCGAGCGCACCCTCGCCGCACGCGATGCGAAGCCCGATACCATTCAGGCCGTCATCCAGGCCTTCCGCATCGGCGATCTCGGCATCGCGTCGATCCCGTTTGAGGTCTTCACGGAAATCGGTCTCGAAATCAAAGCCCGCAGCCCCTTTGCAGACACCTTCACCATCGAACTCGCCAACGGCAGCCAAGGCTACCTGCCCACGCCGAAGCATCATGACCTCGGCGGCTACGAAACCTGGCTCGGCACCAATCGCGTCGAACGCGAAGCCTCCCTGAAGATCACCGCGAGGGCGCTGGAGATGCTGCAACGTGTTCACACCGCCCCATGACCTTTCACTTTCGTCATCTCATCGTCGCCGCTTGTTTGAGCGCCTTAGCGCAGGCGGAAGTCGTGCGCATCGAGATCAGTGAGCGATCGTCGTTTGCCGCAGGCAAGGTTTTTGGCCCGGCGGGTGCCTACGAACGTCTCAAAGGCCGGATGTTCATCGAGACCGATCCGGCGAACCAGGCCAACGAACGCATCAGCGACCTCCAGCGGGCACCGCGCAATGCCCGCGGCAAGGTCGAGAGCTGGACGGACTTCTTTTTGCTGAAGCCGGTCGAGGCGAGCAAGGGCAACGGCGTACTGCTCTATGACGTGAACAATCGCGGCAACATGCTCGCGCTTTGGACCTTCAACGATGGCGAACACACGAATGATCCGAAGACGGAGGCGCATGCCGGGCATGGCTTTCTCATGATGCATGGCTTTTCCGTGCTTTGGTGCGGTTGGAATGGGGAGGTGCAGGCGGATGACACCCAGCGTCTGCTGTGTGGTCTGCCCATCGCCTCGGACAATGGCAAGACGATCACCGGCCAGGCGCAGCTGGAGATCACGAGCACCGAAAAAGTCTTCAGCCGTGCCTTCTCGTGGAGCCCGTGGGGCATCGGCGCGGCGTTTCCATCGGTCAGTCTCGACAATGCCGCCGCCACGCTCACGATGCGGCCTCATCGCGGCGCGGATGGCATCGACGTGCCGCGTGCGGGGTGGGCGTTTGGACGTTGGGAGAATGCGAAACTCATTCCCGATGCCACGCATGTCTTTGTGAAGGCCGGTTTGCGGCCCGGTTGGCTCTACGACCTCGTTTACACGGCCAAAGAGCCTCGCGTGACCGGTCTAGGCCTCACCGCGATGCGCGACTGTGTGGCGTTCTTTCGTCACGGCGATGCCAAAACGAATCCGCTGGCCGGCGCGGTGCAGAAAGCCTGCGTCTTCGGCATCTCGCAGTCCGGTCGCGTCATTCATCACTTCCTCTATGAAGGCCTGAATGGCGATGAGCAGGGCCGCATCGTCTTCGACGGTGCCTTGATCCACGTCGCAGGCTCCGGCAAAGGCATGTTCAATCATCGCTTCCGCATGAGCACCGAGTATGGCACGCAGCACGAGGGTCACCTTTCCGGCAGCGAGCTCTTCCCGCTCGCCCCGCTGCCGCAAACCGATCCCATCACCATCGAATCAGGCGACTCGCTCGCTCGTTCGCGGAAGTCTGGCCACACGCCGCGCATCCTCTTCACGCAAACCTCCACCGAATACTGGAGCCGCGCCGCCTCGCTGCTCCACACCGATGTGGAGGGCCAAACCGACCTCACCTTACCCGATGATGTGCGTGTGTATCTCGTGGCCGGTGCGCAGCACCTCGGCAAGAGCGACGGCACGCCCGGCATCTGCCAGCAGCCGCGCAACACGCTCGATGATCGCGGTCCCGTGCTGCGAGCAATGCTGATGCATCTCGTTGAGTGGGTGAAAAACGGCCAAACACCACCACCGAGCCGTCACCCGCGTCTCGCCGATCAAACGCTCGTGACCTTCGACACATGGAAATCGCAGTTTCCGAAGATTCCAGGCCTCAACCTGCCCACTCATGCCTATCAGCCTCCGCGCCTCGGTTTCGGCCCACGTTTCCAAAGCGAAGGCATCGCCGACATCATCCCGCCGAAGGCCGGAAAGCCCCTCCAGACACGCCTACCCGCCGTGAATGCCGACGGCAATGAAACCAGCGGCATCGTGCTCCCGAAGTCGCCGCGCCTCTCGGCACCTACACCGGCTGGAACCTCCGCTCCCCTCAAGTCGGTGCCGAAACCATGCTCTCGCCTCTTGATGGCATGTTCATCCCCTTCGCCAAAACAAAAACTGAGCGCCAAAAGACCGGCGACCCGCGTCCCTCCCTCGAAGAACGCTATCCGACTCATGCCGAGTATCTCTCGCGCCTCACCGAAGCCGCGAAGAAGCTCCAAGCAGAGGGTTTTCTGCTCGATGAGGATGTCACGTGGATCATTGAGCGAGCGTCAGCAAAGTAGCCATCTTGCTCCGCAAGATGAGCTGAGCGCTTTCGCCATCAGGTTTCCTTGCCAAGCGTGCCTCCAACCAATTCGAACATGCTTCACCACCTCTCCTTCGCCGTCACCGATCTCGCCAGATCTGCCGCCTTCTACCACGCAGCGATGGAAACACTCGGCTACAGCCGCGTGTGGGAAGATGCGACGTTTATCGGCTATGGTATCAAGCCAGGAGAGGACATCTTTGCGCTCAAACTGCGGCCCACGAATGCCGGAGTGCCGGGCGACGGATTTCACGTCGCCTTCTCAGCACCGTCGCGGAAGGCAGTGCTACGATTTTACGAAGCATCGCTGGCAAACGGCGGCACGGACAATGGTGGTGCGGGGCTGCATCCCGAGTACGGCCCAGACTACTTCGCCGCCTTTGTCATCGACCCGGATGGCTACCGGGTCGAGGCGGTCTTCATTGGTGCTCACAACTCCAGCAGCAGTCATGAATAGCCTCGCCTGCCTCTTCCTTATAGAGACGTCTGTCGTCAAGACCGCCGAAGAGTTTTGCAGCCGCCAGCGTATCCTCTCACCTCATGACCTCCGTCTAGAAATCCTCTGAACCATGAGCGAAACCATCGACTTCACCCCTCTCACCGATGCCGACCGCGAACCCATCGCGCGGCTGCTGCATCGTGCCCTCGTTCACTGGTATGAGAGCCGCCTCGGCCAGGGTGCCCGCTTTGGCGACAGCCCCGATCCCTTCACGCTTTTCCCGGATGTGTATGAAGCGCTCGACCCCGGTGAATGCGTCACCGCCCGCACGGACAGTGGCGAGATCGTCGGCGTGTGCTTCTCGCATGAGCGGGAAACGCATGTCTCCGTCGGCATCGTGGCCACCTCGCCGGATGCGGGCGGACGCGGCATCGCGAAGAAGATGATGTCGCTCGTCCTGGAGAAGGCGAAACGCCTCGGTAAGCCGGCGCGACTTGTGTCGAGTCTGCTGAATCTAGATTCGTTCTCGCTCTACACGCGGCTCAGATTCGTTCCAGGAGCCATTTTTCAAGATCTGCTCATCACCGTGCCCGAGACCGGCCTGACCGCCGCCGCGCCCGCAGGCATCGACCACGTGCGCGAGGCCGTTTTGGCCGATGCCCCACGAATCGCCGACTTCGAGCAATCGCAGCAAGGCATCCGCCGCGAGAAGGACTTCGCGTTTTTTGTGCGCAACGAAGTCGGCGCATGGCGTCTGCTCGTCTCCGAGGATGCGGATGGCTCTGTGAACGGCGTCCTCGGCATGAGCATGCACCCGTCGTGCACGATGATCGGTCCTGGCGTCGCCGCGGATGAGGAAACGGCCATCGCCTTGCTTTGGAAAGCCCTCGACGGCCTGCGTGGCAAGACGCTCGTCTTCCTCGCACCCTGTGCCGCGTCCACCCTCGTGCGCACGGCCTACGCCTGGGGGGCTCGCAATGTCGAACTCCACGTCGCGCAATCCACCGCGCCTGTCGCTGGCGCGAAAGGCATCGTCTTCCCGACCTTCATGCCGGAGACGGCTTAATTCCGATTTTCCGCCATGCCTGTCATCACCGCCGATCAACTGCAGAAGCAATACGACGTCGTCATTGTCGGCTCCGGCGCGGGCGGTGGGCAGGCGGCCTACACGCTGACAATGGAGGGCGTGAAGGTGCTGGTGATGGAGGCGGGGCGTTCCTTTGATGTGCAGACGGAGGTGGCGATGTTGCAATGGCCGAGCCAGGCACCGCTGCGTGGTGAAAAGACGCCGGACAAACAATACGGCTTCCACGATTGCTCCATCCACAGCGGATGGGAGATCCCGGGCGAG
>CALSBJ010000066.1:0-37105 GCA_943373155.1 Akkermansia muciniphila | reverse complement strand
GCGGGCCTGCCCGCAGGGCTTCGCTCAGCGTTGCAGGCGGGCCTGCCCGCAGGGCTTCGCTCAGCGTTGCAGGCGGGCCTGCCCGCAGTGCTTCGCTTAGCGTTGCAGGCGGGCCTGCCCGCAGTGCTTCGCTTAGCGTTGCAGGCGGGCCTGCCCGCAGTGCTTCGCTCAGCGTTGCAGGCGGGGAACGACGAACTCAGAACCGCTCACTGACCATTCGCTACGGACTGGGACGGCAATATGCCGTCACTCCTTGGAATGCGGCGTGCTATCCGTGTGTTCCGCGTATTCCGTAGGCCTATCGGTCGAGTTCGAGGACGAGTTCGAGGACGAGAGTCGCAGGGAGAGGAGGTGGGTATACACCCCATGGTCGCGGACGAATGACGGGTTGCTTTGTGATCGTGAAGGCTGTCTGTGAAGCATGCTTGAGAACCGGAGAGTTGGTTTGTGACCACGGCGCCGTCGTTGACGCGGGTGGCTTTTCTCGGGGACTATGTTCCCCGTCAGTGTGGGATCGCGACCTTTACGCGAGATCTATGCGAGGCCGTCAGTGCGGCAGCGCCGGAGGCGGAGTGCTATGCGGGGGCGGTGAATGATCGCGTGGAAGGCTATGACTATCCTTCGCGAGTGCGCTTTGAGTTGCAGGAGAAGGACATCGACTCGTATCGACGGGCGGCGGACTTTCTGAACTTCGACAACGCGGACGTGCTGTGCGTGCAGCATGAGTTTGGCATCTACGGCGGCGCGGCGGGCAGTCATTTGCTGGCGCTGCTCAAAGAGGTGCGCATGCCAGTGGTAACGACGCTGCACACGCTGCTGCGAGAGCCGAATGGGACGCAGCGCAAGGTGATGCATGAGCTGATCCAGCGCAGCGAACGACTGGTGGTGATGGCCCGCAAAGGGGCGGAAATTTTGCGTGAGGTGTATGCGGTGCCGGAGTCGAAGATCGCGGTGATCCCGCATGGCATCCCGGATGTGCCGCTGGTGGATTCCTCCACGGCGAAGGCGCAGTTTGGTGTGGAAGGCAAGAAGGTGCTCTTAACCTTTGGCCTGATCGGTCCGGGCAAAGGCATCGAGCATGTGATCGAGGCACTGCCGGAGATCATCCAGCGGCACCCGGAGGTGGTGTACATCATTCTCGGGGCCACGCATCCGCACCTACTGGCGCATGAGGGCGAGCGCTACCGGCTGAGCCTGGAGTGGCTGGCGGAGGAGCTGGGCGTGCGTGAGCATGTGATCTTTGACAAGCGCTATGTGTCGCCAGCGGATCTGCGTGAGTTTGTGAGTGCGACAGACATTTACCTGACGCCCTATCTGAACCGCGAGCAGATCACTTCCGGCACCTTGGCGCAGGTGTTTGGCGCGGGGCGTGCGGTCGTTTCGACGCCGTATCATCATGCGGAGGAGCTTCTCACGGAGGGTCAGGGCATGCTGGTGCCGTTTTCAAATCCGGCGGGCATCGCGACGGCGGTTTGCGAGTATCTGGAGCGGCCCGAGTTGATCCTGAGCACGCAAAAAGCGTCGTGGCAGGCGGGGCGTGAGATGATCTGGCCTGCGGTGGCGCATCGCTATCTGGAAACGTTTCGCGAGGCCTGCCTGGAACGCCGCGCACCGGCTCGCACGGCCTTTGCAGGCTGGACGGCAGGTCACAAGCAAGGACTGCCCGCCTTCAAGCTGGACCATCTCGTGCGCATGACAGACAGCACGGGCATTTTTCAGCATGCGCTGCACACGGTGCCGGATTTTCATCACGGCTACTGTACGGACGACAATGCCCGCGCTTTCATCCTGTGCTGCCTTCTCGATGATCTCGGCGGCCGACCACCCGGTGAGAGCCTGAACGGCCTTTCGACGACTTACCTGGCCTTTCTGGCCGCCGCGCTGAATCGCGACACGGGCGGCTTTCGCAATTTCATGAGCTTTGGCCGCCAATGGCTGGAGCCTGAGGGCAGCGAGGACAGTCATGGTCGTGCGCTGTGGGCGCTGGGCACGGGTAGCGTGCATGCGCACCACACCGGGCAGCAAAGGCTGTGCACGAGTTTGTTCGAGGCCGGGCTGGCCCGCGTGGAGGCCTTCACCTCGCCGCGAGCGTGGGCTTTCTGCCTGCTGGGCATTCACGAGTATCTGCGTGGCAATCCAAACAACCGAGCCGCCATGGCCGCACGCGAGGTGCTGACGCGTGATCTGATGCGCCTATGGAAACAGTGCGCCACGACGGAGTGGCCGTGGTTCGAGTCCGGCGCGACGTATGACAATGCCCGCCTCAGCCAGGCGCTGCTGCTCAGCGGTCATGCGATGGACCATGCGGAGATGCAGGACATCGCGCTGCAATCGCTGCGCTGGCTGGTTTCCATCCAAAAGACGCCCACGGGCTGCTTCCGCCCCATCGGCAGCAATGGCTTCTGCATTCGCGATGGAGCACGCGCCCACTTTGATCAACAACCCGTCGAGGCGCAGGCGATGATCTCTGCCTGCCTCGCGGCTCATCACATCACCAGTGATCCTTCCTGGCTGCGTGAGGCACGCCGTGCCTTTGAGTGGTTCCTCGGCCGCAATGACCTCGCGATGCCGCTTTATGATCCCATCACGGGCGGCTGCGGCGATGGGCTGCACCCGGACCGTGTGAATGAAAACCAAGGAGCGGAGTCCACGCTCGCCTTCCACCTCGCTCTCGCGGAGATGACCTTTGCGCAGCACCCCCTACCCGCCCGCGCATGAGTCACCTCGCCATCCACCGCCATCAAATCATCCTCCAGCCGGAGAGCGCTCGTGTGATCATCCGGCCCTTCATTCCCTCCAGCGCCCGCCGCCTTTCCACCATCATCGGCCGTGCGCTTGCCCTCACGGAGGAAGAGGTCGAAAAAGAACTCGCTGCCGTGCATGCGGACTTCGACAGCCGCCATTTCGACATCGAGCCGGTGCTGATGAGTCACTTTGCCAAAGTGCAGTCAGAAATCTTCACGCAGCGTCCGCTCACCCGCTCGCGGCAGCTCCTCATCGGGGCTCTTTTCAGCGGTGAATACTCGCTGGAGGCCGCCGCGCTGTTTAATCCTTCCATCGTGCCGCACCCGGATCAAAACGGCGTGGCCGCTGGCGGCCTGCGATTCATCATGAGCCTCCGCGCCACCGGTGAAGGGCACATTTCCTCCATCGAATTCCGCGAAGGCATCATCGCACCGGATGGACACATCGAGCTCACGCCCGTGTCACGCTATGTGAGCCTTCCCGAGGTGCTTCCCAATCCCGGCTACCGCAAAAAGCGCTTCATGATCAAGCTGCACGAGATGGGCTTCGACAACGAATGCACCAATTCCGTGCTCGACGCCCTCGCCACGGAATTCAGCCGCAATGAACTCGCCGTGCGTGTCGCCAGCGTGCGACGCGAAAGTTTGCCGCTCTCCCATGAAACGAAGCGCACGCTGGAGTGCATCCAGTGGTTGGCGGACTCGAACTACGAGCTGCGCTTCTCCGACAAGCTGGCTCTCAGCGAACGCATCCTCTTTCCCGTCTCCGACAACGAGAGCAACGGCATCGAAGACGCTCGCTTTGTGCGCTTCGTCGATGACGACGGCACCGTCACCTACTGCGCCACCTACACCGCTTACAATGGCCGGGCGATTTTGCCCCAGCTCATCGAGACGCAGGACTTCCTGCACTTTCGCGTGCTCACGCTCAATGGCGGTGCCGTGCAAAACAAAGGCATGGCGCTCTTTCCTCGTCGCATCGGCGGACGCCACGCCATGCTCTCGCGTCAGGATGATGAGAACCTCTTCGTCATGTTCAGCGACAATCCGCACTACTGGACCGATCCGCATCTCATCCTCCGCCCCGCCGAGGCCTGGGAGTCCGTGAAGATCGGCAACTGCGGCTCGCCCATCGAGACCGAGGCCGGTTGGCTCGTCATCACCCACGGCGTCGGCCCCATGCGAAAATACTGCATTGGCGCGGTACTGCTCGACCTCGAAGATCCCACGCGAGTCATTGGTCGGCTGCGTGAGCCTTTGCTATGCCCCGTCGGCGTCGAGCGTGAGGGTTACGTGCCCAATGTCGTCTATAGCTGTGGCTCGCTCATCCATGGTGGTCAGCTCATTCTGCCCTATGCCATGAGTGACAAGGCCACCGCCATCGTCAGCATGCCCATCGTTGATTTGCTCAAAACCTTGGTCGAAGGGATTGCATGAGGTCTTTTCAATGCGCCTGCGGCAACTCGCTCTTCTTCGAAAGCTCGCGCTGTTTGAAGTGTGGCCTTGATGTGGGCTATGAGCCCGTGAAAGGCCTCATCCGCCGCATCGACAAGAATTTCCGCCTCTGCTCCAATGGCCAGCGCTATGCCGCGTGCAACTGGCTCGTGCCCACCAGCTCCAGTGAGGCCTTATGCACCTCCTGCCGCCTCAACCGCACCATTCCGGATCTCAGCAATGCGTTGAACCGCCAGCACTGGAGCCTCATGGAAGCCGCCAAGCGTCGCCTGCTGCACACGCTGATCGGTTTGCACATTCCGCTGCCTACCCTGGCCGAAGATCCGCAAAACGGACTCGCCTTTGACATCGTCAGCACCACGCTGAATCCCGCCGCCACCACCGGCCACCTCAGCGGCGTCATCACCGTCAGCCTCGAAGAAGCCGACGACACCTGGCGACAGATCAACCGCCAGCAGCTTGGCGAAGCCTCCCGCACGCTCCTCGGCCATTTTCGACACGAAAGCGGCCATTACCTTTGGTATCGCTGCCTCTCGCGGCTCGAATGGACCCACCCTTGGCGCATGGCCTTCCGTGAAATTTTTGGCAACGAAGCCCTTCACTATTCCGACGGCCTCGCTCGCCACTATCAATACGGCCCACCTGCCGACTGGCAGCAAAACTACATCTCCGCCTACGCCGCCTCGCACCCCTGGGAAGACTGGGCGGAGACGTGGGCTCACTACCTGCAAATGGTCGATGGCTTTGAGACCTGTGAGCAGCTCGGCATCCGCAGCAGCGAGGCTCCCCTGCCCGCCAGCGCCTGCACCCTGCCCGCTGGCCTCGAAACCGACTCCGCCAGTGAAGATGCGAACTTCCATTCCTTGATCCAGCGCTGGATCAGCCTCGCCAGCATGATGAATGAAATCAGCCGCAGCTTTGGGGCCGCGTTTTTGTATCCCTACGTCATCTCCCCCGCCGTCGCCCGCAAGCTGCGCCTCGCGCATTACTTTGCGAAGGTGTGGCGATGATCACACCCCGCTTAAACGCCGCACCCACTGGCTGGGTGGCACGCCTTTTTCCTCAGCAAAGGCGCGGCTGAAATGGGAAAAGCTTTGGTAGCCGACTTCGAGGGCGGCTTCGGAGACGTTGCAGCGACCGGTGGCGATGAGAGAGGCGGCTTTTTCGATTCGGGCACGACGCAGCCAGTTTGACAAGGTGAGGCCCTCGACCTGCGTGAAGGTGCGGCTGAGGTGGCTTGCGGCGCAGCCAGCGATCGCGGCGAGTTCGTCGAGACTGGGCGGCGTCTCCAGTCGCTCCATGAGCACTTCCTTCACGCGGCGCACACGCTCCTGCGAGGTGCGCAGCGTGCGGCTGATGGCTGTCTCGGTGCTGCTGGCCTCGGGACGGAATAGAGCATGGATCAGGTACTCGGTGAGCCTCGCCGTTTCGAGGAGTTGGCGCGCCTGGAGGCACAGCTGCGGCTGCATGGCCCCACGAGCCCAGCCTTCGTCCTCATCGCTCAGCGGCAGGCGCAGCAGAGCACGCTCCGTCCCTTTCACGAGCGGGCGAAAGGCCTCGTTCAGTTCGGTGTCGAGGCCGCCGAGTGTGTGGCGCAGCCAAGCCTCGGGAAAAACGAGCGTGAGGCACTCATGGCGCTCCCGTGAGGCAAGTCGTCGAGCGAGGCGGAGATCCGCCGCTCCTGCTCGCAGCCAGCAAAGCGTGCGTGGCGGGATGCGTGTCTGCGTGCCGTCCCGCCAATGGATTTCGGCTTCGCCGCGAAGGTTCAGATGGGCGAGCAACGCATCCGGCAGCACTGCGCCTGTCCAATCGCTCTCCACGCGTTCGGGCGAGGTGTGCCAGAGGCGTTGAGGTTGGCTTGCGGGCGGATTCGACATCGAGGCGACTCTATTATTGATACTCGGTCTCAATTCAGGTTTAAAAAAGGGGAGCGACGCATTTTCGCCTTCGCTCCCATGGTTTCACTTCACATCCAGGCACACCACGCTGCCATCGTTGTTCCGACACAAAACTCGGCCGTGGGCCAAAACGGGCTGCACATAGCTTTTCCCGCCGAGCACCTGCACGCGGCTGAGGATGTCGATTTTGTCCGCGAGCAGCTTCGCGAGCACGAGCTCGCCTTTGCTCGTCAAAATGAGCGTGTGACCGTCATCGCAGACCATCGCGCTGCCTTTGTCGATCTCGGCAGTCTGCCAGCGAGAAAGGCCGGTGGCGAGGTCCATGAGGCGCAGATCGTTCACGCCGCGTTTCGTGTCGTTGAAGGCGAGGACGTGGCCCTGCACCGGCACGCCGCTTTGAAACAACAGGCCCACCTCACGCTCGCTCCACAACTCGGTGAGGGCCGTTTCATCCCAGGCCAGCACGCGACTGCCCATCGTGCCGGTATGCGAGATGAAAAACAGATCGTCATGCCGCAGCGGCGTGGCGCAGTTGCAAAAATCCCGCGTCTCCGTGGCGTGCCGACCGAGCAGCTTGCCATCGGCAGCAGCACGCAGTTCCAGCGCCTCGCCTTTGAAGAGCACGAGCAGTTTGCCGGAAACGAACGGCGTCGCATAACCCGCCTCGCCGCTGCCCGTCTGCCAGATTTTTTCACCGCTGGCGGCATCGAGGCACACGTTCGAGCCTTCCGCGCCGCCGACATCGAGATAGAGCCGGCCTTCATGCAACGCCGGACTCGTGGACCATCCATACACAGGCCGCTTGCCGCCGAAGTCCTTCAAAAAGCTCTTCTGCCACTTCACCGTGCCGTTTTGCGCATCGAGGCAAAGCAGATCGCCTTCACGGCTGATGATGTAAACGCGTCCATCGGCCACGGTCGGCGTCGTCGCGGGGCCGTAGGGCACAATGCTCATCTCGTGCGCCTTCGTTGGCACCTCAAAGCGGTGCTTCCACACTGGCTTGCCCGTTTGCAGATCGAGACAAAAAACCATGTCGTGATCCGCGCCATCGTTGCCGCACGTAAACACGCGATCACCGACCACCGCGAAGCTTGCGAGCCCTTTGCCCAGTTCCGTCTTCCAAAGAACTGGAGGACCATCCGCAGGCCATGTCGTGTTCCATCCGGCCTCCGGCGTGGTTCCATCGCCGCGAGGGCCTTGATAACGTGGCCAATCGCTTTCGGTCTTTTTCGTCGCGGCGGTGAAAACCGGCGCTGGGGAGGTTTTTCGCGTGCTGGCGGACTTTTTCGCTTCTTCGGGCAGCGGAGCCGAATTCTTCGCTGGGAGCGAAATGACCTCTGGCGGCGCTTTTTGGCCTTCACGGCTCTCGCCGCCGATGGCGATGATTTTTCCGGTTCCACCACTCAGCAGCCGATGAAAATAACGCGGATGCACCAGCTTGGCGACGCTTATCCAGGCCTCGCCACGCAGTTCGAGCAGTTCACCACTCACACCGCTCGCGAAAAGCCGGCCTTCATGCGCCACCGCCGCAAAACCAAAGCCGCCAATCTTATCCGCAGGCAGCTTCGGGCCTTCACTCCAGGTTCCAGTCGTCGAATCGAGCACCGACACCGCGGTGGTTGTTTCATCCTCGTCCGTCATGCCGCCGATGGCATACACCTTCGTGCCGATCGATTGCACCGCGAGTGCTCGACGCTTGAACGGCTGTGGATGACTTTCCCAATCCGCATCCGCCTTGCTCAAATCGAGCGTGAGGTAAGTTTCATGCCACACCGCCTCGCTTTCGCCCTCCAAACGCCAGCCACCCATGACGTAAAGCGTGTTGCCGCACACGATGCTATCATGGCTGGAGCGTCGCTGCGGCAGTTTCGGCAGCGGATGCCACTTGCCATCACTCACCCGATACAGTGCCGCCGTTTCGCTCGACCACAGATCCTGCGCTTTTCCTTTTTCATTCCGCGCCGCCATGCCGCCGATGCGGATCACGCCGTCCTTCGCCACCACGAGCGAGGCCCCCTGCGCAGGCTCGTCTTGGAGCAGCGCCTCCCACTTTTCCGCGCCGGGCTTCCAGCGGAAGAGATCGCCGTGCACCTCCTCGCGGTTGTACTTGTGCCTCTTGCCGCTGTGACCGCCGTAAAAATACAGCGCACCATCCGGCATGCCCGCCGCGCCAAAGCTGGCGACAGGCAGCGGCAGTTCAGGCGGCACCTCCGCTGCGGGTGTGGTGGACAGTGCCACCAACAAGGAAATCAAAGAAAGGGTTTTCATGGGGCTGGTGCGATACTCCGCCTACGACTCGGCGCTTGCGCCGGTTTGCGCAAAGCTGGCGGTGAAATGACTTCGCACGCCTTTCAGCGCAAACGAGCATCATTCTTCATCAAGCAGGCCAAAGCATGAGCTCTCTAGGGTGGCTAGAGCAGCGGCCCGCATGAAAATCCACCACCGCATCCGCCTCCTCCTTTGTCTCTGGCCTCTCACGGCTCTCGGACAAGCTCCCAACGCCACGCAGCCTCCTTTTGGCGAACCCATTCCCGTGCCGCTGACGCAAGGTGATGCCTCAAACGCCACCGGGGCCGTTTTGCCGGAAGTGGTGATCGTGGACTCGCGGAATGCCACAAAGGGTTCCGAGGTGGCTGCCTCGACGACGGTGCTCAATCAAGACGCCTCCGTCTTCTCTCTGGCCACCAGCATGCGTGACTATCAGCGCTACGAGCCAGGGGTGAGCGTGCCCTTCGGCTTCAGCGGCGGCGGCCCGAGCCGCAGCGGGCGCAGCGGCACGGGCAGCATCAATGTGCGTGGCCTGGATGGTAACCGCGTGCTCATGCAGACCGATGGCATCCGCCAGGCAGACCAGTTTAACTTTGGCGGCACCACCAACATCGGCCGCGATTACATCGATGTCGATGCTCTGAAGCAGGTGGAGATTCTCAAAAACGCTGCGTCATCGCTTTATGGAAGTGATGCGCTCGGCGGCGTGGTGTCCTTTGTCACCAAAGATCCCTCCGACATCCTCAACGGCAAAAACTGGGGCGTCGAATCCACCACACGCTTCGATACCTCGGACGACAGCTTTTCGCAGACGCTCGCCTCCGCCTTGAAAACCGGCCAGCTCGAATGGCTCCTGCTCCACACCTGGCGTCAAGGTCACGAGACGGACAATCGCGGCACCATCATCCCTGACCTGAGCGATTACGAGGTGCGCAACTGGCTCGCCAAGCTCGTGTGGAAGCCGGATGAGAATCACACCTTCAAACTCACCGGCGAGTATCTGCAGCGTGAAAGCTCCAACGACCTGCTCAATGCCCGCCGTCAGTTCCTTTCCTCCGGATTCGTCTTCCGCACGAACTCCATGCTGCTCGACGACGAGATCTCACGCTACCGCATTAGCCTCGGGCATGAGTTTGATCGCGGCAGCGACACGGGAATCGTGGACCGTTTCAACTGGCAGATCTACTTCCAGGAATCCCGCACTGAGGAGCACATCATGGAGGATCGGGATCGCATCACTCCCACTTTTCGCGACCGCCTCCGCGACCGGAACAACGTCTATTGGCAGAGCCACGTCGGTGCCCAGCTCAATCTCGTGAGCAACTTTGCTACCGGCTCCCTCCAGCACTCGCTGGCCTATGGTGCGGAATTCATCTCCTCCTTCGCACGTCGCACCCGCGACGGCACCGAGTATGATTTCACAACCAACACCACGACCAAGGTCTTCACGCCGGACACCTTCCCGCTCAAAGACATGCCGGATAGCGAGACGCAGCGCTACGGAGCCTACATTCAGGACGAAATCAGTTGGGGGCCGGACCGCCGCTACATCCTCACGCCCGGCCTACGCCTCGAATACTACCAGATCAACGTCGATCACGATGCCCTCTACCTCCGCGCCAGTGGCGGCCTCGCCGGCACGGACTATGAGAAATTCTCCATTGCGCCCAAGCTCTCCTTCCTCGCCAAGCTCGACGAGCAGCACAGCGCCTACTTCCGCTATGCCATGGGCTTCCGCAATCCCACGCCGGAGGACCTCAACGGCACCGTCACGAACATTCCGTTCAACTACCAAACCATCCCGAACCCGGCTTTGAAGAACGAAATCAGCCAGAGCTTCGAACTCGGCCTACGTGGGCAGTATGACAAGGCCGCGTGGTCGCTCGCCGCCTACTACAACCAGTATCAGAACTTCATCCAGCTCTTCGCCAACGCCGGTGGAGCGGGCACTCCCGCCAGCCCCACCCTCTTCCAGAGCCAGAACCTCAGTTACGCCACGATCTACGGTCTCGAATTCAAAGGTGACACCGCGCTCGATTTCCTCAGCCCGGCGCTTCAAAATTTCACCCTCTTTGGCAATGCCGCTTACTCACAAGGCTGGGACGGGCAGAACAACCAGCCGCTGTCCTCGATGGATCCCTTCAAAGCCGTGCTCGGCCTGCGCTACACCTACGAGCAGGTGCAGTTTGAGTTCATCGCGAGCTACTTCGCCCGGCAAAACCTTACTTCAGCCACCGCCACTCCGAATCAGTTCATCCCGTCGTCCTCCCTTCTGCTCGATCTCGTCGCTCGCTGGCAGGTCACTGACAAGGTCACCTTTACCGCCGGCCTCTACAACTTCACCAACGAAAAAGCCTGGCGCTATCAGGACGTCCGCGGGCTCACCACCGCCACCACGGACCTCGATCGCTATACCATCCCCGGCATCAACGCCCGCTTCGCCTTGAACATCAAATTCTGATCCAATGGCATCCCCAGTATTTCTCTAGCGCCGCATGACGACTCGGTTTGCGCCGAGCGGAGTACAGTAGCTGCGCCAGCTCCACGGAGGCTGAAGAGCCAGTGATCGTGGCAACTCGTCGCCTCGAAAGCCTGCACGAATGCTCACCTGCATGTCATAACGCGTGACGTGGTTCAACCGCGCCAATCGCGAGAAGAGCCAACCGCTGATTTTATGGGCGAAATATCGAGCGGGCTCCGCCGCGATGATGAGACGCGTTTTCGGCGAAAGCTGTGCGCCAAGACGTGAAAGCTGTTCATCGGTGAAATGGTGCAAAAACAGGTTCGCGATGAGGATTTCGCAATCCGGGAGCGGCATGGCAAAAAGATCACCCCGATGCCACACCGCACCTGCGGGCCAGTTTTTAGGCTGCACGGCCAGATCCACGGCGTGTAGTTCATGCGGTGCGCAAACCGCGTTTTGCAGCAGTTTTTGGCTCAGCGCACCATCTCCTGCACCGAGCTCACAGATGTGTTCACCGGGTTGACGCTCCGTTTTGAGCTTCTGGAGCATCCAGCGGTGATTGCCCATGATCCAGTTCACTTTCAAAAGGTCCGCCCGGCTGCGAATGGCATGCGGATCGTCATCAGCAAGAGTTTCGAGGATTTCGGGGGCGACAAGGCGGGTCATGTGCGGTCCAGCCTAGGCCGTGTGAGTGAACAAGCCACCTTTTCCAGCGTTCTCACGAGGATACTCTGATTGGGTAATCATGGGCCACACATTGCTTATTTGGCCTCTTTCTCCGGCTTACACTTGCAGAGCCACTCCTGGGTTTTGCACTCCTCGCAGGTGGACGTGTTGTATTCGAGGCGTGCCGTGACGGCTTTAGCATCTGGCGTCTCTTTGTAGCGGAGGATCAGCCACTCTCCAGCGGCCACCAGTGGCAAGGAAAAGCCCTTTTCATCCTTCGTCACTTCCAGCTTCACGGGCTTCGCACGATCCCCAGTCATCGCGGTGAGTGATTGTGCTTTCACCGCGACGGCTTTCATATTTTTGTCCAGCACGGCAATGTGAAACTTGCCGTCTTTGACCGCGATCTCGCCATGCATGGTTTCGTTATCGCTGAATTCGAGGATGCGCCCGCCATTCGGGCCGAGTTCGACACCTTCGTGACCGAAGGCAAGGCTGCTGATGAGTGTGACAAGGAGGATGAGTTTGGTTTTCATGGTTTGATTTCTGGGTTCGTGGGTTTCTAGGTTGCCTTGTGGTGGCGGACTTGGATGCCGCCGCCGATTGAAATTCATTGAGATGCTACGGCATCGAGACGGATGGCTTTTTCGGCGGCATTTTTTCCAAAGAGATAAAAGACGGCCGGTGTGACAACGAGATCGAGTAGCGTGGAAGAAACGAGACCACCGACGATGACGACGGCCACAGGATGGAGGATTTCCTTCCCCGGCTGACCGGCGGCGAGCACCAGCGGCACAAGGGCGATGCCTGCGCTGAGGGCGGTCATCAAAACGGGCACGAGGCGCTCCAGTGTGCCACGTTCGATCATCTGGCGGGTGAATCCTTCCCCTTCATGCTTCATCAAATGCAGGTAGTGGCTGAGCATCATGATGCTATTCCGCGCGGCGACTCCGGCAACGGCGATGAAGCCGACGAGCGTGGCGATGCTGATGTTGTTGATGAGCCCCCAGGTCAGGGCGAGGCCGCCCATCAGTGCGAGCGGGATATTGATGAGCACCTGTGCGGCCAGTGAGGCGCTGCGGAAGTAACCAAAGAGCAGCATGGCAATGACGATGAAGACGAGGATCGAGTAGAGGCCGATGCGCTTTGCGGCGGCCTGCTGGGCTTTGAATTCGCCTTCAAAGCTGAAGAAGTAGCCGGTGGGGAGCTTTACTTTTTCATTGATCTCATTTTGCAGCCTCGTGACGAGCGCACCGAGGTCACGCTCGCTCGTGTTGGCGCCGATGACGATGCGGCGCTGAGTGTTTTCGCGGTTGATGACGTTCGGCCCTTTGCTCTCGCGCACATCGGCAACGAGGCGCAAAGGCACACGCTGGCCACTACCGGTCTCGATGAGCATCTCGCTGATTTTCTCCGGTGAATCACGATACTCGGGTGGCAGGCGCAGCAGGAGATCGACGGTGCGCTGACCTTCACGCAGTTGGGTGAGCACTTTGCCGCCGAGGAGTGTGGAAAGCTGTGCATTCACTGCGCCGGGCTGCACGCCGTAGGCGGTGGCACGTTCGCGGTTCACCTCGATCTTGATCTGCGGGATGGGCACCTGCGCTTCGAGATTCACATCGGCCAAGCCTGGGATCGTTTTAGCAATGTCGCGGATTTGAGCGCCTTTTTCTCGCAGCACGTCGAGTTCCGGGCCGAAGATTTTCACGGCGATCTTCGCCGAGACACCGCTGAGCATGTGCGAGAGACGATGGCCGATGGGCTGGCCGACATTGAGGAAGGTGCCGGGAATGGTGCCGAGCTTTTCGCGAATCTCCTGGAAGACCTCCGTGCGAGGGCGTCCGCCTTCTTTGAACTCGACGTCGAACTCATTCACGCTCACCGGCATGACGTGGTCGTCTTTTTCGGCACGCCCAGCACGGCGACCCACGCTTTTGACTTCGGGGATGCTTTGCAGCAACCGCACGCCGACATCACCTACCTCATTCGACTGCGCTAGCGAGGTGCCTGGAGCACTGGCGAGCGAGATGGTGGCGCTGCCTTCATTGAAGGTGGGAAGGAATTCTTTCCCCATCATCGGGTAAAGCATGAACGCAGCGATGAGCAGCGCCCCGGTGGCCGCGAGCACGAGAAACGGCTGCGCAAAGGCGAGGCGCAGAAAGGTCTGACGCACGGTCCATTTCAGGCTGCGAACCAAAAAGCCATCCTTGTGCGCATGACCTGCCTTGGGATTCAAAAGCAGCGAACAGAGCACCGGAATGACCGTGAGTGATACGACGAATGACGCCGCCATGCTGGTGATCGTGGCGATGGCAATGGGGCGGAACAGGCAGCCCTCAATGCCCTCCAGCGCCAGCAACGGCACAAAGACGAGGATGACGAGAATGGTGGCGTAAAGGATGGAGTTTCGCACCTCACCGGAAGCCGAGGCGATAACTTCGAGTTTGGGCTTTGATTCTGGAAGTGAGGCGTTTTCTCGTAGCCTTCGGAAGACGTTTTCGACATCCACGATGGCGTCATCCACCACCATGCCGATGGCGACGGCGAGGCCGCCGAGGGTCATGCTGTTCACAGTGACGCCGAACCATTTGAAAACGAGGATCGTGATCGCAAACGACAGCGGCATGGCCGTGAGCGTGATGGCGGTAGTGCGGAAATTCAGCAGAAAGAGAAACAGCACGATGGTGACCATGATCGCACCGTCGCGGATGGCCTCTTTGAGGTTGTGGATGGCATGGCCGATGAAATCGCCCTGCCTGAACATGATCTCGATCTCCACGCCGGGCGGCAGAGAAGGCTTGAGTTCCTCCAGCGCCGTTTCGATCTGCGAGGTGAGCTTCAGCGTATCGAAGCCGGGCGCTTTATCGACGCTCAGGATCACGCCGCGGGTGCCGTTCACGCTGGCATCGCCGCGCATCGGCTGGATGCCGTTTTCCAACTGGGCGACATCGCTGACGAGGATGGGACGGTGGTTGGTGGTCTTGATGACGGTGCGTCCGATTTCGGCAAAGTTCGTCGTCATGCCGAGATTCCGCACCATGATCTCCTGCGTGCCGGTGGTGAGGTAACCGCTGGTGGAATTGTTCGCGGCGAGTGAGACGGCTTGTTCCAGTTCCTCAAACGACACGCCATGCGCCACCATTTTCTGCGGATCAGGCAGCACATGCACTTGTTTGACCCCGCCACCGATGGTCAGCACCTCCGCCACACCGCCGATGCTTTGCAAACGGCGTCGTATCGTCCAATCCGCCAAGGTGCGCAGGTCCATCGGCGCGATTTTGCCATCCTTGCTGCGCAAGCCGACGAGTAAAATTTCACCCATCAGTGATGACACGGGCGTCATGCCCGGCTGAATGCCTTCGGGAAGGTTCCCCGAAGCTGCTTGCAGCCTTTCCTGCACCATCTGCCGGGCACGATAAATCTCCGTGCCCCAATTGAATTCGGTGAAGACGAGCGAAAGGCCGACATCGGAGTTCGAACGCAAGCGGTCGAGTCCCGCGATGCCTTGCAGCGTCGCCTCGATGGGTTGCGTGACGAGCACTTCAACCTCCTCTGGAGCGAGGCCGGGGCATTCCGTGAGAATGGTCACGGTGGGCTTCGTCATGTCCGGCAGCACCTCCACTGGGAGCTGCTGCAACACCTGCCAGCCGGTGAAAACCAACAGCATGCAAGCCGCCAGCACCATCGGGCGACTGCGCAGTGAAAAGCGGATAAGGGAGTTCAGCATGGTCTTAGCTGATGACGCGGTGGCGGAAGGTGAAACTGACGATCAGCAGCACGAGGAGCAGAGCACTCGTGCTAGCGAAGAAGGTGGTGAGCTGACTCCAGCCTTCGGCCCGGCCGTGATCATGGTCATCATGCTCGTGATCTTTGGCTTCTTGCTGCTCTTTGGTCATCTCCGTGCCGTCGTCGTTGTGAGGATGACCATGGGCGGCATCGAGAGCCTCTTTGAGTGAGACGCTGCCTTTGCCGGCAAATCCGAGCATGTAGGCTCCGCGGATGACGACTTCATCACCGGGAAGCAGGCCGCTGGTGATTTCGACGCGGCTATCATTCACCTCGCCAGTCGTCACCTCGCATTTCACAAAGGCGTTTTTCAGACCGTAGTCGGCCACATAGACGAAGCGGCCGCCGGCATCGCCTTGAATCGCTTCACGCGGGATGGACATGACATTCTCTCTCTTGCTGGTCGCGATGCTGAACTCCGCCCGCATTCCAGGGCGCAGCAGTTTGTCAGGATTCGCCACATGAAACGCCGCCTCGATGGTGCCGCTATTTTCATCCGCCACAGCGGCAATGTGGGCGAGCGTGGCCTCGAAAACCTTATCCGGCAGCGCACTGACGCGGATGTGTGCCTTCAATCCCACCTTCAACTGGCCGGCGAGATGCTGTGGCACACTCGCCGCGGCCTCGACGGTGCTCAAATCCATGATTTCGATCAATTCCTGATCCGGCGAGATTGGCTGACCTTGGGCAAGGTTCACTTTGGAAATCATTCCGCTGATTGGCGACTTCAGCTTGATCACCGGCGGCGGATCACCGGGCTGACGGCTTTCCACCCAGGCCACCTCGGCATCGACATCGACCTCCTGATGCGGAATCACGAGCACCGAGAACGCACGACCCGGAATGCGGCTGCTGACGATGGCCTTTTTCCCCGGCAGCACCTCGATGTGGCCCAGGGTGAAGATGGTTTTTTCGAACACGCTTTCTTCTGCCTCGATCATTTGGATGCCTAGGTTTTTCACGCGGGTCTCATCCAGGATGATGAGATTATCTTTGGGTGCGGCGGCGTGAAGGGCTGAGGTGGTGATGAGTAGGATCAGAAGAGATTTCATGGCGTGATGGCTCCGGTGGCGGCTTCGTAGCGGATGCGGGCAAGGTGGAAATCGCGGGCGGCATCGAGGACGGCAGATTCGAGTTGGAGGCGCTGATCGCGGGCGCGGAGGAGGATGAGGAGATCGGTCTGACCGGTCTGGTAGGCTTGTTCGAGCTTTTGCGTTTGCTCGATGACGAGCGGGAGGAGCGTGTCGCGGGTTTCGCGAGCGAGATCAGCATTGGCCTGCATCTCACGGCGGGCTGTATCCGCCTCGCTGGCGATTTGTTTTCCGAGAGCTTCGGCTTCGAGGCGCTGACGCTCGGCGGTGGCGGCTTTTTCGGCGATTTCACCTTGGTTGCGATTCCAGAAGGGCAGCGGGAGGGAGAAGCGAAAGCCGACGAAGCCGGTGTCTTCACGACGGCCATCGGGTTGACCTTGGTTTTCGCGTGAGGCGAAGAAGCCTGCGCTCACATCTTGCAGGCGCTTGGATTTGGCGAGCTCGGCATCCGTCTGTGCGGCGGTGATTTTGGTTTGGGCGAGTTGGTAATCCGCCCGGCGCTGCCAGGGTGAGAGGCCAGGCATGACGAGGGCTGGTAAGGCCCCGTGAAGCATCAGTGAATCCTGTGGAGCGATGCCGAGCATGGGCTTCAAAGCACCGAGGAGGCTGGTGTGCTGAGTTTCGAGTTTTTTGGCCTCCAAAATGAGCCGCTGAGCATCCACCTGGGCCTGAGCGGCATCGAGCGGTGAGAGTTCTCCTTGGGCGGCGCGGCTTTTGGCGAATTCGGAAAGCTTGAGGGCCAGTTCACGCTGCTGCTGGCGCAGGATACGCTGCTGCTGGAGGGCGAGAAGCTGCACGGCGTGCTCGCGGGCTTGGGCGATGAGGCGACGCTCCGCATCACGCACCTCCAGCTCCGCGGCGGTGACGAGTTGGCTGGAGAGTTGTTTTTCGAGCGTGAGCCGCTTGGTGACGGGAAAGGACTGATCGATGCCAAAGAGCATCGTGCGAGGGCTGGTGCGGCTTTCGTTTTGAAAACTGGTCTCGAGCGTGGGGTTCGCGAGCCTGCCACTGCCGAGCTGGCGTCCGCGAGCTTCCTCGACGGCCATGCGGGCCGCTTTGAGCATGGGATGATGGCTGCGAACACGAGCGGCGATGTGTTCGAGGCGAAGCTCGGCTGCGCGGGCGGTGCAAACGAAGATGAAAAGGATAAAGAGAGAACGGAGCATGAGGAGGCCGGATTGAATGGGCTGAAAAGCGGCATGGGAGAACCATGCGAACACAGCGGAAGCCATCGTCGTGGATGGCGGCGATCAATCCTTTCTCAGATCCTGAGCGAAATCGTGTGTGAGAGCCGTGAGGGCCAGGGTGGCCCAGCGCGGCTGTTTACCCGAGGCGGCTGAAAACGAGCTCTTTCTGCCTGGGGAAGAGTTTTGACGGTCAAACCATCCAGCGGAAGCCAAACGAGCAGTGGAGCCTGGACGGGTATGAAGGCGGCAGCATGAGCTTTTTCGGCGAGAGGTGATTCGATCAGCGCTGGATGCTCATGGATGGGCTCTTCCTCTTCCTCTTCATCTTCATGATCATGGCGGTCATGGACGGGCATCTCATGCTCTTCAGGCTCGCAACCGTGATCATGCGGGCCGTGGCAGTGATCGAGCTGCGTGAGACGCTCCACCCCACCACAATCGCAGATGTAACCGCGATGCAGGCCCATCACCTGAGTGCCCAGCAAGGCGAGCAGGAGGAGGAACCGATGGAGGAACTGAAGCACGGCGGGGAGTATTTCGATTCGAGCGGGGATTGTCGAGCGTTGTTTTGGCGTGAGCTGCTCAGCAAACCGCGACGCCTTTGGCGCGCATCTCGCGGAACCATTCAACAAACTTCGGAATGCCCTGATGAATGTGCGTGGTGGGTTTGAAGTTCAGTAACGCCGTGGCCTTGCTCACATCAGCGGAGGTCAACGGCACATCGCCGGGCTGATCGGGGAGCTGGTTGATCTGCGCTTTTTTGCCGGTGGCCTCCTCGATGGCAGCGATGAGGTCATTGAGCGTCACCGTTTGGGAGCCGCCGAGGTTAAAAATATCGCAAATGGGGCCGGTAGTATAGTTCACGGAGCCGAGGATGCCGTCCACGATGTCGGTGACGAAGGTGTAATCGCGAGCGGTGGTGCCAGAGCCGAATTTGTCGATCGGTTTGCCGTCCTCGATGAGGCGAGTGAATTTGGAGATGGCCAGGTCAGGACGCTGGCGGGGGCCATAGACGGTGAAGAAGCGCAGGCACACGGTCTTGATGCCGTAGAGATGGCTGTAGTTCGAGCACATCTGCTCGCCGGCCATTTTCGTCATCGCATAGGGGCTGATGGTCTGGAGGATGGGATCGGCCTCGGAGAAGGGCACTTTTTTGTTCACGCCATAGACGGAGGAACTGCTGGCGAAGACGAACTGCTTCACGCCCGTGCGGCGGGCGGCTTCGAGGAGGTTGAAGGTTCCTTTGATGTTGGTGTCGATATAAAGTTCCGGCTGCTCGATGGAGGGTCGCACGCCCGCCCGGGCGGCAAGGTGGACAACGGCATCGAAGCGGCCCTTTTCGAAGACTTCGCTCACGAAGGCGGCGTCATTGAGTTCTCCCTCGTGGACCGAGAGACGCGGATTGGCCATGGCGGCGATGTTGGCGCGTTTGATGGCCGGATTGTAGTAGTCGTTGAAGCTATCGAGCACGGCGACGCTCTCAGCGCCCTCGCTCAGGAGCCGCTGAACAGTGTGGGAGCCGATGAAGCCGGCGCCGCCGGTGATTAGGATGCGTTTCATGAAGGAAGAGGAAGGAAGAGGGCAAAAGGCCACGAAAGGCGGAAAATAACGAGCACCCCTTGGATATTTGCAACCGTGGAGGAAAAGCGATTGACGCCCGAGGGCGGAATTCGCTAAAGAGAAGGGGAATTCCCCTTTATTCACATCCCCACACATGAGCGACTCCGATAACCCTTCCTCCACGCCGAAAACCTCTGCCGTGCCGCTGAAGAAAGAAACCGTGCGTATCACGCTGCGTGCCCGCCCCGGTGCCGGCGTCACCCAGGCCCGTGAGGCCACCGCTCCTGTGAGCCCTGTGACGGGCAGTATCGCCCCCTCCAGCGCGACGACTTCTGCCGTGCCCGTGGCTGCCAAGACGGCGACCGCGCCGATTCAACTCCCCTCTGCTCCCCTTCCCCCGCCTGCGGCGAAAAGCGCCACCTCCCCGGTGAAGCTTCCTTCGCCCCCGATGCCCCCTCCTTCGAAGAAGACGACCTCCGCTGTGCCTGTCGTCTCCGCGCCGCCCCCGAGCGCCCCTTCCAGCGGCGGCCCTCTTCCTCCTCCAGCCCGCCCACCGTTGGCTCCTTCCGCGCCTTCGGGTCCTCCTACCGCGCCGATGGCACCGAAGCCCCCAGCAGCTCCAGGAGCCCCACGCCCGCCAGTGGCTGGTGGTCCCCCTACGGCTTCCCTTCCCGCCGCCACGCGTCCCCTTGCCAAAGCTCCCTCCGTTCCCGGAGCCGCCCCTCGCGTCGAAGCAGGTGCTCCGACCGTGCCGATTGCCACTGGCGCCCCGAAACCGATGGCCCCGAAAGCTCCTGGCACAGGCCCGATGGTCAGTGGCGGAGCCGCTCCGCTTCCCAAAGCCACCGTCAAACTGCAGCCAACCCAGGCCATGCAGCGTGCGCCCATTTCCGCACCTCCCAGCGCCCCTGTGAAGCGTGCTGCCGCCGCCGATTCGGAGCAGTTCTATGAAGAAAAAGACCCCGAGGCTGGCCTCATGCCTCTTTCCGCGATCTGCTTCGTGCTCGCCGCCGCCCTCTTGGTCGTCCAGATGTTCGGTGCAGACATGGTGAAGACCGCGTCGCAAGGTGAAAGCTCCCCCATCATGGTGCCTGAGTCCGGCAAACAGAAGTGGGAATCCCGCACGGCGAGCGGTTCCTGGGATAATACCTTCCAACGCACTGAGCTACCCTCGATTCCTTAATCGCTCGATAGCCCCCTGCCCTTTCGCCCCGCTTTCCGAACCCTTTTCTCGCCTCTCCCATCATGCTCCTCGCCTGGGTTGTTTTTCTTCTCGCCATCGCCACGCTCGCCCTGAATTTCCTCGCGCAAAGCGGAGGCATGTGACCCAACGACGCGAAATCTCGTGGTTCGTTTGACTGGCCAGCGGCCTGCTCTATAAGGCAGCCGCTCAAGCCGCCACGTTGTCGGCTTTTTCAATTATGGAAGCCGTCAACATTCAATTCGCACCCGCCACTGGCACGGACCAGGAGTGGAATGAGGCTTATGCACGCCTCGCGGACTACTTCCGCTCCTACCGCCTGCACAACCGCATCCGCCGCACGCAATTGGTGCTCGAATCCCTCCGTCGCGCCTCGAATGCGCACACGAAAGACCCTTCCCGCAAGCCTGTGGCCCTCGCCATCGACGAAGCACGGAAAATGATGCACGACTGGCTTGGCACGATTTACCACGACATGCACCTCACCGAGCCGCAGATCGAGGCTGGAGGCCGTTTAGGATTTTATATCAGTGATGGGCCGGACCGCTGGCCACTGCACTTCATGGATAACAATTTTGTGCCACCCGAAATGAGCGGTGCCATGCGTGAGGCCGTGCGCACGAGCGGCCCCAGCCTGCAAGTCTCCAAAATGACGCCACGAGACATGGATCTTGGTTTCACCCATGTGGCCGAAGGCACCTTTGAAGGCTTCGCACGCCAGCCGTGGATGCGTTATGCCGTGCTGGCCGTGTTTGTGACCTTTGTATTCTATTACGTTTACCGCCTCCTGCAATGAGTGAGCCCCAGGTCAAAACGCCACCCGCAGGCATCATCCCTCGCACGCTGGCTCGTGCACGCCGTGTCACCTTCCTCACGCTGGTGTGTCTCGGCACCCTGCTGGGCACCTGGCTGATGATTCGCTTTCTCCAGGTCAGCGAAGGCTATCGCAATGCCAAAATCGGCCTGCTCATCTGCTTTGTGCCGCTGTTCTACCAACTGAACTCCGGCTTCTGGACCGCTCTCATCGGCGTGTGGCTCCAAAATCGACCCAAAGACGATCCCACCGACCTTTGGGAAACCATCGAGGACGACGATGGCCCGATCGATGCCAGCACCGCCATCATCATTCCCGTTTACAACGAAGATGTCAGCCGCGTCTGGGAAGGTCTGCGGGTGACTTTTGAGTCGCTGAAGAAAACCGGGCACTTGGAGCACTTCGACTTCTTCGTGCTGAGCGACAGCGACCAGACGAACAAGTGGATCGAAGAGCAAACCGCCTGGCTCGAGCTCTCCAGGCAGCTCGGAGCTTTCGGCAAAATCTTCTACCGCCATCGCCGCAAGCCCATCAACCGCAAGAGCGGCAACGTCTCCGACTTCTGCCGGCGCTGGGGCAAACGCTATCGCTACATGATCGTCTTCGATGCCGATAGCCTCATGTCCGGTGCCCTGATGGTGGCCATGACCCGCATCATGGAAAAGAATCCCGGCATCGGCATTCTCCAAACCTTCCCGAAGCAGGTCGCCAGCGAGACGCTCATCGGCAGGCTCATGCAGTTCGCGCAGTCGCTTTACGGCCCCGCCTTCATGGCTGGACTCAATTACTGGCAGAATGGCGAGGCAAACTTCTGGGGGCACAACGCCATCATCCGCCTCGATCCCTTCATCCAGCACTGCGCCCTGCCGCCCTTGCCGAAGACCGTGCCCTTCGGCGGACACATTCTCTCGCATGACTTCGTCGAAGCCGCGCTCATGCGAAAAGCGGGCTACTCCGTCCGTCTCCTGAACACCATTCGCGGCAGCTATGAGGAAGGACCGCCCACCCTCATCGACACGCTGAAACGCGACCGCCGCTGGTGCCAAGGGAACATGCAGCACTTCTGGCTCCTCTTTGCTCGTGGCTGGCACTTCATGAGCCGCGTGAATTTCGCCCACGGCGTGCTCAGCTACGTCAGCTCGCCCCTGTGGTTCCTGCTGCTCGTCTTCACCACTTGGCTGGCTGCCACACCGGGAGATGTGATCCGTGACGGCCCCGCCGAGCGTGCTGGCCACCTCCTCCTCGGCCTCACCGCCACGCTCATCTTCATGCCGAAGTTCGTCATCCTGCTCGATGAGATGGTCAGCGGCCGCGTCTTCAAGCCCCTGAAGCTCCGCATGCTCGCCCTCCTCAGCAGCATGCTCGACACCGTCATCTTCACGCTGATGTCCCCGGTGATGATGTGGTTCCACACCACCTTCGTCTTCAAGATCATCACCGGCCAGGGCGTCAAATGGGTGGCCCAAAAGCGCAAACTTGATGGGGTGGATTGGCGGGAGGTCATCCTCACCTTTGGCGGCGTCACTCTTCTCGGCATCGCCTGGGGCATCGTCGCTTGGATGATCTCGTGGAGCTTCTTCCTCTGGCTCAGCCCCATTTTTGTCTCCCTGACGCTCGCCATCCCCCTCGCCATCTGGCTCAGCAGTGGAAAAAGCGGTCAGCGCTTTGGCCTCTTCCTCAGCCCCGAAGAAACTGAGCCTCCTGCCGTGCTCCGCGAACTCGAAACCAACCTCGCCGAGGTCAAAGGCCGCCTGCAACTGCCGCCGGAGATTGAGCGGAACTACGGCCTCATGCAGGTCTGCCTCGATCCTTACGTCAACGGCCTTCACATCTCCCTCCTGCGCCGCCGCAAGAACACCCAGGACTCTAGTGAGTATCTCGACGAAATCGCCGACAAGCTCATCCAGCAAGGCCCGCAGGCGCTCACCTCGCGTGAGGTCAATGCCCTCATCAACGACACCGAGACCGTCACCGATCTCCATTATCGTCTCTGGAGCGCCACCGAGCACGACCTCGCGCCCTTCTGGTCCCTCGCCATCAAGCAATACAACCTCGCCGCCACGCATCCCTTCACGCACCTTTTGGCGAGAAAGAACCCTCCTCTGGCCCCCGTCTCCACCTAGGTCCTTCCTCTTCGCCTCCCGCTCATGTCCGATACCGCCAACGCCGCCTCCCTCGTCGCTAATTTCCAAAAGCTCAAAACCGCCCTCGCCCGGCGCATCGTGGGACAGGAGGCCGTCATCGAGCAGGTCTTCATCGCCATCGCTGCCGGTGGTCACAGCTTGCTGGAAGGTGTTCCCGGCCTCGCGAAGACGTTGCTCGTCAAATCGCTCGCCGATGCGATGCACCTCAGCTTCCGCCGCATCCAGTTCACGCCTGATTTGATGCCTGCGGACATCACTGGCACCGAAATCATCCAGGAAGACGCCGAAACTGGCCGCCGGAAGCTCGTCTTCCAACGCGGCCCGATTTTCAGCCAGATCGTCCTCGCCGATGAAATCAACCGCACACCTCCCAAAACGCAGGCCGCGCTGCTCGAAGCGATGCAGGAAAAGCACGTCACCGTCGGACAGGAGACCTTTGAGCTCCCGAAGCCCTTCTTCGTGCTCGCCACGCAAAATCCCATCGAGCAGGAAGGCACTTATCCCCTGCCCGAGGCGCAAAAAGACCGCTTCCTCTTCCTCATCAAGGTCGATTACCCCACCCGCGAAGATGAGCGCCAGATCGTCAACCGCACCACCGGCACCGAAAGCCAGGACATCGACGCCGTCATCACCGCCGAGGACCTGCAAGCCGCCCAGCAGCTCGCCCGCAAGGTGCCTGTGCCGGATCATGTGATCGATTTCGTGCTCGACCTCGTCCGCGCCACCCGCCCGAACGAGCCCACCGCCTCCGAGTATGTGAAAAACATGCTCAGTTGGGGTGCCGGCCCGCGTGCCAGCCAGATGCTCGTCCTCGCCGGCAAAGTCCGCGCCCTTCTCCAAGGCCGCACCCACGTCACCCTCGACGACATCGAAGCCCTCGCCACCCCGGCCCTTCGTCACCGCCTCGTCCCCACCTTCCATGCCGAAGCCGAAGGCATCACCGTGGATCAGATCATCGCCGAGCTGATCAAGACGACGAAGAAGTCGGAGGCGAGAGTGCTGTGAGTTGTTGCGCTCCAATGACGAAGGCAGAATTCCGAATGACGAATAAAGCTCTCATGATACGTTCCAACCATGAGCACCATCGCCCTCAACCCACTCGAGCTGAAGAGCTTCATCCAGCAGGCTGTAGATGAGGCATTTCAGAGGAATCTATCCACTTTTGCTGACTACATGGAAGAAGAAGCCGTGGTTGATCAAAACCTTGCAAAACTCCTCAACGAAGCTCGCAACCGTGACGAGCCCACCGTGACGCTCGAAGAGTTTCGCCAGCGACTCCAAGCCGATATTGAAGCATCGTGAAGGCCCAGGTCATTCGATCATTTGAGAAGGATGTCCGTTCCATTCGGGACAAAAAGCTGAAAATTCGCCTGAGCGAGACTTTAGCTGAAATCGACAAGGCCAAAGAGCTGGCTGATCTCTCCGATGTGGTGCCCATGATCGGTCATCCGGGGTTCTATCGCATCCGCATCGGTGAATACCGACTCGGCTTCTATAGCCAGGCTGACACCCTTATTCTCGCCCGATTCCTTCACCGCCGCGAAATTTATCGCTACTTCCCGTAATCGAGTATTCGTCATCCTATCATCGTGGCTACCCTGAGCGACATCCTTCACGCCGAAGACATCACGTCTCTGCAAAACTTGCAGCTCTTCGCCCGCACGGTCGTCGAGGGCTTCACGACGGGGCAACATGCCTCGCCGCACAAGGGATTCAGCGTCGAGTTCCGCCAGCACCGGCCTTATGTGCAGGGCGACGAGATCCGGCGGCTCGACTGGAAGGTCTTTGGGCGCAGCGACCGCTTTTACATCCGCGAATACGACGAGGAAACCAATCTTCGCGCCACCATCGTGCTCGATGCCAGTGGCAGCATGAACTACCGCGGCAGCAAGGGCATACTCAAGTTCGACTACGCCCGTAAGCTCGCCGCATCCCTTGCCTACCTGCTCATGAGCCAGCAGGACGCCGTGGGCCTCATCACCTTCGACAGCAAGGTGCGCGACATGATTCCCTGCCACACCAAGATCACGCATCTGCATGTGCTGCTGGAGACGATGATCAAGACCGAGCCCGGCAAAGACACCAGCCTTGCTCCCGTCATCGAGTCACTCGCCCAGCGGCTGAAGCGCCGTGGCCTCGTCATCCTCATCAGCGACTTCTTTGACGATCCCGCCGCCATTTTGAAGGCCGTCGGCATCCTGCGCAAAAAAGGCCACGAGGTGCTCGCCATGCAGCTTTGGGACCGCGACGAGATCGACTTCCCTTTTGGCAATTGGGCCCGCTTTGAGAACCTCGAAAACGACGAGGACTTCCTCCTCCTCGATCCCGCCACCGTGCGTCAACGCTACATCGAAGTGCAGAAGCAATTCGCCACCGACCTCAAAGAAGGCTTCCGCAAGCACCAGATCGACTACCTCAGCCTGCCGACCGATGAATCGCATTCGATGGCGCTGCGAAACTACCTCGCGCTGCGCATGCGGTGAAAGCCGGTCGGTAGCTCCCCTCACCTAACCTCTCCCCGCATTCGCGCCGAGATGTCATCGCGCACTCTCAGCGGGGAGAGGAACCCGAAATCACCCTCCCTCTCCCTGCGAGTGATATTCGTCGGCAGATCGGTTGAGTTGCGGGGAGAGGGCGGGGGTGAGGGGCGCAGTTCCTCATGTCTGCTCACTCGTCCCGGAGCGATTGCAGCCAGCGATCAAGCTGCTGGACCATCTCCGGCGGGCCGTCATCCGGGAAGTTTTCAATCAGCCAGTTCACATCCTCCCGCGCACCTGCCTTCTCGCCGATCCGCTGACGAAGCTGCGCCCGTGTGAGACGCTCCATCGCCGCCTTGGGATCAATCGCCAAGACCAGATCAAGATACGGCAGCGACTCGCGAATAGCCCTCGTCTCCTCAAAGCCGCTTCCGAGAAGGTTTCGCAGCATACGCAGCAGGATGTCGCGCTTGGTCGCGGGCTCCAGGAACTGCTCCGGCAGCTCACCGCTGTCCGTGAGTTGCAGCGCCGCCTGATCCACCGTCAGCTCCTTGCCACGTTCAAACACATCCACGAGCTGAAGTTCGCCCTCTGGCCCATCGCGATAGCCCACCATGAACTTCCCTGGCAGCGGCACGCCAAACACGCCTTGGATGCCCAGCTTCGCCGCCAGCTCCACGTAAAGCACGCTCAGCGTGATGGGGAGACCTTCGCGGTCATCGAGCACCTCATTCATGTAGCTGTTGCTGCGGCTCTCGTAATCGCCGCGGCTGCCGTGAAAGCCGTTTTCTTCAAACAGGTAGCGGTTGAGCCGCTTCACGGCCGGAATCGTGCCCTTCTTGATTTCGGCATCGTCCTTTAAATCCGCGATCATCGCCTTGAATGCGTTCAAATAGGCCGACACGTCGATTTCAGGATTGTCGTGACGCGAGAGCAGCAATGTGCAGCGCAGCAAATTGACTTCCGGCTCCGGTTTTTCGAGTTCCGCGAGGATTTCCTTCGTCATCGCCCGGCGGTGTAGCTCGCGTTCGAGCTCACGGAGTTTGCCCGCCTCTTCTTCGAGCTTCTTGCGCTGCTCACTGATCACGCGACGAGCGGCGGCAGGATCTTCGAGAAGTTTATTCAGAGTCTGATCGCGAGTGGAAGCCTCGGCGAGATTCGATTCGATCTCGCTGCGGAATTTGGAGGCCATCGCAGGTTCCAGCGGCTTCTCCATCAGATCCGCCCCGATGCGGAAGCTGCGATAGTCCGCCACCGTGGCGCGGAATTTGCAAAGCCCCGCCAAGCCGCCACGCAGGCCGCTATCCTCCGTCTCGATGACCTGCTTGCCGTTCACAAAGCAGGTGATCTTCTCCGGCTCCACGCGGACTCGCAGCGTGTTCCACTCACCCGCTTTGTAAGCCTCGCTCGGCACATCCGCGAGGATCGTCCACGAGTACACATCCGGTCCGTCGAAGCGGGTGAGCCGCAGTTTGCCGCCGGAGGGATAGAAGCCGTAATGCCTGTCCCCGCCATCCGAGCAGAAGGCCAGCCCCGCCGCGCCGCTCTCGTCATCCAGCTTCACCGACGCCGCGATTTCGAAGATCTCCTCCGGCACCTTTTGCGTCGAAAGACACAGCGCCCGGCCACCAAAGCCATCGCCCGGCAAATCCGCCCGGATCACACCCGCATGCTGCGACCACTGCGAGCCGAGGTGCAGCTTCCATAGCTTCGGATTCAGCACGCCAATCGTCAGCCAGCGATTCATCGGCACCGGGTTGGGCTCTTCGATCAGCTCCTTCAAAGCGTTCACCGGCATCGCGAAACCCAGGTTGTCCGTCTTGATGTGTTTCAGCGTCAGGATGCCCAGCACCCTGCCCTGCATGTCGAGCAAAGGACCGCCGCTGTTTCCCTTCTCGATCGGGATCGCCACTTGCAGCATGTCATTGCCATCGATCTCCCGCGTCGCCGAGAGCACGCCCTGCACGATGCTAAAGCCCAAGCCTTCTGGGGCGCCCATCGCCACCACACTTTCACCCTGGCGCACCTTTTTGGAGTCGCCCAGCGGCAGCGGCTTGAGCCCTTTCGCGTCGATCTTGATCAAGGCGAGATCGCGATGCGCATCCGTGGCATGCACGACGGTCACCGCATGTGTTTTGCCATCATGCATCTCCACCTGCAGCCGCCGCGCCTCGCCGATCACATGCAGGTTCGTCGCGATCAAACCGTCCGCACTCAAGATGAAGCCCGAGCCGATGCCATCCGTGCCCTCACGCCCGAGCTGCGTAATCTTCACCAGCGACGGCGCGATGCTTTCGGCGAGATCAGCGGTGGATTTGGCCTTCGGAGCCGCTTTGACCACGAAACACACGGAAGATATGGAAAGGAGCAGCAAGAGGCGTTTCATGGGCACGAATAGGAGAGCGAGATTCAATCCAGCCAGTTCTCAAAACGCAGGCTGGGGACTTTTTCAAAGTCAGCACGGTTTCGAGTTAGCAAAACCGCGTCATATTCCAAGGCGATACAGGCGATTTTGAGGTCCATGGTGCCGATGCGGATGCCTTGCTGACGAAAGGCTTGAAGACGTGAGGCCGCTTCATCATCCCAAGGGAGCCGGACAAAGCCCGTCGTCACCGTGAGTAGTTTATCCAGCTCGCCATACGCCCAGACCTGCCGACCCGGTTCGCGATAAGAAGCGATTTTCGCCAGCCAGCCTCGACAGCCCTCCTCCACCGTCACGATCGTGGTCACGACAGGCTCGTTTTCGATTCGCGATCTCAAACGACGCCCCACGGCAGAGTCATAGCAAAGCTCCCGCAGGTGATTCGTATCGAGGACGAACATGCCGGGTTACGGATAGGTTTGTGCTTTTCGCCATGCCTCGCCCAGCGCCCAAGCTTCGCGGGCTTCAGGCGTGTCCTGCATCATTCCCAGCAAGTTAAGCCCATTTTTACCCGCCTTGCGGATCACTTCGAGCACGGCGGCCTTTTTGCGACGGGCACGGGCGAGATCCTCGTCCACGCAGGGTGGCTCAGGAGATGATTCAATGGCTTGCATGGTCTAAGTGTATTCGTGGCGGAGATTTTGCCAAACGCGATTTCGTGCCGTCAAACCACCACGAAAGACCGAAGAGACCAAAAGGACGGAAAGGACATGACGAGCGAGGGCCGTTTGAGAAGATGCATCATCTTATGAGCATTACCCGCGCCTCCATCCTGTCACTTCTGTCCTTCGGGTCCTTTTTGTCCCTGCCCGCCGCCGACTTCCCCGCCATCTACGACACCGAAAAAGGCGCTCCCATGCCAGCGGAGGAAGTCGCAGCCACCATGGAGCTGCCGCCGGGCTTCAAGTGTGTCGTCTTTGCCGCGGAACCGGATGTGCGCCAGCCCATCGGCATGGCCTGGGATGCGAAGGGCCGCCTGTGGGTCGCGGAAAACTACACCTTTGCCGAGAATCCCATGCGCTGGGACACGAAGCTGCGCGACCGCCTCATCATCCTCGAAGACAAGGACGGCGATGGCAAACACGACGGCCGCAAGGTCTTCTGGGAAGGCGGCAGCTACCTCACCAGCGTGGAGACCGGCTACGGCGGCGTGTGGGTGCTGCACAACGGCACGCTCAGCTTCATCGCCGACAAAAACGGCGACGACACACCCGACGGCGAGCCCGAGGTGCTGCTCGATGGCTTCAACGTGAAGACCATCGGCCACAACATCGTCAACGGTCTGCGCTGGGGCCCGGATGGCTGGCTTTACGGTCGCCACGGCATCACCGACACCTCCGCCGTCGGCGCCCCCGGCACGCCGCTGGAAAAGCGCACCAAGATCAACTGCGGCATCTGGCGCTACCATCCCACGCGGAAGGTCTTTGAAGTCGTCTGCCACGGCGGCACGAACTCCTGGGGCCACGATTGGAATGCCGAGGGCGAGCTCTTCTGGATCAACACCGTCATCGGCCACCTCTGGCACGGCATTCCCGGTGCCTACTACCGCCGCATGTTTGGCACGCACCTCAATCCGCACGTCTATGAAGTCATCGAGCAGACCGCCGACCACTTTCACTGGGACACCGGCGCGGAAACCTGGAGCGACATCCGCAAGCTCGGCGTCACCGGCAAGACCGACTCGCTCGGCGGCGGCCACGCCCACGTCGGCATGCTCATCTATCAAGGCGGCCTCTGGCCGGAGAAATACCACGGCGCCGTCCTCACCTGCAACCTGCACGGCAACCGCATCAACATGGACACGCTGCATCGCGAAGGCTGCGGCTACGTCGGCAAGCACGCGCCTGATTTCATGAAGGCCAAAGACAAATGGTTCCGCGGCATCGACCTCCTCACCGGCCCCGACGGCAACGTCTTCGTCGCCGACTGGAGCGACAGCGGCGAATGCCACGACAACGACGGCGTGCACCGCAGCAGCGGGCGGATTTATAAGATCGTGTATTCGGGGCCGCAGCCGATCCAAAGAAACACTGACCCATTTGGTGACGTTGGAAAAAACAAAGCGCCGACATTTGCTGATTTGGAGAAGCTTGCCAAACAAGCCGGTCCTCTGCCGGATCTAACAGAAGTCGAAATGTTTTCCAAATCTGAGAACAACTGGTGGAAACGAATTTCGTCACTAATCCAGAATAAAATTGCAGCATCACACACTGACCTCAACCTCGAAGGTTCATTCGCATCAAATGAAGGCATCCAAGACATAAAGGAGATGGTCGATGCTCTCGGAGCTAATGCGCATGAGTTTCAGGTCGACATGATTTCAGCATGGCGTGAAACACCTGACCAAAGTCTGAAGGCTGTACAAAGTGATCACAGGCTATTCTATGAGCTACTTCTAGCTTGGGGAAATAGCGAGCAAGGCATTGTGAGGCTGAATGTTGCCTCCTTGCTTCAGCGTCTCCCACTCTCCGCCCGCTGGCCCATCGCCACCGCACTCGCGAAGCACGAAGAAGACGCCAACGACCGCCAGCAGCCGCTCATGATCTGGTATGGCATCGAGCCGGCGGTAGCGGCGGAGCCGATGAAGGGCGTGGAGCTCATCCGCGAGGCAAAAATCCCCACCGTGCGCCGCCTCGTCGCCCGCCGCATCGCCGAGATGATCGAGGACAAGCCCGAGGCCGTCGATGCGCTCGTCGCGCTCATGACCGAACGCGCCGACGTGCGCGGCGATGTGCTCGCGGGCATGGCCGCGGGCTTGGATGGGTTTAGCAGCGCGAAGAAGCCGAAGGGCTGGGATGAGTACGTAGTTCGGGCTTCAGCCCGTTCTGGCGAAGGGGACGACGAAGAGCGGGCTAAAGCCCGAACTACGAACCTCCAAACGCTCTCCGCCCTCTTCGGCAGCGGTCGAGCCATCGAAGACCTCATCGTCCTCGTCAAAAACGCGGATGGCGATGCCAACGCGCGCTTGAACGCCTTCAAGAGCCTCACGCGCACGACGAAGCCCGAATTGCTCGCGGTCATCCGCACGCTCATCAACGACAAGGTGCTCGGCATCGCCGCTCGCAGCGCGTTGGCGGCTTACGACGATCCGAGCATTCCGAAACAGCTCACCGGCTCGTGGCCGGAGCGCAGTCAGGAGCAACAGGCGGCCACCGTGGCCACGCTGACTTCCCGCGCCTCTTACGCGAAGGTTTTGCTCGAAGCCGTGAAGGCCGGGAAAGTGCCCGCCGCCGCCATTTCGCCCTTCCAGGCCCGCCAGATCCGCAATCTCGGCGATGAGTCGTTAACCAAGCTGCTCACCGAAGCCTGGGGCGAGATCCGCGACACGCCGGAGGCCAAAAAAGCCGAGTTCGCGAAGTGGGAAGCCGTTTTGAAGCCCGCAGCCCTCGCCAAGGCCGACAAGTCGAAAGGCCGCCTGATGTTCACCGCCGCCTGCGGAGCCTGTCACAAGATGTACGGCCAAGGCGGAGCCATCGGCCCCGAACTCACCGGCAGCGATCGCCGCAACCTCAAATACCTCCTCGAAAACATCCTCGACCCCAGCGCCGTCGTGCCCGCCGACTTCCGCGTGAGCATCTTCCACCTCAAAGACGGCCGCACCCTCAGCGGCGTCGTCCCCGAGCAAACCGAGCGCACCCTCACCATCCAAACACCCGCCGAGCGCCTCACCCTCGAACGCACCCAAATCGTCAAACAAGAGCAGATGGCCCAAAGTTTGATGCCCGAAGGCCTCCTCGCCGCCCTCGGTGAAGAAAACGTCCTCAACCTCATCGCTTACCTCATGGGTGACGGGCAGGTCGAAATGCCGAAATGAGTTTCGGGAAAGTCAGACGACTTCCGCTGCGGCGAAGCTCAAACAACACTCGTAGCGGCAAACGTCAGTTTGCCGACTCTGGGTGCCGTCTTGCCCTGGTGTGAGCGTGAGTTCACCAAAGTGAGTTTCGGGGAAGACTGACGTCTTCCACTACGGCGAAGCTCAAACAACACTCGTAGCGGCAAACGTCAGTTTGCCGACTCTGCGTGCCGCATCGAGCCAGCACGATCACCACATTTTCCGAACGTCCGGCATCGTCTGGCCCGTATTCACCGCGCCATGACCAACCGCCGTCGTTTCCTCACCCAGTCCGTCGCCGCCTCCACCGGCGTTTTCTACATCGCCAAAACCTCCTGGGCTCAAAAAAGCCCGGGCGACACCATCAACATGGCCGTCATCGGCTTTGGAGGTCGCGGCGCAGGCCACATCAGCGGCTACAAAGGCCTCAAAGACGAAGGCGTGAGGCTCGCCGCGCTTTGTGATGTGGACAGCAACGTGATGAGCAAGCACGTCCAGGCCCTCGACAAGGACAAGATCAAGGTCACCCAATACACCGACATGCGCCGCGTGTTTGACGACAAGTCTATTGATGCCGTCAGCATCGCGACACCAAATCACTGGCATGCACTCGCCTCGATCTGGGCCATCCAGGCGGGCAAGGATGTGTATGTCGAGAAGCCCGTCTCACATTGCGTGTGGGAAGGTCGCCAGATCGTCAAAGCCGCACGAAAGCACTCCAAGATCGTCCAAACCGGCACGCAGGCCCGCTCCAGCCGCACCGGCCTCGCCGCCGCGGTGAAGTTCGTGCAGGATGGCAACCTCGGCAAAATCCTCCTCTCACGCGGCCTTTGCTACAAAAAGCGCGGCAGCATCGGCAAGGCCGAGGGCGAACAAAAAGTGCCCGACAGCGTCGAGTTTGATCTGTGGTGCGGCCCCGGCCCGAAGAAGCCGCTGAGCCGCAAGCGCCTCCACTACGACTGGCACTGGACCTGGGACTACGGCAATGGCGACCTCGGCAACCAAGGCATCCATCAGATGGACATTGCCCGCTGGTTCCTCGGCGAATCCGAACTCTCCCCGGTCGTCTGGAGCGTGGGCGGTCGCCTCGGCTATGAGGACGATGGCGAGACGGCGAACACGCAGATCATTTACCACGGCTACGAGAAGGCTCCGCTCATCTTTGAAGTGCGTGGCCTGCCCTCCGTGAAGGACGGCAAGGACATGGACAAATACAAAGGCGCGGGCGTCGGCGTCATCGTCGAATGCGAAGGCGGCAGCGTGGTGGTGAGCAGCTACAGCGCCGCCGTGGCGCTCGACAAGGACGGCAAGGAGATCCAAAAGTTCTCCGGCTCCGAGGACCACTTCAAAAACTTCATCCACGCCTGCCGCAGCCGCCGTGTGGACGATCTGCACGCCGACATCCTCGAAGGCCATCTGTCCAGCGCCCTCTGCCACACCGGCAACATCAGCCACCGCCTCGGTCAGGCGCAAAATCCCGATGCCATCCTCGAAACCATCAAGGGCGACCGCTTTGCCGCCGAGACCTTCGAGCGCATGAAGGAGCATCTGGCGAAAAACGAGGTCGATCTCAGCAAGGACAAGCTCACCCTCGGCCCTGTTTTGAAGATGGATGGCAAAGACGAGCGCTTCATCGACCACGACGCGGCGAACGCCATGCTGAAGGACACCTATCGCGAGCCCTTCGTCGTGCCGGAGATCTCCTGAGCAGTTCACCCACAAAAAACGGGGCAGGCCGAAAAGCCGGTTCGGCCGGAAGGTTGGTGCGGAAGCGATCAAACACTGGCAGCCACTTGGACTGCGGCAGCCTGCTGCCGCTTTCGGGAGGCCAGCCTGCTGGCCGGCGAGCATTCCATGACTCCATTTCGCCATGACGCTTCCACGCTTGCGGTAGCAGAGAGATTTTCCGGCAGCCTGGAGACTTCGGCGGCAGCAGGGTTACCTCGGACAAGCGGCAGCAGGCTGCCGCAGTCCAAGGCTTCGCCAAACACCGCTGAAACTTGAGGGCCGCACCAACTTCCCAGATGAACTGAAAAACCTGCCCCGTTTGCGTTTGGAGAGATGAGGAGCGCTTAAGTGTAGGAGGACTCGACTCGCTTGGCCACATCGCGGTAGCCGTAGTCGGTGTTGTAGATCTCTTTGAGAGCTTCGAGATACTGCTCCTTCTTGCCGGATTTGTTGTAAACCATGGCCAGTTCGTAGAGGAGTTCCTTTTTGACGGTGTCCATGGCGACGAGTTCCTTGGCCCCTTCGGCGAGCACGCCTTCGGCGAGGTCGTTCATGTTCTTTTTCTCGAAGCAGCGGCCCAGCAGGAGCATGGCCTTGGTACGGATATGCGGGTTGGAGCGTGCCTGCTGGAGTTCGGGGATGGCCTCGGTGTAGAGGGCACCTTCAAAGAGAGCCTGGCCGAGTTCGTAGCGGAGCCCTTTGTCCGTGGGGTTACGCTCCACGCGAACTTTGGCTTCTTCGATGAGCTTGCCGGCACGCTGGCGGCGGATTTCCGCGATCTGCGCCCGCTTGTCGTCGATGTCAGGCGCATCGGGATTGGATTCGATGTCCGCCTCCATCTGGGTCACCTGGAGGTCCTGGATCTTGTTCTGCAGGTTCTCCACCTTGCGCTGCATGGAGACGTCTCCAGGGTTCAGCGTGAGGGCGTATTCGAAGAAGGTGTAGGCGTTTTCGAGCTGGCCGATGCGCTCGTAGAGATCGGCCATGCGCTTCACGACGACGATGTTCGTCTGGTCGGAATTGTAGAGTTCGATGGTATCCGCAAGGAAGAGCTCCATCTCTTCCTGAGTCATGCCTTGCTTGCTGAGCTTCTCGAGCTTGGCGGCCTCGCCACTGTCCTTCATCTTGCTACGGAAGTCACCTTCCTGAGACCAGCCCTGAGTCTTGATGGAGCTCTTGGCGGCGGCGTCCTTCTCGCCTTTGTTGGCACCGATGTCGCGAGGATCGACCTTCAAAATGGCGCGATACACGTCACTGGCCTTTTGAGGCTCATCATGCGCCATGTAGTGCTCCGCGAGCTTGTGCATGTTCTTGGTGTTCTCCGAGTGCCCCATGCGGATCGTCTCCAGAGCAAAAGCGGCCAGCTCGGGGAAGTGCATCTTCATCGCCAGATCGTAGAGCTGGGTATTGGTCCCGATGTTGAAGGGGTCCTTCTGAAAGACATTCTCTTCCATTTCGGCGATTTGCTCCAGCGGGTCTTTTTTGGACGACTTGAAGAGACCGCCTCCGCTGAGGCCGAGGCTACCGAGGCCGAATTTCTTGCCCCCTGCATTCACTTTTTCACCTTCCGCGGTACGCAGAAGCATGCGGCCCTGCATGAAGCCCACATTGTCTTTCACAATCGGCAGCACCAGATTGATGACATAGTCCCAGTTCTTCTGATCTGCGGAAGAGAGGGCGCGCTTCCAGAGGTTTTGATATTTGGGGTCGAGGTCGAGGTCCGTGGTGATCATGTTCCCGGGGGGAGTGGGCGTGGAGAGGTGAGTGACTTATTTCTTGCCGGAAAACCAGGCGCTGATGGTCTTCAATTCCGTCTGGGTGCCCTCAGTGAGCCCCTTCACGCTGAATCCATGCTCAAAGAGCACCATCCAGATGAAGGTGGCGGCGAGAAAGGCGAGGGTCCAGAGGACTTTAGAGACGATGCGCATGCCGGAAAAGAGGGCGGACTTTATGGGAAAACGGGCCGAAATGTCCAGCACGCATTTCAAACAGGCGAAATGCGTGTCGAAGGCTCAGTCGCCACCCAATGACCCGGTGGAGATTAGAAGAGCCACTTCGCAGATGCAAAATCATGGCCCAACCGCGATCGAATCCCACATCAGAGCTTCAAAAGGTGCCTAAATCGCCATGAAAGACCATGGAACCGGCGGAGAAAAGCGCCAGCATCTCCTCATGCGCCGCCTTGCCTTGCTTCTCCCCTTTCTCCTCATGAGCTGCACCTCGGCGCCATGGCAGCGCAGCGTGCATCCTGCACCGCTCGTGCTTCACTACGACGACTTTGGCCCGGAGGAGTCCGCCAGCCGATTGCTCGGTCCTCGGGGTAAGGTAAACCAACCAGTCACCCTGCATCATGGCGGTACTCGACTCGAAAGTGACCACCTCCGTGTGAACATTCAGCAAGCGATGAACCATCTGATCTTTGCCGTGCGTCGGCTGCCACACACGAGCGAGGCGGAGCCAATGCGTGAAAAGCTGCGCAGCACCTACTCGCGCCTCTATCCGCTCTACCGCACCCGGCGGGATGCGATGATGAGCGCTCCGTTTTCCAATACCGGGCGCGGCGGTATGAATCGCAGCATGATGCTCCCGCCCATGCCGCTCTCGATTTGAACTGGCAGCCGGGCGGATGCCGCCCAAGCATCCGGCGCATGAAAATCATCCGCCACACGGATTCCTCCGGTCGCATCGCCCACGCCGCTCTTCAGCCGGATGGCAACGCTCTCGCCATCGAGGGCGATATTTTCGGCGACTTCCAAGTCACCAACCGTCCTGCCGAGGTGGTGAAGACGCTCGCCCCGCTTCAGCCCTTCGCGATTGTCTGCATCGGCCTGAATTACAAATTCCACGCCGAGGAAACCAAGGCTGCGATCCCTCAGCATCCCGTCGTCTTCATGAAGCTGCCAAACGTCATCCAGCATCCCGGTGATCCCATTTTGCTCCCCACCCATCTGAAGAGCGACAAAGTGGACTACGAATGCGAGCTGGCCGTCGTCATCGGCAAGACCGCCCGAAATGTGACGCGTGAAAACGCCCTCCAGCATGTGCTGGGCTACACCTGTGCCAATGATGTGAGCGCCCGTGACTGGCAAAAACATGCCGGAGGCGGCCAGTGGTGCCGTGGAAAGACTTTTGACACCTTTTGCCCACTCGGCCCCGTGCTCGTCACCGCCGATGAGATTCCGAATCCGAATGCCCTCAGCATCAAAACCGTGCTCAACGGCCAGGTGATGCAGGATTGGAACACGAACGACATGATCTTCGATGTGCCCACGCTGATCGAGTTCCTCAGCGGCAGCACCACACTGATACCTGGAACGGTGATCCTCACCGGCACGCCGCATGGTGTGGGCATGGCACGCACGCCGCCG
>CALSBJ010000065.1:0-37537 GCA_943373155.1 Akkermansia muciniphila | reverse complement strand
GAGTACTCGCCCACGGGGGCCGCAGAGACCGTGGCCACCGGGCAGATCGTCCGGGTGAGTGTGAATCCCACCACGAATGAGGCCATCACGCAGTCCCTCGCCATGTCCGCCCGGCTCGTGTGGGTGCGGAATCCCAATCTGCGGGACAGCCGCCGCTTCCCCTTTGTGTGCAACAACATCGAGCACCGCCTCTCTCTTAGCTCGAGCTCCGAAGACGCCCGTTGATCTCTGATTTTCCCCATGTCCGCCACCCCTGCAAAAAGCCGCAGCGCCATCGACACCCTCATCGTGAGGGACCGCACGGCCGTGTTTTGGTTCTTGGTGGCCTGTGCCGTCGGCGCGGGCTGCGCTACCTATGTGATGCTGCTTTCCAAGGAGCTGCAGAAACGCCCGCCGTTTGTCGTCATGGACACCGCCGGCGCGTTTTATGTGCCCTCCGGCGTTGTCTTCAGTCACGAGCAGAACAAAGCCATGCATGTGGAGATGGGTAACCTGCTCGCCGAGACGCTCCTCACACGCAATGCCGATGGCCTCGTCTATGCGGACCGTCTTTCAAAGCTCTACTGGCAAAACGAGAAGCGCGAGATGCCCGCCATCCAGCAGATCAAGGATGAGCTCGAGAAGGAGGAAAAGTACTTCAAGAGCCAGCAGGTGAGGCAGGTGGCGATCATCGACAAAACGGAAATCGTGACCTCCAGCAATACCCGTGTGGGCACCGCCACCACCGGCATCGTGCGGCGCACCAGCGTCTTTAGCGGAAAGGAGAAGGTGGAGCTCTACCGCTTCAGGCTGAAGGTCAAATGGCACCAAAACCTGAACATTGAAACCAACAGGGGCTTTCCCTCCCAGGTGGAGGAACTGGTCATCCTGACCCTCGAGCCCGTCACCGAGTCATGAACAAGCACGCCCTTTTTTTTCAGCTTCTTTTGTTCGTCCTGGCTGGGAGTTCATTCGCACAGGTCCAGGCCGGTCGCGAACTCGTGCGCCTCGATCCGAAGAACCATGTCCACGACATTTCCATCAACAACAACGTCGCCACCACCATCACCTTCCCGGAGAAGATCAGCCTGCTCACCGGCTACGGATTGGTGACTGATCCCGGCCAGGTGAACCAGATGAGCACCAGCAAGGTGGCCATTGTTCACTACGAAAACGTGGCAGGTGATACGCTCGTGGTGCGGCTCATCAAGCCTGGCGAACCATGTCATGCCACCGTGCGTACCACCCGCAGCATTTACCTGCTGCGTTTCAATGCCGCCGATGAGGCCAACCTTGCCATTCTCGTCTCACCGCCGATGCAGACCAGCGCCGCAGTGGAAGTCACCCCGGACAAGGTCGTGGACAATCGCATCAAGTACAGCGCCGAGGAACTCGTCGGCATGCTCAGCAAGGCACGAAACCGCAAGGCACTCCAGCCGCTCAATCCGGGGCTCTTCAATGGCTGGCTGGAGCGCAATGGCCTCGAAATGACCAGCTCGCAGAAAGACATGGTCACCACCATCTATGAGATCCAACGAAATCCCGCCAAAGACCTCACGGTGTTCCGCTGCTGGATCACCAACAACGGCTCCAGCCCGTTCGAGTTTGATCCCATGGGCACCAAGATCCGCGTCGGTGGCCGCAGCTATGACACGCAGCTCGTCGATTGCGCCAACACCATCGAGCCCGGCCAACGTCAGGCGCTCGACATCATCCTCCAGGGCGGCCCTGGAGGCACCCGCGAAGGCCTTTCCATTCAGCAAGACTTCCGCGTCGAGCTCCCTGAGCCTGGCCGTGCCCCGCTGCTTCTTCCCGAGCTCGCCAGTGATGCCATCCTCGACGGTAAATAAACCCTCCACGTCCTCCCCGTCATGCTCCAGCATTTCCAAAAGCCCGCCGTGCAGATGATGCTGCTGCTCGTGGTCGTCGGCATTGGTGGCACCGCCTATTACTTCAGCAAACAACCGCCCGCCTCCGTCAACACGGTCAGCAAATCGAAGGACGAAAAGACGGGCACCCCGGCGGCAGAACCCACGCTCATCGCGGAGGACAAAACCGTGAACCTCGGTGAGAAGCGCACCGCCAAGCTCGGCGGTGAGGAGCAGGTGCAGCGCTTGGTGGTGCCACCGAAGAAGCCACCGCCTCCCAGCCTCATCTCGGCGCCTGTCTCCAGCTCGAACAAGAAATCCGAGAAGCCCCCGCCTTTCCCCACGCTCGTGCATGTGAACTCGGTTCCGAAGGAGCCTTTCGTGCCTTCCGTCCCGCGTTTGTTTGCCCCGCGTGGCATCCTGATCAAGGCGGCTCTTGTCATCACCCTTGATTCCTCCGCCCTTCAGACGCCGGTGCTTGGCCTCGTCGTCGAAGATGTGTATTGGAATCATCAGCTCGTCCTGCCCGCCGGCACCCAGGTGCATGCCAAGGCGTCCAACGGCCGCACGCGGGACCGCATCGAGGTGAAGGGAACCTTCAACTTCATCTGGGATGACGGCCGCGAATACAGCATCAGCGGCATCGCCCTTGATCATGAAAAGCTCGCGGACGGCTCTTTCGCGGTCACGGATGGCTCCGCGGGCATTCGCGGCCGGGTCATCAAAAACGACGAGTATGCTGAGGTCAAAATCCTCTTTGCCGAAGCTTTGCAGGGGCTGATGAACAACAACCAGCAGCAGTTTCAGACCATCTACGGGCTCGCCCCGATGAACACCACGCGCAACGCCGCTCTTGGTGGTGGCTCGCAGGCGGCCTCCGCCTACTCCGGCATGCTCACGAAGAAGCTCGATCAGGATCTCGACTTCGTCCGCGTGGCCGCTGGCACCACCTTCTACATCTACACGCTCGATGTCTTCGAGCCGGAGATGGCCAGCATCGCCGGGCTGAAGCAGGGCGGGCAGCCCGTATCGAGCTGGCAGCTCGCCCAGGCCGCGCATGCGCAGTCCCTTGCCGATGGAGATGCTGCCCTAGCCAGTGATGCGCAGCGGGCTGCTGAGGCGGACAAGGCACGCCAGCAGCAGCAGGCTTCCGAGCAGGTGGATGCCGTGCGGCAGCTCATCGCCACGCCATCCAGCTCATCGAGCTCCTCCTCCAGCACCGGAGCCGCCGCAGCACCTGCGGCAGGTCCCGTTCCCGTCATTCATCCCACCTCCAGCAGCAGCACCCCATGACCTCGAAGCTCCTCGCCGCCGCCGTCACCACCCTTGCCGCGCTCCTTTCCGCCTGTCGGTCCAGCACGCCTCTGTCGAATGACCCGCTCGTCTATCCGCCGCACGAGCAGGAGAGCGCCTTCATTCCCACCTACTCGAAAAACGTTGTCGCGGGCTGGCCCAAGGGCCGAGCCCTCGATGCTGAAGATGTCTCCCGCGTGCGTTATGCCGATGAGGTGCATGCCTACCATCTCGGCCGCCTGCCCAGCCATGACCGCGAGCAGATGCACGAGGCGCACACCGTCTATCGCGTGGAGCAGAATGCCCGCTGGGACACGCGGCTGCCTGCCACGCCGATGGATTCCCGTGGCGTGGTGCTCGGCGTGCGTGATCCCTCGCGGAAGGACATCCCCGATGACGATCTCGTGAAGCAGGAGCGCCAGGCTCTCGCCGCGAAGTCCGAATCACTCCGCAAATCCATGACCGATCTCGACGTGCTCCGTGCCGAGCTTTTGAAGAAGAAATCAGATTTCCAGAAGGCCGAAAAAGACGTCAGCGATGTGCAGACATACCTCGCTCAGACGCTGCAGGAGCGTGCCAGCCTCCAAGCGCAGCTCAAGCAGGCCCAGGAACGCATCGAAGCCATGGAAGAGGCAGAGCGCCTCCGCATCCGGAACTCCAGCCAGAGCCTCGTGCCGAAAAAATGACTCCAGCACCTTCCGCCGTGAATCTCGCCCACATCCAGGGGCTCCGTCCCTTTCTTGACGAGCGCATCATCGGCCAAGAGCATGTCATTCCCAAAGTCGTGCCCATCGTGCAAAATGGCGAGCTGGGCCTCGCTGACCCGAAACGGCCCAAAGGCACCTTTCTGCTCCTTGGGCCCACGGGGGTCGGCAAAACGGAAATCACCCTCCTCATCACCGAATACATCTATCAGGATGTGCAGAAGCACTGCATCCGCCTCGACATGTCCGAGTATCAAAACCAGGAATCGCTCGGACTGCTCCTCGGCAAGGACAACAGCTCTCGTGGCAATCTCGGCCGATTCTACGACCGCGCCGAGGGCCGAGGTGTGATCCTTTTCGACGAAATCGAAAAGGCCCATCCACGCGTGCTCGACATCTTTCTTCAGGTTCTCGATGCCGGTCGCATCACCGTGGCGAATGGCGACACACTCAACCTCTGCAATTTCTACATCGTGGCCACTTCCAACATCGGTGCGGATGCCCTGATGGAGCTCAAAAACAGCCCCATGGCCACCGTCGAGCGATTCATCGAGGATCTCGCCGCCGCCGAGCTGCGTCCCGAAGTACTCGCCCGCTTCAACGTCCGCTGTGTCTTCCAAAAACTCGGCTACGCAGCTCAGAAGAAAATCGCCGCCATCATGCTCGGCAAAGAGTTGAAGCTCCTGCGTGAGAAAGGCTATCAGCTCGAAGCCGGTGAAGGCGTCCTCGAGCTTCTTGTTTCTCAAGGCGTCGAGCCGCGACTCGGCGTGCGGCGCATGCGAGCCACGGCGGAGACTTTGTGCCGCCACGCCGTCCGTGAAGCCCTCATGGCTGGCCAACCCGCCTCTGGAACCCTCCGAGTTCAACATGGATCACTTGCTATCACTCCTGCGTGAACGCCGCGATGCCGTGCGCTTATTTTACCGGCTCCACCCGGAGGCCTGGCGCTATACATTCGGCGTGCTCTTCATCCTTGCCGCGCTCGGCACCGGCAGGGGAAAAGCCGCGATGGCCATCTTTCTCGGCATTGGTGTCATGGCCGCCTACGACCGCTGGGGCGGCCCCTGGCAGCAGAAGGGTGCCGCCATGCTCAAAACCAAACCCAAGACTCCGAAGCTATGAAATCCTGCCTCTGCCTTCTCGCTCTTTTCGGCCTCCTCGCCTGCTCCCCGCCGCCTCTCTGGCTCAACGATCATGACGTCATCCCGGTGGGCAGCCGCGTGGAGTTTCTCATCTGGCATGATCATCCCGCGAGGCCGAAACAAAGCGGCTGGCGGGAATCGAACATCCATATCGCCAGTCTGCCACGCCCCATGACCGGCGAGGAGGCCCGCCACTGGGCCGAAGGCGTGGGCGTGCGTGACGCGAAGATGGCATGGACGCATTATTATGTGCTCGTCACCCTGCCCAAGCCCGAACGCCGAGCCATGCGCACCGCCATGTATCCGAGGCCTGCGTGGTAGTGGGGGCCAAGTAGATCGTCACCGCCTGTCAAGCTCCACCAGCTTCTTCCGCCATTGCTCAAGCTCCTCTGGATCGGCCAGCGACGAGTTGTTTTTCGCAGCCGCTTCATAAAACGCCACCAGACTGCTTGGAAGCAGTCGCGTGACCTCCGGCGGACGTCCTGGCGAGGGCTCAAACCAATCGCTCGCGGCGGCCTCATAGGCATCGAGACCTCCAGCGAAGTCTTTGCGTGAAGTGAGCAAATCACCCAGCCGGCGGTGCAGTTCCATCACACGCCAGCGCTCAGCGCGTTTGCCTTCCAGCTCCACCAGCGCCTCACGCACGGCCTGCTCGGAATCCGTCATGCGTTTTTGCAGCCGCAAGCACTCGGCCAGCGTGGTCCAGGCATTCGCCAGCTTCGTTTCGTGAGCACCTTGGCGGGCGATGTCCAGCGCACGCCGCGCCGCCGCTTCAGCGCCTGGCATGCCCGGTGTGTGGGAGGCGAGCCGAGCATGGTCCAAGAGCGCGTCGAGCACCTTTTGATGCGTGGGGCCGTATTCGCGCTCAAAGAGCTGCAACCGTTCGTTGGAGGAGGCCAGCGCCTCCTCGTAGCGTTCGCTTTCACTGCTGATCGTCGAAAGCGTGAGCAGGATGTAGGATCGTTGCGTGATGGTTGCCTCACCTTTTGGCAGCACTTCCAGGGCCCGATGCAGCGCGGCGATCGCTTCCTCGGTTTTCTTCCCCGCACGCAACACCTCGGCCTGATCCCGCAACACTCGCGCGAGATCCTCCGGCGCACGGCTTTCCATGCTGCGAACGACTTTGGCCAGCAGTTGTTGCGCTTCGTCGTGTCCGCCTGCACGAGCGAGCGAGCGGCCGAGTTCCTTGCGGGCCAGCAACGCGGACAATTCATGCCCTGGCAACCGGTCAAAGCCTGCCACACAACGGCGCAGCAGCGGGATCGCCACGGCGTTGTCCTGAAGATCCACATAGCGCCATGCCACCTCGTAGAGGGCGGTGAGGCCTGTAGCGGATTCCGCGCCCTCAAGCTGCGCGATGAGTTCCGCGTAACGCACATACCAGGGCTGAGCACGCGGACGCTCGCCCAGTGCGGTGTAGAGATCCCCGAGCTGCCTAGCCAGCCCCGCCTGCGTGCGCGGCTGGCTGGTGAAGCGTGCCATGCCCTCCGCCTGCTGATCCGCCAGCTTGCGCAGCATCTGAGTATTCAGGCCGGCCTCCGCATGCGTTTTGGCATTGGCGAGCAGCTCAGCGAGATGAGCACTGACTTGGTCTGCCAGTTGTGTTTGATCTTGAGCGAGCAGCCGTTGCTTCTCCGCATGATCGAGCGCCCACATCGTGGCGGCAAGGCCTCCGCCCAGGGCCACGATGACCGCCGCAGCGGCACGCAGGGCGGTGCGGTGCCTTTTCATCCAGTTTGAGGCGCGATAACGCACTCCTGCCGGGCCCGCCTGCACGGCGTGACCGTCCATGAACCGCTGCATATCGTTCGCCAAGCTCTGAACGGAGTCGTAGCGCATCGCAGGATCCTTTTGCAAGGCACGGAGCGTGATCCAGTCCAGCTCACGACGCAGCTCGCGGGCATGGACAGTATGAGCGGGTGCGTTTTTCATCACACGTCGGCTCGGTGGTTCGATCTCATCCTCGCATACGTGGCGCAGGAGCTCGCGCAGCGGCGTGTCTTTCGTCTCGTCCTCCTCGCGGATGGGTGTGGTGCCGGTGAGGATTTCGTAAAGCAGCACACCGAGCGAGTACACATCCGCCCGCGCATCCATCTCCTGCCCGGTGAGCGCCGCCTGCTCCGGGCTCATGTAACGTGGCGTGCCCAGCACCGTGCCGCGCAGCGTGACATCCTGGCCGAGTGCGAGATCACCCTCGAGGGCCTTTGCGATGCCAAAGTCGATCACCTTCACCACCGGCATGCCTTCGAGCTCCATCACCATGACGTTCGAGGGCTTCAGATCCCGGTGCAGGATGCCGCGCTGGTGCGCATGCTCCACCGCCAGGCATGTCTGATGGAAGATGGCCAGCCTCTCGTGCAGCGGTAAACCGCGATCACGCACCCATTGGGTGATGGCGGAGCCTGTGACTGCCTCCATCACAAAAAACGTGCGCCCATCCTCCAGCTCACCTGCATCAAAAACTGCCGCCACATTCGGATGGCCGAGATGGGCGAGCACTTGATGCTCGCGATTGAAGCGAGCGGAGACCGGCTTCATGAGCAAACCGGGGCGGATGATCTTCACGGCCACATGGCGCTTTACTGGATCGGTCTGCCGTGCCAGCCACACCTTACCCGTGCCGCCCTCCCCCAGCACGCTTACCAGTTCATAGCGTCCTGCGACCAGCGTGCCCGGCAGTTCCGGGCTTTGCGTCGCCTCCGCTTCAGGTTCTGTCAGCGTCTCATCGTCCGTCATGGCGAGGTCAAACAGCCCCGCAGCGGGCTGGTGGCTCGAAGTGGGTGAACCGGTTGGCATGACGAGAACTCTGGCGGGAAAATTTGCCTCAGGCAACGCCTTGGAGGCAGGAAAAGCCTGCTGCCCTGTCACAACGCGGCGGCTTTTGGCTATTCCAAGATGCGCCGGGCAAGCTTTCCCGATGCTCTTTTGATCCTACCCTCACCACAAGCCATGCCTGAAGAACAAGAACAAGACGGAATGGGGAAGTCCCTCGGCAAAGGTGTTGGCGAAAAAATTGGCGGAACCGCAGGCAAAGCCGTCGGTAAGGCTGCAGGGAGCGCCGTGGGAAGCGCAGCGGGAGCGGCCATCGGCAGTGCGATCCCTGTTGTCGGCACCGCCGTGGGCTCCGCCGTTGGCAAGCAGGTCGGCTCGCAAGTCGGCGGCCAGATCGGCGATCAGGTAGGCTCAAAAATTGGCGGTGAAGTGGGGGGAGCCATCGGCGGGGCAGGTGATCAGGCCATGAAAGGCATCACCGGCGGTATCGGCGGCGCGGGGGGGGGCAAAGAGGGCGCTGGAGCAGCCAGCCTGCTCAGCGGCCTCGGCGGTGGCGGTGGCGCTGGAGGCGGTGATTTGCTCAAAGGAGTGACCAGCCTAGCAGGCGGTGGCGGAGGTGATCTTCTCAAAGGCGTCGGTGGCCTCGCTGGAGGTGGTGGCGCGGGTGGTCTGCTCGGCGGACTCGGTGGAGGTGGCGCGGGCGGCGAAGGTGAGGGCGAGGGCGAGGAGCAGGGCATCGGCGAAGGCATCGGCAAGCAAATCGGTGGCACCGCCGGTAAAGCCGTCGGTAAAGCCGCGGGCAGTGCCGCAGGAGGCGCGGCAGGGGCCGCCATCGGCAGCGCCATCCCCGTCGTGGGCACAGCGGTGGGTTCCGCCGTCGGCAAGCAGGTCGGAGGGATGGTTGGTAGCCAAGTCGGCCAGCAAGTCGGCGAACAGGTCGGCGGCGCGGTGGGCAAAGGCGTCGATCAAGGCATCAAAACCGTGCGCATGTCCCTTCAGGAAGAGGGTTACAAACTCGGCGGCGGTCTCGGCAAAGGCCTCAGCATGGGCAAAGGCATGAAAATGTGACCTTTTTGAGAATCACTCACCTTCAGCGGCACAGGTCCGCCCGCTTCGGCTAATTCACTCAACCACATTTCACCCTCCCTTTTTCCCCAATGGCCGAAGACACTGATAAAAAAGACGGACCCCAGTTCGGCGCCCACCGCCAAACCGCCCCGCAACCCGCCGCCGCTCAACCCGAGGCCGCGCCACAAGCCTGGGTGCCCGCCAAGCCTACCCAGATGGCGGCGGATACCGCGCCAGTGGGAGGTCCCGTCGTTGGCGGCACCACCACCACCACGGTCATCCATCACACCTCCAGTGCTGGCGGTGATGAAAAGAAGAAGATGACGGCTGAGGAAAAACTTCAGGCAGGTGTGAGCGGCATCCTAGCTGGCAACGGCGGCCTCAAAGAAGGGCAGATGATCGGTGAAGCCGTGGGCGAAGGCATCAAGCGTCTCTTTGGGCAGGGCCAGAAAAGCGGTGCTCCCGCAGGCCCCGGCCAACCCGTTGTTGGAAAGCCGGAAGGCGGCCCTGTCATCGGCGGCGAGAAAGCCAAAACTGTGGGACAAATGCTCGGCAAGGTCGCAAGCAATGTGGCAGGCCAGGTCGCCAATCTGGCCGTGGATCATGCCCGCGGCATCGGTGGCGGGATTGGCAGCGCCATCGGCTCTGCCATCGCTGGGGACAAAGGAGCTGCCGTTGGCAAAGACCTCGGCAAAAACCTGGGTTCAGGTGTCAAAAGCGTGCGTGATGGCCTCGCCGAAAAAGGCATCAAGCTCGGTGAAAAGCCCCAGGGTGGCAAACACAGCCACGGCGTGAAGTAGGCGCTGCCTCAGCCGCCTTCATGCGACGACATGCCCGGATGCTGACAGCAAATGGGGGCAGAAAAATGAGGATAGATTTGCTCAAACCATTGTTCTGTCGGCCAGTTTGGTCATCGATGACTCCTCGTCCACGCTCAGCACAGCAGAGTTTGGCTGCTCCTGACTGCATGGTCACGCCTCAGCGGTTCGCCATATCCACCAGCTTGTCGTTCATCTCACGCAGCCGCTTCGATAGGCAGGTGGCGATGCGGCTGACGAGCCGGTAAGCCACCTTGGGATTCGCCGCGAAGAGATTGTCCAGGCTGTCCCGTGTGATCAGCCACACTTCTGATTCCACCACAGCCTTCACCAAGGCGCTCGCCGGCCCTGGATCAAAAACGCTCACCTCGCCGAGCGAGTCTCCCGCCTCCAACTCAGCCACGCTGAGTTCACGGCCATCCACATTCTGAAACACCTCCAGTCTTCCTTTTAGCACGAGATAGAGATGATCATTTTCATCCCCATGACGGATCACCACCTCGTCCTGCTCGAAGGTTCGTGAATCACCGAAGGAGGAGAGCTGCTGGAGTTCTTGGGCGGAAAAATTGGCGAGGAGAGGGGTGAGGGATGGCATGGATGAGGCAGATGGGAAGGTATCAAAGTGAGAGGCTTGCTAGCGGACGAGCGCTGGCAGGATCGAAGGCTGCGGTTAATGGCGGATACTGGATTGTGGGCCCTGCTGAGGGCTGTTCTTCGGAGCGTTAGCCTTTAGACTATCGCTTACCTTGACGCGTTTGGAGCTGGCTTTGACTTGCTTATCCACACCTTCCTGGTGTTCGATGCCGTACTTCTTGTTCATACTGGTGTTGAAACCCACGGTTGCCTTATAGCCAAAAAACTCCGCTGCCGAAAAATGGTCGGAGGTTGCCGCACAGAGCCTTTTTGCCACACTATCAAAATACTCGTCCGTCTTGCGGTCAATCCCATCGGAACCACTGTGGCATCCCCACACTTTGATTTTTCCAGCTCCACCTCCGATGCTGTCCTTCATTCGCTGGCCTATCTCGGCCACGGGCACCCTGGTGTGACTGCTGGTTACCATCGAATCTCCTCCTACACCGGTGTGGCCGATGACATACACGCTGTCTTTGCTGGTGGCTCCTTGGAGAAGCTTTAGTCTGCTGGCATGATCTCCTGCGGTCTCTTGGGCCTGCTTTACTTCACTTTTCAGGCTGTTGATTTTGGCATTGCGGTTCAGAAAGCTAGTGATCTTACCCAGAATCGAGAGGTTATCCTTCGCGGTTTGCAGTTCTTGTTGTTTGGCCTCATAAGCTTTCAGAGCGGCCTCAGCGGCACCAAAAGAAACGATGGTGGGTACCTTGCGGGAGTCTGCGCCGTTGGCTTCGCTCATGCCCTTGGCCCACAACTTGGCGCTTTCCCGCATGGTCGCGTACTGAGTTTCATTCGGGGGTGATTTGCCGTCTTCTTCTTTGGTAAACGGAACAAAGATGAAGATACGGCCGTTGTCCGAATCAGCGCTCTTGGATTGGTTGTCTGAGGACATATGAGGTGGGGGTGAAACGGTGGGTCAAAACGGGTGGTGATTGTTGGCTGATCAGATGGCGGTTGCGTTGGCTTGGCATCAGGGAGCGGCGCTTACTTCCACCAGTCCGGGATCTTGCCGGCTCCATCCATGGCGGGGATGCGCAGTTTGATCTTGTTCTTGGAGGGGTGGATGATCCAGGCGGTGGCGTCCGGCATCTTCATCAGCTCGCCGGGCTGCACCTCGTAGTCCCACTCTTTGTTGATGGTGGTGCTGCGATCCTTGCCAAGGAAACCGGAGGAAGTGGACTTCTTCTTCTTCTCGACCTTGGCGATGAACTCGGCCACGGCCTGTGCCCCTTCTGGATCGGGCTGACGGAAGGCGATGCGGCTGCGGCAGTTCAGCGTGAGCACCTGAGCGGTTTCCTTGCCGAGCACCGGGAAGAGGGAGGCATCACTTTGCATGCCGAGGATGAGGCAGCAGTTCGCGGCGCGGAGACGGTCGATCACGTTGTGGTCGGAAATGCCGTCCTCGCTGGCGGTGGCGAGGGCTTGGAACTCATCCATGAGGGCGATGAGGAGGTTTTCGGTCTTGCGCTCCTTCTTCGGCTTGTCGAAACGCATCATGGCGTGCGTGTAGAAAAGCAGCTTCAGGTAGGTGTTGATGTAGCGGCGCTCGGTTTGGAAGGTTTGAGGCATCGCGGTGCAGAAAACGCGGCCTTTGTCCACGTCCTGGATGTCGATGGTGTTTGGCTCGTCGGAGCAAAAAACCTCCGCGATGTCCGGATGCGTGAAAAAGCCCAGCATGACCTTCAGCGTGCCCACGAGACCTTCTTTTTGCTCGGCGGCCTGAGCGCTCAAAAAGGTCTGGTCGAAGTATTTGGCCAGCTTGATGCGCTCCGGCGTGCTCTCGGCATCGAGCAACTCGTTGAAGAGCTCCTCCATCTTCGATTTGTCCGTGAGGAACTCGTAGGCGCGGAGCACATTCACCGGTTTGCCAAGCGTTTCGAGCAGCTCAAAAGCGCTGGTGAGCGCCTGCTGCGCCGCCGGTTTGAAGAAGGAGGACTGCTCGCCCTCGGTCAACGCCGCGCCGGTATCGACGAGGTTCTTGGCGTGCGTGGTGTAGGGCAGGCGCATGTCCGACACCAGATTGTAGCGCTCTTTCGGCTGCCAGCTTTTGTCCAGCCGGTCCGGCCGCACCGCCAGCACGCACACGGCCTCCGGCCTGCCATGACCGGTGAAGTGCTCCAAGGCAAAGAAATGCTCGTCACCCTTTGCCCCGAGGATGAGACCGCCCCAGTTCGGCCTGCTGACGCTGATTTGATGCAGCAGCGGATTGAAACCGGAGGTCGTCTTACCCACGCCGGTATCACCGGTGATCAACCAATGACGCGTGAACTCTCCCGGCAGCCATTTGAGGTTCTTGTATTGGACGATGTAGTCCTTCTTGGAGAAATCCGGCTGCCATTTGATGAGCACCATCGCTGCCAGCACACAGATGAAGGCCACGCCGCCCGTGATCTCGTTGATGCGGTCATATTGAAGCATGTACCAAACGCCAAAACAGGCGATGCCGACGGCGGTGAGGAATTTGAGAAACGAAAACATTCAGATGAGCGGATGCTGGCTGGAAATAGCCCACACAGGCCAGCGTGTGACACGGCTGCGCATATTATCCTGGGGTCTCGCGAGCGGATGACGAGAGCCGGTCACACTTTCGAACGAAGGGCCTAGTTCCACCCGACTGACGACCCCCTACCAGCTCCAAACATGGCATCTCCCAACGAATCCAAGCATCAGACGCGGGCACTCTCACTGAATGACAACATGTTGAACCGCTCTCCGATCGTTCCGCCGACGGTGACGCAGACGCCGCTGAGCATGGTGGCGGCGGATGCGCAGGCGCAATGGTCTTTCTCAAAAGATGGCGGCACCGGAGCCATGCTGGTGAAAACGGAAGTCGAAGCCAGCGGCGGCGCGGCGATCAAGGTCGAGCCACTGGCTCGTGCGAATCAAGTCGTGCAATCAGCAAGGCTGATGGAGGTCTTTTTTCAAAATGCTCAGGGTGATGCGCCCTTCAATGTTCCACGGGTGACTCAATACGGAACGGGCAACGAGGACGCCCTGGCGGAGCTCAAGACACGCCTCGGGAAGCTGAGCGAGGGCGACCCCAATGGCCGACAGGACAAGATCGCGCAGCAACTGGCGTCGTTGGACAAGGTCGCAGCGGGGAACGCGGCAGTAATCAAGATGGAATTTGCCAGCGGCCAGCCTTTCAACCGGCTGGCGTCGGAAGACAAAGCGTCGCTGCTCAAGACGGATCAGCTCGGCCAGACGCTGGGACGAGCGACCGCGGTAGCGATTGCCTTGCAAATGAACGACCATCTGGGGCTGAACTCCGACGGCCTTGAAGCGGCCACGAACCCGACCAACATGACCTTCGATCCGGCCACGGGACAGCTTTCGCTCATCGATTTTGAATCGAAGATCACTATCCTCGGAGAGTCTGAGGCGGGAGCGCCGCTGACCCTTCTCGGCAGGGATCATGTCGATCAAATGATGGGGAAACTCTATGACTATCAGGCCGAGGCACTCTCCAGCCCGGAGGCCTTTGAAAAGGCGATCGATGACATCGCCAGTGGCCTGCACACTCCGTTTACCAACACGATCCGGGCTTTTACGGTAGCCAGTGACACGAGTTCCTTCTTGCTCAAAGCAGATGAGTCCATCGCCGCCAACGAGCTAACCGATGAGGACAGGCGGCGCTTCGCCGCCAACCTGCTGACGGGCAGCGTGGACGGGCTGGATTATGTGAAGCAGAACATCACGGCCCTGCGCATGGCCGCGGCCACCACGAACGAGACGATGATGGTCGTCGAGGCTCCAGGGCAGCCCCCGCAGGAGATGCATGTCCAGCATTTCTACACTGAGGAGACGCTGAACGCCCTCAACCAGAGGCTGCAGAACATGGACCTGCAGGACCTGCGGCAAAAAGCAGCGCTACGCATGACCGAGGTGGAGCAAAGCCGCAAACAACAGGTTCAAAACCAACTCCGTGCTCTGGACACCGAAGTCGGTCGGGTCCTGGAAGACATCAGGGATCTCGACAAGCGCATCGGCAAGCTACAGGCCGGCACGGAAGGCGTGCAGGACAAACTGAAAGCAGCCTACCGTGGACGCAATGATATGCTCACGGAACTCCAGGAGCGGAAGCTGACCAAGAAAGGGCGTCTGGACGAAATCCGCCAGGAAATGGTCAGCCTGCAGAACACCGAATCCTTCAACGACGCCATGAAGAAGCAGGTCATCGCGGCCAGGGAAAGAGCCGCCCTCAATCAGCAGGCAGGACTGTCCCCCGCTCCGAAATGGGTCAACAAACCCCGCTTTGAGCCCCAGGACACCCTCTCCGGTCAGGATTTCGCCTTCCGTGAAAACAAGGACATGTCCACTGCACAGGCGAATGAGACCTTCATGGTGGATGCCCGCTTTAACCGTTCCCTCGGCAAGAACGGCGAAGCACTGGGCTTTGCGAAAAAGCAGTTCTCCGATGATCCCCAGCTCGTCCAGGCTCGCCAGAAGGAGGCGGACCGCCTCCAAGCAATCTACATGGAGCTTGCGGAGCGGCCCGAGGTCAAAAAGTGGCTCAACGACCGCCGCAAAGTAGCAAACATCGACCAAGAGCTCTCGATCGCCAAAAACAACTTACAGGGGGCTGAAGAGCGGTTAGAAGTCGCTCGAACTGCCTCTCCTCCCGACGAACTAGACATCAAGTCCAAAAAGGACGGGGTCGATTCTTTGTCCAAGCAGGTGGACGAACTGAATCGCATCAGCGCCAATCGCGAACGGGAAAAGGAGCTTTTGGTTCAGTTCCGCAACCTAACGCCGAGCATCCAGCAATACCAAAAGACCAAGCAGCAATACGCCATTGCCGTGAATCTGGTTACCTCGATCGACGGCGTTGCCGAATCCACCGCCGAACTCTACCTGGATCACAAACTCATGGGCTCACCCCAGCAGGGTGGTGATCGCCAACTTCTCACACGTGCGGTCGCCTCCCACAAGGTGGATCAGTTGCTCGATCTCAACATCTGCGCCGAGGAAAAATTCGGCGTGGATGAAAAAGGCGTGCTCTACGGCATCAGCATTCAGTGCGACGGCGCAGGCGTGCGCAGCTCACATGGCTTTGATGACTACGGTGAGCCAACCACCGCCTTCCTCAACATCGATTACTCCGACCCACGCATCCAGCGCGGCGTGCATGATCTCGAGGCGCTCGACTACCTCACTGGCCAGGTGGACCGCCATGCGGGCAACATCTTTGTGGACCCTGACTCCGGCAAAGTCACCGGCATCGACAATGACGCCGCATTCCCTGAGATCGACCGTGAAGAGATGCTGGCGAGGTCCCCCAAGATGCGGGAAAAAGCGGTGTTCGGCATGCCCCAGATGATGCACCAGGACACGGCTGCCAAGATCCTCGCCGCCTCCCCGGATGAGCTGCGCAAGCAATTGCAGGCCGTGCGTCCGCCGAATGGCGACCAAGGACTCAGTGAAGAATCCATCAACGGAGCCGTACAGCGCCTCAAAGGCATGCAGGCCGCCATTCACCGTGCACAGGTTGGTCAGGGAGACATGGTCATCGTCGCCGAATTCAACGAGCAAACCTACCAAGCCGCCATCCAGCGCCAGCAGAGTGCAGGCAGCGCATCGAGCGCCCCCCGCACATCCTACATCGGCTCGATCGAGAAAGAGAGGCAGTCCACCCTGGACTACATGAAAGTCCCTCTGAGCACCTATCAAATGCGCAGCGCCAAAGAGGTGAGCAAGGCCAAGCTCAACCCCGAATACGTCGCCTACCAAAAGATGGACGCCGCCCAGCAGGAGCAATACCGCGCCTTGCAGTCCGAATTGGACCAGGTTGAAGACCAATTGGTCGAAGTCCGCCAGATGATGGTCAAGATGGAGGCCCCTGACGGCAAATCCCGCTCCGCACGTCAACAGGCCGACGAAACGCGCCGGCAACTAATCCTAAGTGAAGCCGGCATCGTGAAGGAACTCATTACCCGACGGGAGCAGCTCCATCAAATGACCGGGACGAACCTCGACGCCGCGCCGCAGGCCAAACTCGAACGCGAGGAAGAAGCGGAGGGCGAAGTCATCGACCAGGGCGAGCTCGCCGCCAACATGCCTGCTCAGTTCAAAACGCCCAAGAGAAGAATCGCGGCCAAAGATGTAGATGCCGGCGAAGGCCTGCCACGAGACCGCAACAAGTTCAGTGAAGAACAGATCATCGCAGGCATCGCAAAGCACCTCAATCCCGACAACATTCTCCCGGATGGCACGACGGAATACGCAGGCATCGCCGACGAAATCCATAAGCGCATGCAGCCGAGCAATTCGCTTCGTCATTCAGCGGACAAGGCCGCCATTGAGGCCCGGTTGATCGAGCAAAACGAAATCCAGCCACTTCAACAAAAGATCGGCACGCTTGAGCAGGAACTCGCCGAGCTGGAGAATACTCCCGGCATCAATCCGGCAGACACACGCCTCACAGCCTGCAAATCAGACCTCAACGAATACTACGAAGACCTCGACAACTGGGAGACCCGCGTGGAAACGCTCAAGGCCAGCATGAAAGTCGATGACCGCAAAAATCGCCTCGCCGGTCTCAATGCCCAACTCAGAAGAGAACAAAACTTTCAGCCACGAGAAGAAAACAAAGCTGAAGTTGGCTTCGGCGATGCAGTGAAAATTCATGACGGCAACCCGCGCCAAGAATACGAACTCCAGCTCAGCGCCGCCATCACGGCGGCCAACTTAATCAGCCGTGTGCCTGACCATGGCATTACCCCGGAAACCCTCAAAAGCTTGATCGGCAACGCCTACTCCAGTGCCTATAGCTATGAAGGCCCTGACCGTTTCGATGAAAACCACGATCGCCAACGTGTCAAAGCTGCCAACGATCGGTCGATCAACATGCCCGAGAAAACACGCATCGCAGCTGATATGCAGCCGATGATTGATCAGGTGAATGAAATCCAGAAAACCGTTCTAGCGCTCGAAACCGCCAAACAAACCCTCTTTGACGACTTCCGTTCCGAATTCGATGCGCAGCCTGGAAAAATCCAAGATCCCGCTCTTTCGAAGGCCGTGGTGGATTCCCAGGCAGCCCTCCCAGATGCCAAAAAACAGGTCGAGCACTACCAATCCCGCCTCGACGCCCTAAAGACGCCCAACCTCTTCGAAAAAGCCAAAGCCAATGTTCAGCACGGCAGCGTCGAAAACGCCCGCAAGCACATCCAGGCCAAGCTAGAAGCCGCCCAAAATGACCAAAATGCCACGATTCAAGCATTGAATGAAGCCCTCGACAGCGCCGCCCGCACGGCCACGAACGGCACGCTCGAAGGCCAGGCGCTCAACGAAAACATCGCCATCCAGAAAGCCGACCAGAACAAGCTTTTGCGAGAATACGAGACTCGTAAGCGGGAACAGGTCGCACCGCTCAAACCCCAGCGTGTCCAAGGAGACGCACTCGAACTCAAAAACGAACCCGGTGAGCACCACGACGTCAAAAGCGCCCTCAAAGCGAGCGCCAAACCCAACGACGCCACCCTCCAAAATGCGGCCAACCGTGCCGCTCGCAACGAACGCCTGAAACCCACCGTGGAGGAGAGCCTCCACCATCATGAGGCTGGACACGAGGTGAAACCTGCGGAAGGCAGCCTCCGCGCCAGTTGGAAATCACCAAAGCCCGATCTCAAAAGCTCAGGCGGCGCTCCCAAAATGGGTGCGCCATAACGAATCGTAGCCCGCCTGCATCCGGCTGCCATTTGATCGGTGCCATGGCCACCTGCACACAGATGAAAGCAACGCCGCCCGTGATCTCGTTGATGCGGTCATATGGAAGCACGTACCAAACGCCAAAACAGGCGATGTCGACCTCGGTGAGGTATTTGAGGAGGGAAAACATGCGAAGGAAGAAGACTGCAACCCCCTGACTGGCCGGAGTGGCAGCTTTTGTGACGGCCATTTCCCTCGTGTCACAGTTTCAAACACAGCGGATAGTTCAACATATCCCCCCACATCATGCCACGAGCTAATTTTGAAACCAATGAAGTCATCCAGCCCGGAACCTTCGCCATCACAAACAATGCCAATGCAGGCCTCATCCAAGCAAATGTGACGTATGTGGCCGAGGCTGCGGAAAACATTGCCCTGGGAAAAGGCGGCGAGTCTGCTGGTGTGATCAAATACCCACCTAACCATGCTAAGCGGGAGATCCGGGACCTGGATGAGGAGTCCGTTCGTCTCTACGAATTGGATAAGCAGATGACCGTCTCAAACCAGGGACTGGGCATTAGCCTCGACGATCCTTCAATTGGGCAAAACGTGGTGGACCGGCACATGACCACACGGGCTGTGGCCGCTCACCAGTTGGACTCCATGATCGGACTCAACTCACTGGCGGAGGAAAAATTTGGAGTGGATGACAAAGGGAAGATGTTTGGCCTGAGCGTCATGGCGGACGGCGCAGGCATTCAGAGTGAATTTCGTCTGGATGGTCCCGACTCCGAAAAAAAGGTGTGCCTTCTCAATGTCGGCTTTGAGTCCGCAGCCGTTCAACGCGGCCTCTCTGATCTCGAAGTCTCCGACTACATTAGCGGCCAGATTGATCGTCATGCCGGCAATATTTTCGTGGATCAGCAGGGTAAGGTCACGGGCATTGATAACGATCTGGCTTTCCCCTCGGCCAGCCGTGAGCACATCCAGCAACGCGAGACTGACAACCTTGGTGGCACCATCAACAAAAGTGTAATCGGCATGCCACGCCAAATCCATGCGGAGACTGCCCAGAAGATTCTGGCAGTCTCTCCTGATGACATGCGGCGGATGCTCTCCGCCATCACTCCGCCGAATTCCACCGCTCAAATTCCTGGTCGTCTAACCGCAGCGGAGATCGACGGTGCCTGTCAGCGGCTTACCGATTTGCAAAATGAACTTCGTCATCCTACCGGACTCATCCAGGTGGTTCCCGAATTCAATATGCAAACATACGAGGCGGCGCTGGAAAGGCAGAAGCAGGCTTTCAACGCAGTATATGACCGAGAGCGTGCTGGCAACAACCGCGCCACCTTTGACACTTGCGAAAAGGGGGCGGACATGGACGCCTGTCCGAAGACCTCTTATCTCGGAGCCATGCTGCTCAAACAGCAGATGGTAGCCATCGGCTTTCGGCAGGAAGAGCAGGCCAATGCGCTGCGCATGGCCCAAGGCCAGCCGCCCCTCCCCAGCAGTGCTGCGATCCGCCCGCTTAACACTGCCCCTCAGGCACCGCGCAATCCGCAGTATGTCGAGTATGCCATCGAGGTCGAGATTGCCACGCAGATGCGCAAGGAAAACCCCGGCCTGATCGAAAACGCCGCAGAGCGTGAGCAGGTCATAGCCCTTAATGAACAGATCGCAGAAGTGAATGCCAAGATCGATCATTATAATCGTGAGTCCGCCAACCTCGCGCAGGGCAAGCTGGGTGCCAGATTCCGCAGTCTCGCCAGCGGCGGCCCTGAGGGGCGGAAGGAGTTTTATGCGCAGAGAAAGGCTGACGCCTTGCAGCGGCTCGGCTCCCTCGAACGCCAGCTCGACAGCGTCGTCCGTGAATCCGTGCCTGTGAGCGCCAAAGAAAATCTCATGCAACGGGTCAGGGCAAACGCACAAGCCCGCCACGCCGCGCAGAACCAGGCTCAGCCTGAAGTTCAGGCAGCCAACAACGGCCCGCCGCCCATCGAGCAACGCACGCCGCTCAATAAACTGCCGCCCCCCGTGGCGCCGCGTCCGAATCCTGAGCTCATCGGCAAGGTGCCGAATTACCCCGCGCCCCCGCCGCCAGGGAAAGATGGCTACGAGGCCGAAATAGGATCGGCAGACAAAAAGAGGACTTTGAGCAGCAGGAATGCCGAGGATGAGCAGGACGTTTCAGACATTGATGACCTCGACGATGACGATCCCGCCCTCGAAGTGAAAAAGGAAAAGCCTGAATCGAACAGTGTCGGAGACGCATTGCGCAAAAGCGGCGGCGCTGGCGATCTAGCGGAGAAGCCAAAACTGGAGCGCAGCAACAGCATCAGAAACAGCCAGGAATGGCAAAAGGCCACGAAACCGACTTCACTTGCCGTTAAGCCCGTTGGCAAAACGATCTCACCCAAGCCTTGAAACTAAACCAACCTTGAGAACACCCACCAAGCGAGTCATAGGCATCACGATCATTCTTGTGCTTATGGCTGGGGTCATCATCATTAGCTGGCAATGCAGGGCAGCGATCCGCACCTCAGTGGAAAACCAGGTGAGTTACCAACCCGCCGCGCCGCCGCACAGCGGCGCGGATTATTCTCCCGTCAGCATCGCCCGCGATCAATGTCGCAAGCTCACCAATGCCCTGCGTGATTTTCATGCCAAACGTGGTCACCGCCCGCTGCCTGAAGGCCTCACCACGGATGAAAAGGCCGCTTTCCCCATCGACCGGGCGATGCTCGATGCCCTTACTGGCAAAGACACCGTGCTCAACACCGCAGGCGTGAACTATCTCAAGGGCGCAGGCATCACCGCCCCCGTGCCTGAGGGCCGCTTTTTTGCGGCTTTTGATTTCAACGGCGATGGCAGCATCCCCGATCCATCCTCGCCTGAAAAAGCCGTGGCCCAGGACATTCTGGTGTGGAGTGCCGGAGAGGATGGAAAAGCCGAGACTTGGGAGGACAACGCCTTTGCGTGGCTGAAGCCCTAACCGGCCATGGTGTCACAATGTGACCCGAAGCGGCTAGTTGTTGCCACCTACCCCTACCATGCCTGACCTCGAAGATTTTGACCAGACCATCAAAGTGAAAGCTCCCGGAAGCGGAACGATGGTCTTTGGCCGTTACAAGCTCGACCGCATCCTCGGCCGAGGCGGCATGGGGGTCGTCTGGCTCGCCACGGATACCAAGCTGGAGCGGGAGGTGGCGCTGAAGTTCCTGCCCAGCCTCGTCGGCATCGATTCGGCGGCGGTGAAGGAACTGAAAACCGAGACACGCCGCGGGCTCGATCTCTCCCACCCGCACATCGTGCGCATCTACGATTTTGTGGACGATGAGGAGGCGGCGGCCATTTCCATGGAGTTCGTCGAAGGCCAGACGCTGTCGGACCTGCGCATGACACGTGATCCGGTGGTGTTCACCACGGATGAAGTCGCCGAGATCCTCCCCGGCGTGTGCGATGCGCTCGATTACGCCCACTTCCAACGGAAGATCGTTCATCGCGATCTCAAGCCGGCGAACATCATGGTCACGAAGGACAAAGTGGCCAAGATCGCCGATTTTGGCATCTCGCGGAGCATTTCGGACACGATGAGTCGGCTCTCCATGTCCCAGATGGGCATCAGCGGCACGCTGCCTTACATGAGCCCGCAGCAGGCCATGGGAGATCGTCCTTCACCTGCCGATGATGTGTATTCGCTGGGAGCCACCATTTACGAACTGCTTTCTGGCAAGCCGCCGTTTTTCCGTGGAGACATCGCCACACAGATCACTTCCAAGATTCCTGCGCGGATGGAGGAGCGCCGCGAGGAATTGGAGATCAAAGCCTCCGACCGCATCCCGAAAGAGTGGGAGGATGTCATCGCCGCCTGCTTGCAGAAAGATCCATTACTGAGGCCGCCGAGCGCCGGCAAGCTGCTGGAACTGCTCGGTTTGAAAAGCGGCACTTCGGTGAGCAGCCAGACCGTTTTTTCGACGACCAGCCAGGCATCCGTCGCGACACAACCGGCACGCCCGAATCGCGTGCCAGTTTATGCCGCTGCCGCGGTGGTTGTGCTGGGAGCTGCCGCGGCGTTCTATTTCCAATCTAACTCCACACCAGCTCCGGTTGAAGTGGTGGCCGAATCCGCGCCCGCAGCCCCGGTGGCGTCCGAAACACCTGACAGTCCAGTTCCTCCTGTCTCTGCGCCAGCTCCGGTAGAGCGAGCAGCAACACCAACGACTCCTGCCGTGGCCATGGCTCAGCCGACGACGGTGACCACACCTTCTGCCACGCCTTCAATTCCAGCCGGTGGTTCACCCATGGCTATCGTCGAGTCGGCGCCCGCCGCAGGGGGCGCGGAGGTGCCGAATCCCTCCATGATCCAGCCGCCTGTTTCGGAGCCGCCGAGTGGAAGCTGGCCTATCGAGATGCTTTTCCCGACACCTCCCCAGGCGTCGTATTCAGAGAATGGCCGCCGCAAGCTGCTATTTAAGGTTCAGGGCCTGCTCAAAGAAAAAGCGCTCTACAACTCGACCCAGGATGGGAAAGAAGGAAAAGGCACCCACAATGCCATCGTGCTCTTCCAAGCCAAAAACGGCCTCGTGCCGAATGGGCTTCTCGATGGGCCCACGCTCACGGCCATGGCCTTGATGACTGAGGCGGACGACCCGCAGTGGAAAACGGCCGCCAGTGGTTCCGGTGGAAGTTCCTCACGGAAAAAATCATCGAACAAGAATGAGCCGAACATGCTTCAGCGAGCTGGCAAATCGATCGGGCGCTTTTTTGGTCGTGACTAAGGTGAAGATGGCGCTCCTTAAAGATCCTCCGGCCGCTGCAGCAGCTCGGCCACACGCTTGAGCAATCTTCCTGCGGCTCCGCCATCGCAGACGCGATGATCGAAGCTGAGGGTGATTTCGGCTTTGGTGACGGGGATGAATTGGTTCACTTCATCGCTCCAATGCGGGACCTTGCTGCCAGCACCGAGGCCGAGGATGAGATTCTACTCAGGATATGCGCGATGATCGTGTGGGCTTTACTGCCAATCCCACCCGGTTTAAACATTGTTGCACAGCAGCCTTAACAAGTGCGTGCAAGGTAATGTCATTATTTTCTGCTCAGACCCAACCTCGACGACGTGTCGTTAAGGCTGACATGATAACCATACCAATAAAAAGAGTCTTGGATGGTTCGGGAACGCTTATCACGTCGATTTCCCCGAATCCCACATAACCGTTTTGCTGGTTCGGAAACGTAAAGCGTAGCCCTGCAACTTGGCTTGCTAGAACCCCCGTGCTATTATCGGAGAAACTAGCCACAATCCAAGGCCCCAACGGGCTTCCTCCTGGATAGACGAGATCCGCAGAGCCAAGGAAATTGAACGAATTAGGATCAGCTATGGTTGAGATGTAAACCAGAGTGGTAAGATTAACCCGACCTGTATCAGGCCACCCGGTTTGGATATCTATCCGTGAAATGTCATAGCCCTGGGGATTCGAGGCGAGATCCAACATGTAAGTTATGAAGGAGTTTGATCCGAACGAGTTGAGCAATGAATGCTGCGTGCCGGCAATACCATCGGTCAGAGCTGACAAACCGCCGCTGGTCTCTTGACCAATGCTCCCACCAGTGATGGTGGACGCAACAGAGGTCTGCAGAAGGTCCGTCGAGGACATCGAGGGAAGAGATCCGGTTACTACGGTTGAGTTACTTAAATAGTCATAATAGCTGCTGTAATTTCCCGTGGTCGAGGTTACGAACACGGCCCCAAGGGCGGTGGTAGTGAGGGAAATTAAGGTGCTAATGATTAATAAGAATCTTATCTTCATGCTTTATAATGAATCGTTTTATTTGTGTGTAGATTGATCTATTAATAAAATAGCTCGCAAGGTGCAAATACATTCGTATTTCATCTCTATCCCCCAGTGAGAATCAGCAAAACGCATGCCACGATTCTATGTGAGCTGTCACCGTTCCTCATTGAGCTATAAGGGCATACACCACTTTGATTCGTCATCTCTACGATGAGATTGTCCCCATAAAAAGGTGTTTGAAGGCAATAACCTGTTTCATCGCTTCAGCTTGCCTGCGCTCTGAAGCAGACCCAAACACGAATCGGCCAGCCACGGTTTTGCGAGCTGAAGCTCTGGATTACATTTTCCCATCGCTGTCTGCTTAGTGCTTCACAAATCCTCCGGCCGTTGGAGCAGCTCGGCGACACGCTTGAGCAATCTTCCTGCGGCACCGCCATCGCAGACGCGATGATCGAAGCTGAGGGTGATTTCGGCCTTGGTGACGGGGATGAATTGGTTCACTTCATCGCTCCAATGCGGGACCTTGCTGCCAGCACCGAGGCCGAGGATGAGGTTCTGTTCGGGCAGGGGAATGGGGGTGGCCCAGACGATGCCGAAGGTGCCGAAATTCGTCACGGTGGCGATGCCGGGACGATTCATATCGTGCGGCAGGCGGCGGGCGCGGGCCTGCTCGACGAGGTTGTTGTAAGTGGGCACCAGTTTGACGAGCGGGATTTTATCGACCTCGCGGATGACGGGGACGAAGACGCCGTCTTCGACTTCGACGGCGAAGCCGATATCAATGGCGCGGGGATGCACAATGCGGTTCCCGATCAGGCGGCCAGCGACGGCGGTGTTTTCCGCGAGGGCGATGGCGAGGGCGCGGATGGCGTAGAGCGCGGGACCGGGCTTGGGATTGGCTTTTTTGCGATGCGCGAGCATGGCGTCGAGCATGATGGGGCTGCCGACCGTGGCGAGCGGTCGTGACCAGGCGCGGCGCATGCTATCGGCGACGGCGATGCGCATGGGCGAGGCCTTGGTCATGCGATGCTGCTCCAGGCCGCGGAGGAAGGCCTCGAAGTCTTCGACGGTGACACGACCGCCTGCGCCGGTGCCGGGCACGCCGGCGAGGTCGGAGGCGTTCAGGCCGAGCTCGAGCATGCGGGCACGCATGCGTGGAGAGATGTAGCTGGCCCCGGTGGCTCCGGCGGGCACGGGCAGGCCGCCGACGACGGGCTCGACCTTCGGCTGCGGCGAGGAGATGACGTCGTCATCGCTGATCTGGAAGTGCAGATTCTCGACGACATCGGCCATGCTGGTGTTGTGCTGCTGGGCGATGCTGGGCTGAGGGTTGTCGGCAAAGCCGAGGTTCTGCGCATCCTCCTCGCTGATCTCAAAGGCGGCGAGCGTGGAGCCAACGGCGTAGCTGGTCTGCGGGACGGCGACGATTTGCGTGATCTTGCCCGCACAGGGGGCGGTGACGGACATCGTGGCCTTGTTGGTCTCGACATCGAAGAGATCACTGGCGGCCTCCACGCTGCGTCCTGCCTCGACCAAAATGCGGACGATGGTGGCCTCGGCGATGGATTCGCCTAGCTGGGGCATCAGGATGGGAATGGTGGGCATCTTTGGGGCTTTGGGGGCTTTCGTCCTCGTTCTCCTACTCGAACTCGTCCTCGTTCAAATCGTGTGGTGAGGCCGGGCGGGATTGAAAACTGAAAATTGGAGACTGAAAATTGGAAATTGGCGCTGACGCGGCGGGCGTGAATGGCTAGGACGATTTTAATACCTCAGCAGGCTGCGCAGCGCCCCGGCGATGCTGGCGACGGTGGGGCGATGGGCTTTCCAGAGGTTCGGGTGATAGGGAATGGGCGTGTCCTTGGCGTTGAGGCGCATGGGCGGAGCATCGAGGAGGTGGAAGCCTTCACTGGCGACGCGGGAGATGACTTCGGCCGTGACGCCGCCCCAGGGAAAAGCCTCGCCGACAGCCAAAAGGCGGCCGGTGCGGGCGACGGAGCCGAGGATGGTATCGGTATCCATGGGCTTCACGCTGCGTAGATCGACGACTTCGATTTGATAGCCATCAAGTTGGAGTTCCTCGGCGGCGCGGATGGCATCATGCACCATGGCGCTGTAGGTGACGACGGTGGCGTGGCGGCCGGGACGTGCGATGCGGGCTTTGCCGATGGGCAGACTGCGCTCGCCGATGGATTCGGCTTTGAGATGGTAGTAGAGGAATTTGTGCTCGCAGAAGATGACGGGATCATTCAACTCCACGCTATCGAGCAGCATCCAGTAGGCATCCTCGACGGTGGCGGGCGTGAGGATGACGAGGCCGGGGTAGTGCGCATAGATGGCTTCCATGCTCTGGCTGTGGAAGGGGCCGCTGCCAGCGGTGCCGCCGCTGGGTAGGCGAATGGTGAGAGGGCAGGGGGTCTCGGTGCGCCAGTAGAGTGTGGCGGCTTGATTGATGATTTGATTGAAGCCGATGCTGGAAAAATCGGCGAACTGCATCTCCACGATGGGTCTTGCCCCCTCGATGGCGGCTCCGATGGCGAGGCCGACCATGGCGTCCTCACTGATGGGGGAGTCGAAGACGCGGCCGGGAAACTCCTTGCCGAGGTTTTTGGTGGCTTTGAAGGCTCCACCGAAGGTGTCAATGTCCTGTCCGTAGAGGAAGACGGAGGGGTCGTTTTGCAGCGCGTCGTATTGAGCCTCGCGGATGGCTTCCAGGTAGGTGATGCTGCCGCTCATGGATTCTGCCCCTCCACGAGTCCGGCGGTGGATAGCGCCTGCCAGTTCTCTTTGAAGGGATCGGGTGCGGGTTCTTTGGAGACTTTGGCAACGGTTTGATCAATGAGACGCCGAATCTCTTCCATTTGGGTGATGAGTGCCGTTTCGGTCACCCAGCCTTGCTCCACGGCAAACTTTCCGGCCACTTCGATGCAGTCGCGACCTTCGTGCGTGTGTCGCTTTTTGTCAGGGATGTAGCTGGCGTCATCATGCTCGCCATGCCCGGCGAGGCGCAACAGGGTGCCGACCACGATTTGCGGGCCTTCACCGGCCTTGGCACGCGCTGCGGCACCTCGGAAGGCCGTCAGGCAGGCGGCGAGGTCCGTGGCGTCGATGTGCTCACCATGGACACCGTAGCCTTTGGCACGGTCCACGAGGTTCTCGCAGGCATACTGGCGGGTGTTCGGCGTGGAGTAGGCGTATTGGTTGTTCGCGATGCTGACGATGAGGGGGAGTTTTTCGACGGCGGCCAGATTCATGCCCTCGTGGAAGGCCCCGGTGGAGGTGGCCCCATCCCCCACACTGGTGGCTCCGATGGAATCGCCGAGTGTGCCTTTGAGCCGACGGGCAAAAAGTGCCCCGGCGACGACGGAAAGCAGGCTGCCGAGGTGCGAAATCATCGCCATGTAGCCATCCCGCGGGCGGCCACGGTGGATATTGCCATCACGACCACGCATCGGGCCGGTGGCGGCACCGAGGTAGGTGCGGAGAGTCTCGATGATCGGCTCACCGAAGGCCAGACGTCCGGCCTGATCGCGAATCAGCGGGCCGTAAACGTCTTTCCCCATGCGGAGCTGCACACCCATGGCGGCGGCGAAGGCCTCCTGACCTTTGCCGAGGTAAACCCCGCCAACAATGCGCCCACCGGCGCGGTAGAGTGCCCCGAGCTTTTCCTCCAGCACTCGGGAAAGCCTCATGTAGTAGAGGGCATGCAGATACTGCTCCTGAAAATCCGCCGAGTAGGCGGATGACGTGCGTTTGGAGGATGTCGTGACGGGAGGGGCGGACACGGGCTTCTTTTTAGCGAAATTCGGCGGAATCGTCAACAGCGTGGGTTGCCTGAACGAGCCTTCGGGAGAGAAATAAGGCAGTTTTTGGCCTGTTGAGGCCAAGTTTGGCTCCAATGAGCTTCAAACGACCTGGGATTCCGCTCGAGATGGCAGTCTCGGAAGTGAGTAGAAGGCATCACTTCTAACTTTTTATAATTTGAAGAGGTTGGAAAGTTAATAAGTGCTAAATTTTATGAAAACTGTTTGAAAATTCCAATAATTTTAGTTTCATTTGCGCAGATTTACCCCAAATACCATGTGCGTCGTCATGCAAACCTCCGCTGCCCCCTCTTCCAATGCCTTGGCTATCAAGGATTTCTCCGTCGAGAGCCTCGGTCATCTCGTCGTGCCGGACCATCCCATCCGATTTGGTTTCCAAATCGACGTGGTGCCAGAAAACTGCCCCTCCCAGATTATCTTCGGCCTTGCTGCTCGCGACCCCGCGAATGGTGGATCGGCCAAGACCTATGGCTTTGCCGTCCGCATCGACCTCGAAAACCGTGAAATCTGGGACGTGCTCAACGGAGCCGGTCTCGTCGGCTGGGTGGAGCATCCCCTGGGACTCGCCGGCTACACCGATGAAGAACCTTTGCTCCTCGGCTGGGAGATCGAGCTTCACGGGCACAATTTGATCCCCAAGCTTCAGATAGCGGATCAGCAGTGGCTTTACCCCACGATTCACTGCCCCGATGCCACCACGATGGAGGCCGTCGTGGGCTGGGAAGGCGAGTGGGAGAACGGCGCACGCGGTTTTGTACTCCATCCTGCCCTCTGGCGTGAGCAGCTTCTGGTGCCCGCACCCGTTGAAACGCCTGCCGCCGGGGCCAAACCGGCTGAAGACGAGCCTGTAGCCGCTGCTTGAATCATTCCGCAAACCCCGCTAGGGGCAGCGGTTCATGAAGAACACGGAAAGTCGCATCCTCATCACCGGCGGGGCCGGATTCATCGGCAGCGCCCTCGTCTGGGAGCTGAACCGCCGTGGCTGCGAAAACATCGTCGTGTGCGACCGCCTCAGCACGGACGAGAAATGGAAGAACCTCGTGCCGCTGCGCTTTGCGGATTACATCGACGGCAACGACCTCCTCCAGGCCGTGCAGCATGCGCCGGCGAAACTCGGCCGCTTTGACCACGTCCTGCATCTCGGTGCCTGTTCCGCCACCACCGAGCGGGATGCGGACTACCTCATGCGCAACAACTACGAGTTCACCAAGCAGCTCTGCCAGTGGTCGCTCGCCAATCAGACCCGCTTTGTCTATGCCTCCTCCGCCGCCACCTATGGCGATGGGGCGCACGGCATGAACGACCAGGACCCGGACATCCACAAGCTGCGCCCGCTGAACATGTACGGCTACTCGAAGCACCTCTTCGACCTCCACGCGAAACGCGAGGGCTGGCTTCCGAGCATCGTCGGGCTCAAGTACTTCAACGTCTATGGCCCCAACGAGGACCACAAGGCCGACATGCGCAGCCTCGTGCACAAGGCCTGCGGTCAAATCCTCGCCACCGGCAAGGTGCAGCTCTTCAAATCCCACCGCCCCGATTACCAGCACGGCGAGCAGATGCGCGACTTCCTTTACGTGAAGGACGCCATCCGCATGACGCTCCACCTCGCCGAGACCCCGAGCGCCGGCGGCCTCTTCAACCTCGGCTCCGGCAAAGCGCACACCTGGATCGAGCTCGCCACCGCCATCTTCACCGCGCTCGGCAAAGAGCCCGTCATCGAGTTCATCGACATGCCGGAGCACCTGCAATCCAAGTATCAATACTACACCTGCGCCGACATCGCCAAGCTCCGCGCCTCCGGCTTCGCGCAGGACATCACCGCCCTCACCGAAGCCGTCCGCGACTACGTCCAGGGCTACCTCGTCCCCGACAAACGCCTCGGCGACGAAGCCGCCTGACCTCTCACCTCTTACTTCTCACCTCTCACTTTCCCCATCCACATGTCCAAAACCTACAACCTCGCAGTCCTCCCCGGCGACGGCATCGGCCCTGAAGTCATGGCCGAGGCTCTTCGCGTCCTCGACACCGTCGCCAGCCGTTCCGGCCTCACCTTCACCTACCACCACGAACTCGTCGGCGGTGCCGCCATCGACGCCGTGGGCAAGGCGCTGCCCGAAAAGACCATCAAAACCTGCGAAGCCAGCGACGCCATCCTGTTCGGCTCCGTCGGCGGTCCGAAGTGGGAAAAGCTCCCGCCCAATGAGCAGCCCGAGCGCGGTGCCCTTCTACCCATCCGCAAGCATTTCGGCCTCTTCGCCAATCTGCGCCCCGGCATCTGCTATCCCGCGCTCACCAGTTCCTCGCCCATCCGTCCCGACCTCGTTGAGGGCGGCTTCGATGTGCTCTGCGTACGTGAATTGACCGGCGGCATGTACTTCGGCCAGCCGAAAAGCCGCACCACGCTGCCCGATGGCGACATCGAGGTCATCGACACCATGGTTTACAAAAAGAGCGAGATCGTGCGCATCGCCCACGTCGCCTTCAAGGCCGCGCAGCTCCGCCGCAAGCACGTCACCAGCGTGGACAAGGCCAACGTGCTCACCAACTCCGTCCTCTGGCGTGAAACGATGGTCGAAGTCGCCAAGGAATACCCCGACGTGACCCTCGCGCACCTCTACGTGGACAACGCCGCCATGCAGCTCATCAAGGCGCCGCGCAGCTTCGACGTCCTCGTCACCGAAAACCTCTTCGGCGACATTTTGAGCGATGAAATGGCGATGATCTGCGGCTCCCTCGGCATGCTCGCCAGCGCCAGCCTCGGCAAACCGAAAGGTGACGGCCTCTACTTCGGCCTCTTCGAGCCGAGCGGCGGCACCGCCCCCGACATCGCCGGCATGGGCATCGCCAATCCCATCGCCCAGATCCTCTCCGTCGCCCTCCTGCTGCGCTTCTCCCTCGGCCTCGAACAAGAAGCCGTGCAGATCGAATCCGCCGTCAAGAAGGTCATCGACCAAGGCCTCCGCACCGGCGACATCTTCAGCGCTGCCCCCGGCACCCGGAAGGTGAACACCAAGGAGATCGGCGACGCCATCATCGCCGCGCTGTAAGGCGTGGTGATGGAGTGATGGATCGTTGGATTGGTGGAGTGATGGAGTCGTGGATGCATCGTCCCCCGCCCGCAACGCTTCGCGTAGCGATGCGGGCGGGTCGTCATCCGTCGGCTTCTCAACACCCGCACGGCCCTCAGCCCTCCTGCCCCTCCGCCACCGCGAAGCAAAGTAGCCCTCTCGCTCCGTCTAGAGGAGCAGAGAGCTTTCGATGCATCCATCGCACCCATATTCGCGAAACGTTGAGGTCCTTGCCTCATGCTCATCTCGCGGAGGGAGATGGTTTTTTGCATTTAACAAGGTGTGTGTTGCACCAAGCCACACCAATTTCTAACTCGGCACCACGCTTCACGGCCAGATTATGTTAGGGAGCAATTTATTTGGCCCGTGGAGTTCTCTGAATTTTTGGCAGAAAGCCGTTGCATCCGCTTTGCTTAGACCGGTGCAGCCGCTGACATCTAGGTGCATCAGATCTGAGCAGTAGGCTAGAGGTGTGAGACAGTCTGGTTTTATTAGACCGGTGCTACCAGTTAGGTCGAGAGTCTTGAGTTTTGATAGGTGACGAAGAACTTCCAGATCGATGGGGGAGGTGCAGCCGCGGAAGTAGAGATGAGTCAGATCCTTGCATTCGACTAGCGGGCCAAGACATGTCTGCTCTTGGAGGCCTGGGCAGTAAGAAACATCAAGCACTTTGAGTTTGGGAAGCTGACGGAGGACTTCCAACTCACTAAGGCCATCGCAGCCATACAGGTAAAGAGTTTCTAGTTCAGGGCAGCCCACAAGCGGTGACAAGCAGCCTTTACCCCGGATGCCAATGCATCCACTGAGGTTAAGAAACAACAGCTTCGATAGCTGGCCGAGAAAAATCACATCTCTAAGTTTGGTGCAGCTGCTGAGGTCAAGCCTCGTTAGGCTTACCAATGCGCCAAGTTGATGAAGGTCTGCGGAAGTGAGATTGCGACACAAATGAAGAAATAAGACGTTCTTGGTGTACTGCGGCTGAACAGCCGCGAGTGCTTGAAGCACCTCCGTGTTTCTATCTTCTCGCTCTAGTAGCAGCGGGGCGATGGGCCAAGCGCCTTTCTTTTGGCCCGCCCATGGCGCTTTAGGCCAGTCGAGGTAGGCACTCCATAGGCGCTTCCACCAAGACTGGCGGAGAGGCTCCGGAAGGTCCAGGTGGCTGTCGTGGGCCAAGCGCACGGCAAGATCGACGGCTGGGAGGGGTAGAAGGGGATTATGTTTATCGGGATCGGAGCTTCCGTGGCCATGCAGGCCTGGAAAGATGCCTTTGAGGTGCCGTTGGAGTTCTACGGCCTTGCCGGGGCCGGCCATGTACTCGAACAAGAAGATCAGGACCTCCCGCCAGCGTTCGTCACCAGCCCAGCGGGCCAGTTCTGAATGGCGCACGGGCAGTGGGCCGGGCAGGCTTTCCGGTGGCAGGCCACCGGCCTCCAACGTGGCACGCGGCGCGTCATAATCATACCCGGCGAGCCGCAACTGATCTGCCACAAACAACTGGTCCCGCAGGTAGAGGGCTGCAAAAAACTCCATGAAGGAATTGTGATGCCACTCAAAGTGGTCCGGCCCACGGGGCACCAACAGCCCGGTGCGCTCGCCGAGATACTCGACAAAGGCCCGTGCGGCATCGGTCGGCCCCTGGTAACCATCACACTCAATGTGCCCCGAGAGCCATCCGGCAATCTCCGCGCTAGTGGCTGCGTGGGTTTCCCGTGTTTGGGGCTTGTTCCACTCTTGGGCATCTGCGGCCGTCTCCGTGCGGCGCAACTGCATGTGCATGGCGATCACTTGCAGCCAGCGTTTCTTCTGGTCCGCACTGCGGCGGGCGATGGGGCCGAGGCGGCCACTGAGGCGTGCCTTGTCATCGAGCACCTTCAAGTATAGCTCGGCCACACGATCATAGATCTTAGTTCGTCCATCGGGAAGCTCGTGTTTGTCCTGATAGACAAATATGAGGAGCAGCAGGATGTAGGGATTGCGGCCAATGAGGCGCACACTGTCGTGTGCGTGAGCCGCCTGAATGAACTGCTGGGTGCTGCCCTCCGCACCGCCACGGCTGAAGTGTTTCCCAAACCAATACTGCGCGAACTGAGTCTGGTGCTTATTGGTGAACGGGGTGAGGTGGAGAAGCTGAGCGTGGTCGTAAAGTGGCGCAACATCACCATACTTTTCGATAAACTCTGCGAACTTCTGATCAGATGGTGCCATCCGCTTTGCGATCTCGAGTGCTTCCTGCTTGCGCGTTTCACTTTGGGGAAGTCTTACGTTTCGCTCCACATGCACTGGCGCTGCGTCATAACCGATTACTCGTGAGGTGATTAGAAAGCGTGCATTGGGATGAGAGCTCCGAAATCCCTCCCAAAGCACACGCTGCATATCCCGACGCAGGTCCGCGGAACCAACCTCATCCAGGCCATCGATAAGAAAGAAGGCGAGAGGGCTCTCAAACAACTCCTGGAGTTTTGCGCGGGTCTGAATGCTACTGGTGAACGGTTCCAGTAGAGGGCGTGTGGAGTTTCCGGGGCACCATGACTGGAACACGTCGAGTAAATCAGCCCAGCGCCACTTGGAAGCGTCCGGCTGCCGCTCCAACAGCATGGGCACGATGTTGCGCAGGATGAGCGGGAACGGAACGCAGCAGGCGAGCTCCGGTCCGGCCTCAACCGGTGCCTTTTTGCTGGCAATGCTGTGGATGAGGCTGCGGATGAGCGTGCTTTTCCCCATTCCTGGGTCCGCGAGGAGAACGATGCGGGGGTGGCGCGCCAACCGCGACATGAATGAAGTCCAAGTCGCCATTCCGTCAGTCACATCTTGATCGAACTCTTCCGGATGTTGGTAATGAGCGGAACAAGGCGGCTCCACATAGGCATCACGAAGCACAATGCCGTGCTCGGCGATGGCTTCCCGCACCTTCGGGTCGTTCGCGGTGTCGAGCGTGATGACCTCGATGAAATGGTATTCCTCTTTGAGTGCCTCGCGGTAGAGATGCAGCGGGCTCGTCCGCTCGAATTCAGACCAAAGCTGCTTCAATTCTTTCAAACCGAGTTCCACGGCCGTCCCAACAGCCCCGACATCGCGATGGGTTGCCTGCTGTTCTTGTTTTTTCTCGATCCGGGCAAGTGACTCACCCTGCTTGTGGAGGATGCTAAGAACCAACTCGAGCTTTTGCTGGGCCGCGCCGTGGAAGCGCAGCACGCTTTCCTTGAAGGCCGCTTTTCCCTCGGTGGTGTCACGACACAAGTCGGTGAGCATTTGCGCATCGAGCTCCTGAGTGATCCAGCGGGTGAGCGGCGGCGTGACCCCGGCTTTGAGCGGCCCCAGCAGTTCTTTCTGCCGCGCAAGCCATCGGAAAAACTCGACGAAGGCCTCCGGCTCAAGTTCGGGCGCTTTGCCATGCGGGGACAGTGTTGCCGTGATTCGGCGCTGCAACGCGTCTCGACGCAGCGGCTCCATCTTCAATCGGTCTGATTGGAGAAACTCGCTCCAACCTTCGGGTGTGGCTTTGGCGATCTTGAGCAGGTCTGAGCGGTGCTCTTTCGGTGCCGCCTCTTTGGCGTAGCGCTTTACGAGCTTCGCCAGCACGGCCCCGCTATGCCGCACAAGATGTTCGTCGAGCAATCCGGTGGCCGCGTCCGGCTCCTTGGTCAGGTAGTCTTTGATTTTCGCCTTCGCTTCGTCGCCAAGGAAGTCGAGCCCGGCATCAGCGAGTTCCTTGATTGTTTCGTCCTTGGGGTCGATCAGGCCGAGGGTAAGTGGCTTGACGAAGGGAATGAGGTAACGCGCCACTTTGGCGACCTTGAATGTGGGGGAAGCTGGCATGCCGTGGAAGATGGGCATGATGCACGCAAAGACACGAAGCAGGCAAGGAAATAGGAAGGAGCGAACTCAGCCCAGTGGCGGAAGCCCAAAACTCCATCCCTCCACTACTCCATCACTCCGTCCCCGCCCCCCCCCTCCCCCCTCGCAAGAAAGCCGTGGCACCGGTTGAATCCCCGGCCAAGCGTGAGTAACTCCCGTGAATGAAATCGAGCCAGCCCAGCTACACATCGACTTCCGCACCGGTCGCGAAACTGCCCTCACCGGCGCGGCCTTTGGCGGAGGCGAACGCGCAGCTTGCACTGCCCTTAACCGAAGGCGAGCGCGTGGCCTCCAGGAAGCAGCTCGATCAACTGCATCCCGGCAATCGCTTTCGGCTGATGTTTGGGCAGCCCTTGTTGCCACAAGAGCCCGAGAGTGGGACGTCCCCCTCGTCAACCTGAACGGCCTGGGCGTCACGCGGGACGTGGAGGGCATGCTGGCCTCGCGTTTTTTAACGCCGCTGAAAACCGGCGCGGAGGCCTGTCCTTTCGCCGACTTCGAAAACGGGGTCGTGTACAAGCTTTTCCCGCTCCACATCAATGGCGGCCTCGGCAAGACCTTCGAGATCGAGGCCGACCCGGAGCGCTCCGGCATCGTCATGAATGTGCGGGATGCCGTGCTGGCCGAAACCATCGAAAAACTCATCATCCTGCACGATGCCGGCGGACACCCCACCGAGCTGGTGGGCATCGACGATCAAGGCGACTACCTCATCGCCAAACAACCGCTCGCCACGCCCTACGGCGACCTCGATAACCTGCGCGAGATGACCATCGCCCAGATCGATCGCATGCGTCCGCTGGCGGTGGAGCGCCTCCAGGCCGTCGTGTGCCGGGCGAGCTTCAAACGCCCCGTGTGGATCGTGTGGTGTGATGCGCGAGCCTGGGTGATGAGCGATCTGCATCCTGGCAATGTGATGCGAGATGCCGATGGCCTGCCCTGCATCATCGACGCGCTGCTTTCACCTTTGCCATCCGAGTTGATCCATCGCGACCGCATGGTCTCCGAGGCCGTCGAGGATGCTCGCCTCTGGCGTGAAACCGGTCACCTACCGGTGCGGAAGGCCTTTGACGATGTGAACGACGATGATTTGTGAGGGGTAGACCGTTTCTCAAAAAGAATGTCTGAAATGACCGGCAAGCGCGGCGGCTTCAGTGGCAAGGAAAGAGCGAGGAGGCTATTGGGACAATAGCTGACGAGCGAATGACGCCGCCAATGAGGCTGCCCCGCCGCCGGGAATCTGACAGACATTTTGAGAACCGGTCTAGAAACTGAAAAAGTCTTGTGACTGGCAAGGTGAGTGCTCAAATTTGTCCCCACCATGGTTGTCTCCTCACGCGTTTCTACTTCGACCGTCGCCTCCAGCCGTCGCGGCTGGCTCCAGGCCGGTCTCTCGGCTCTCATCCTCGCTCCCCTGGCCGCTTTGCGAGCGGCATTGCCTGAAGGATGGAAAGAGTATCAAGGGAACTTTTTCTCCATCGGCGTGCCCCCTGGATTTAAAGTGTTTCCCGAGGGCGATCCCGGAGGTGCCGGACTGTATGACGAGGTGGGTCTGTGGAATGAGGCGCTGCAAGTGAAGTTCAGCGTGTATTCTCCGCAGTGGAACGGCGAGGCCTCCATGATGCAGGTGCTCCGCTATGAGACGCTGAAATCCCGCGAGGAAAAAACGACCGGCGGCGTGAAGGAAATTCAGCTCCAAATGGCGGACGAGGAACACGGCTACATCCGCTTTGTGGTGTGCCGCATCAAGCTGAGCGAGAACACCAACACCACCTTCGGCATCCAGATCCCCAACATGAAGGTGTATGAGAAGGTGAAGCCCACCTATGTGAAGTGGAAGACCACGCTACAGCAGTTCGCGGACGAATAGGGGGGGGCTGTTTTCTCAGTGGGGTCGGGCCAAATAAGGTGCGACCTCAGTCACCCGCCATCACGCAGACCTCGCGGCGATTCGCCGCGAGTTGGGTCACAAAGACGGGGCCGGGAGCAAAGCGGCGGATGTATCCCACGAATTCATCCACGCGTTGCTCAAAGGTGGGGTGATTCAGCTTCAAGGTCAGGATGAGGCGTGGCACCCGGCATGTCTGGCACAGCGAGGCGATGTGTGGCAGCACCTCGGGCGGGGCGAGATTGATGTCACAGAGCAGCAGATCAAAGGTGGATGGCAGCTTGCTGGTATCGAGGCGGGCGAGCGGCACGCGGAGGTGGCGGAAGCCGCCGCTATCGTGACGCAGGACGGATTCATCCATGTCCCCGGTATCCACGCCGATGACCTTCATGCCACGGTCCAGCAGGGCCAAGGAGGCACCACCCGGAGAGCAGCCGAGATCGAGCGCCGTCTGATGGACGAGATCCACCTTGTCCCAGCCTCGCCAGGCGAGGGCTTGCTCCGCCTTGAGCCAAGCACGCGATGGCGCATGCGACGGAAGCACGATTCGTGGCAGGCCGCCGCAGGGCAGGGGATCACCGGCGCGGCGTTTCCGCAGTCCACTGAACCATGCGGCCTCGGGCTTATCATCCACGATGAGGCTCAAAACATGCTCAGCGGCCTCATCGAGGGTGATGCCAGCGTTTTGAAGGGCGGTGGAAACGCGGTCGCGAATGGCATCGAGCGCATTCCAGTCGATCGCACCATCTTCGGGGGCCACACGAGGAAAGACATGCAGGCTGATTCGAGTGAGTGAGCGATTGGTGATCTTTTCGACGACCTCCGCTTCCGTTTTGCAAGGCCCGAGCGAGAGGCCGGAGACGCGGGCAAAGGGGGTGGCGAGATCAAAGGTCTCATCGACGGGCGCACGGGCCTTCCAAGTGATGAGCTGTGGCCGCATGAAGGCGGGGGTGAGCAGCGTGGCATGGCGGCGGAGGACATCGGCCTTGAGGGAGGCTTCGGAGCCTTCACGGCAGCAGGCGAAAAGAAATGGCTGGGCAGTGGCGGGGGCGGGCATATCAGCTCTTCGCCTTCTTTTTGTCCGCCGGCTTCTCTTCTTTTTTCTCGTCCTTCTTTTCCTCAGGCTTGGTGGGCGGCGTCTCGGCAGGGCCGAATTCGGCGCGGGTCTGCTGGTGGAGCA
>CALSBJ010000064.1:0-39697 GCA_943373155.1 Akkermansia muciniphila | reverse complement strand
CAAAGCGCCGGGCGATCTGTTCCTGGGTGCCTTCACCCCGGTCGCAGGTGCTGATGATGCGTTGACGGAGATCAAGGGAAAGTGCGGCCATTCTTAGCTGTACACCGTCTGTCAAACGTTTCCACATTATTATTTAAAATGCTCTAAAGCCCCCATGCCCGCAGTGCTTCGCCCGCCTGCAACGCTTCGCGTAGCGATGCGGGCAGGCTCAGCGTTGCAGGCGGGGAACTACGAACGAAGAACCAAGAACCAAGAACAGGTTAAAAACCTGTTCCACTTTCCTCTGACGACTTCCGTGTCCTCCGCGTGTTCCGTCGGCCAACCGATCGAGGACGAGTTCGAGTAGGAGGACGAGGACGAGGACGAAGAAACTCTCCGCCCTTCGCCCTACGCTCTTCGCGAAGAGACCGTCAAGGGGCCATTCCTGGCCCCAGGGACGGGGCAGGAATGCCCCGATTACGTCACTTCATCGGATGCAGCTTCAGTAGCTCATCGGTGGTGAAGAGCATCATGCGGCCTTTGTTGGCGTCGCGGATGGCTTTGACTTCGGCGGGCGTCACCGGGTCGGCTTTGTTGGCGAAGTGGTTGCGGACGAAGGTGAGGACGTTGGCGAGTTCCTCGTCCTTGAGCATGCCGCCGAAGGGCGTCATCGGGACTTGGCCGTTGTATTCTTTGTCGCCGACCTTGATGGGGCCCATGAGGCCGAACATGGCGATCTTGATGAGGCGCTCCTTGTCGGAGGTGACCCAGGGGCTGTTGACGATGCTGGGGAAGGCGGGATCGAGGCCGGCACCATTCGGCTGATGGCAGGTGACGCAGTGGCCTTCGCGGAAATAGACTTCCTGACCGGCGGTGAACTGGCCTTTGGCGACATCGCTGAGGTAAGCAGGTGGCTTTGCGACGGTGTACTCGGGCTTCACGACCTCGACGACGCCCGCGAGGCGGTCGGCGGCGGTTTTGGCGGCGTTTTTGTTCCAATCATCAAGCGGGAGCTTGGAGGCGATGGCGACGATGTTTTTCGCGGCGGGGATGTTGGGCAGCCAGGAGGCGGCGACGATGGCCTCCAGGCGGACGCGGCCATTTTCATCGGCAGCGGCTTTTTCGAGCAGGGCGACGTGATCGGCGACACGGTGCGTGTTGTAACGCAGGACGCGGACGGCGGCGGCGCGAGCGTGGAAGTCGCTGGAGGCGAGCATTTCGCGGAGCAGGCCTTCATCGGCGGCGTTGAGGCCCCAGGTGGTCCAGAGGGCTTCGAGCTTGGCGTGCGTGTCTTTTTGCTCGGCGGCCCAGGCTTTGACGGCGGGCAGTACTTCGCTGGCGGAATGCGCACGCAGTTCGCGGCGGGTGCGGTAGCGCTGGCGCATTTCGGGGGCCTTCAGGTTTTCCAAGAGGGCAGCCACGGGGGCACCGGCGACGGGGGCGGCCTTCACCAGCGGGCGGCCAGGATAGGTGATGCGGTAGATGCGGCCATGCACATGATCGCGCAGGGGATCGCGGGCGTTGTGCTGCATGTGGCCGATGAGCACGTTATGCCAGTCGATGACGTAGAGGCTGCCATCGGGGGCGAATTCGAGATCGACGGGGCGGAAGTTGCCATCGCTGCTCTGGAGGAGGTTGTGGCGGTGGGAGGTCTTCCAACCGGTGCCTGCGTCTTCGATTTTCACCTGCTTGATGCCGAGGAAGCCGATGGCGTTGCAGTAGATGAGGTCGCCCTGCACTTCGTCAGGGAAGTGGCGGCTGCTGACGACTTCGAGGCCGCTGGTGGGGCGCACCTTGTGCTCGTTCGGGACGAGGTCGGCGGTGGAGGGCGTCTTGCTGCCAAAGGTGGGCTTCACTTCGACGGGGAGCGCCCAGTTCATGGTGGTGCCGGAGGTGTGGAGGAGGAAGTCCTGGCCCCACTGGTCAAAGACGAAGCCCCAGGGATTCGGGATGCCCATCTGGATGGTGCGCTCGAGCTGGCCGCGCTGCGGGCTGTAGCGGAAGAAGCCGCCATCGACGCAGCGCACGGGGCCGTAGGGTGTCTCGACATTGGAGTGGAGGAAGACGCCCTCGCACATCATGAAGGCTCCGCTGGGATCGGCGGTGAAGGCGCTGATGGCGTGGTGCGTGTCATGCGTGTCAAAGCCGCCGAGGATGATCTCCATGCTGTCGGCCTTGTCGTCGCCGTTCGTATCGCGGATGAGCACGACATTCGGCTCCTGCGTGACATACACGCCCTCCGGGGCGAACTCGAAGCCGATGGGCAGGTGCAGCTTGTCGGCGAAGACGGTTTCCTTGTCCGCTTTGCCGTCGCCATTGGTGTCCTCATAGATGAGGAGCATGTCATTCGGCAGCGCATCACCGGGGCGGTAATGCGGGTAGGTGGGCATGGTGGCGACCCAGAGGCGGCCTTTGTTGTCAAAGCTCATCTGCATGGGGTTCGCGAGATTCGGGAACTCTTTTTCGGAGGCAAACAACTCAACCTTGTAGCCTTCCGGCACGGTCAGAGACTTGGTGGCTTCTTCGCCGTAAAGATACTTCGTGCTGCCGTTCTTCACGCTCGGCACGTAGTTCGTCGGCACTTCGGCCAGCTTGTGGGTCTTGGAATCATCCACGGCGAGGCTGGTGGTCTTGCCGCTGACGACTTGGCTGATGAGCTCATCACGCAGCGCGGCCATCTCGCGGGTCTTCTTCACCTCATCGGGGTAATTCTGCGGGCCATACGGATTGTAGCGCTGGCCGTGGGTGTGGACGCCATTGAGGATGTTGTAATCGCAGTTCCAGAACCAGTCCTTCTGCTTCACGGCTTCGTGCACGAGCTTCGGATCGGCCTTCGACTCGTAGCTGGCGTGGCCATAGAGGCCGGTGGCGAGCAGTTTGGCGACTTCGGCGTAACCGGCGTCCGTCGGCACAAAACCACCGGTGGTGAAGGCCTCGCCGCCTTTGGCATAAATGGCCTTCGTCGGCGAAAAGAGGTCGATGTAGGTCAGCGAGTGCTTCTTCGCGACCTTCTCGATGGCGGCGGCGTAGAGAAGCAGGTTGGAGTTTTCCACATCGCCCTTCGGCAGATCGCGTTTCGCACTCTGATCTTCATAGGCGACGGGGCTGACGAGCACGACGCGTGGCGCGGTTTTGCCATTGTAGGCTTTGCTCAACGTGTGAACGACCCAGGCGTCGAGTTCCGCCTCGAAGTTGCCCACCTTGTTCGGGCCATCGAAGGATTCGTTGTAACCGAAGAAGCCGACGATCGTGTCCGCCTTCAGATGCGTGAGCCACTGGTCGGGTGTGGGGTAGAAGCCCTTGCCGTTGTGGGTCGTCTTGTCCGGGTGGAACTTCTCCGCACCGGGGAAGGCCCACTGCGAGACGCGGGCGGGATGCGGACGGAAGCCGGGCGTATCTCCCACATGGCCCATGTTGCGGAAGAAGAGGGCTTGGCTCGGATAACGAAGCTGCAGTTCGGTCTCGATGCGGCTGTACCAGGTGTCACGCTCGGCGAGACCATTGCCGACGAGCACGATGCGCTCGCCTTTCGAAGGGGGAGCGACGTTTTGCGCACGAGCGGAGGTTGCGGCCGGTGGTTCGGCACTCGGCGCATGCGGCGCATTGTCTGGCTGGGTGGATTTGGCGGCTTTTTTGTCGCCGGGAAGGCCCAAGGAAGGGCTTTTGCCCGTGGCGAAGTCGCCGGGCTTCAGATTGCGCTCCTTATAATAGTCGCTCTTCAGCGCAGCATACATCGTGGGGCTGAACGGATCGACAAAGGCCACATCCGCCTTCGCTGGCACTTCGAGGCCGAGCAGGTGATGCGTGGCATTCACGATCAGGCGGCGCAGGTCTTCGTCCGCGAAATCGACTGAGGCACCCATCGTGGTGCAGAAGGATTTGCCCGTCGCCTTGCCATCCGGCGCGGTGTACTCAAAGAGCCAGGCCAGCGCCTGCATGGGGTCGTTCTTCGGGCCGCGAATCGGCACCGAGCGATCGTGCAGCGTCTCCGTCACTGCGCCGCGAAGGAGGATGGTCGCCTTGCTGAGGTCGAGGTTTTTGACGGCATAAACATCCGTGGTGCCAAAGATCTCATCCACCCCGCGCAGCACGGGATGCTTCAGGTTGGCGGTCTCAAACACACTGCGCGTGCCTTCCTTCTTGTGGGCGCCGTGATGCGCCACCCACTTCTCACCGAGAATCTTGAGCCCGAACTCGCTCCATTTGAAGTCGCCCGTCTTCGCCCCGCCGCTGAAGGCATGGGTGGCGGTGCGAAAGCCGATGACTGGCTTGCCAGCGTTCAGGAACTTCGCGAAATGCGCCAGATGATCGTCCGGGAGCTGACGGAAGCGCGTGCCGATGATCATGAGGTCCGCATCGCCCAGCAGCTCCGTGCCACGGATGTTCTTCTGGTTGTTCGGGTCGATGTAGCCGGCCTTTTCGTCCGTGGAGAACAGCACGATGCAATTGAAGCCATGCTTTTTGGCCAGGATCTTCGCCAGCATCGGCATCGACTCCTCCGTGCGGTATTCCTCATCGCCTGCGACCAGCACGATTTTTTTGCCACCCCCGGCTCCGCCCGGATTCGCGGCGATTTCGAGGTATTCCTGCGCGGACGCGACCGAGCCGAGGAGGGCGAGGGAGAATAGAAGATGCTTCATGGTTGGGAAAACTGCGGGGCGGATATACCGCACCAAAAGCCCAAACCGGACAAGAAAATTGCCCACGGGAGCATTTTTTCAGCGAGCTCAGATGTCAAAGCTGACACTCTCGCGCTGGCGCTCCTTTTCGATCACATCGGCCACGGTGGTTTCCGTGAACCAGCGCAGCACCTGATCTCGCAAACTGGCGAAGACTTGTCCCAGGGCCGCATGGCCGGAGCCGGGCAGGGGATCGAAGGGGCCATCGAAGATTGCGACAACCTCTCCCAAGGTGATGCGCTGAGGTTTTGCGACGAGTTGGTAGCCACCACCCACGCCGCGTTTGCTGCGCAGGAGACCGCCGTTTTTCAAGGCGAGAAGGATCTGCTCCAGGAACTTCAGCGGGATGTCTTCCGAGCGGGCGAGGTCTTGGATGGAGAAATTGGTCCCCTCGCGGGCACGTCCCATCGCCACGAGGGCGCGGAGGGCGTATTCGGCTTTCTTGGAGACTTTCATCGTGCGGATTCGAGGAATCCCGCCTCCTGCAAAAGAGCGGTGGCCCAGGCTGCGTCCTCGGCATTGAGCGGCTTGGGTAGCTCAAGACGGTAATTGGTCTGCCAGTAGCGGCCGGTTTTGTAGCAGCGGTCGATCAGCGGCTGGAGATCGAGGATGACATCCTTATCCGTCGGACGCAGTGGAATGGCGATGGGCTTTAGGCGTTCACGAAGGGGTGTTTCATAGACTTCACGCATTCGCGGGCGGGTATCCCGCACGACGCAAGCGAGGTAGCAAGCCCTGCTGTCTGGGATGTCGAGCGAGGAACGCCTCACAGCGATGGTGTGTCTGCCGGAAAGCAGAAGATCGATCTCCACGAGATTCACGCAGGCTTGGAGATAGCTGTGCTGGCGGTCGAGATACTCATCCCGATCCGTGCTCTTGTTGGAGGGGCTGAGGACCTTGATCACGGTCACCAGCTCTCCACTGGAGGTGCAGATCTCCAGCCAGCGAGGCATGACTTCATCTTCCAAGACCAGTTTGGGAGAGGCGAGCAATGCGCCGCCGTGTTCTGAATCCGCTGCGGGCGTCCAGCCTGGCGCGATGCCTTGTTTCCAAGGCTCCGTGATCGCCACATCAGGCTTGCGGCGGTTCTTGCGGCCTGAATCTTCATGGGAGTCATCCGCGCCAATGTTGACGCCCTCCTCGGCACGCACGCGGAGGTCAGGCGGGAGAAACTCGTCGATGGCATCCGCGATGTAGCCGATGAGTTTTACATGCACGGTCTCCCAGCTCAGTTCGAGCCAAGGGTTCATGCCGGGAAAGGGATTTTCGAGCTTCATTCTGAGGCGGAGTGTAACCCCGGAGGTTGCCAAGGCAAAATCGAAGTGCAAAGCGCCAATTGCTCGGCATCTGCTGCGCACCTCATGTCCGATGACTTTTTTGTCCAACCACCCGCCGCCGAGCCGAATCGCGGCGCGGTGACGCTGCATGGGAAGGTGGCGCCGCTGGCTTCACGCATGCGTCCGAGGTCGCTGGAGGAGTACACCGGTCAGCAGCACATCCTGGCGGAAGGTAAACTGCTGCGCCGGGCGGTGCAGGCCGATCGTTTTTCCTCGATCATCCTCTACGGACCTCCTGGCGTGGGCAAAACGACGCTGGCGCACATCATCAGCCAGGAGACAAAATCACGCTTCATCACGCTCAGCGGCGTGGAGAGCACGGTGGCGGACATTCGCCGGGAGGCGGAGCATGCAGGGCAGCATCTGCGGCTTTACGACAAGACCACGATCCTGTTCGTGGATGAGATTCACCGCTTCAACAAGGCGCAGCAGGATGTGCTGCTGCCGCATCTGGAACGTGGCACGGTGCGCTTCATCGGTGCGACGACGCACAATCCCTTCTTTTACGTCAACAGCCCGCTCGTGAGCCGTTCGCAGGTGTTTCAATTGGAGCCGCTCGGCATTGCCGATCTTGAAGGACTCGTCGGTCGTGCGTTGAACGATTCGGAACGCGGTCTTGGCGGGCAAAACGTGCGCATTGAGGCCGATGCCCGGCTTCATCTGGCCACGGTGGCGGATGGCGATGCCCGTCGTTGTCTGAATGCGCTGGAGCTGGCGGTGCTCACCACCACGCCGGATGCGCAGGGGGAGGTTGTCATCACCTTGGCGGCTGCGGAAGAGAGCATGCAGCAGAAAACCGTCGTCTATGATGGTGACGGCGATGCGCATTACGACACGATCAGCGCCTTCATCAAAAGCATGCGGGCGAGTGATCCGGATGCCACGCTCTACTGGCTGGCGAAGATGCTGCATGCCGGTGAGGAGATCCGCTTCATCGCCCGACGCATCGTGATCGCCGCGAGCGAGGATGTGGGGATGGCGGACAGCAACGCGCTGCGGGTGGCGGTGGCGGCGCAGCAGGCCGTGGAGGCTATCGGCATGCCGGAGGCGCGGATCATTCTGGCGCACGCCGCTGTTTACAATGCCACCGCACCGAAGAGCAATCGCGCCTACCTGGGCATTGATAAAGCACTCAAGGAAGTGCGTGAAGGCCGCACCCTGCCGGTGCCGAAACACCTTCGCGATGGGCATTACGCGGGAGCCAAGCAGTTCGGGAATGGCGAGGGCTATCTCTATCCGCACGATTATGAGGGCGGATTTGTGCCGCAACGATGCCTGGAAGGTGGCAGCATCTATTATGAACCCACCGCGAATGGTCTCGAAGCCCGCATCAAGGAGCGTCTCGATCACTGGCGAGCGCAGTGGGAGGCCGCAGCGGGCAATCAGGGGAAGTAATAGCCCGCGAGCTCCTTTTCGAGGGCCTGCATCTCGCTCTCGCTCAAAGCTTGATTGTAGAGGCGTAGCTCGGCGATGCCGCCGTAGAAGGGCACGGGGTTGTCGTTTTGATCCCGGAAGGACCAATACCCATCACCAGCGAGAGTGATGTTGTGGAGGTTCTTGGTGGGGATGGGTTTACTGCCGGAGCCGGAGGTGATCTCGCCTCGGGCATTGAGCATGCGGATGGTGATGCGGCCGTCTTTGGCCCAAGTGGCCATCGCTAAGGTGGGCACGGTGACGTCCAGTCGATCCGGGGTATTGAGGATTAACGAGGTGCGGTGCTCAGGCGGGGCACTGGGTGGCCCACCGATATTGAAATTCGCTTTGCCGTTGGCTTCGGTCACGAGAGCGATGGAGCCATTGCTGAAATTCACATGAGCCACCCGCTCAAAGGTTTGGGACGGGTTGTTGTCCCGGTAGTAAACGACGACCAGCGTGACTCCCGTGACCGCTGGATCGCCAAAGGGCACCCCCTCGCCCGAGGCATACCCGAGTGAGTTCATCGTGGAGACGGGTTTGGCGTCTTTTCCAAAGACGATGAAGGGCCGGGCGGTGCGCAGCGGACGGCTTTGGGCGTCTGGTTGGAGCCATTGGAGGCGGGCACGCTTCTTGGCAATATCCCATGGAAGAACGGCCACGGCGTTGTCTTTGCCGAGAGGCCCGAAATCATGCCAGAAGGCCACCGCATCACCGACCTTCGCCGGTTGATCGAGGTCACGGCCATCGAAGGTATTGACGCCGAGATCTGCTCGTAGCCAGGTGACGAGTTTTTCGTAGCCCCAGGGCTTGCTGAAGCCCGCTGGGAGCGCGGGCGCAGGCGTGCTGGCAGGTTCCACGGAACGCTGACGCCACTTGCCCAGCTCACGAAAACTCTGCTGAGCGGGATCCGTCGTCGGCACATCCACGAGCGAGGCGCTGGCGCCTGCGGCGCCGTTCGGTGCCGTTTTGGAGCCGCCCATCATTGTCCACCAAGCCACGGCGATCACCCCTGCGGCGATACCCCAAACCAAGGGACGTTGCCAAATGGGCCGTGCGGCGGGCTGCTGGGAAAACTGCCGCGCCGCCGGTTTTGGAGCCGCCAGCACGGCGGCGGGCTTGCGTGGCGAAGGCGGTTTCCCGATCTGCGGGCCGACGGAGATGGGAATCGTGCTCGCGGTGGCATTTCGAGCGGGTTGGCTCACGGGCAGCATCACGGGAGCCGAAACAGGTGGCGTGGCGGGTGAAACGGGTGCCTGAGCAGGAGCCGGAACGGCGGCGGGCGCTGTCTCACGCAGGGAAAACGATTCGCGGGCCACGCTTGCCTTTCGTGGGCGTGCCTCGGCATCCGTGACGATGAGGCTCATCACCCAGTCCGCCATCCAGCGCGGCACATGCGGAGCCACTTTGGCGAGATCAGGCAGATCATGGCCGAGATGCTTCACCCGCAGTTCCTTCAATGAACGCGATTGAAAGGGCGGCCGACCCGCGAGGGCCTCGTAAAGCACGCAACCGAGCGAATAGATATCCGTGCGACGACGGGCAGGAGACTTCTGCCACTGCTCCGGCGCGGCGCAGCGGTAGGCGGCGATTTGATCCTCTTCCTCCGTGCCCCTGGCGGCAAAACCGATGCCAAAGCCGCCGAGACGCACCTGCCATTCGGTGGGCTTTGTGCCGATGATGCGCACGCACTCGGGCGTGATCGTGCCGTGTACGATGGCCTGATCGTGAACCACCTCCAGCGCATCGAGGAGTTGGCTGGCAAGGATTTCAAACTCCTCGGCGGAGAGCGGGCCGCGCTGCAGCATCTCCGGCAGCGTCACGCCCTCCAGCGGCGCGGGAGTGAGGATGAAGAAGCCTTTTTCGTCCGCCCCCGCTTCGATGAGGCGGTCGAACTGCGGGCTGTTCAGTGCCGCGAGTTGGGCGAACAAGGTTTGCAGGCCCTCAATTTCGGCCGTTTCCGTGGCTTTGAAGCGTCGCTGCACAAAATCACTCTTCAAATGGTTGTCCCGCACGAGCTTGAGAGTGCTCGTGGTGGTTTCTTCCAAGGCTTTGAGTGTCTTGAAGCGGGCGGGCATGAGGCTGGCACTGTGCCAAGTGTGCCGAAAGCCGCAAGCGGCTTGCCACGCGGCAGGATCTCATCTTACTCTGCCCGCTCATGGACGGCCTCCTCCAGATCGAAAACGTCAGCAAAGCCTTCGGTGCCCATCGCGCCGTGGATGGTGTTTCGCTGGAGATTGCTCGTGGCGAGGCCTTCTCCCTGCTCGGGCCCAGCGGTTGCGGAAAAACCACGCTGCTGCGCCTGCTCGCGGGTTTTGAGCAGCCGGATCGCGGACGCATCGTGCTGGATGGTAAAGACATCACGCCGCTCCCGCCGGAGCGCCGCCCGGTGAACACGGTGTTTCAGAACTACGCCCTCTTTCCGCATCTGAGCGTCGCGGAGAACATCGCCTTCGGTTTGAAGATGGCGGGCCGTGGTCGCGAAGAAATCGAGAGGGACGTGAAAGCCATGCTGGAGCTCGTGAAACTCGGCGAGCATGCCAAAAAGCGTCCCGCACAGCTCAGTGGCGGCCAGCGTCAGCGGGTGGCCATTGCCCGCGCTCTGGTGAACCGACCCCAGGTGCTGCTGCTCGATGAACCGCTCGCCGCGCTCGATCTCAAACTGCGCCAGCACATGCTGCTGGAACTGCGGGCCATTCACGAAACAGTCGGCACCACCTTCATCTATGTGACCCATGATCAGGGGGAGGCCATGAGCCTGAGTGATCGCATCGCCGTGATGAATGCGGGCCGCGTGGAGCAGATCGACGCCCCTTCCAAACTCTACGACACACCGCGGACCGATTTCGTGGCTGGCTTTGTCGGCGATGCGAATTTCTTCACCGGCAAGGTGCTGGAGGTGCGGCATGAAGGTTACGTCCGCGTCTTCTGCGAAGGCATCGGCAATCCGATGGTGCGCACCCATGAGGCCCTCACGATGGGCCAGGAGGTACGGGTCATGGTGCGGCCGGAGAAGCTGCGGCTCACCCGCGAGCGTCCCGCTGCCTCCGAGCGGGTGAATGCCTATGGCGCCAGCGTGGTGGAGGTCGCCTACTTTGGCTCGCACCTCCGCTTTGTGGTTCACGCAGGCGATTTGACGCTCCAGGTGCAGATGCCGAACAACCGCTTCGTCGCTTCTGGTGGTCAACCGCAGCGTGGTGAGCGGGTGTTTGTGAGCTTCCACCCGGAAGAGGCGCTGGTGGTGTGAATCAAAACTTCATCTGCATGCCCACCACGAGACCGCGGCCTGGAAGCGGGAGCTGATCCTTCAAGAAGGAGGTGTGCTCGCGGGCCTGCTCATTGGTGAGGTTCATGCCTTTGACGAACACATCACAGGTGGTCTTGGCGACCTTGAACTCGTAGTTCAAGGTCGCGTTCACGAGGATGTAGCTATCTGTGCGCAGCTCATTCGTCGCCAAGCGATCCTGTGGCGCGGCGTAGATGCCTTCGAGACGAGCGGTGAAGCCGCCACGCTGAAAGACGAGCGCATTGGTGAGGTGGAAAGGTGGGATGCGGGGCAGTGAACCGCCCGTTTCCACATTGCGGGCTCGCACGGCATCCGCACGAACTTCCCAATGCAGATTGGTTCGCGGCGCATCTGCGTCGGTGCCTTCCAGCGGATGCAGGAGATGGAATTGAGCTTCCAGTTCACCGCCGAGGAACTCGGCATCGACGCTGCGGTAGGTGAACTCGTTGAATGGATCGCCTCCAACCACCCGGACCACGCCGGTGGGGAAGAGGCCGATAAAACCATTGTAGCGGGTGTAGTAGCCGCCGATGGAGCCGGTGACCCAGCCGGTGCGTTTGCGCACGTTCAAATCGAAACCGAGGGAGCTTTCGAGGCCGAGATTCGGATTGCCGAGTTCAAAGGTGCCTGTGGCTGCATGCACGCCGTTGGCGAAAAGCTCCTGAGCCGTTGGCGCACGCTCTGCGTAGGTGAGCGTGAAGGCAGCGGCGTAGGTTTCATTCGGCGTGTAAACCGCACCGATGGACCCGCTCACGTTGTCGAAGTTCCGATGGATCGCCGGGCCAAAGACATCGTTCTGCACCGAATCGACATCAATGTGGTCGTAACGTCCGCCAAACTGGAAGCGCAGTTTTTCGGTGGCCGCCAGTTCCTCAAAGAAGAAGGCCGAGTTCGTCTGCGTGATCGAAGGCGGCATGAAGGCCTCTTCTCCACTGATCATGAAATCGCTGCGGTCCGATTGAAAACCGATCACCCCCTCCAGCCCGGCGATCTTTTCATGCTTCGCCTCCACGCGGAGATCGTAGCCGTCATTTTTGAAGACCGTGTTGTCCTGGCCTCCCTCAAACTCCGTGTGCTCGTAGTCCGACCACGCCAAGCGGTAGCTCAGCTCCTTGATCTTTGGCAGCGGATTGTAAAACGCCCCGCGCACATCAAGGCGGGTCTGGTTCATGTCGATGAACACATCCTGCGCCACCGTGGAGCCATAGCGGGAATGATACTCCGACCACGAAAAGCCGATGAAGCCCTCATCCCACACGTAGCTCAGGCCGCCGCTCAGCCCCTCGGCTCGGAGATAGCTGTTCGGCACGACCTCACGCGGTTCTGGAGTGCCTGCTGGCAGGGGATTCCTCTCTTGAAAGGCGCTTGAGCGCAGCTCGCCCGGCACGCGGAAGTCCTCCGCCGCACGCGTGAAGCCTTCGAGGTGAAAGGCCAGCCCGTGACCGAGGCCGCCTTCCAGCATGAAATTCGTGGCATAGCCCTGATCCACCGTGCTGAAACGGCTGCCGAGAGAACCGCGAATCGTGCCCGCCTCCAGCTTCTCATCCACGATGCGCCCGTCGATGGCATTCACCACGCCGCCGATGGCATTCGAGCCGTACAGCAGCGTCGCCGGCCCCCGCACGACCTCAATGGATTTCAAATTCGACACATCAAAGCTCACGCCATGGTCAGGACTCGCCGCCGAGGCATCGATCGTATTGAGGCCGTTTTGCAGGACCTTGATTCGATCTCCTTCGAGGCCGCGAATGATGGGCCGACTCGCTGAAGCCCCAAAGTAGGTGCTGCTCACGCCCGGCACCCGGCTCAGCGTCTGTCCCAGCGAAGCCTCGCTGCCCAGCGTCAGCGCATCGGAGGCTAAAATCGAGGCCGCCTGCGCCTGCTGATACAGCGGACGGTCCAGCGGAGCCGAAATGATGACCTCGTCGAGCGGGATCACCTCATCCTCATGGTTGTGCGCCGGATCATGACGATGTGGCTGCTGGGCCAGCAGCGTCTGGGAGGCGGCAAGCAGGATGAAAAGAATGGAGCGGCTCATGGCGGGCCGCCCATCTGGCGTCATTCAGCCAGCATTGCAATCCTTTAGCATCATCCCGCCGCCCACGCCTTGGCCCTCGGCAGGGCGGGGGAGGCGGCGGCGAAGGTGGCGATCCAGCGGCGGGCTTTTTCGGGTTCGAGCCATGGTTTGGAGGTGGGGAGCTTGGAGAACATGGCGTGGCATTCCTCGCGATAGGCGCGGCCCATTTGTTGGGCGATCCAGGCCTCATACTCGGCGAGCCAAGCAGTGAAGATGCGGCTGCTGCGGGTGAGTTCGGGGAGATTGCTGCTGTCGAACTCTTTGAATTCATACTCGCCGGGCACGACGGGCGTGGTGCGGTGGTGGACATAGCAGCGCTTGGCGTTGCGGATGAAGAGGAAGCCGCATTGGCCGCCTTCGCAGGGATACCAGCCGGCGCAGGCGCCGTGGAGCTCGATCATGCCGTCTTCCCAGGGCTTGCAGTAGCAACTGGTGCCTTGCAGGCCTTCGCTGCGGTGTTTTTGAAAGCCGTGCTTGAGGAGCAGATTGCCCTCCGTGAGCACATCGCGGCCCCAGAAGAACATCTGCTGGCCGAGACCGGTGGTGAGGTCGTTGAGGTGGCCGCGGGTGAGCGTGGCGGCGGTGGTTGTCGGACGTTGAAGAGCGCAGGCAGGAGTGCCTGCGTCACGAGTGGGTTTACGCCGCCACAGCATATTCGATGACCTCCGCTTGCTTGTTGAGTTGATGGTCTTGCTCGGGCTCGACTGCGCATTGGCAGTCGGAGCAGCATTTGAGGTCGTCGAGCAGGAAGCCGCGTTGTTTCCAGAGATCGAGCCCGTCGCCGATGTCGATGCCGAGACGTCCGGCGATCTCGCGGGCGATGACGCCAAAGCGGGCGCGGTATTTGTAGATGAAGCAGAACAGCATGCCGCGATGTTGCAACGAGGGGCCGCTGTAAAAGAGGCCGGGCGTGAGCGTGGATTCATCGGCGGCTTCGCTGAAGATGGGCGTGCCTTTTTTCCACTCCCACAGATCGCGCAGAGGCTCGATGGCGCTGTGAAAGCCGGTGCAGAGGATGGGCGGCGTGGGGCTGTGGAAAGGTTTGCCATCGCGCACGTCGAGTTCGAAGCCGCCGCGCACGGGGCGGATGGCGAGGACCTCGGCGTTTTTGTAAAAGTGGATGGTGCCGGGGGCTTCGAGAAGTGCGTTTTTGAGTCGGTCGCGGGTGCGGGGGCTGAGGGCGCGGCTGGGATCGGGATCGTCGCTGTCCCAGGGATGGCCGCGGGAGAGGAGATGCACTTTTTTGCCGAGCTGCATGAGCTGGATGGCGGCGTCGATGCCGCTCTCGTAGCCGCCGATGAGCGTGAAGACATCGCCGGTGAGCGCGAGCTGCTCCCAGTCGCGCACGCGGCTGTTGTGCAGGCCGAAATCGGCTCCTTCGATGCCGCCGAGATCGGGTCGTGAGAATTCGCCGACGGCCCAGATGACGAAGTGGGCGGTGCGCAGGCCTTTGGAGGTCTGCACCTCGAAGGCATCGCGCACGCGGCGCAGGCTGGTGACGCGCACGTCGGTTTCCACTTCCAGCTCGTCATGCTTCACGATGGCCTTGAGGTAGGTGGCGTAGTCTTTGCCCCTGGGATGCTGCGTGTGGAGAAAATCAGCGGGCGAGGTCTCGGGCGAGATGGCGTTGAGATCGGCGAAGCCGAAGTTGTTCGAGTGAAAGGAGGGCGTGAGGAGCGTCATCTGCTCCGGCCAGGCCTCGAAGCTGGCACCGACGCCTTTTTCATCGACGATGACCACGTCCTCGACACCCGCTGCTTGCAACGCGAGCGCACATCCGAGCCCCGCAGGACCTGCGCCGACGATGAGGACGTTGTGGGAGAGTTTCATGCGTTTGAGGAGAAAGGTGGGATCGGCGTGTCACGCGCGGGCGAGGCCCGAGGCCGCGAGATCGCCCGGCGAGGTCTGCCGCGGGCTTTGTGCGAACTGCGGCATGCCGGAAGATGGTGGCGGTGGCGCGTCTGCACGACGCAGCAGCAGGTGTTTCAGTGCGGTGAGATGGGGAAACTCCACCAGCATGCCGATGACCAGTGCCGCGTAGATCAAGGGCTGCTCCGGCAGCGCCGCCATGGTGATGCCGAGCATCAGCGGCGCATTCCGGGCCGCCGTGGTCATCGTGAGCAGCGCACGTTCAGGATAGGCCAGACGTCCCACACGCACCGCTGCCTCTGCCAGGAAGTAGGTGACGACAAAAAACACAAACACCGCCGCGAGGATCATCAGGAAGGCCAGCGCATGCTCCAGGATGACGGTGATGTTCGCCGCGAAGACACACACCACCATCAGCGCGATGATCATCGGCACCAGCCGCCCCGCCAGCCTGCGAAGCGTGGCGAACCACGCCGACGGCAGCGTCAGACGCAGCAGCCCGTGCGCTGCCACCGCCCCCGCGAAAGGCACGAGGAACCATTGCCACAGCGTGCCGCCCAGCGTGATGACATCTGCGCCCGTGCGGTGCCCGACCATCAGACCCAGATAAACGGGATACAGCAGCAGTTGGGAAAGCAGGTTGACCGGCAGCAGCACGGAACCCAGCGCGGTGTTTCCCCGCGACAGCCGCGTGAAGCCCAGGAACCAGTCCGTGCATGGAGCCATGAAGTAGATCAGCAGTCCCGTGAGCAGCAGTGGCTGGCCGCTGAGAAAGAGGCTGGCGATGCCCCAGCCGAGCACTGGGATGATGAGGAAATTGCACACCCAGGCCAGCAGCAGGCAGCGCCAGTGCCCGCCGCCATGCCGCAGCGCCAGGAAATCCACCTCAAAGAACAACACGAACACCAAAGCGAGGATCAGCGGATCGACATAACCGCCGAGCTGCGATCCCAAGGTGGTGGAAGACCAGCCAAGCGCGGAGCCGATGAAGATGGCCGCTATCAGCAGCAAGGTGGTGCCGAGATTCGAGAAGAGATTTTTCATGGCGGAAGAATTCATGCACCGGCCTTTTGGGTAACGCAAAACATTTGCATTTAAAACAACTGCGACCACATCTCCCCCCGAATGCGCGTCACCATCCTCTGCGGCTTTCTCGGCTCCGGCAAAACCACGCTCCTGCGGCGCATGCTGCGGGAGGCACCCGCGCAGCGTCGCCTCGGCGTGCTCGTGAATGACGTGAGCGACCTCGAAGTCGATGGCGACCTCGTCCGCGAGGCCGAGCGACTGTCCGAGGCCGAGGGCACGCTCGTCAGCCTTTACGCCGGCAGCATCAGCGGCAGCCGACGCGAGGCGTTTCGCGAGGCGCTGGCTCGTTTCGCCGCTCGCGAGGATGTCGAGCATCTCATCATCGAAACCTCCGGCAGCACGCATCCGTGGCCGCTCATTGAAGACGTGCTCCAGCATGCCTCGCTCGAGTTGCACGGCTTCATCACGCTGCTCGATGCGCGGGCGCTCGTTGCCGATCACGGCGGCGGTGCGGACCTGCTGCGCCGTTTGGTGCAAAACGAGGCCCGCGGGCTGCGCAGCGCGGAAAACCTGCTCGTGGAGCAACTGCAATTCGCCAGCACGATCGTGCTTACCAAGGCCGAACGCGTTCCCGCCGCCGATCTGGCCATCGTGCGCAAAACACTCGAAATCCTCCATCCCAAGGCCCGCGTGCTCACCGCGAGCTATGGCAAGGCGGAGGTCGATTGGCTCGACCTCGGCGGTTTCGACCTCGAACGCGCTCAAAAGCTCTCGCTGGGCCTTCCCGACACCGATTTGGGCGAAAGTGAGGCCTACGACATCGGTTACACGGTCGTGCGTGACGAGCGACCGCTGCATCCGCGACGTTTTTGGACCTGTTTTCGCGAGCATCTCGGCCTCGGCATCCATCGCAGCAAAGGCTTCATCTGGCTCGCCTCACGACCGCGTGAGGTGCTGCTGTGGAATCAAAGCGGCGGCAGCATCGAAATGGAGCTCATGGCCTACTGGAAGGCCGAGCTCGTCAAAAACCCCGATGGCAAACTCCTCCCGCATGAGATTACCCAACTCCGCGAGTGGCTGCAAGGCACCCACCCCGTCTTTGGCGACCGCTTGAACGAACTCACCCTCATCGGCACCGAGCACGACCGCGCCATCTTCCTCCGCCACCTCCAAACATGCTTCTGCACCGACGACGAAATCCGCCAATGGCAATCCGGCTGCCCCTTCGACGACCCCTGGCCGAAGAATCTGCGGCAGGTGCGGTGAGCGGAGCGGTGGCGGGCTGATGGAGTCGTGGAGTGATGGAGTGTTGGAGTAGTGAATGAATGGCTGCCAATCGTCCTCGTCCTCCTACTCGGACTCGTCCTCGATCCTGACGCGTCGTTTCAGGTTCCACGTTTCAAGTTTCAAGGCCGCCAAGAAACAACACTCCACAACTCCACCGCTGTTATTCGTCATTCGTCATTCCGCCGCAGGCGGCCGCTTCTTGGCGATCTTGAGGCCGCCCTCAATGATCTGCTCGCGAAGGTGTTCCAGGCAGGCTTTCCAAGTGGCGCGGCTGATGGGGATGTAACGTTCACTGCCGTCAGGGAAGAGCTTCGTCTCGAAGATGTTGCTCGGCTGCTGGATGATCTCGTCGTAGAGGCCGTGAACGAAAAACGTGCGTGCATCCGCTCCGTCCGGCCATGGGCTGGGCTGCCCCACGGCTTCCTGAATCGCCGCATCGACGGCCGAGAGGATTTCGAAGGCACTCAGCGTGATCTTCAGCGGCTTGCCGGAGTCGAGATAGTCCGCGATGACGACCTGAAGCTTCGACACCACCGTGCCAATCTGCCGGGTGTCCGCCGTGCTTTCTCCGGCGATCAGCTTTTTCAGCTCACGCTGCGTTTGGATGACAGCAGCAGCGGCTTCGGGCGCACCCGCAGCATGGCGGACTCGGATTTCACGAGGAGGTGTGGGCATGGTGACGGGGCGATGGTGGCAGAATGATGGAGGGCAAAATGATTGCTTTCAACGGCCGATCATTTTGCCAACCATCATTCTGCCTCAACTTGAATGTCTGGCCGCAGTTCGGCGCTGGGGAGGGCTTCGAAGGCGTTTTCGATGACCTTTTCCGGCAGGCCGACGCCGATGATGACGCCGCTGGGGATGATGCCGAGGGCACCGATCATGGGGAGGAACCAGGTTTCGCCTTCGGGGCGGACGTGTTGGAAGGAGAAGGGGATCTGGGGCAGCTCGGCGAGGCGGCAGAGGCCTTTCACGCGAAGGACTTCATCCGGTAGATGTCGCAGGACGCGCTCGAGGTCCTGTCGCTGGACGACGAAGGGCACGGGCACGCGCATGGAGGTGAAGGCGCGTTCGTCATCGTGGTGGTGATGGTGATGAACGTGATGCTCGTGAGCAGGCTCGGTGGTGGCGTTTTCGAAGAGAGCGGGTTTTGGCGATTCAGCGGCGGCGAAGCGGGCGGTGGCGGCTTGCAGGCGGAGTAAGTCGGCGAAGTCATCCACGCTGGTCTCGATGCCGCGCGGGGTGAGCATCTTCACGGCGGCGCGGATGCCAGCGAGGCGTGGATTTTTGACGCTGCCGGTGTGCGTGAGCATCCAGTGCGTGGCGGTTTTCACCTGCTCCTGCTCCAGCTTGTTGTGCTTGCGGCGTTTCTGCCAGCGCACGGTGTCGATCATGGTCACCTGCATGGGCGAGGTGAAGCGCCGGCACTCGCCGCGCATGGTGATGGCGGCAATGAGGGTGATGAAATCGGACGCGCCATTTGCCTCGACGAGCAGCACGCCGCCGCGTGGCACGTCGATGGTGCCGAGCGTGAGCATGAAGTCGTTCAGCGAGGAGCAGCAGACGCAGGAGCCGTTGATGGACTGCACTTCGACATCGAGATCACGCAGACGCGCGGCATCGATCTCGGCGTTTTCGAAGTCGTTGACCACGACGCTGAAGCCGACCTTGCATTCCTTCAATGCGCCCATCAGGGCATGCAGAAAGGTGGTTTTGCCCGCGCCGAGGAATCCGGCGATGAGGACGATGGGAATGCGGCTCATAGCTTGGTTGGGTTGGGTGCGTCGCCATACACAGCCTGCGGATCGAAGACCTTGGTCTCCTCTTTCCAGAGCAGGCAGCCTTCGGCGCGGGTGTAATCAGTGCCGGTGGGAATGGCGCGGTAAAAGCAGGAGCGGTAGCCGACGTGGCAGTTCGCACCGCCGGAGGTTTCGACGCGGAGCCAGACGCAGTCCTGATCGTCGTCGATGCGGATCTCACGCACCTTTTGCACGAAGCCGGAGGTGGCGCCTTTGTGCCAGAGCACCTGACGGCTGCGGCTGAAGTAGTGCGCCTCGCCGGTGGCGATGGTCTTTTGCAGTGCTTCGGCATTCATGTAACCCATCATGAGCAACTCGCCGGTGTCAAAGTCGGTGGTGACGGCCGGCAGCAGGCCGCTGGCATCAAATTTCGGGGCGAGGTCACGCCCTTCCTCGACTTGTTCGACGGTGAGACGCGGGGCGAAGGGTGGGAGTGTTGGAGTTGTCATGAGTCAGTAGATCTTCGGCTGCTTGCGTGGATCAGGCGGGAGATGGGAGGGGGCGCGGCGGGGTTTGTTTTGGCCGGTGAAGACTTCGACGGTGGCGTCGTCGAGGGCATACATGAAGTCGGCCTGATGCGCGGGATGCTGGCTGGCGAAGGTGAAGAGGCGCAGCGTGCCGGTGACGATGACCGCTTCGTTGATGAAGGGACGCTTGTCCTTGGTCCCGCCCTTTTGCTGAATGAGTGCGACCTGCGTGACGGCGGGTGGACTGCAAAAGTAACAACCGACTGAGGCGGGCAGGATCATGCAGGTGCTCATGTCATCGAGCTTCTCATACGGTGCCATGAAGCCGATGAGGGCGACGCGTTTGCCATCGAGCGCTTGGATTTCGACGGGATACTTGATGGTGGCGTCTTTTTCGCCGTCGCTCACGACGACATCGGTTTTGTTCAAGAAGTCCCAATCGGCCAAAAAGGCTTCGGTGGGCTCGCTGGCCTGTTGGTAGGCGTTTTTGGCCTCTTTGGACTCGGTGGGCAGTTTATGCTCTTGAGCTTGAGTGACGCTGAAACTGGCGATGAAGGCGAAAAGGGCTCGTTTCATGGTTGGAGGCGTTTTTGCAGTTCAGCGCGTGCGGCCTCGGGGCCGCCGATGAGATGGATGAGGCTGGAGTTGGCTGGTCGGATGACAATAAAATCGGGGCGCTGGGTGGTGGCGGCTTCGTGGAATTCGGCGGCTTCGTCTTCATCGAGCCAATGCGTTTCGATGAGCAGGGTGCCGTCTTGCCAGAAGGCGTAGCGGTCACCGCGCCAGCCATCGGCCTCGGACATGTGCAGGCCGAGTTCGGCGTTGTTTTCGAGCCAGACGAGCAGCGCGGCCTCGCCGAGGATGCCGGTGGCGATGGGTTTGGAGTCGCGCAAGGCATCGGCAAAGGTCGATGGCACCTCGACGGGTGTGTAGTCCTGCGGTCGGCCATGGAAGATGGGATGAATGATGGCCGCAGTGGTGGTGGGCGGCTTTTTCAGCAGATCGTTGAGCGCTATCGGCTCGCCATTCGGTGCGAATTGCTCGGTGAAGAACGGCCCCATCTGCCAGGGCAGTGTTTCGAGCTGAAGCAGCGCTGTTTTGGCCGCTGGATAACCGCCGAAGTAAGCGAAGCTGGCATTCGGCGTGGGATCGCGCAGTCGATGATGCGCGGCGAAGAGTCGCGCGGTGGTCATGAGATCGCCCTGGAGCACGGAGGTGGCGGCGAGGCGAGTATCGGTGTTCGTATCGCCATGCAAAGCGGTGTCGAGATGGCGGAGATCGAGGTTTTGACGCAGCAGGGCCTCGGCGATGACTTTGACGAGTTCGAGTCGCGTGGCGGGCTGCGTGAGCTGGAGATCGCCGTTGTAGCGGATGTGATCGCCCGCGGCATTGCTGTAGCCGATGACGCGCTGAAGCGTGAGGCCGCGCAAGACGAGGCGCAGGTCGTCTTTTTCATCGGCGAAGCCCAGCGTCTGCCAAACACGCTGATGCGCGGCCCAGCCTCCGGCGGCGCGGCGTGAGTTGATGCGCACCTCGACGGCGCTTTCGAGTTCGGCGGGTGTGTAGGTGGTGAACTTGATGGGCTTCTTGATTTCAAGACCGCGCAGCTTCGCGATGACGGGCACGAGGTCCTCGGGCTTCATCGGAGGCAAAGGCTGCGGCTTTTCCGGCAGTCCGGCATCGGCTGCGGCTCGCGGATTTTCTTTCTGCCAATGGCCGGGCACGCGAGCCGGAGCGTTCGAGCCATCGTAAGGCACCACGGTGGCATCCGTGATGACGTAGATCATCTCCATCTCGTGCGCGGGATCGCTGCTGCCGGGCTTCAACAGGCGCAGCGTGCCGGTGACGAGAGACGGAGCTTCGATAAAGGGCTTCTTTGGTCTGCCATCGTGTTTTTGACGCACAAACACCACCTGCGTGAAGCTGGGCGGTGCACAGAAAAAGCAGCCGACATAGGCGGGGAGCATCAGGCACTCGCTCATGTCCTCCAGCGACTCAAACGGGGCCATGAAGGCAACGAGTTCGACGAGGCGACCATCGAGCTCTTCCAGCGCGGGCGGATACACGACCTCCCTTTTTCGTGCATCGGGCTGCTTGGTTTCATCGAGCAATTTGAAGTCGATGCGCACGGGCGGGCCGGTCGGTGTCGGCGTGCTTTCGATGGCTTTGGTTTCTGCCAGAGTGGGCGGTGAAGCGGGTGGCAGCGAGGTGATGTTCGTGTTTGAACGCGTCGTGTCCTGCGGCTGCATCCACACGATGAGCATGGCGAGCAAGGCCAGCGCGGTGATGCTGACGAAGGCGGCGGCGGACTTGGGCTGACGTGGGCTCATTCGGTGATGCCGATATCGTGGGCGGGTGTGCGGCGGTAGCTGGAAAGGGCGGGCACGAGGCCGGAGAGCAGCCCTGCGGCGGCGATGACGAGCAGCGCGGTGATTTCCGCGTGATCGAGGCTCCAAGGTTCGATGAGCAGGCCGGTGCGCTCACGCAGCAGCGATGCTGCGGCTGCGAGCAGGCCATGACCGAGCAGTAAACCTATGATGAGACCGCCCAGCGTGAGAAACACGGCCTCCAGCATGACCAGCGAGGCCACTTCCCAGCGCCTGCCACCGAGACAGCGGAGGATGGCGAGATCGCGCCGCCGTCTTTCCACTGCCTGATGCAGGGTGACGAGCACGGTGAAGCATGAAACGACCACGACGAGCGCGGCGACGGCGAGCAGCGTTTTTTGCACGGGCTCCAGCACGTTTTGATACAGGCGCAGGATCTCATTCACCGGGATGGCGGGCATGCCTTCGGTGTTGTTGCGGATGTCATCGGCCACCCACAGGCGCAGTCCGCGTGCTTTCAGCCGGATGAGCACGGCGGTGACTTCCAGCGGCGACTCCGCGCGGCTCGCAGTGCCTTGAATGGCGGCGTGTAGCTTGTGCTCCTTGTCATGGATGATCCACACGCTGCGCAGGGTGCCAAAGATGGCGCGATCCTGCGCCGTGCCGGTGGGCGCGAGGATGCCGCACACGCGATAGGGGAACTCGCCATGCTCCTCGCTGCCGGGCATCTGCACGAGCCCATGCGTGCCCGCGAAGGTGTCGCCGATCTGCAAGCCGGTGCTGGCGGCCACTTGCGAGCCGAGCACGACCTCGAAGTCGTCTTTGAACACCGCGCCTTCCGCGAAGCTGAAGAAAGCGCGGCCTTCATGCTGGAGATCAAACAGATGCGGCTCAGTGCCGACAATGCGAAAGCTGCGGAAGTTGTCGCCGAGGCCGATCGGGATGGCGGTGGCGATGCGGCGGTTCTCGCGCAGTTTTTCATACAGCGACCACGGCACATTGCCGGTGGGCATGTCGAGGTGATACACGCTGCTGAGCGTGAGCTGGAGCGGGCTGCCCTTGGCCCCGACGACGAGGTCAAACAACCCGGCTTCACGTTGAAAGGTGCGCTCCGTCTCCCGCCGCAACGTGAGCACCGCCGCGATCAACGCCACACCCAGCGCGATGCCCGCCAAGGTGAGCCCCGTGACCAACGGCCGCGCCGTGAGATAACGCCAGGCGATGCGCGGGAGGGTCATGCCGCCACCTCCTCGCTGCGGATGAGTAGGGTGCAGTCAAACTGGCGTGGCAACTCGCGGGCTAGCGCGAGATCGTGCGTGACCATCAACCAGGTGGTGCCGTGCTCGCGGACGAGCTCGCGCATGAGGTCGAAGACCTGACGACCTGTTTTCGGATCGAGCGAGCCGGTGGGCTCGTCGGCGAGCAAGAGGGCCGGGCGGCCAAGCAGTGCCCGTGCGATGGCGACGCGCTGCTTTTCACCGACGGAGAGTCGGCTCACCCGCGTGTGCAGCCGGTGTGAGAGACCCACACGCTCCAGCATTTCCACGGCATCGCCTTCGCGACCGGAGAAGCGCTGGCCGATGCGAACATTCTCCAGCGCGGTGAAGGCGGGCAGGAGGTGAAAGCTCTGAAACACCATGCCGCAGTGCTGGCCGCGATGCCGATCCAACGCTGCGGTGCCGAGACTGCCAAGCTCCGTGCCGAGCACGCGCACACTGCCGCTTTGCACTCGCGCCAATCCCGCGATGAGGCTCAGCAGTGTGCTTTTGCCACAACCGCTCGGCCCGGTGAGTGCGAGGCATTCGCCTTTGCTCACGAGCAACTCATCGAGCGCAAAATGCACGCCCGGTGCCAGCACATGTCGCAGGCTGTGGAGATGGATCGCCGCGTCAGTCATGATGCACATGCGGCTTCAGCACGAACACTTCGCTGGAAAGACCGCCCGGAAGCGCGAGGCGAGCTTTGGCGGCAAAATCGACACCCATGAGCCATTTCGCATCTGCGCCGGTTTCGCCGGGGAAGATGAAGTAATTCGTCTGGCCGTTGCGAAGGTTGGTTTGGCCATCTTCGCCTGCGTTTTTCTCGCGATCACGAACCCGCAGCTCGATCTGGCGATTCAAATCGGGGAAGTCGAGATTCAGCACGCTGTCGAGCGGCAGATCAAGCGCCGGACCATCGCGACCGCCTTTGACCAGCCAGACTTCGAGATCGCCCGCGTCATCGTGCAGCTTGATCTCCAGCGTGGCGGCTTGTTTGCCATCAGCGGCAAAGACAGGATGGAAGAAGCCTCCGTGCGGACCTTCGTTCGCATGAATGTGCGGCATTCCAGCCTCCGTCATCATCACCGCCACCAGCGGATGCAGCGCCAAGGTGTAGGTCTTGAGATCGTCGTCATTCAACGGAGCCGCAGAAAGCTTCGTGAGCAGTTCCGCGAGGTCCGCGAGAGGTGATCGGAGGCCCGCTGGATTTTTCGCGTTCGTCGGAATTGTGGCCGCAGTGACCGCCGAGCCCGTTTTCAGCACATCGGGCAGCGTTTGACGCAAAGCCGCCACATCACCGACTTGTGCGAGTCCTTCGGCCTTCGCGGCGGTTTCATCGAAAGCAGTCAGTTCAGGCCAAACGACGACCTGAGCCGCCTCTGGGGCCTTTTTGCAGGCGGCGAGGCTGCACACGAGGAGGAGAATGAGAAGACGATGGAGCATGGCGAGATCGTTTTTCAGCGAAGCCACGGAGTGGGCGTTTCGTCTTCGAGGCCGGGGACCTCGGCGTGGATGTGGCCGTGCTCGTGATGGGCATCCACGGCGGCCTCGATTTGCCAGCGGGGGAAGGGATCGGGAAGGTTCTCCCATTCGCCGGGGCCAGCGTCGAACTCCTCATCGGTGAGCAGGCAGGCATCGAGCTTCTCGGTGAGTGTGGCGACATCGAGGCCGATACCGATGAAGACAAGCTCCTGGCGGCGGTCGCCGTAGGGCTCCACGAAGTTGTCGAGGATCTGGCGGCGATCCTCGATGCGCTGCGGCCAGCCGGACTTCGGGGCGCTGATCCACCAAAAGCCTGCGCAGCGATGCGTGGCGAGACCGCCCGCCTGGCTCCAGATGCCCGCCAGCCCCATGCGCGTGGCGAGCCAGAAGTAGCCTTTGCTGCGGATGATGCCGGGCCATTCCTCATGCAGGAAGTCCCAGAAGCGCTGCGGGTGAAAGGGTTTTCGCGATTTGTAGGCCATGCTGGAGATGCCGTATTCCTCCGTCTCCGGCGTGTGCTCGCCACGCATCTCCTTCAGCCAGCCGGGGGCGCGTGAGGCCTCCTCAAAGCTGAAGCGTCCGGTATCGAGCACCTCGCCGAGAGGCACGCGTCCCATCTCCGACTCCACAATGCGGGCGCGTGGATTGAGCTTGGTGAGTGCCTCCCGCAGCAGGGTGCGCTCGGCCTCGCTGATGAGGTCCACTTTGTTCAGCACGATGACATCGCAGAACTCGATCTGATCGATGAGAAGGTCCGTCACTGTGCGTGTGTCCTGCTCGCCGAGAGATTGACCGCGCTTTTGCAGCGAATCGGCCTCGTTGTAGTCGTGGAGGAAGTTTTTGGCATCCACCACGGTGACCATGGTATCCAGCCGGGCGATCTCGCTGAGGCTCTTTCCGTCCTCGCCTTCAAACGTGAAGGTCTCGGCCACAGGCAGTGGTTCGCTGATGCCGGTGGACTCGATGAGCAGGTAGTCGAACCGGCCTTCTTTGGCCAGTCGGTTGACCTCAATGAGCAAATCCTCGCGCAAGGTGCAGCAGATGCAGCCATTGCTCATCTCGATCATTTTTTCCTCGGTGCGCGAGAGATTGGCACCGCCATTGGCGACCAGCGAGGCGTCGATGTTCACCTCGCTCATGTCATTGACGATGACTGCCACGCGGCGGCCTTCGCGATTGTTGAGGACATGATTGAGCAGCGTGGTTTTGCCAGCGCCAAGGAAGCCGGAGAGAACGGTGACAGGAAGACGGGACATGGGAAGAGAAAATGACGAATGATGAATGGCGAATGACGAAGGCTTGGATCAGGCGAGGGCTTCGCGGGAGGCTTGTTCATACCAGGCGATGACTTGGCGGCAGTGGGGCTCGCCGTAGGCCTTCACGAAGTCGCTTGTCGCAGGGATGGAGCTGTCCTTCAGCGCCGCGATGCGTTCCTGGCAGTAGGCGCGAGTCAGCGCCGTGCCGCAGCGCTGCGTGATGAGGTAGCAAAACTCCGCATAGGAGGTGGGAAAGCCGGTGGAGGTGTTCATGACTTGGTGGGTTGATTCAATGATGGCAGGCTCCGCCACCCGGACCGCAGCAGCCGCCGCCATCCAGCGGCGCGACGGCGAGGCTGCGCACGCCGCCGAGATAAAAACTGGCCTGCGGCACTCGGCGCACCGGGTGGCCGGTCTCGGGATCATGCGTCAGCGCGGCATCGCGCATGCTCTGCTTCAACTCAAAACGCCGCACCGAGAGTTCCGGCGTCGGCGGCAGGGTTTCGTAAAGGTAGGTGGGCATGGGGGCATGTTGAGCCTCTTTGATTGTAATGCAAGTATGTTGCAGTAAAAGAGTCGCCGACATGATCCTCAATGACCTCCAAATCACCGAACTCGCCCGCCGTGGCATGATCCTTCCTTTTGAGCCGCAGCTCGTGCGCCAGGTCAAAGGCGGGCCGCAAGTGCTCTCCTATGGCCTGAGCAGTTTTGGTTACGATCTGCGGCTTTCATCACGCGAGTTCAAAGTCTTCCGCCACATCCCCGGCACCGTCGTGGACCCGAAACGCTTTCAGCCGCGCAATCTCGAAAAAGTGCCGCTCGAAAGCGATGAGCACGGTCGCTACTTCATCCTGCCGGCGAACAGTTACGGCCTCGGTGTGGCCGTGGAAAAGCTCAGCCTGCCAGCGGATGTCACCGCCATCTGTGTCGGCAAGAGCACCTACGCCCGCTGCGGCATCATCGCGAATGTCACCCCGGCCGAGGCAGGCTGGAGCGGCCATCTCACCCTCGAATTCTCCAACTCGTCCGCCGCCGACTGCCGCATCTACTCCGACGAAGGCATCGTGCAGATGCTCTTTTTCCAAGGTGAACCCTGCGCCACGTCGTATCGGAAACGCACCGGCAAATATCAGGGCCAAAAGCAGCGCATCACACTGCCGAAGGTGTGAGGGGCAGCTGCCTTGACTTCTCCGGTCATCCTCGGAACCTGCTGCCATGAACGAAACTGAATCCATGTCAAAACCCGACCGAGGCAACCCACGACTCCAGCGCTTGGTGCTGCGGGTAATCTCTGCGGTTTCATTCATCGCACTACCAGCGATCTTTGCGCCGCAGATGGCTGTGGAAAAGTTTTCGGTGCTGCTGGGTTTCGGTAAGCCACCCCATTTACCTCTGCTCATCTACATGACTTCGGGAGCCTCCTGCGTCTATCTGGCGCAGGCCGTTCTACTTTGGCTCATGTCAGGCGATGTGGTGCGATACCGACCGCTCATCGTCTTTTGCGGATGGGCCTTACTGGCCTTCAGTCCGCTGTTCCTTTGGATCGACACTCAAGCTGGAATGCCGACATTTCAGGTCGCCGCAGATACATTGAGCTGCCTTATCGGTGGTGCCGCACTGCTGGCAGCCTGCTACTGCGGCAAAACGACATGAACCGTGATACTGGGACTGCTCAATGACACAGCTCAGAACCCTTTCTATGACAGTTGATTTTTTCGGAGTCTCTGAGAAGGAAATGACAGAAATATGCCGCAACCGATCCGCCCTTGGTATTGGCCTGAACGAGGTCAACCTGAACGCACGGAACCCTTCACCTGGATTGTGGAGGGTGTCATCGCCGCGTCGTGGTGGCCTGATCCTTATGTTTACGACATTTACGACGAACAAAACATCCGGGCGGTCGTGAATTGCTGCGAGTTCGACAACCGGCGCGATGTGCCGGAGCAGTTTGTGTATCATCACATCAACGTGCCGGACTATGGGGTGCCGACGGATGCTCAGATCGAGCAGTTCGTGAGATTGATGGACCAGCACCACGCCGCCCGCGAGGCGGTGGTGGTGCATTGTGTGGCGGGTTGTGGCCGGACGGGGCAGTTCATCGTCGCGTGGTGCGCGAAGGCGGGCTTCATCCCGGCGAAGGCTGATCCGGTGCAGTGGATTCGGGCAAGGCGGAAGTGCTGCCTGGAAACCCGCGAGCAAAGCGAGTGTGCGAAGCGGTGGATGAGGTTGGCTGCCAACGGCTCGTGAATGGCTGGCGAGGTGCGAGCGCTTTTCTTGGCTGGCAAAAAGATGGAGGGCAAAAAATGGGAACCCTGATTTCATCTTTTTGACACTCATTTTTTGCCAGCCTGATTGCGTGCTGGGTGCGTGGCGGTGGATGACGAAGCACAGTGCCGGGCGTGCTCAGGATGACACTTGCGCGGACTGCGGACAGACAAGAGTGTCTGTCTCACCCTTATTGCGCCGGTGCCTCAGGCTCGTTCGGCAGCCACTGCGGAAAGGGATCGCGGAGGGTGCGCCAGGAGTCGGGGCCGGTGGTGAATTCGGAGTCGGTGAGGAGGGCGTCGTCGAATTTCGCGGTGAGGGCGGCTTTGTCCATGTCGCGGCCAATGATGACGAGCTCGGTGCGGCGGTCGCCGTGCTCGCCTTGGATGTGGGAGCGGATTTCGGCCTGACTTTGCTCGTCCTGCGGCCATTCGGATTCGCTGACGGCGCTCCAGAAGAAGCCCATGGCGCGTGTGTCACGCAAGACGCCGGCCTGCGAGAGGTAACCGGCGATTTCATTTCGCGTGGCGAGCCAGAACATGCCTTTGGCACGGATGACGCCGTCCCAATGCAGGCCGAGCAGGTCGTGGAGGCGCTGTGGATGAAACGGACGTCGCGCCCGATAGACGAAGCTGCTGATGCCATACTCCTCGGTCTCCGGCGTGTGGCCGCCGAGGCTGTCGAGCCAGCCTTTGGACTGCTCGGCCTCGGCCATGGCGAAGAGGCCGGTGTCGAGCACGCTGTCGAGCGGCACCTCGCTGCGCTGCGTGAGGTGGACCTTCGCTTTCGGGTTCAAAGCGCGAACGATGCCCTGGATCTCGTCGATCTCGTCGGCGCTGACGGCATCGGTCTTGTTGATCAGGATGACGTTGGCGAACTCGATTTGATCGGTGAGCAGGTTCGCGATGCTGCGGGCATCTTCGCCGGTGACGCCCATTTCGCGGTCCTGGAGGTCATCGGTGCTGTGGTAGTCTTCGAGGAAGTTCCGCGCATCGACGACGGTGACCATGGTGTCGAGCTGCGCGAGGTCGTTCAGGCTGCGGCCGGAGTCGTCGGTGAAAGTGAAGGTCTCCGCCACGGGCATGGGCTCGGACACGCCGGTGGATTCGATCAGGATTGAGTCAAAGCGGCCTTCTTTGGCCAGCGTGGCGACTTCCTGCATCAAATCCTCGCGCAGCGTGCAGCAGATGCAGCCGTTGCTCATTTCGACCATCTTTTCCTCCGTGCGCGAGAGCTTGGCATCGCCGCTTTTGACGAGCTGGGCATCGACATTGACCTCGCTCATGTCATTGACGATCACGGCGACCTTGCGGCCTTCGCGATTGCGCAGAATGTGGTTGAGCAGCGTGGTTTTTCCAGCGCCGAGGAAGCCGGAGAGCACGGTGACGGGGAGTTTGGAGGTTTTCGTGTTCATGGGGAAAAATCAAAACCGCACCTGCATGCCGACGCTGAAGCCGCGACCGGGCATGGGGGCCACGTCTTTGCGGAAGGAGGTGGCCTGGCGGGCGTCGGCATCGAGGAGGTTGGTGGCCTGGAGGGTGAGGCTGACGTCGTAGCGTTCGTTTCTGAAGAGCTGGTAAGTGAAGTCGGCGTTGAGGAGGGTGTAGGGATCGGTGTAGCCCTCGCTGCGGAAGCCGCCGCGGAAGCGGTTCTGGTCAAAGGCGTAGCGCAGCTCGATGCCGCCGCTGAAGGGGCCATATTCGCCCTCCAAACGACCACCGAGATGCATGGGCGGCATGCGCGGGAGGTATTCGCGATCGTCTTCGTTCCAGCCGCGCACGTAGTCGCCCATGAGCTTCAGGGTGAGGCGCTGGTGCTCGTGTTTGAGCAGATGCGCCTCGACCTCGGCCTCCCAGCCTGTGAAGGTGGCACCGCGTTCGATGTAGTTCACGCTGCGCTGGAGCACGGGGCCGCGGGCCAGTTCCTGTAGGAAGATGTAGTTTTGAAAGTCGTAGTGAAATCCGCTGAGATGCACGGCGAAGCGATCCCACTCGGCGTCGAGCGTGGCGTCGATGCTGGTGGATTGCTCGAGCTTGAGTTCCTGGCCATCGACATCGCCGCCGATGAGGAAGCGGCCCAGCGCGGCGCTGTTCCAGAAGGCGTAGCGCTCTGCGGCGGTGGGAATGCGCTGCGTGCGTGACCACACGAGGCCGAGGGCCAAGCGATCCATGCTGAGAAAGTCCCGCTTCTCCCAGGTCACGGCGGCGGAGTAGCTGTAGGCGCTTTCGCTGATGCCGGTGGCAGGGCGGTTCACGCCGAGATTTCGATACAGCACGGTCTGCTCCTCCCAGCGTCCGCCGAGCTGGAAATGAAAATCACCGAGCGTGAGCTTTTCGAGGCCATAGATGGCAAAGCTGCGTGTCTCGGCCGCGATGCGCTGGCGCAGTTCTGGCTGAATGCGGGTCAACTGGCTGGAAGTGAAGCGTTCGCGAAACGCGTGAACGCCGAGGACACCATCGAGGCGGTCGCCCAAGCCGCCGTGGTAGAGATTGAGGCGGCCTTCGGTGACATCTTTGGTTAGCGCATTGTCGGTGATGACGCGGCCTTGATCCTTGCCGGTGCCTTGGACGAATTCTTCCTGGCCGAACTGGCTGTTGGCGACGTGGGCCTGGATGGATTTGATGACGCTGTCTTCAAAGTCGTAGCCGAGTTCCCAGTCGTAGCGTTCCTGGGTGAAGTCGATGATGCTGTTGCCGAAGAAGCCATTGATATCGCCATTGAAGATGTAGGGCAGGCCGTAGCGGGCTTCATTGGCGGAAAAGGAGAAGGCCGACCACAGCGGGCTGTCCTCCGGCAGGAAGGAGAGGCCGATGGAGTAGCTCTCGGCCTGATGAAAGCTGTTTGGCAGTCGGCCGGAGGGATTCGGGACGGGCGTGATCGCGCCGGTGGCGGGATTTCGCACGCGGGGATTCGCATTCACATCATACTCCGGCGTGCGGGCGGATTGCGGGATGCGAATGTCCTCGGATTCGCGGAGGGAACCGGTAAACTGCAAAACGAAGGGTCCGCCGCGCAGGGCCAGCCAACCGCTTTCGGCCCAGCCTTCGGCGTTGGTTTCAAAACGCGAATCCACCGCGCCGCTGATGCTGTGCGCTGGCAACTCGCGGGCGTAGTGACGTGACTTCACATTCACCGCGCCGCCGATGGCTCCATTGCCAAAAAGCAGCGACGCGGGACCGCGATGCACCTCGATCTCCTCGGCCAGCAGCGGCTCGATGGCCACGCCGTGATCGGGGCTGGTATCGCTGAGGTCCATCGTGCTCAGGCCATCCTGCATCATGCGCACGCGGACGCCGTCAAAGCCGCGAATGACGGGTCGGCTGGCTCCCGGGCTGAAGTAGTTTGAGCTGACACCCGGTGTGCCGGCCAAGGTTTCGCCGATGGTGCCTTTGGCGCGGCGTTGCAGTTCCTTCCCGGCGATTTTTTGCACGGGTTGGATGGCGAGATCGCTCACACTGGCCGTGCGGGCGGAGCGGGTGCGGTCAGCCACGATGACGATCTCACCGAGGTTCTCGCCTTCCGCGGAGGACGAGATGGTCATGGCCTCGGGCGGCACATCAGGCACCGCCTGGGGCACGATTTCAGGCAAAACGACCTCCGGGGCGATTTCGGGCCGTTGAGGGGCTTTTTTGGCCGGAGTAGGCTTTGGGGCCTTTTTTGGCGTTTCGGCCTCCAAGGTCGGTTTTTCCGGCATCTCGGGGATTTCGACCGGTTTGAGCGTGGTGACAGGTTCTTCCTTCGGTGGTGGAGGCGGTACAAAGGGCACCACCGGTGCAGGTGACGCGTTTTGAGCATGCATCATGGGGCCGCAAACGAGGCCGGGTAGGGCCATCACGACAAGCGTGGCTGAAAAGTGGTGTCGGCGTCTAATGCAACAAGGTTTCAAAATAGAATTGCGATAGTCGCAATATGATTGCATTTGTCAAACCATGCCTCCTCGCGGTTTCATCCCAAGTCTTAGCCTGCTGCTCGCCGTTTTGGCGAGTGGCCTGAGCACGTTGCAGGCACAGACCGCGCCCACGATTTCCGATGTGGCCAATCGCAGTACGCTCGAAGGCACCGCGACGTCGTCCATTGCCATCACGATTGGCGATTCGGAGACCGCCGCAGCCTCGCTCTCGCTCACGGGGGCTTCTTCCAACCCCACGCTCGTGCCAAATCCGAACCTCGTTTTTGGCGGCAGCGGCACGAGCCGCACGCTCATGGTGACTCCGGCCGCAGGTCAATCCGGCACCGCCACGATCACCCTCACCGTGACCGATGGCGATCTCATGACGTCGAGCGACAGCTTCGTTCTGACCGTGAATCCGCTCTACACGCTGCCTGCCGAGCTCATCCCGGATCTCGTGATGGATGCGGATAGCAGCGGCATCACGATCAACTACCAGATGGGCAACGCGGCGTGGACGCCCGCCGTGATCCGCACCAACACCACGCTCTTTCGCAGCGTCGGCACGGCGAGCACCGATGATCTGCGCATGCAGGGCAGCGGCCAAAACCGCACGCTGCGCATCCGCCCTGCGCCCGGGCTCTACGGCGAATCCAACATCTCCATCACCATCACGGGGGATGCCGGCGGCCCCACGACCATGACGTTCAAAGTCACCGTCAATCCCCGCGCGGTGGCGGACAACGTACTCGCTCCGCCGGGCCGCACGAGTACCTACAACCTCACCCGCAACGACACACTGCCCGCGCCGTCCACTTCGGTCACGATGCAAAGCTTCACCCAGGGGGCGAATGGCAGCGTCGTCGCCGGTCCACTTCCGGGCACGCTGCGCTACACGCCGAACACTGGCTTCACCGGCGCGGATCAGTTCACCTACACGATGCTTTACCACACCGGCGCCTTCACTGGCACCGTGCATGTCACCGTGGGCGACTGGATCTCCGTCGATCTCGTTCACACGGATCTGCGGCTCGATTTTGAAAATGGAGCTTGGAATCATGAGGTCAGCACGGACATCCCGTTTGGCTCGCCGAACGTCGGTGGTGCCTCGAATCCGACAAATCTCGACTTTGACGAGGCGCTGCTTCGTGTGAATGCCGCCTCGGTCATCACGCTTTCGGCGTCGCTCGATCCGGTGGCCTACAGTTTCCTCGGTAAGGCACCGGGCGAGCAGCTCTGGGTGCTGCCACAGGCACAAAAGGCCGGCGTGCTTTGGCCGGGCTTCAACACCGAGGGCATCGCGAGCGGCACGCTGGCCGCCTACACGCCTTCGGGTGACTCTCGCGTGACCGCGAACGCCACCTGGGTGCGCCTCGAACTGGTGGCGGCACGCATGCCCTCCGGCGCGGTGTTTTCCCTTTATCAAAGCGGCACTGGCGGCGCTCCGCTGGTGTGGTGGGACACGAAGGACGGCATCAACGTCCCCAACGAGGCAACCGAAGGCGGCAACGTGACCGACACGATGTGGATCAACACGAACACGCATGCGCACATGAACTGGACCTTCACGCATGCCGGACGCTACGAGCTCGATGTGCGCAGCCGCGCCTTCATTAACGACGGCGGGAACCTCGTGGAAGTCGTCAGCGGCATCAACACGCTGCACCTGCTCGTCATCGACAGCAGCACTGGACCGCTTACCGAATCCGCGCCCACCGCGGTGAACGATTCCCTCACGCTCACCGAAGACTCCGGCGCAGCGAGCGTGAACGTACTCGCGAATGATCGCAGCGAGCCCGACTTGCTCGAAATGCTGGCCGTCACGGCGGTGACGAATGGTCTCGGTGGCAGCGTGAGCATTGATCCCGGTGCCGCGAGCGTCCGCTACACGCCGCAGCCCAATTTCAGCGGCAGCGACAGTTTTACCTACACCCTTACCGACGAGCACGGCGGCAGTGCCACCGCCACGGTGAATGTCACCGTGAATCCCGTCGATGACCTCGCCGCATGGCGGCAGACGCATTTTGGCAGCCCCAGCGGCACGGGCAATGCCGCGCCGAATGCTGATCCCGACTTTGATGGACTCTCGAACGTGCTCGAATGGGCTTTCGGCCTCTCGCCAGTGCAGGGAAGTCTCTCCAGCATCGGGGTGAGCGGCCCCACGCTGCTCTCACGCGGCACGCCGCAACTCGGAGCCGGATTGCAGGCCATCTTCATCCGCCGTCGCTTCGCCGCGACCGAGGGACTGACCTATGCCGTGCAGTTCAGCCCGAATTTGAGCACCTGGGAGACTAGCAACGCCACCCCAATCGTTTTGGCGCAAGACAATGATTACGAAGCCTGCGCCCTGCCTTTCCCGTCTCTCGTCGCCGGCCAGCCGCCTCGCTTTTTCCGCGTGCAGGTCATCACCAGCCCCTGAAGCCCATGAAACGCCTTTTTACCTTCCTTTTGGTCGCCACCGCTCCTGCCGTCGCGCAACTCACGGACATCATGACGGGTCATTTTGAGACGCATGTGGATTACGACGGCGGTTTCGAGTTCTTCACGTCCTACAACCCCACGGGTGACTTCAACAACAGCAGCGCCGATGTGCGTTTGAATGCGGCCACGACGCGCTTTGTGGCCTCGCCCGCCTGCCAGACCACGCTGCCAGCCGCCATGAGCGAGATCGGCACACCAGGATCGACGGCGTGGATCATGCCGCAAATTCCCGTCGTAGGTGCGCCTTACCTCGGCATCCGTGCGGTTTTTGAGGAGGGCGATTTTTATGATTACTTCATGGGAAGCTACTTTCCCTTCGGCAGCGGCAGCGTGCGCTATCAGGTGACCAATGTCACCGGCACCGGACCCTCGGCAGGCGGTTACTTTGGCATGTTCGTTGACAGCCTCGGCGAGTCCGGCTTCCTCGTGAACACGCATCCCAGCAGCCCTGCGCCGGATGAAGTGCAGGCGCTCACCGCGAATGCCCACGAGCACTTCTCGTGGGTCTTCACCAAGCCGGGTACCTACGACGTGACCGTTCGCGCGGAGGGAAAGCTCATCGCGGATGATTCCATCCAGAGTGGCACGGGGGTGTATCACTTCAGTGTGCCGTTTTCATCGCGCCTCAGCGGCTCGGGTACCGTGGCACGCCTGGGTTTTGAGGGTTCCGACAACGCGTGGCATGTCCTTCTCGAAGATCCGACGAACGCGGTGGCCTATCGCTCGAATCAAAGCTTCCTCGAAGTGCCAGGCACCGCTTCACGGCAGCTCGCGCTCACCTTTTCCGCGCTTGGCAGCGGTGTGGCGAACATCGTTGGACAAACGCCGGTCCTCGCTGCTGCGGGCATTCCGGATGCCGCATTGCAAAGCAACAGCGCCACGCTTCGCCTCGTGAGCGTCACCGGGCCGGGCCACTTTTCGCTGCTGAACAGCGCAGGCACCGTTACGCTCATGAATTCCGCCGATGGCATCACCTCGGGCGATAGCATCAGCGTCACCCGCGCGGTGAATCTCGCCACGCTGGCGGCTTTCAGCGCGAATGGCCTCTACCGCGTGGCTTTCCAGCTCTCCGGCACCACCAGCGGCGGCGCACCCGTCGCTAGCGAGCTCATTACCCTCACCTTTGGTGTCGGTCTCACGGCCGATCACAGCTACGCGCAGTGGGCGGATAGCTACGAGCGCACTCGCGGTCTGTCTGCTGGCACGCTCACCAGTCAGACCGCCGATTTTGACAACGACGGCATCGCCAACGGCCTGGAATTCCAGCTCTTCTGGCACGGCTGCGATCCCACGGTGGCAGATGCCGGCCTGCTGCCGCTGCCCGCTGTGCCCGGCGGCATGCTGGTCGCCGATTTCCTGCGTGATACCTACAAGGACCGCCAAGACGGCACCACCGCGCAACTCAGCGCACAGCTCAGCACCGATCTCACCACCTGGACCACCCGCACTCTCTCCAACCCCGGCTACCCCGATCAAATCTACGAAACTGGTGCTGAGATCGGCAATGCGCACGGCCGGGTCATGCTGCGCCGTCTGCGCATCCCGAATCCAGGTACCGTGGGCAAAGCGTTCACGCGGTTCAGGTTGAACTGACTTAGAAACGCAAAAGTGTTGCATTAAATACTTGCATGAGTTCATCCTTTCGCACATTCTTCCACACCCTATGAAAACCACGCTCCCCACCCTCGCCCTTGGTCTTCTGCTCTCCGCCAGCACTGCTTCAGCAGCCGTCTATTCCCTCGGCCACGCCGATTTCGGCATCGGTTATGATGGCGGCTTTGAGCTCCACCACCACCTCCACAACGGCTCGACCGTGAACGGCAGCGCCATTGTCGGCGACGCCGAGTTCGCCCCAGGCGATCTCACCGTGCTGGTGCCCTTCATCACCGAAAATCGCCCTGCTGGTGCTCAGTATGACTTTCTCGGCGTCAGCGCTGGCATCCCAGTGTGGACGCTGCCTGAGATCGAAAACGTGAACAAACCTTTCTACGGTGTTGGCTCTGAGGAGCTTGATGCACTCGATTTCACGGGGGACCTCACCTTGCAACTCCTCAGCGTTGTCAGCGCACCTTCAGGCGGTGACTTCTCCCTCTGGCAGGACAATGGCGGCAGCCCCATCGTGCGCTTCGCCACCTCCAATGGCGTGGATGGCTCCGATTCCTTTTTGGTCACCCCCGGCGGTCATGAACACTACAATTGGAGCTTCACCAAGGCGGGCACTTACGAGCTTCAATTCAGAGTCAGCGGCGTCCACGGGGTGGACGGCTTTGATGATGACATCCAGACCTATACCTTCCAAGTGGTCCCAGAACCTTCCAAAGCCATTTTCGCGGGTTTAGGCCTCGGCTTCGTCTTCTTCCGCCGCCGTCGTCCGGCGAATAGCTGAGGTTTCTGCTCTGAAAAGTCATTTGGGCGAGCTGCTGTGCTGTATCGCTTGCCGGGCCTTGGTTTCGAGAGTGGCTTGGATTTCGGTTCGGGCCTCTTCGAAGTTTGGAAGTCGTGATGGGCGGCGCTCCATGAGCTGAATGAGATGCCAACCGAGTTCGGTAAGCACAGGTGAGCTAGTCTGTCCGGGCTTGAGCGCCTTGACCGCGGCGATGAAGTCGGGCGGCATGCGATCCGCTGAAAACCAGCCCAGGTCACCGGCGAGTTTTTTCGTCCGGTCGTCTTCGGAGAATTTGGCGGCGGCTTCGCGGAAGTTGAGCGAGCCATCGAGGATCTTGCGCTGAATGAGGCGAATCTCCGTTTCGCGGTCCGGCTTGGCTTTTTCGTGCCGGGTAAGAAAAACGTGGGCGGCGTGGAAGGCCTCCGGGATGCGGAGGGACTCGCGATGAGCGTCAAACCAGGCTCGAACCTCCTTTTCTGTCACGTTGGGCTGGTTAGTTGTTTCGACCTCCTGCTGGCGACTGAGGGCTGTGGCGATGCGGTTTTGTAACGTAGCCTCAGTTAAGCCTTGGCCCGCGAGACGCTGTTGATAGTCCGCCGAGGTCTGAAACTGCCGCTTGAGGATGGCGAGCTCCGCTTTGACCGCTGCTGGATCAGCGGAAGCCGCATTGACCGTGGTTTGCGGTGGTTCCGGGAGGTGAAGGGCATCCCAGACGATCCATGCCGCCAGGCCTGCGCCGAGCAGCAGCACCCCAATGACATCAAGACAGCCTTTCATGCGGCCATGGGAACATGCGTCCGTCGGATGTGCAACGAGGAGGTTGCGGTTAGCCGTGGTCCTTGGTAAGACGGGCCACTCACTCTCCCCCATGGCTTCACTATTTGACTGGATCGCCGCCGCCCGACCGAAAACGCTCGGGGCGGCCGTGGCCCCCGTGGCGGTCGGCTGGGCGCTGGCGGCGAAGGTGGCTGGGAAGGTGGATACCAAACTGGCACTCTACACGCTGGGAAGCTGCATGGCCCTGCAGGTGGCCACGAACTTCTTCAACGATGCGCTCGATTCACTCAAAGGTGCCGACACGAAGGCCCGCATCGGCCCGCTGCGCATCACCGCGAGTGGACGTGCCTCTCCGAGCACGGTGAAGCTGGCGGCGTGGGTGATGCTTGGCCTGGCCACGCTGCTGGCGATGCCGTTGTTTGAACTGCGCGGCCTGCCGATCCTCGCCATCGGGCTGCCGTCGCTGTATTTTTGCTTTGGCTACACCGGTGGACCGATGCCGCTGGCCTATCATGGGCTCGGTGAGCTGTTTGTGATCCTCTTTTTCGGCTTCGTTGCGGTGACGGGCACGGTCTTTGTCCTCATGGGGGAGTGGCTGGTGCATGGGTTGGTTGCTGGCTTTCAAATCGGCTGCCTCAGCACCGTGCTCATCGCCATCAACAACCTTCGCGATGCTGCGGAAGACCGTCGAAGCGGCAAAAACACGCTCGCCGTGCGCTTTGGCACAGGCTTCGCGAAAGCGGAGATCGTGCTGCTCATTGCCTTGGCGCACGGCTGTGGCTTTTATTGGTTCAAAGAAGGTTGGGAGCAGGCCTTCACGATGCCGCTGGTGACACTGCCCATCGGGCTCTTCGTGGGCTGGCGAGTGCTGGTGGAGGCACCGGGGCCAGGGCACAACCGCCTTCTCGCCATCAGCGGGGCGCAGTTGCTCGCTTTTGCCGGCATGATGTGCTGGGGCATCCTGCGTTCGGCGGATGTAATGCGCTGAAAAACAAGGCATTGACCTGCGATCGAGCGGTCTGGTAGGATCGCCCCATGAAAGCAAGATTCGCATTCCCTTATGGGCGGATCGTTTCCGCCAAAACACGGCGGTGGGGCAGGGGATATACCCTGATCGAACTCCTGGTGGTCATCGTCATCATCAGTGTGCTCGCCTCCCTCATCGCATCCCAAGTCAGCAAAATGATCGACGATGGCAACCGTCTCAAAACGCGAGCCATCGTGGTCGATTTGAAAACAGGCATCAGCTCCTACCGAACCGAATACGGGCGCTTCCCGCTCGAAAACCTCACCGACGAAAAAGAGTGGCTCACCGACGGATCGAACACGCTGATTGATACCCTCCTCGGCCAGCCGGTGGAAGGAGGCGCGGTGAATCTGAACGCCAAGGGCATTCGCTTTAACGAATTTCCCACCGCGAAGAACGATCGCCACGGTGTCATCAGCCAACCGCGCCCTTCACGTCTCGTGGATATGTGGGGCAACCCCTTCCGCGTGCTGCTCGATGTGGATGGCAATAACCAAGTCATGAACCCCGATGCGCAAAACAGCGATCCCCAAATCGCTCAGCCAGCCGGGAAGCCTGCGCCGGAGTTTTTGATGCTGGACATGGCCATCTTCAGCTGCGGCAAAGATGGCAAGCCATCCACAGCGGATGATATCGTCTCCTGGCGGTAGACTTGAGGTGGTGGGATCCAGCGGACTGACAGAAAATAGGGGCAGCAAATGACCAGACTCAGATTTTTCTGCCCCCATTTTTCTGTCAGCCAAATCTGAACTGCCAAGCTCCACCGAGCACTCCGGCGCATCCATTTGCCTTCAGAGACGTGAGACGAACAGCCGAGCCGCAGGCGTGAGGGCCGAGCCTTCTTGGAAGCCTGCGCCCGCCCGCCTTGACCCTCCCGCCTTCCTCGCCAAAGAGACCCGCTCCACCTCCTCTCTCGTGAACTCCCAACCCAAATCCAAGATCATGTCCACCTGGCTCGTCTATGCCCTGCTCACCGTTTTGTCCTGGGGCGTCTATGGCGTCATCCTCCATGCTGCCCGCTCGAAGATGCCCATGGGGCCCGAGACCCCGCATGCCGGCCTGAAAGCCTTTCTGTTCGTGTGCATCGCTTACGCCATCATCGGCGTCGTGGCGGCTCTCGTGCTGAAATTGCGTGGCTCCAGCATGAGCTTCACGGGAGACACTGGCAGCGGCATCCCGCTCAGCCTCATCGCAGGCATCGCCGGAGCCCTCGGCGCTCTGACGCTTGTTCTCGCCCTCGGTGCCGCCGCTTCGCCCATCATCAAAGGCGGTGGCGGCTTCGGCGTGGCCGCAGCGGCGGCGGTGATGCCCATCGTCTTTGCCGGTGCC
>CALSBJ010000063.1:0-41639 GCA_943373155.1 Akkermansia muciniphila | reverse complement strand
TTGCCCAGATCACGCATCTGAAGGCGGGCCTCATGTACATTCACCATCAGGCGAAACTCCAGCGAGCGAATGCGCGGCGGCATCTTCGCAATGCGTGATTCGTTGAACTGCCGGATGCGTGCCCGCCACTGCGGCACCGTGCTCTCATGCCGCCAGTCCTTCAGCGAATCCCGTGTACCCTCCACATCCGCGATGCCGCGCAGGAAGGCCGGCACGACGAGTCCCTTATCCGCCAGCGCCACGGCGATGTAGTTCCAAAACTGCCGCAGCGTCTTCGGCTGCTCCGGCCACAGGGTGATCGGCTCCGTGGTCTTGATCTGCCACTTCGCCTGCAGGCGCACCATGTCCTGGTCGAAAATCTTGCCCGTCAGCGTGACTCGCTCATAGCGCTTCTCCACCTTCGCGAGGTAGTTCTCCTCGTCCGGGGTCAGCGGGCGACCGAGCTTTTCGGCGATGAAGTCTTCAAAGTCCTCCTCCGCCGCATGTGGCACCGGCAGCGTGCCGCGTGCCTCACGGCGCTGCACCGCCACGAGCGAGGCGCAGAGAGCCAGATCATCCAGGGCCTTTTCACCCACATCACACTCACCCAGCCAGCCACGCGGCGTTTGCAGCCAGCGGACGTTGGCCCCCTGCTTGTCCAGCTTCACCTCCGCCATCATCTCGTCTTCCAGGAGGTCGATGCCTTTCACCGCATCATCATCGACGAGCCGCTCCGCCTCCTGGCGCAGGCGTGAGTCGAACTGCAAAAGCAGCGTGGGAATGGATTCAGTCAGGTTGGGCATGCGGCGTGGTTCACGCCCGCGACAAATCCGTCACGAGCGAACCGGCACGCTAGCAGGGCAATCGACCTTGGAAAGGGCCGTGACGGTGTTTTTTGCGTGACGCGACGGTGTGGGGCCTCGGAAACGTTCAAAATTGGGGCCCTCGGGGATCAGGATTGCAACCTGCCATGCCGCATGGCATCATTCGACATGATCGCCGTCCGTTCACCTGCTCGCCGTGCCCGCGCCCTGCCGCGCCGGACACCCGCCGTCCTTCCGCCGCTCGAAAATGGCGACATGCTCACACTGACCGAGTTCCTCCGCCGTTACGAGGACATGCCCGGCGTGAAGAAAGCCCAGCTCATCGAAGGAGTCGTTCATATGCCATCCCCAGTCCGCGTCACGCATGCCGAACCCGACGGCGTTATCCAACTCTGGCTTGGAACTTATGCCATCGAGGCTGACCTCAAGTTGTACCCCAACGCGAGTCTCCTCCTCGACACCGAAAACGCCTTCCACCCCGACGCCATCCTCTGCTCGCCTCCGCGCAAAGGCGGTCGTGTGTGGCTGAACACCAAAAGTTACCTCTGCGGCTCGCCGGAACTCGTCGTCGAGGTCGCCTCCAGCACGGCTTCCATCGACCTGCGTGACAAACTCCGCGTCTATCGCCGCCTCGAAGTCGCGGAGTACATCGTTTGGCGCACCGAGGATGCCGAGATCGACTGGTTCGTGCTCGAAGAAGGCCAGTACATCAAGATGAAGCCCGACCGCCACAGCAAGCTCCGCAGCCGCATCTTCCCCGGTCTTGTCCTCGACCTCGCCGCCGCTCTCGCCTGCGACAAGGCGAAGGTGCTGGCTTCGTTGAAGAAGTAATCAAGAAAACAGCCAGATCACGCTCCAAACCACTGCGGGCAGACTGATCAGTGCGAACGAGAAAATGAGCCCCTCGCGGAAAAGGAACTCCCCAAGCTTGGGATTCAGGTCTGGCCTCAGCTTTCGCAGTACCATCTCCACCGGCCAGCCGATGGTGTAACAGACATTCACGGCAAACGGCAAAAACAGCAGAAGCAGCGGCTCAATCGCGTCTTCACCAGGTGCTACATGCCCAGAAGCATTCACTGACCAGATGAAGATCAGCAGGCAAATGGCTCCCCAGACTCCAACGACGAGGTTGTATGGAATGCGTCGGACTTCCCACCAAACAATGATGTCGATGGAGTTGCGGTCCGGTGCATGGAGCCGTTCGGCTGTACGTTGGAGTGCTTGGCGAAGCATCGTGTTGCCGCGACTATATTCGTGACCAGTATCGCAGGCGAACTCGATCTGCTGATTCACACCCATTTCATGCTCACCCCCATCATCACTCCCGAAGGAATCCTCACGCTCGAAGGCGCGGCGGAGTCGTCGGTGGAGCGGAAGATGAGCGGGTGTGACGGGGCGGTGCCGCTGCTGCGTCTGCTGGCCGCTGAATTGCATGAGGCGGAGCTGGAGCCGCCGTTTCGGTGGTTGCGGGAGTGGGCGCAGCGACTTTTCACGCGGCTTTGCCAGACGAAAAGCACCGAGCAGCTTCCAGTGCCCTCTTTGGAGGAACGCACGGCCTTTCTTGCGACGATGCCGCCCTTCATCGGCGCGGAGCATGTCACGGCGGAGGTGCTGGAGCGCTGGTGGAACGATCTGGCGACGCACATCGGCCAACTCGCCACGCAAGGTGTCGAGGCTTGGCTGCGCGAGGAATGCCCGGCGTGGCATGTCGTTGGTCGCGTGAGCTTTCACCTCGCGGAGAACAAAACGGACACGCAGCGGCCCTTTGCCTTCCTCGCGACCTTCACGGAGAAACTCAGCGCCACCGGCCAGCCGCAGCATTTGCCACTGGCGCGGGCGCTTCAGCTTTATGCCGGGCAGAAGGATCAAACGGCGCTGAATGCGCTGCTGGAGCCCGTGCGGCTCGCCGCGGACAAATCGAAGCTCCTCCGCGAGTGGCTCGAATCGAAGCGACTCTTCCAACCGATGGCGATGTCGCCTCAAGAAGCGTATCGCGTGCTGCGCGAGACGGCGGTGTTTCAAGAGTGCGGCATCATCATGAAGCTGCCGGATTGGTGGAAGGCCGGCAAGACCTCGCGCCCCACCGTCGCCGTCACCATTGATGCGCCGAAGAAGACCTCGCTGCATGCCGGCACGCTACTCAGCTTCAAGATCGAGCAAAGCCTCGATGGCGAGCCGCTGACGCCTGCGGAGCTCGAAAAGCTGCTCAGCGCCGACACCGGGCTCGTTTCGCTGCGCGGCAAGTGGGTCGAGGTCGATGGCGAAAAATTGCAGCAGGTCATGGCGCACTGGAAACGCGTGCAAAACGCCACCGGCGAGGGCGGCATCGGCTTTCTCGACGGCATGCGACTCCTTGCAGGCTTTGGCGAGGCCAAAGCGGCCGCGGAGGGCGACGTGCCCGAATTCGTGCCCGAATGGAGCACCGTCATCGCCGGCGAAAAACTCGCCGAAGTGCTTCAAAAGCTCCAAAACCCCGAAGAAGCCTCTCCGCCCGATAATCTGCGTGCGACACTGCGCCCCTATCAGCGCCAAGGTTTCGCGTGGTTGAAGTTCATGACGCACATGGGCCTTGGAGCGTGCCTCGCGGATGACATGGGGCTTGGGAAGACGGTGCAGGTGATTGCGCTGCTGCTCGATCGTAGGACGAGTGTGGCGACAGCCCGCTCGTCTTTCGGTGCCATCGAAGAGCCGGGCGGGCTTCGCCACACCCAGCCTACACTCCTCATCGTCCCCGCCTCGCTCATCGGAAACTGGAAAGCCGAAGTCGCGAAGTTCGCGCCTGACTTGCGACTCTTCATCGCGCATCCATCGCAGACCGATCGTGAAACGCTCGCACTGGCCGCCACGCATCCAGCGGAGGCCTTGCGTGGCTTTGATGTGATGCTCACGACCTATCAATTCCTGCAAAAGACCGACGCATGGCTCTCGCACGCCTGGAGCATGGTCATTCTCGATGAAGCGCAGGCCATCAAAAACAGCGGCAGCGGCTCCGCGAAGGCGGTGAAGGCCGTGCAGGCACCGGTGCGCATCGCTTTGACCGGCACGCCAGTCGAAAACCGTCCCGGCGATCTCTGGAGCCTCTTCGATTTCCTCAATCCCGGCCTGCTCGGCGGCAGCGCGGCCTTTGCTGAGGCCGTGAAGCACTGCGCGAAGTCCAGCGAAGGCTACGCGCCCCTGCGTCGGCTCGTGCGGCCTTACATCCTGCGCCGCATGAAGACCGATCGCCGCATCATCAGCGATCTGCCGGACAAGATCGAGCTGAAGGCCTTCTGCGGCCTCACCAAGCGCCAGGCGACGATTTACGCGAAGCTCGTCGATCAACTCGCCAAGATGCTCGCCGACAAAGAGATGGAGCCCATCAAGCGACAGGGCCTCGTGCTCGGCTTCCTGCTCAAGTTCAAGCAAGTCTGCAACCACCCCAGCCACTGGAACGGCGATGGCGCGTGGTCTCCCGCCGATAGCGGCAAATTCGCCCGCCTCGCCGAGATCTGCGGCGAACTCGCCGAGAAACGCGAGCGCGCCCTCATCTTCACGCAGTTCCAGGAAACCTGCGATCCGCTCGCCCGCTACCTGAGCACCGTGTTTGGACGCGAAGGCCTCATCCTGCACGGCGGCACCAGCGTGAAGAAGCGCCCCGAACTCGTCGAAGCCTTCCAGCAGCCCGGCGGCCCGCCCTTCATGGTCATCAGTGTCAAAGCCGGCGGCACCGGCCTCAACCTCACCGCCGCCAGCCACGTCATCCACTTCGACCGCTGGTGGAACCCCGCCGTCGAAAACCAAGCCACCGACCGCGCCTTCCGCATCGGCCAGAAGCAGAACGTCATCGTCCACAAATTCATCTGCCAAGGCACCATCGAACAACGCATCGACGCCCTCATCGACGAAAAGATGTCCCTCGCCCAAGACCTCATCGGCGATGGCTCCGGAGCCGAAAAACTCCTCACCGATATGAGCAGCGAGGAGCTACTCGACTTCGTGAAGCTGGATGTCAGCGCGGTTGCTGCCTGAAACGACAGTCGAGCACGAGGCTGGAGAGTGTGAACGGCGACTGGCTAAGCTGCTTGGCCTGCGCTTGAAGAGCCTGCGTAGCGTCACTCATCGCCTTTTCATTGTCATCCTTGCTTCCCGGATCCGCAGTCCAGGCGATGACATAGAGGCCGTGCGTCCAATGATCCGGTGGTGAATGCCTCGGCCTGAGATAACGGTCTAGAAGCTGCGTCTTCATGGCTGCACGGCGCTCCTTCGTGTTGCTCTTGCGCAGCTTTTTCAATTCAATTACCAGCGTGAAGGGCGAACCAAAGGCGTTGGTTTGGACTAGGATGTCCGTACGGCCCTCGTTTGAGAGTTTCACTTCACGCTCCGCGATGATTTCGTGGTTTAGTTTCAACCAGTCACGCATCTCGCGTGCGATTCGCTCTTCGGGTCGCGAGGTGCGGGTCTTCAAGTCCCAAAGATGATCCCAACTGCCGTTTCGGAGGCTTTCCTCCCACCGTTGCAGGCTTTCGATGACAGCTTGAAGCAGTTCGTCTGCGCTGCGAGCGAGACGTGCATGTGGTCGGGAGGTAAGCTGAAAGAACGCTTCCGGTTTCAAATGCTGCCATTCTTCTCCAGCGAGTGCTTGGGCGGCACGGTGGCGATTCCAGTTCATAATGCGGAAACGGCGTGCGGACTCCTTTTCGTCATCCTCGGAACGAACAGGAGGTATTTCGACCTTGAGGCCGCGAGTGGTGGCCGCTGCGGTGATATGGTCGCGATATTCTCTGGCATAGTCCATGCCGGTGACAAGACCTCTGAGATTGCCCTGCTTTGTCTTTGGGAAAGCCCGCCAAACAGCGTTGGCAAGTTCAAGAATCGCGGATGTAGGCCAGACGGCAAAGTCTTGGCGCTCAGTGATCGAGTCGAGGGTGCAAGTGGCACGAAAAACGGCTTCGCGGACGAGATCGGGGTCTTTAAGCAGTGGACGGACTTCAACTGCGAGCTTTCCGTTCACTAGGAAAGCACAGCCTGCGAGCATAGCCGCACGGGCTTCGGAATTTTGAAGGGCTGATTGGCGTTCAAGCCAGTAAGATGCGGCTTCGAGGGCATCTGACTCAGAAAAATGGTTTAGAACTCGGATCGCGTTCGAGAAGCCTTCGGGCTGGATTTCTTCCTCTTTAATTACAGCGAGCAATTGCTGGCTCATACTCTGATTCCAGATTTCTTGAAGGCTGCGAAGCTCTCCCAGCGAACCTTTGGCGAGATAACGACGACGTATGACCATGCCAAAGGCAGAGGTAAACTGTTCAGGAAAGAGTTTGGCGAAGGATTGATAGCTCAAACCTTCTGGCGTATTTCCAAGGCTCCCAAACGATGACAAAGTGCTGTAATAGAGCGCGAGCCAACGTGATGCTATGACACCTCGCAGAGGCCCGGGTTGATTAAAATCCTGCCAGCAGGCGGAAAGGGCAATGAGGCCGCTGATGCCCTCATTGATGTCCTGAGCGTCATCGAGTGGTTTGTCGAAAAGGTAGCGTTTGGCGGCCTCGCGCATCCAAGTCTCGTTTTCGCCTATTTTTTGCTCGGGACCAAAAACGGTGGAGTGCGGAGCCATTCCGTGTTCGCGGGCAGAGAGCACTTTTAGGACCGCAGGCCAGACGATTTGGCCTTCTCCATGGGCTTGTCTCGCTTGCTCGGCATAGGCTTGAATATGCTTCTGGAAGGCTTCCTCACGTTGAGCCTGCCGACGTTTGCGATGTTCGATTTCGTGCTGGAGGTTGGCTTGCTTCGCTGCGGTATCACTTTGGAGTGCTACCAAGTAGGATTGACCGGGCAGTGGTTTTGGTAGTGAGCTGCTCAGGAAGGCAGAGTTGGCTGCCGCAGCGTTAAACTTGTCTGCGGTGCTGGATTCGATCTGAATATGCCGGACAAGATGCAGAACCAGCAAGGCATAACGCCAGCCATCTGCTTCCGATGCGGCGAGCAGTTGATCTAGGCACCACTCGAAGTCTTCCTCAGCAACTAACCAATCGGATGCTTGAGCCCACTCGCGCCGTGTATGTTTTTCAAATCCGGGATGATGAATCAGATGAGGGATGAGTTTGCGGCGCAATGCCGGATCGTTGAAGGGTGTTTCCTTGGAGTCCCAATGTTGGTTGATGCCATGGTGAGGATGTTGGTAATGGATGACACAGGCATTCCAGTACTCCACGAGGGCATGGAGGACATCGGGCCTGTCGATGTGGTTCACCGCGAGCTTTAGGGCGCTCTGATTCAGGTCTTCAGCAAACGAAAGTGAGTCATGAATGAAGTCTGGGTAGTTGCCGAGGTGCCGGAAAATGGGTGGTAGGTCGTCTACGGTGAGGTGTTCATGAACGTGGCCTGCTCTCATGTCATAGAGACCGTAAAGATGACCCTCTTCTCCGAATTCGATTCTTGGCACAAGCCAGTGGAGCACGTCTCTGGCTGGCACTTTGTCCGAAGAGACAACAAGAAACTCCAGCGCGGCACCCAGGAGGGTTCCTTCAAGGTCGATGGGGATTTCTTTGTTCAAGACCGCTTTCCAGCGGTCATCGAAGCCTTGTTTCGCCAAGTGGTAGAGGGCGCCAGCGATGTTGATCTGTAAGTGATCGGAAGCATGCGGGTAAATTTCCCACAAGAAAGCGGCAAGGGCGGTGGAGTGGGTTTTTTCGGCGATTTCGAGGGCGAGTTTGTGGGATGCTTCGTCCACGTCGGTGCGTGAGAGCCAGCCTCGTAGCTGGTCGGCGATGCCGGGATGGTGCAGGGAGATGAGGTGGGCCTGGCGGATGGCTGGATCTACGACTTTGGCTTTGTCGGTAGCTTCGAGAAGGGCTGTGATGATTTCTTTGCGCTCGGAGTCTGGGAGGCTGGCGGCATCCAGCCAGAGCAGCGTGAGGGGATCGTGCTGGCGGAGGAGCTTCCGGAAGCCGCCATCGACTCGTGCGAGCCAGGCGGCGACGGAGCGGAGATTGGGGAAGACACGCCACTGGCCGTCGATCTCGGTGCCGAAGAGCATCTGGAGTCGGGCTGGAGCTAGTTTTTGGGCATTGAGCCAGTCTGCGGCGAGCCATTCTTGATGTACCTGGCTTTGGAAGGACCAAGCGCCGCCACTGCTCAGTGGGACGAGGAGGGTGCTGTGATGCAGGAGATCATCGAAATCGGTGAGCTGCAGTCTGCGGCGTTGATTATCCCCAAATTCGTCGGAGTGAGCGAGGTCGGCTGGAGTGAGGACATCGACGTCCGAGCCGGATTTAAGGCGGAAAAGGGCTTTGCCGGACCAGGTCATGGCGGCGGCAAGGCGGCCTGCGACTCGGCGGCGCCATTCGGCATTCCGTATGGAGTTTTCCCAACGTGGTGAGTCCTCCGGCGAACTGGTTAGCACGCAATGCGAGAGAACTTGTTCTTCCATTGCTTGGCCATGGGTGGAGAGCTGCTTCCGGCCTGAATTTTCAAAGCTCTGCCGCTGACCCCAAAAACCCTGCGGCCAGCAGGTGATCTGCCCAAGATGCCGATCGTGCATTTGCTGCCAGAACGTGTTCACCTCACTCTCGCTGAGTGTGCTGCGCAGGGTGGAGATGACATCACAACGACGCAGCGGGCAGAGGATGAGAGTTTGTGCCTCTCCATGCGGCCAGAGTGCCTTGAGGTCATCCAGGTGCTCGATGGGACGCATCCAGCGGCAGGAGAGGACGAGCTGGTGGATGGGGCGTCCATCAGAGCCGAGCTGGCGGCGCAACCATGCGCGGAGCTGGGGGACGAAGTTGGGATTGGCGAGTTGGGCCTCATCCAGGCCGTCGATGACGATGCGGGTCGGTTGGTCTGCCGGGATGGATTTGGAGATATAGTCGCCGGGATGGGCGGAACCGATTTCTTTGGCCTCAAAGAATCTAGCGTGAAGGCCGAGCCAGCCTCCGGCCTCAGCCTGCCTCAGTTCGGTGCTTTTGCCGGAGCCTGGGCGCCCGAGAAGGAGAAGGAAGGGGGCGGTCAGTTCACCAAGGTGGGCGAGGCCGGGCAGGTCTTTCTCGATCCTTGGCCTGCCGTCTTCGCCTTTGTAAAACGGCAAAAAGTCGTCATCGATCCCATGATCTTGCTCCCAAGACTGCTGGGGCAGCCAAAGACGAACCCAAGGTTCCTGGGGCTGGCGCTGGGTATTGGAAATGACGTTCGACATTCGCGATTCGCGAATATAGTAATGCATTCAAGAAGATGCTCAAGCCTCATGACGTCCTAGTTTCCCTGAAGTTGCTCCTGGCTGCCCCGGAGTCCGTTCCGACCTATGCGGGGCTGGCGGCGGCACTGCAATTGAGCGCTTCTGAGGTCCATTCTGCCGTCGGTCGGGCGGTGGAGGCGGGGTTGCTGAGAAAACCACTGGCGGGAACGGGGCGGACGATGCCGCTGCCGGTGCGGGCAGCTTTGGGAGAGTTTTTGGTGTCTGGAGTGAAGTATGTCTGGCCTGCGGTGCGTGGGCCTGTGACGCGGGGCATTCCCACGGCAGGCAGTGTTCCCTCCGTCGCCGCCTTACTGGGCATGCCGATGCCAGAACTCGCCGTGGTCTGGCCGCATGCTGATGGGCAGCGAGGTGAGGCTGTGGAGCCGCTTTATCCAAGGGCGGCATCGGTTGTGGCGAATGATCCAGCTCTGCATGAGTGGCTGGCTTTGATTGACATCATGCGTCTCAAAACCGGACGCGAAGCTGCACTGGCGGCTGCAGCTATTCAGAAAAAACTGCAATGAACGACCAACTCAATGCCCAACAGTGCCGTGAAATCATCGCCGAGTTGGCGGTGGTGTTGCCGGAGGCTTTGGCAACGCGATTCCCGAGGCAACCCGCATTTGAATTTGAGATCGATGACAAGGAGGAGCAGCAGCTCGTGCGCACGAGGTGGGACCCGGTTTTCACGGGCGGTGGCATTGTGAGCCTGCTCATCACGGACAAAGATGCGCCGCAGGCGTTGTTTACGAAGGATGTGGATGTGGTGCTGGAGATCGCGACGAATCCGGAATTTCACGCCATGGAGATCGCGCTGGAGGGCGCGGGATTTCGCCGTCCTGTGGGCGAAGAGGCAGAGCGCATCTCCTGGGAGTGGAAGGGCGTGCGAGTGGATTCGCTGCCGAATCGTCGAATAACGTCTTTGCCATATAACCGCTGGTTTTTGCCTCTGATGAAGGACGCGGAGAAGGTGGAGGTCCTGCCTGGGCGTGGGGCGTGGATTGCATCAGCACCTTGTTTCCTTGCGACGAAGTTGGAGGCTTTTTGGGACCGTGGAAAAAAGGACTTTCTGAAAAGCAAGGATCTCAAGGATATACTGGCCGTGGTGAATGGGCGGGGCGAGTTGCTGGCAGAGATTCAAACTGCCGCTCCTGATGTGCGTGGATTTTTGCGGCAGAGCTTTGGCAGGTTGTTGGAAGAGCGAGATTTCATGGAATGCCTGCCAAAACTGGTGCCCGAAGACATTCGTGAGGAGATGGTGCTACAACGCATCAGGGCAATCGGCTCGCTTGCTTAGTGAACCCAGATGTCATCGGTAACGTGAGTTTACTGGAGAAGAAGTTCATACCTCACTCGATCCGCTTCGCTGAAGCAGCAGAAGATCACCGTCTGAAGGGCTGACGGCGTCTGCAAAAACGCTTTCACTGTCTCCGCCGCGATTTCAGCCGCTTGATCCGCAGGGAAACAATAGACGCCGGTCGAGATGCAGGGGAAGGCGATACTTTGAAGCTCGTGCTTCGCGGCAAGTTCGAGCGAGTTTCTATAGCACGACTGCAACAGCTCCGGCTCTCCATTCCCGCCGCCATGCCAGACAGGCCCCACGGTGTGAATGACATGCCGCGCTTTGAGTTGATAGCCCTTGGTGATCTTCGCTTCGCCGGTGCGACAGCCGTTCAGCGTCATGCATTCCGCGACCAGTTCGAGCCCGGCGGCCCGATGAATCGCTCCATCCACACCTCCACCGCCCATCAGCGACGTGTTCGCCGCGTTTACGATGGCATCGACATCAAGTTGGGTGATGTCGGCTTGGAGAGTTTGAAGAGTAGTGTTCACGATAGGATGTGGACTCGATCAATCGCGTCGCATCATCACAGTCGGCTCAGTCCATTTCCAGAACTTCGGATCGAGGAGCTTGGGGTAGTTCGCAGCATCGGAGGCGAGGGAATGGTGCGGACCGTCTTTGTCAGGGAGGACGCGGCCTTTGAGTTCGCCCGATTTGATGGCGGCGGTGACGGCATCGTCGTTGATGGCCCAGAGGAGGAAGACATCGTCCTTGGAGCGACGGAGCAGGTGGAGGGTGCCGTTTTCAGGCTTCGCGGTGTCTTTGAGGATGGCGAAGAGGAGTTTGGACTCGGATTTGATGCCAGAGTCACGCAGGGTGAGGGTGAAGACCTCGGGCTTCTTGGTTTTGTCTTTCGGCGTGGCTTCGTGGAGTTCGAGCTGGCCCTTTTCGGCATCGCGGACACGGAAGGTGAAGGCTTCATCCACCTCATCGGCGGGATGCCAGGAGCCTTCCCAGTCGGTGGGTTTCAGTTTCACCGCGGCAGAGCCGAAATCGTCTGCCACATAGGTCTCCGGGCAGGCGGTGAGCAGGAGCGTGAGTGCCAAGCCAGCAGCGAGGCGGAAGAAGAGGGGCTTCATGCGAAAAGGATGGCGGCTAGCCGATCACCGGGCCTTTGGCGGCCCAGCGGTTCAGCACGATGCCGGGGGAGTTCGCACGCCACTTGGCCACATGGGGCGTGGCGTAGTGGGCATCCATGGCGGCCTGATCGCGATAGCTTTCGCTGAGCGAGAAAAGATACGGATTGGTGGTATCACGGCTCACCTCGAAGCGCAGGCAGCCCGGCTCCAACCTGGAAGCGGCGGCGTTTTCGAGGGCGAGAGAGAGGAATTCATCCACACGCTGCGGATCGATTTCGAGAATGACAATCACGTTGACCATGAGTGCCGACAGAGCCGATTTTTCCTCAACATGCAACCCGCCATCCACGTATTAGAAACGCCGGATCACCCTCCTTCATGAAAACTTCCTTCCATCTCCTCGTCCTCGCCGCGCTATCCACCGCCCTCGTCGCCCAGGAAAAGAAGCCTGAGCCTCCAAAGCCAGCTGCTGCCCCGCCCGTTCCCGCCAAGGTTGAAGCCAAAGCTGCCGCAAAGCCAGTCACCCCGCCCGCTCCCGCCAAGCCAGCCGCACCGGTGGCCAAACCTGCCGCCGTTCCTCCCATTCCCGCTAAAGTCGAAACCAAACCTGCCGCAAAGCCCGTCACACCTCCCGCACCCGCGAAGCCAGCCACGCCCGCTCCAAAACCGGCTGCCAAATCCGAGACCAAACCAACTGCGCCACCTCCTGCTCCGAAGCCGCTCGCGAGTTTCCCCGATAAAGCCCTCGAAGCGGCGGTTCGCCGCCAAGTCTTTGCCAAACGCGACAACCAAGAGCCTCTCACCATCGAAGACGTGTCCACCGTGGCCATCATCGAGGCACGCAAAGCTGGCATCAAAGACCTCTCCGGCCTCGAAAAATGCACGGCTTTGGCTTCGCTGACTTTGCCGGAAAACCAAATCGCCAGCGTAGCCGCTTTGAAAGGGCTGGAGCGCCTCCAATTCATCGACCTCGCCGATAACCAGGTCGCCGACATCGCGCCGCTCGCCACCTGCAAAGCCCTCCAATACATCGCCCTGACCCGGAACAAGGTCACCGATGTCTCGGCCCTCGGTGGCGTCTCATCTCTCACCAGCCTCTACCTCGCCGGAAATCAGATCAAAGATGCCTCCCCGCTCTTCAAGCTGCCCAAAGTCTGGACACTCTACCTTGAGGGCAATCAGATCCGCAGCATCGCAGGCATCGGTGGCCTCAAATGGCTCTCCATGCTTTCCCTCAAAGGCAATGCCATCGCCGATCTCAGCCCGCTGGAGCCGCTCACCGATCTCCAATTCCTCTTCCTCGAAAACAACCAGATCACCGATCTCACCCCGCTTCACCGCATGTGGAAGAAGGACAATGACGACAGCCGCGAATGGGCTCCTTACTGCCAGATCGATCTCACGGGAAATCCCCTCGACGAAAACGCCAAAAAGCTCGTCGAGGACCTCAAAAAAGCCGGCGCACGCATCACGCCGTGAGGCGGAGCAAAGTTCCAAGTTCCAGGTTTCATGAGACCTGAAACTTGAAACGTGAAACTGTTCCTCATTTCAGAACCTTCGTGACAAACTCATCCAGCGCCTTCGTCGTTGCATCGCCTTTCGTGCCGATGAGGGCGTTGATCTTCGAGTGATTCGTTTCCTTGCCACCAAAGACCACCACGGGGATTTCGGCATCCTTGAGTACGGCGGCGAGTCGTCGAGCCTGGGCTGAATTATCCGGGTGATCCGCCACATGAATGATGAGGAAAGGAGGAATCCCCTTCCCTTTCGCGATGTGGGTCACAGCCGAGAAATCGAGGTGCTTGGCGGGATCATTGCCGAACTTCTCCCGGTGCCCAAACTTCGCCTGCGGCTCGTGATGCACACGGCGGCGCGTTTCCGCCGTCTCGATAATCGCCGGGATGTCGTAGGTGTCGCCATCCACCGGCACGCAGCCGATCAGCGAGTCAAAGGAAACGCCTTCCGCCTCCAAATAGCGATCATCGGTGCAGATCAGCGTCGCGAGTTGCGCCCCGGAGGAGTGGCCGCCCACGAGCACGCGTTTCGGATCACCGCCGTGCTCGGCGATGTGTTGGTGCATCCAGCCAAAGGCCTTGGCCACGTCACGCACCAGCACATCCATCGTCACCTCCGGCAGCAGGCGATGATTGATCGACACAAACACAAAACCCTTCTTCATAAACCACGCGGGCTTCTCCTGCACGTTCGCCTTGTCCCCCGTCTGCCAGCCGCCACCGTGAATCCAGAACACCACCGGCAGGTCCTTCGCGTTCGCCGGTGTGTAGATGTCCAGCACATGCCTCGCATGGCCGTTTTCGACATAGGGAATGCTGCGCTTCAGCTCCTGAGAGAAGCAGGAAGCAGCGAGGAGAAGGCAGGCGAGTAGAGCGAACGGGTTCATGAGAGCACCTATCTACGCTGGTGATACCTCGGTCATTCATCACGATGACCTGCGCCCGAATGGTTTTCCAACGATCAAACAGTGGATAAAGTTTGACCATTGGTCAAAAGTGGGCAGAAATCCGCCCATGCCAGTCCAAGCACCCTCCCTCAGCCGCAAGGAGCGCGAGCTCATCGCGCGGGAGGAGCTGATTTTGAAGCATGCGCGGCGGTTGCTGCTGGAGAAGGGCTTTCAGGCCTGGAACATGGAGCAGCTCGCGGAGGCGGTGGAGTATTCGAAGGGCACGCTGTATCAGCATTTCAGTTCCAAAGAGGATCTGGTGCTCGGTGTGGCCACCCAATCGCTGCGGCAGCGGGCGGATCTATTTGAGCAGGCGGCGACGTTTCAAGGGCGCACACGGGAGCGTTGCCGGGCGATCGGCTTTGCCTGCTGCGAGTTTGCCATGGCGCATCCGGATTATTTTCACACGGACATGCTGCTAAAGTCCTCATCCTTTGTAGAGAAGGCCAGTCAGGAGCGGCGGGAAGCGCATGCCTTCGAGGGCATGCGCTGCTGGCGGGCGATCAACACCATCATCATCGAGGCGATGGCGCTCGGTGAGCTGCCCAAGGATCGCGTGACGGCCGAGCAGGCCACGTTTGCACTCGTCTCAGTGACCGTGGGCAGCCACATCATGAGCCAGGAGCCGAATTTGAAAGTCTTCGCCGGCATCAAGGACCAGATGCAGGCCGTGCGGCTGAACCAGGACCTGATCTGCGACGGCCTGGGCTGGAAGCCGCTGCTGCACGAGCACGACTACCGCGCCACGGACCAGCGCATCCTGAAACAAATCTTCCCCACCGCCTCGAAGTGGCTCAAGGCCGCCTGATGCCTCCCCTGTCTCTTTTTTTGCCCCATCATTGACCATTGGTCAAAAAACGACCTTCATTCATGAACTTCATCGCCCTCCGCATGCTCATGGCCGACAAGGCGAAGTACTTCGGCCTCGTGTTCGCCTTCGCCTTCTCGACCTTTTTGCTGCAAAACCAGATCAGCATCTTCTGCGGCATCATGAAGCGCACCGGCAGCCAGGTGCGTGATGTGACGGATGCGGAGATCTGGGTGATGGACCCGCACACCGAGTACTTCGAGCAGACGAAGGCGCTGAAGGACACGGACCTCTTCCGCGTGCGCGGCGTGGAGGGCGTGGACTACGCGGTGCGGCTCTTCAAAGGCAATCCTACGGCGAAGACGGCCGCCGGGAAGTTTGCGTCCACCTTCACGCTCGGCCTCGACGATGCCACGCTGGTCGGCGCCCCGCGAAAGATGCTGCTCGGCAGTTGGGAACAGCTTCGCGAGGCGAACAGCATCGTCATCGACCGGGCCGGCTACGACCTGCTCTATCCTGGCGAGCCGCTGGAGCTCGGTCGCGTGATGGAGCTGAACGATCACAAGGCCCGCATCGTCGGCATCTCGGACGCGGCGGCGCCGTTTGTGAGCTTTCCCGTCATTCACGCCAGGTACAGCGAGGCGATCCAGTTTCAGGGCCGCGAGCGAAAAATGCTCAGCTATGTGCTGGTGAGGCCGAGGGCCGGTGTCGATGCTGTGGCGCTTGCGAGGCGGATCGAGAGCGAAACGGGTTTGAAGGCCCGCACGACGGCAGAATTCGCGTGGGACTGTGTGGTTTACTATTTAAAGAACACCGGCATCCCCGTGAACTTCGGCATCACCATTGCCGTGGCGCTGATCGTGGGTCTCGCGGTGAGCGGGCAGACGTTTTACATGTTCACCGTCGAGAACTTGCGGCAGTTCGGCGCACTGAAAGCCATTGGCGTCACGAATGCGCGACTGGTCGGCATGGTGCTGCTGCAGGCGCTTGTGGGGGGTGCGGTGGGCTATGCCATCGGCACCGGCATGGCTGGCGTCTTTTTCGAGGCCACGCTGAACCAGATGGCCACGCGTGGCATCGTGCTGATGTGGGAGGCCGTGGCCGGAGTGGCCGTGCTGATGGTGGTGGTGGCCACTACGGTGAGCCTGCTGAGCGTGCGCAAGGTGCTGGTGCTGGAACCTGCGAGTGTTTTCCGATGATCATGAAGACGAACGAATCCCATGCCGTGAGCTGCCGAGCCGTGCGCAAGCACTTTGGCGAAGGCGAAAACCGCGCCGAGGTGCTGCGCGGAATCGACTTCCATGCCCGCCTGGGCGAGATGACCTTCCTGGTGGGCCCGAGCGGCTGCGGCAAGACCACGCTCATCTCCGTCATCGCCGGATTGCTGGAGCCGAGCGAGGGCGAAGTCGATGTGCTCGGCCGTGCGCATGGTTCGCTGCGTGGCAAAGACCGCGTCGAGTTCCGCCGTCGCGAGCTGGGTTTTGTGTTTCAGCAATACAACCTGCTGCCCTCGCTGACTGCGGCAGAAAATGCTGCAGTGCCGTTGATCGCCGATGGCGTGAAGCGGGGTGACGCGGTGAAACGAGCCAGCGCTTTGCTGGATCGCCTCGGCATCGGTGCGAAGGCCGCGTCGTATCCTCGATTCCTCTCCGGCGGCCAGCAGCAGCGTGTGGCCTTGGCAAGAGCGCTCGTGCATGAGCCGCGACTCATCATCTGCGACGAACCCACCGCCGCGCTTGATCACGAGACGGGCGAGTCCGTCATGCAGCTGCTTTCCAGTGCCGCCGTGGCACCGCAGCGTGCCGTGCTCGTCGTCACACATGACAACCGCGTCTTCCACCACGCCCACCGCATCGCCCACATGAACGACGGCATCATCACTCAAATCACCACCCCCTCATGAAACTCCCTGTCCTCCCTCTCATCGCGCTCTTTTCTCTCGGCTGGGCCATTACCTCGGTCATCAGCAAGCTGCCGCAGCAGACCGTCACCGCCCCGCCCGCGCCGCCACCCCGCTCGACCTTCACCGATACCGTGGCCGCGGTGGGCCTCGTCGAACCGGCGGGCGAGCTCATCACGCTGGGCAGCCATCGCAGCGGTGTGGTCGAGCAGACGCATGTCAAAGCCGGCCAACAAGTGAAAAAGAGCGAGCCACTGGTCACGCTCGACACCCGACAGCTTCGCGCCGAGCTCGCCGTCGCCAAAGCGCAGGTGAACGAAGCGCAGGCCGCGCTCGCGGTTTCGCAGGCCGAGGCGGCGCAGGCGCGGAGGAATGTCGAGTTCGCCCGCAGCCTGACCGATGCACGAGCGATGTCCGATGAGGAGCGCAGCCAGCGCGAGCTCACGCTTAGCACGGCTCAAGCGAAGGTGAAATCGAACGAAGCCGCCATTCAGCGAGCCCGCGCACAGATCGACGTGATCGAAACCGAGATCGCCCGCAGCGTCATCACCGCGCCGCGGGATGCCAGCGTGCTTCAGATGAAGGTTCGCGAGGGCGAATACGTCGCCACCGGCGTCGCCTCCACACCATGGCTCGTTCTCGGCGACCTGAGCGAGTTGCATGTCCGCGCCGATGTGGACGAATACGAGGCCTGGAAAGTGCGACCCGATTCCCACGCCAACGCGCAGGTGCGTGGCAACCCCGCCCTGGCCACACAGCTCGAGTTCGTACGCTTTGAACCACTCGTCATTCCGAAAAAATCCCTCACCGGCGATGCCACCGAGCGTGTGGACACTCGCGTGCTTCAAGTGATCTATCGTTTGCAGAAACCCGTGCCCGCCGCTCTCTTCGTCGGCCAGCAGATGGATGTATTCATCGCCACCCAGGACGCCCAGCCATGACCACAAAAACCCTTCTCTGCCTCCCCGCCCTGCTCGCCTCCTGCACCGTGGGACCCAACTTTGCCCTGCCGGACCTCGCCATGCCCGCGAAGTGGAAAAACGGCAAAACAGCAAGTGTGAACGATCCGCCGATGCCGGGCGAATGGTGGCGGCTGTATGGATCGAGCGAGCTGAACCGGCTGGTCGAGCAATCACTGACGGGCAATCAAGAACTTCGCGGCGCATTGGCACGCGTGGAGACGGCGCGGGCGCTCATCGGGGTGCAGCAGGCGGATTGGTTTCCGCAGTTGAGCATGAACAACGGGATGAATTACGAGCGTCTCTCGCAGACTTCCTTTGGTGCCAATTTGCCCGCAGGCATTGCATTGCCCTCGATCCAGCGACGTCGTTTTCAAAACCTCTTTGAGATGGGCTGGGAGATTGATCTTTGGGGTCGCGTGAGACGTGGCGTGGAAGGGGCCAAGGCCAGCGAAGCAGCCGCCGCAGAGATGCTGGCAGCGCAGCGGCTGAGCCTAGCAGCGGAGGTGGCCCGGCTGTACTTCCTGGCGCACTCGATGGAGAAGCAGATCGCGGTGGTGAATGAGACGATGAACTGGCGGCAGGAGGCGTTGAAGCTTCAAGAATCGCGATTCAAAGGCGGGCTGGCGAATGAAATGGATGTCTCGCGTGCCCGCACGGAGCTGGAGCTAGCCCGCAATGACCTGGCCTCGCTCGAAAGGCAGCGTGGCAATGCGGAAAATGCGCTCGCGGTCGTGTGCGGGCAGATTCCGAGCACCTTCCACATCTCCCGCAGCGCGGCGCTGCCCTCGCCACCGCGTGTGCCGGGCGGCATGCCTTCCACACTGCTCCAACGCCGACCAGACATCCGTGCGGCGGAGCAAAAGATGCGTGAGGCGAATGCGCAGATCGGTGTGGCGCAGGCCTCATTTTTCCCGGCGTTCAAGATCGGTGGCACGGGCGGCCTCGAAAGCATCGGCACGGTGGACTTTTTCGATGCGAAGAGCCGCACACTCACCATCGGCCCGAGCATGACGCTGCCCATTTTCCAAGGTGGCAGGCTCAAGGCCAATCTTGCGGCGAGCAAGGCACGCTACGAGGAGACGCTGGCGGCGTATCGCCAAAGCATCCTGACGGCGATCCGAGAGGTGGAGGACAGCATGCTGGATGCTCAGGGCTATGCGCGGCAGTCCTCGGCGCTGGATGCGGCCATCGCAGCGGCGCAGGAGACGCAGCGCCTGGCGGAGTTGCGCTATCAAAAAGGTCTTGCGAGCTATTTTGAGGTCGTGGATGCGAATCGCACAGTTTTGAATGCCAAACTGCTCGCCGCCCAAATCGACGGCCAGCGACTCGTGGCGAGCGTGGCGATGCTGAAGGCTCTCGGCGGCGGATGGAAGTGAGTCCGTCTTAGCGGCGGCGCACGGCTTTCCGAGCTGTCGTCACGCGGGCTTTGACCTTGCGAGTGCGAGGCAAGACGGGTGCGGCGGACTTCACCTCGCCTGCGGCCGCATCGCGGAGCAGGCGCAGTTCTTTTTCGACCTCAGCGAGGCGGCGGGAGGTGGCTTCGAGCTTCCGCACGACGAGGCGGGCGACGAATTCGTAGAGCGAGGCGTGGAAATCCGGGTCTTCCTCACGCGGGTGAATGTCCTGGAGGAATTTCTGGTCCACGGCGAGGCACACGGCCTTCGTGGAGGCGATGACGGAGGCGAGGCGCTTGTCCTGGTTGACGAGGGCGAGCTCTCCAAAGACCTCGCCGGAGCGGGCGATGACGGCGACACGTTTATCACCGACGCGGACTTCGAGCTCGCCACTGAGCAGGATGTAGATGCGGGAATCGATGCTGCCTTCTTTGATAATGACATCGCCAGGCTCGCACTGGAGCAGGCTGGAAGAGTTGAGGACCTCATCGAGTTGCTCCTCGTTAAAGCTGGCCAAGGCGGGCACCGTCTTGACGGGTGATCCCTGCTTCGAGTCATGGATGTAGGCGAATTCTTTCATTTCTGGGGTGATTCTGTCAGGACGAGGGGACCGCCGACAAGAGAAAACTGGTTCATTTTGTGGTGCCACGTACGGCAGCATCGTAGGCAGGCCAGAAAGCGGCGGGAGGCTGCAAATCCTTGCTGCCTTCATCGAATCGGGTGCCGATTTCATTCAAAGGCAGTTCGCGTGCCACTTCGATGCCGGCGGTGATGTTTGCTGGCGAAAATACCAAGCGTGTGAGCTGCATGCCCTTCAACGGTGACAGATCCGTCACGGGTGTTTCAGCGATGTGGAGGCGCTGCAACGCCGTGCCAGTGAGTGGCGAGAGGTTTTTCACCTTGGTGCGATGCAGGGTGACGCTGACAAGCGGCACGGTTTTCAGCGCGGCGATGTCCTCCACGGGGCAGCCGGTGAGCCAGAGCATCTGGATGGGGCTCTTGGCGATGCCGGAAATGTCGCCGATGGGGCACTCGACGGCATTGAGTTCGACCAGCGGCATGCCTTCGAGGGCGCTGAGATCACGCACGGGCGTGCGGGAGAGGTAGAGCTTCTCCAGCGGCATGCCACGAAGCGGCGAGAGGTCCTGCACCTGGGTGTTTTCGAGGTAAAGCTCGACCAGCTTTTTGCCCTGAAGCGGCCTCAAATCGGTGATCGGTGTGTCACTGAGGTCGAGGGCGAGAGGCTCGATGTGCTGCAAAAACTTCACGTTGCTGATTTTCGCACCGCGAAGGCTCAGGGCCATGACTTTGCCCTCCTGAATGTTGAACTCGCCGTTCCCTTCGTAGCCCTGGTTGTGATACTTCACCTCGGTGTGCATCATCTCGGGCGTCCAGTAGATCTTTTTCGGCTCGTCTTTGACCGGAGCTGGAGCCGCGACCGGAGCGGACGCCTGTTTTTCGGCAGGGGAAGGCAGCAGAGGAGCCGGTGCCGCAGCAGGTTTTTCGGCGACGGGTGTCGATACGGCGGCCTGCGGCTTGGTGGCCTCATCACCACACGAGGTCAAAAGGCTGGAGACGAGGGCAAAGGCGAATGCGTGGTTGGATTTCACGCCACCGGGCATGCCGGAATTCTCCAGGAGTTGCAAGCATGAAGTGAGGATGAAGCGCAAAGACGACCGGGGTCGTGCTCACTTACTTCCCGGCATCCTCTTTTCGCTCCACTTTGATGGTGGGCACCTTGTCGGTGATCTTCTGTACAAGGTCGGTGATGAAATTGCCATTCATCTCCTTCATGTGACGCAGGGAAAGACCCACGATGAAGGCGCAGATGAAGAGGCCGATCACGATGGCGGCGGTCATGCAGCCGGAGCCGGTGGTATCAGGATACTCACTGGGCGTGCTACGGCTGTAGGCGCGGCGCACAGGGCTCAGCGGAGCGCGGGCGACGGCTTTGGGCGGTGGGGGCGGCTCGATGAACTGCTTTTCAGGCGCGGGCAGAGCCACGGCTTTTTGCACTGGCTCAGAGGTGGAAGCCTTGGTCTTGATCTGCTCTTGGCTCGGAGGCTCCCCCGCATAAAAAACGGCCTGCACGTCACCGAAGCCGATGCGGTCACCGTCCTTGAGTTTGGCCTCTTCCACTTCCGCGCCGTTGACGCGAGTGCCATTGCTCGATCCGAGATCCTGAACAAAAAAATCACTACCGACCTGCTTGATGGTGGCGTGGCGTCCGGAAGAGGAGGCGCAGGTGAGAACGACATCACTCTCCGGGTGGCGGCCGATCGAGGTGGTCTCGCTTTCGAGGCGTTGGACCTTGATGGAGTCATCTTCCATGTAAAAAACGACGGCGGCCATAGGAGCAAAAAGGGGGTGAGAGGAATGAAAAACGAAGGCGGGTGGCAGGGGGGCCACGCGCGGCGCGAAAGAATCTTGGGATTTTCGGGATGCAAGGACGGTGTTCGCGTGTGAAGGTGATTTCCCGCACCGTTTCTTGTGCGGCAAAACACCGCGTCTGCCTTCCATGAAGCCTTTCATCACCACTTTGGTCCGCTCCCTGGCACTCTGCGCCGCTCTGTGGCTGACGGTCGTCCCGCTCACGGCGGCGGATACGGAGGCGGCGGAGGCCACGGCGCTGCGCCTCGTGCCTCAGCAGGAAAAGGACGGCTACGAGTTCCGCTCCGAACTGTGGACGAATGAACTCTCGCCCGAAGTGGGCCGCGCCGTGCGCCTGCAACTCTTCAAAGGCCATGAATATGCTTTCTGCATCGCCGTGCCCGAAAAGTCCGGCGTGGCGATCACCGCCGCGGTGCTCGATTTTGAAGGCAAACCGGGCGGAGAGCTGCTGCCGGTGAAGGACGGCTGGGGCCTCGTGCTCTTTTTCAAGCCAAAGAAGACGGGTCAGTATGTCATCGCCCTGCGTCAGACCGAAGACGGCAAGAAAAAGAAAATCGCCTGTGCGATGGCCACCGGCTGGAAGTGACGCGAAAGGCGTCCGTGCAAATCCATCGGCCTCCACCGGCCTGCAAACCTCGCGGAAAGAGGCTTCACCTGTGACGAAGGCATTGCCTGTCACCAGAGGCCGCTCTGGTGAAACCAAGCCCCCATGCTCTCGATCCCAAGACAGGGCGACTTCACAGCCCGCGCTCAAACACCAGCACGCCTTTTGACCCGCTGAGCGTGAGCTGTTGATCTTCCACGAGCTTGTCACAAGCCTGGAGAATACTCAGAAACTCCTGCTCAAAAGCCATGAGCTCTTGCGGTCCCGCCCGACGCGTCGAACGAAAAGGCGTCGTCCACTTCAACCCATTGCCTTCGAGCGAATAACCACCGGAAAACATGTTCACACCGGAGCCACCCTGCGCGCCGCCTTTCCCATCGAACTGAATGGAGGCCTTCACCCCGGAAGGGACAGCCTTTGCACTGCCATCGACCTTCCAAAACGAAAAAGTCCATCCAACATCCTTGGCTGCAAAACAGCCCGCCACCCCCCAAAAAAGGGCGAGTGCCCCGCAGAAGGACACTCGGCATAAAAACGAGGCAGTTTTGACATTCAATTTCGTCATGGGCGACTGATTCAAATGAGGCGAAAGACTGTGTTTGTAGGAATCTTCATGCCGAAAGTCAATTTTCCTGAAGCAAGGTGCCGGGCTTTTCTTCGTTCAAGGTGGCCCATCCCATGAAACGCACCGTCTTCCTCCTCCTCAGCCTCGCTGCCATCACCGCACGCGCCGATGACACGCTCCTTCTCGCCGTCCCCGGCGCGGTCATTTACGAAAGCAAGCTCGACACTGCCCCCGCTGCGCCTTGGAAGGCCGCCAAAGGCAAATGGGAGCTCGTCGAAGGCGTCACCCGTGGCTCCGAACTCGAAGCCGACAAGCACGGCGCCGTCACCCGCCTGCCGAACAAGCTGCAAAACTTCGTCGTCGAGTATGAATTCAAATTCGCCGGTGCCCGCACCACCAGCCTCTCGATCAATGCCATCAAGGACCACATGGCCCGCATTAGCATCACACCCAAGTCCGTGACCATCCAGAAGGACGACAACGACCACGAAGGCCCGGACACCGCCACCGTCTTCGCCCGCTTCCCCGCCGAACTCGGCGAGGGCTGGCACAAAGTCCGCCTCGAAATGGTGGGCGATCTGATGCTCGGCAAAGTCGATGACCTCGTCGCCTGGGGTGCCAGTGATCTCTTCAAGACCGAGAAAGCCGCTCCTGGGTTCACCGTCGGCGGCCAGTCCGTTGATTTTCGGAATCTCACCATCCGCGAGGCCGCGCTGAATCCCGAATGGGAATCCGTCAAAGCCACGCTGCCCAAACCCGGCGAAAAAGTCGCCCCCGCTGCCGCTCCCGGCAAAGGAAAGGGCAAAGGCAAAGGGGCCGCCAAGAAAAAGGCCGAATAATCGCCTACCTTCCGCCTTTCACGAAACCCGCGTCCGGACAGCCCGGCGCGGGTTTCTTCTTGCCCGCAGATCGTGAACCGCGATAAAAGCCACCGCATGAGCACCCCGAACGACGACCTCACCAAGACCGACGAATGGTTCCGGACCAAGCTGCACGACACCATCCACTACGGCATTGCTGCCATCACCATCATCGCCGGATGGTTGCTCTCGAATGACAGCATCATCTCCATCCACCACGCCGAGGACGCCGAGAAAAAGGAAGCCGCCATCGTCCTCGCCATCCTGCTGCCGCTCGCCTGGGGTGTGTGGTTCATGCTGCTGCGCCGCCTGCACGCTCAACTGCCGCCGCATCCCACCATCGTCGCAAAAAAGAACCTGCACCTCATGGCTCTCGGCATGCTGCTACTATTCATCGTCATCTGGTGCGTCGTCGCCGATGTGATCACCGTCCCGGCGCAGTTCATACCAGTGAAGAAGTAAAAGCGGCTCACGGAGGCCGTATGGCTTTCGTGCCACTTCGCCTTGCCAGCCTCACCTTCACCTTCATCGCCTCCTCCGCGATGGCGGTGGACTATGCGAAGGACATCAAGCCACTGCTCAAAGAGCGCTGCTATGCCTGCCATGGGGCCTTGAAGCAAAAAGCTGGTCTTCGCCTAGACACCGTCGCGCTGCTGAAAACCGGCGGAGACAACGGCGATGCTACCAAGCACCTGCTCGACCGCCTCACCGCCACCGACAAATCCGACCGCATGCCACCCGAAGGCGAAGGCGCGATGTTCAACGCCGAGCAAGTGACCAAAGTGCGTGAATGGATCGCCGCCGGGGCACCGGGCCTCACCGAGGAACAGCCCGAGGCCGATCCGCGAGCCCACTGGGCTTATCAGGCGCCAAAGGCGGCGGTTTCAAGTGCCAAACCTCCCAAAGACACCGCGCTGGAGCCTCCTGAAACTTGGAACCTGAAACCTGAAACATCCTCGGTCATCGACGCCCTTCACGCCACACACCTCGGCGCAAAAAACCTCAAACCCCAACCGGCCGCTGCACACGACGTGTGGCTTCGCCGTGTCTCTTTCGATCTCACCGGCCTCCCACCCGATTTGTCCGATTCGTCCGACCTGTCCGATCAAGCTCTGGTGGACCGCCTGCTCTCATCCCCCCAGTTCGGAGAGCGTTGGGCACGCCACTTCATGGACATCTGGCGTTACTGCGATTGGTATGGCCTCGGTGCGCAGCTCCGCCATTCCCAGAAGCACCTCTGGCACTGGCGGGATTGGATCATCGAAAGCCTCAACGCGGACAAAGGCTACGACCGCATGATCGTCGAGCAGCTCGCCGCCGACGAGCTCGCGCCGGAGGATCGCTCCACGCTGCGTGCCACCGGCTTTCTCGCCCGCAGCTACTACCTCTTCAACCGCACCACCTGGCTCGATGAGACACTCGAGCACACCTCACGCGCCTTCCTCGGCCTCACGATGCAGTGCGTGAAGTGCCACGATCACAAATACGATCCCATCGATCAGGCTGATTATTACCGCCTCCGCGCCGTCTTCGAGCCGCTGCATGTGCGCCTCGATCCCCTGCCCGGCATCACCGACCTCGAAAAGAACGGCCTGCCACGCGTCTTCGACCTCCACCTGGATCGCCCCACCTTCCGTCACATCCGCGGCGATGAGAAGAACGAGGACAAATCGAAGCCCATGACGCCCGGCATTCCCGGCGTGCTCGAGTTTGCCTCCTTCAAACCGAAAACCATCACGCTGCCGAAAACCATCTCGCAGCCCTTTTTGCAGCCCTTCGTGCTGAAGGACCATCTCGCCGCCGCCGAGGCCGAGATCGCCAACTTGGAAAAACAGCTCCCCAGCAAGCCAAAAGCCTCTGCCACTATCACCAAGCCGCAAACCATTCTCCGCGATGATTTCGCCAAAGCTCGTCCCGAAGCATGGAAAACCGTCTCCGGCACTTGGAAGCACGAAAACGGCTCGCTGCGCCAGTCCGAGGCCGGCATGACGCGTCGCCTCATGCAGCTCACGACGACGCCACCGACTGATTTCGATGCCAAAGTGAGCTTCACCATTCGTGGCGGACAAAAATGGAAGTCCGTCGGCCTTGTCTTCGACCTCGCAGAGCATAGTGACGTGCTCGTGTATCTCAGTGCCGTGCAAGGCGGTTCCAAAGTGCAGATCGCTCCCGGCGAAAACGGCCAGGCCAGCTACCCCGCCGGAGGCAGCCATGCCATGGCGGTGAAGGAAAACGAACGCCACACGCTCCAGGTCCGCGCACTCGGCCAGTTGGTCCAGGTCAGTGTCGATGGCAAACAGGTCATCACTTACACCTTCACCAAACCGCGCGTTCCCGGTGCCATGGCCCTCGCCGCCTTCGATGCCGAGGTCGAGTTTCACTCCTTCGAACTCGCCACCCTGCCTGCCGATGCCGTGCTCGCCTCGTCGAACAAGCCGCTCATCGAAAAACAACTCGCCGCCGCCAATTTGAAGCCCGCCATGCTTCGCGCCGCCTTCGCCGCCGAATGCCAGAAAGGCGACCAAGCTCTCGCGAAGGCTGCTGCGCTTGCTGAAGCCCAATTCAAGCTCGCCAAAGCCGAGGCCGACCTCGCCGCGCTCGATGCCAAGGCCGACGCGAAGAAGCGCAAAGCCGCAAAGGATGCCGTCGCAGCCGCGCAAAAGAAACTCAAAGCACCCGGCGAGACCTACACGCCGCTGCTCGCCTCGCTCAAAGCCCAGGAAGGCCCCGATGATCCGAACAACGCCAAGGTCCAAACCTATCCCACCACCAGCACCGGACGTCGTCTCACCTTCGCGCAATGGATCGCCGACAAACGGAACCCGCTCACCGCCCGTGTGCTCGTCAATCAAGTGTGGACGCGCCTCACCGGCTCCAGCTTCGTGCCGGACGTGAGCGATTTCGGCCTGCGTGCCCCCGCTCCAGTGCAGCAGGACATCCTCGACACCCTCGCCGCCGGCTTCATGGACAACGGCTGGAGCCTGAAGTGGCTCATCAAGCAGATTGTCCTCAGCGATTTGTACCGCCGCAGCTCGAGCAATGCCGGAGCCGATGCGCACACACTCGCCGCCGATCCCGACAACATCCTCCTTTGGCGCATGAATCCGCGCCGTCTCGAATCCCAATCCGTGCGCGATGCCCTGCTCGCCCTCAGCGGCAGGCTTGACCTCACCCTCGGCGGTCCCAGCCTCGATCCCGACAAGGCCGAGAGCAACCCGCGCCGCAGCCTCTACTTCGTGCAGACACCCGACACCGAGCACCGCTTCCTCGGTGCCTTCGACAACGCCAACGTCCTCGAATGCTACCGCCGCAATGAAAGCGTCGTCCCACAGCAAGCCCTCGCCCTCACCAACAGCCAGCTCAGCCGCGCCACCGCCGATGCTCTGGCCTCCAAGCTCGCCAAGCTCTCTCCCGCCGACTTCACCCGCCGCAGCTTCCTCACCATCCTCAACCGCCCACCCACCGAAAAAGAGCAGCAAGTCAGCCTCGAAGCCTTCTCTTCACTCAAAAACAACCGCCCACTGTTTTTGCAGGCCTTGTTGAACCACAATGACTTCGTTACCTTGAGGTGATGAAACGCCACCTCAAAGCCTCGATCTCCGGTCTGAGTGTGACCGCTGCATTTTTGGCTGCTTTCACTGTCGTATCCCAGCTCGACCACCTGTGCGACGAGCATCATATCGTCTGGGAACGGCGTTCGCCACTGACGCAGTGGGTGACAGGGATTGCACCACAGCAGGCGTGGCAATGGTGGGTTTCTGGTTTGCTCCTGCTCGTTGGTTTTTTCCGACTCGGGTATCAGACGAACGAATCCACGGCAGCAGTCTTGAGTCGTGCCTTCATGGCTTTTTCCTTCGTGTCGGTGTGCGTGGCCATGCTGCCATTGGTGGCAGGTTCGGCTCTTTGGCCTCAACAAGGGTTTTCCTGGGCGAATCTGGTACTGCCAGTGATGTGCGGTGTTCCGCTTTGGTTATCGATGACGAAGGCCAGAAACAAAAGCTGATCACCACACCTCCAGCCGCACGAAGCGGTGGCCGCTGGTGCCAGCAGGTATCGTCGCTTTCACAGTCTGCGTGGTGCCGTTGTCGCTGAGGATCTGCTCGGTGGTGCCGGTGTCGGTCCAATCAAGATTGTTGAGCGTTTCGGTCCAGGGGACGTGGAAGGTTTTGCCGGCGAGCACGGCGGCGGTGCTGCGGGTGTAAGTGAACTCGATGTTCCCGCTGGTGAGGCTGGTTTGGAAAATGGGTGAGCTGGCGGTGGTAGGATTCAGGCCGAGGGCGAATTCCATGACGTTTAAGAGGCCATCGTGATCGGAGTCGGCATCGTCTGCGGCATCGCCGGTGTTGGAGGTGATGCCAAACCAGGTTTGACGCCAGGTTTCGAGCACAGTGAGTCCGGCGGTGGCCGTTCCAGTCACCGTGATGTCGAAGGGGCTTTCGTTCGCGTCGTTGCTGGCGAGGTGAATCACGGCGCTGCGGGCACCGGCGGCGCTGGGGATGAAGGTGACGACGAAGGTGGTGCTGGTGTTGTCTTCGAACACGGCGGGGATCGCGGTGAAGGTGAAGTCGCTACTGTTCATGCCGTCTTTGGTCATGCTGAGATTGAGCAGAGGGATCGTTCCTATGCTGCGGAGGGTGAAAGTGAGCGAGGTACTGGCTCCGGTGGCGAGGCTTCCGAAGTCGATGCTGGCGCTGCCGTCGGCGAGGCTGGTGTTCACCGGTTGCTCGATGGCGATCTCGGGCGTGAGCGGGTAGCTGCCGATGTAGCTGGAACTTGGTGCCGGAATGGGGACCTCCGATCCCAAAACCCATCCGGCCTCAGTGAAGCTGCCGGTGATGAACAACTCATCGCCGAGCACCGCGATGTCCCACACGTCATTGTTCGGCCCGCCGCCCACCTCCTCCCAGGTGCTGCCGTTCCATTCGCGGAGGAACTCATCGTCCACCTGCGTTCCAGCATAGAGCAGACCGTGGGTGTATTTGAGGACGTTCACCGATCCAGTCACACCCGTGCCGAGAGTGCTCCAGGTCATGCCGTTCCAGCGGGCGACATGGTTGGCGCAGGGTACGCCGTCGATGGAGTCGAAGGTGCCGCCGATGACGAGGTCATTGTCCATCGCGATCATCGTTTGCACCAGCGGATTGATGTTGCTCGTGTGCGTGACCCACGCGCTGCCGTTCCATTGCAGGATGTGACTGGTCTGAATAAAATCCACGCCCACGAATTCATTGTTGAATGTGGAGACATAAAGCTGGCTGCCCACCTGGCAGATGGATTGCACCATCGAGTCTGTATTGAGTGTGATGTCTGCGCCCGCGTCGCTCCAGGTCGTGCCATTCCATTTGGCGATGTGGTTGATGGGCGTGCTGTTTACGGACGAAAAGTTTCCAACGATGTAGAGCGATCCGCCGATGCTTGCCGGGGTGCCCAGGGAAGTGCCCTCCAGAGTGCCGATGGTGATCCATGAGGTGCCGGTCCACTTCGCGACGACGAAATGATACGGTGGCGCGGGTTCATCGACCCAGTAGCAGACGTAAAGCTCGCCGTTGTGTGCAACGAGCGTTCCGCCTGGAGTGCCTGGCAGTGACGACCAGGTGTTGGTGGTCTTGTCATAGCAGGCCACCTCATTGGCTGCGATCTTGCCTGCGGTGGTAAAGTTGCCGCTGACGTAGATTTTGCCATTGAGCTCGACGATGGAATAGCCTTCGCCATTGAGACCGCCGTCGATGTCTTCAAAGATGGATGACCACGCGCTGCCATTCCAGCGGGCAAGGCCCGGCGTCTTAACGGCATCCGTCACGGTGAAGTCTCCGCTCACAAACACCGAGCCCTCGACTTGCATCACCATCGTCAGGTAGTTGTTGACTCCGCTGCTTCCGACCGTGTGCCAGGTACTGCCATCCCAGCGCTCCAGGTAGTTGGTGAATTGCCCGCCCACATACACGTCACTGCCCTGCATGGCGATCTCCGTGGCGAAGTCGTCAAAGGTCTTCAGCGTCGTCCAGGCAAAGCCATCCCACTGACGGCAGGTGCTGCTGCCGACCACATAAACGTTGATGCCATCCTGGGTGGCGATGCCGGTGATGCTTGTGGTGGACGGCCCCACATTTGACCACGCACTGCCATCCCACTTCTGCACCTGGGTGCCTCGTCCCACAAAAAGCTCGGTGCCCACCACTGCCAGACCGCCGGTAGGAACGCTGGTGCTGTTAAAACCAGCACCCGCAGCCAGCCAACTCGTGCCATCCCATTTCGCCAATCTCGACGTCAGGCTCACTCCGCCTACGGAGCTGAAAGTGCCGCCAATAAACAGCTCCGAGCCGAGCACGGCCAGTGCATTCACGCTGCCATTCGCGCCACTCCCGAGCGCTGACCACGCGCTGCCATTCCACTTGGCCACACGGCTGGCGACCACGCCATCCACAGCGGTGAAGGTGCCGCCGATATACACATCCGTGCCGAGCACCGCCACCGCATTGACGATCGGCGTGCCACCCGTCAATCCAGCGCCCAGAGGGGTCACTGTGCCGGTTGTCTTGTCCACCCGAGCAATGCCACTCGCCGCCACTCCTGCGAGCTTGGTGAACGATCCTCCGACGTAATAAGCATCCGCCGTCTCCGCAATGCCATGGATCGAGCCGACCGTGTCAGCTGTGATGAAGTTCGGCGACCAGTTTTGCGGCAGTTGGGCGAGGGCTTGAGTGACAATGAGGAGCGAGGCGAGGAAGACTTTTTTCATGCGAGGAACGAAGAGGTTCATCGCAAGCAGCCCCGGAGGAGGGTCATGGGTTACAACATAAGACCACAGACAAAAATGAGCTCTGGCTTGTAACCTTCGATCCGGCGCGGGGCAATTCACCGCGCCATGAAACCTCTTCTCGCTCTCTCTCTTTGTTTGATACTTGCCAGCGCCACACTCACTGCCGCTCCCATCGTGCAACAAGCCTATGTCAAAGCGCCAAACTCCGATGCAGTGGATCGTATGAGCAACTCCGTGGCTATCTTTGGCAATACCATGGTCGTCGGCGCACCTGGTGAAGATGGCAGCGGTGCAGGAGTGAACCCGCCTGTGGATGATCTTCTAACGGACTCCGGCGCGGCCTATGTCTATGTGCGCAATGGTGGCGGAGTGTGGACTTTTCAGGCATACCTGAAGGCCTCGAATCCCGGTACCAATCATGGCTTTGGCAATGCGGTCGCGATCTACGGCGACACCATCGTGGTGGGTGCGCCAACCGAGAACGGCAGCGGCACAGGAGTGAATCCGACACCCAACGAATTGGGGACGTTTTCAGGCGCTGTTTATGTTTTCACACGGAGCGGCACGACGTGGACGCAGCAGGCATACTTGAAAGCCTCCAACACCGGTTACTTCGATATTTTTGGCGGGTCAGTGGCTATATCGGACGACACCATCGTCGTCGGAGCCAACGGCGAAGACGGCAGTGGCACGGGCGTGAATCCAGCGTCGAATGACGCCGCGAGCGCCTCGGGTGCTGCCTATGTATTCAGCCGCAGCGGCGGCTTGTGGAGCCAGCAGGCCTACCTGAAAGCCTCCAACACAGGCGCTGATGACGGATTTGGCCTCAGCGTGGGGATTTCTGGGGACACGGTGATCGTGGGGGCTTTCGGCGAAGACGGCAGCGGCACGGGCATCAATCCCGCCTCCGATGAACTCGCCACTGATGCCGGTGCGGCCTATGTCTTCACGCGCAGCGGCAGCAACTGGAGTCAGCAGGCCTATTTCAAGGCTGCCAACTCGGGCGCAGGCGATTCCTTTGGCCGCTCGGTATCCGCGTTCGGAGAAATGGTTGCTGTCGGTGCAGATGGCGAAGACGGCAGTGGCACAGGCGTGAACCCAGCGTCCGACGAGCTCGGCCTCAGCAGTGGTGCAGCTTATGCGTTCATCCGCAGCGGCACCACATGGACACAGCAGGCCTATATCAAGGCCTCTAACGCGGGAGGCTTTGACAGCTTTGGCGAAGCTTTGAGCCTCTCCGGCAACGTGCTCGTCGTGGGTGCCAACAGTGAGGATGGGATCAATACGGGTGTGAATCCTCCCGACAGCAACGGGCTTAACTCTGCGGGTGCAGCGTATGTGTTTCTGCATAGTGGCTCCACTTGGTCACAGACCGCCTACCTGAAAGCCTCACAGGTAGGGAACACGGACTCCTTTGGCGCTGCCGTAGCCGCAGCGGGTGACACAGTGGTCATCGGTTCCCACGGCGAGGACGGGAAGGGCAATGGCATCAACCCTGCCGCGGACGAACTCGCCACCGATGCGGGCGCTGCCTATGTCTTCAGCGGGATCGACACCCCTGAAATCACCGTTTCACAAAACAGTATCGACATCCCAAACGCGGATAGCAAGAACTTCGGCGACGTGCTGCAAAGCAACACCGCCGATCTCACCTTCACCATCAGCAACAGCGGCGCAGCTGACCTCACACTCAGTGGATCGCCCTTGGTCGCCGTGAGCGGCCCAGACGCCTCCGCATTCACCATCACCAGCCAGCCCACCTCGCCCGTCGCCGCATCGGGCAGCACGACCTTCACCGTTCGCTTCACCGCCGCCACGGCAGGCTCACGCAGCGCCCTGCTCACGATTTTGAATGAAGATGTCAGTGAGAGCACCTTCCGCATCCAGCTCTTCGCCGAAGTGCTGCCGCCAGACATCGCCATCTCGCAGCAGGGGCTGAACATTCCGAGTGGTGGAAGCAAACAAATCGATCCCGTCAGCGTGGGACAGTTCAACGACATGACTTTTGACATCACCAACACTGGCGCGGCCACGCTGCTGCTCACGGGATCACCCGTGGTCAGTCTCAGTGGCCCTGAAGCTGAAAGCTTCTCCATCCTCGCGCAACCGAACGCCACGGTGCCCACGGGAGCCTCGCGGAGTTTCACTGTGCGCTTCGCACCTCTCGATGGCGCTTTGAAAAACGCCATGCTCACCATCGCCAGCAATGACGCCGATGAGAGCCCCTACCAAATCGCTATCCACGGCCAAGCCCCTCCACCTCAGATTCAAGTCACTCAGGGTAGCAACACCCTCAACGAAGGTGACAACTTCGGCGGCGTCATCCTCGACGGCACACTCACGCATGAGTTCACCATCACCAACATCGGCGGCGTGACACTCAACCTCACCGGCTCGCCTCTCATCAGCCTCTCCGGGCCAAACGCCAATTCGTTCTCCCTTGATCAACCCGGCACAGCCACTCTGCCACCGGGCGGAGAGACTACCTTCACCGTGTCTTTTTCACCAGTTTCGCTCGGCACCAAGCACGCTTCATTAACCATCCTTTCCAACGCCGCGAGCGAGGGTGGTGCCATAGTCATCTCGCTACAAGGCACCGCCCTCAACTTCACCAACGATACCGATGGCGATGGCCTCAACGACGGCTCCGAACTGCAAATGGCCGCGCTCGGCTTTGATTGGAGCGTGAATCAAACCGCACTCGTCAACACGCTCATGAGCAACGCCGCGAATGCCGGCCTCTACACCACCTCGCAGGTGCAGGCGCTGAATGTCGGCACACCGCTCATCCAAAAAAATGCCACCCCTGGTGCCTTCACCCTCACCCTAGGCATCGAAAAAAGCACGAACCTCAGCAGCTTCACCGCCTTCCCCATGACTGCCCCGCAGTGCCTCATCAACGGCCAGGGCAAGCTGGAGTTCCAGTTCACCGTCCCGGACAACGCCGCCTTCTTCCGCGTGCAGACACAATAACCTGGACTGCGTCAGCCTGCTGCCGCTCGCGGGAGCCAGCCCTGCTGGCGCAAAGGCCAAAGGACACCCACCCACCAGACCTGGCAGCATGGCTGCCAACGCCAAGCGGCAGCAGGCTGCCGCAGTCCGGGTGCTTGCAGTTTCACGCGCTCTACTCACACTGGCGGCATCATGCCCTCCCGCGCTCCCTTTCCTGCCACTGCCTGGACTCAAGTGCTCACCGCTCAAACGGAAGCGCCGGAGTCTCGCGAGGCGCTGGAGGACATCTGCAAAGCCTACTGGCCAGCGATCTACACCTACCTGCGAGCACTCGGCTGCGAGCGAGAAGAGGCGCGGGACTTCACGCAGGAGTTTCTCTCGGAATTCATCACGAAGGGCGATCTACATAAGGTCGCTCCAGAACGCGGGAAACTGCGCAGCTACATGATGCAGGCCGTGCGCAACCATCTCTCGAATGCCCGCCGCGATGCCGCACGGCAAAAACGCGGTGGCGGGCAGGCCATCGTGTCGATGGATGAGATGGAGTCCTTTGATGTGGCCGCTGCGCCGGACGTGGCGGACGCGTGGTTCGACCGCCGCTGGGCCTGGTCCGTGCTGCGGCGCTCCATGGACCGCATGGCCGCACATTTCGAGGAACGCGGCCGCACGCCGCTCTTCGACGCGCTGAAGGCCGGGCTCGCGAATCCCGAATTGTTGAAACCTTACGCCGAGATCGGGGCTGCTTTAGGCATGACGGAAGGCCATGTGAAGATCGAAATGCACCGCGCGAGGAAACGCCTCGCCGATGAACTGCGCTCCGAGGTCGCCTCCACACTCGATAGCGGCGGCGATGTCGAAACGGAGCTGCGCTACCTGCTTTCCGTCCTCGGAGAAGTCGCATGAGCATCGCCTGTCCCAGTTGCGGTTCCGCGCAGGAGGAAAATCTTCTCGTGAACGGCCTGTGCCCGGCCTGCGTGGCCCGCAGCATGAAAAGCGGTCTCATGAGCCTGCTCGACGAGCCCGCGGCGGACAAAGAAGCCGTTTCACTCGAAATCGACGACTACGAAGTCCACGAACTCATCGGCGGCGGCGGCATGGGCGAGGTCTATCGCGCGAAACGCCTGCACGATGCCCAAATCGTCGCCATCAAGGTCGTCGCAGGTCGTCTCACTCGCGATCCCGAGGTCACCGCTCGCTTTGAAAACGAAGTCAGCGCCATGGCGCAGCTCAGTCATGAAAACGTCGTCCGCGTGCTCGATCAGGGCGAGACCACCGATGGCCGACACTACCTCGTCAGCGAGTTCATCGACGGCTGCGACCTCCGCCGCTTGCTCAAAGCGCAGCGACTCGAAGCCGCGAAGGCCTTCGAGATCTTCGACAAGGTCTGCACCGGCATCGCCCATGCACACGAGCGCGGCATCGTGCATCGCGACATCAAGCCCGCGAACATCCTCGTTGGCAGTGATGGCACCGTGAAAATCGCCGACTTCGGCCTCGCGAAGACCCTCGTGGACGATTCGCACTGGTATGGCTTCACGCAGACACGCGACACCTTTGGCACACCCTACTACATCGCCCCCGAAGTCACCCGACAGGCCGGCGTAGCCGATCAACGCAGTGATGTGTATGCGCTCGGTGTGCTGCTTTACGAGCTGCTCTGCGGTGCCGTGCCCATGGGCCAATACACGCCGCTCTCGCAGCGCATCGACATCGACAAACGCATCGACAGCATCCTCGCCGAGGCCCTCGCCGACGATCCACAGCGCCGCACGGCCTCCGTGGCCGAGCTGGCCGCTGAAGTGCGAAAAATCGCCACGCGGCATGCTTCGCGGAAAAAGCGCTCACGACTCGTTTTTGCCCTCGCCGCCGCTTTCGCCGTCCTCGGGCTCGGCGGAGCCCTCGGCGCCTGGTTTGCCATGTCGCGACACTTTCAGCCCGTGAAGCCCGTTTTCGCCAAACCGGCCTCCGCAGCCAAAGAAACGCCCTGGGAAAACAGCCTCGGCATGAAGTTCGTCCCGCTGCCAAAACGCCCGCTTCTCATCAGCATCTACGAGACACGCCTGCGCGACTACACCGCCTTCAGCGAAGCCGAAAACGCCGTCCTGCCCGACTGGCGCATCGGACTCGCCAACCCGCGCAAACAAATCCGCGGCTTCACCAAAGGGCGCGAGGCCAAATCCGAGCGCAGCGAAAAACTCTCCACCTGGGACACACCCGGCTTTCCGCAAACACCCGACCATCCCGTCACGGGCGTCGATCTCATCGAAGCACGGCTTTTCTGCGCCTGGCTCACCTGGAAAGAGCGACAGGAAGGCCGCCTCACCAAAGAGCAAGCCTACCGCCTGCCCCGTGAGAACGAGTGGAATGAACTCGCCGCGCTCGACACCACCGACTGGCAACGCGAAGACCCCACCGCACTCGCAAACTTCGGCGGTATCGAGGCCACTGAAGTGCAACCCTGGCCTGAAGGCTCTCCCTTCTTCAATCGCCGCGATCCTTTCCCCCGCACCGCGCCCGTCGGCAGCTTCCAAGCCAATGCCCTCGGCCTCCACGACCTCTTTGGCAATGTCGCCGAATGGGTGGACACGCCCGCGCCCGACAGCATCGGCGATGGCAACATCGTGCTCTACGGCCTGCGCGGCGGTTCCTGGTCCACTGGGAATGCCCGTCAAGCCCGCCCCGACTACCACTACGGCATCCACCCCGGCCGCGCCCAGGCGAACTCCGGCTTCCGCATCGTGCTCGATGTGGCGATGAAGACGACGGGGACGAAAAATCCTTAGCACGGCAAGATTGTTTCAGCGCAGGCTGTTGCGAACGTTGGGTTTGGAGGCCAAATCGAGTTCGCATGATCCGACTCGCCCTCTTCTTTGCTCTTTCCTCATCTCTGTTTGCCACCGACCTGGTTTTGAAGCCCGGCAACCTCGCCGCCGTCCTGGAACAGGCTCGCAAGGCTCCGAAACCCGTGCACATCCTTGTCGAGGACGGCGTGCATCCGATCACGGAAACCATCACCCTCGGCAAAGACGACTCGCAGGTGACGTGGAGTGGCAAAAACGCCGTCTTCATGGCTGGCAAGCCGATCACCGGCTGGGTCAAAGCGGGTGCGCTGTGGAAAGCCGCGCTGCCGGACAAGGCGTGGAAGTTTGAGCAGCTCTGGATCAATGGCCGCCGCGCCACGTTGGCTCGCTCCCCGAACAAGGGCTACCACCACATCACCGAGGCCGTCGGAGCGGGAGTGTTTCCGGATTTGAAGGAGAACATGAACTTCCATGCCTTCAGCATCGCTCAGCCGGAGTTTGATGTACTCAAAAGCATTCCGCAGGCCGAACGTGACGAGGTGTTGCTCACCGTGACGCATGCCTGGGCCGTGGGACAGTGCCGCATCAAGGCGCTGAATGAGGAAGCGCTCGCCGTGCAGATCAAAGGCCGCTCGCGGTATCCGTTTGTCGAGTTCGAGCCGGATCAGCGCTTCTGGATGGAGAACTACAGCGCCGCGCTCGATGCGGCGGGCGAGTGGTTTCTCGACAAGGCGAAGGGCGAGGTGCTTTACCTGCCCTTGCCAGGCGAGGACATGACGAAGGCGGAAGTCATCGCACCGGTGGTGACGAAGTTCATTGTCATGAAAGGCGCTCACGACGTGCGCTTTGAGGGCATCTCGTTTCAATACAGCCAGCATCTCTATCCGGCGGACGGTTTGCACGATGGCCAGGCAGCGACGACGAGCGATGGCTGTATCGAGATCGAGGACTCGCGCGGCATTCACTTCGAAAACTGCGAAATCGCGCATACCGGCCTGCATGGCATCTGGTTCAAAAACGGCTGCGCCGACTCCTCGGTGAAGCACTGCCACCTCCACGACCTCGGCGGCGGCGGCGTGTATGTCGGCGAGACGGGGCGTCCGGCGGATGATCGTGTGAATCATCACCTCGTCGTCGATGACTGCATCATCCAGCATGGTGGGCGCTTACATCCGAGCGCCTGCGGCGTGGTCTTCACGCACACGCAGCATTGCGCGGTCACGCATTGCGACATCGGCGACTTTTACTACACGGGCATCAGCGCCGGATGGAACTGGGGCTATGGCGACACCGCTTCGCGCGAGACGCTCGTCGAGAACAATCACATCCATCATCTCGGGTGGGCGTATTTGAGCGACATGGGCGGCTTTTATGGTCTCGGCACCTCGCCGGGCACGATCATTCGCGGCAATCACGTCCATCACATCGCCAGCCATCGCTACGGCGGCTGGGGGCTGTACAATGACGAAGGCGCCACCGACACGCTGATGGAAAACAACCTCGTGCACGACACTTGGAACGCGGGCTTTCATCAGCACTACGGCTATTTCAACACCGTGCGGAACAACATTTTCGCCTTTGGCAACTCCGCGCAGATCCAGGCCTCACGCAACGAAGCACGGCTGCGCTTCCGCTACCTGAACAACATCGTCGTGTGGGACCCCGCGTCGCCGCTGCTCGATGGCGGCGAGTGGAACTGGAAGTTCTTCGACAAGATCGATCGTGGCGATCCCAAGGACAGCCTCCTCTTCCGCAAAAACCTCTACTGGCCCACCGACGGCAAAATCCCCGCCAAACTCACCAAAAGCCACTTCACCTGGGAGGAATGGCGCAAGATGGGCCGCGACCGCGAAAGCCAGTTCTCCGATCCGATGTTCGAAAACGTCGCAAAACGCGATTTCCGCCTCAAACCCGGCTCACCGGCCGAAAAGCTCGGTTTCAAGTCCTGGGACCTCACCTTGGCCGGAGTCCGCAAAGCCGACGCCGCATGGCACACACTCGCGGCGAAAGGTCACGACTACCCGAACTGGGACGCCGATGCCAAACCGTGGCCTGCGCCTCCCTACCAAGTCGATCAAAGCTTCGAGCGAGCGTCCCTCGGCACGCTCGGCATTCGCAATGCCAAGTATGAACGCGAAAACAAAGGCGAAAGCATCGGCGTCACCGATGAAACCGGCTCGCCCATCGGCGGAGCCTCCAAGCGCAGCCTCAAGGTGCAGGACGTGCCCGGTTTGAAGCACAGCTACGATCCGGTGCTCGATATCTACCCGAAGTGGGCCGAGTCCGGCAGCTACCACGTGAGCTTTGACATCATGGCTCAGCCCGGTGCCGACTGGTTCTTCGAGATGCGCAACAAAGGGGGCGAGTTCGCCGCTGGCCCGTATCTACGCTGGCAAAAAGGCGCGCTCGTCGCCAACAACACCGCCAGCCAGAAGCTCGCCGACGTAAAACCCGGCGAATGGCTCCGCATCGATCTCACCGCCACCACCGGAGCCTCGAAGTATGACGTCACCCTCACCCGGCAAGACGGCACCAAGACCAAGATTGAAGCCATCCCCTGCAAACCCACCTGGGACACCGCCAGCTACCTCCTCTTCAGCGCCCTCGGGACCACGAAGACGGCCTTCTTCATTGATAATGTGAAGCTGGAAAGTTCCCACTAGGCTACAAATCGTCCGCTCAGCGGCCATCAGAGGGCTTGACCGCTGCGGGGCGATGTGGAGGATGGCGGCGCTTTATGAAAACGACCTCGATTCTGTTTTTCGCCCTGCTTGGCGGTGCCTCAATGATGCCCGCAGCGGAGCCGTCGAAACCTGAGACAAAGAAAGAAGAGGTCCCACAGGCGAAGGAGATCATTCTGTTCGATGGCAAATCACTCAATGACTGGGAGTCGGTCGATATCGGCGCTAGTGGCACGGTGGAACTGGAAGGCGGCCTCATGATCATCAATCAGGGGGATAGCATCAGCGGGGCGGTTTATAAAAAGGCAGCCTCTCTACCGATGACGAACTACGAAATCTCGCTGGAGGCGAAGCGGCTCGAAGGCGTGGACTTTTTCTGCGGGCTGACCTTTCCGGTGGGCAGTGTGAAGACCTGCGCCACGCTGGTCTGCGGTGGCTGGGGCGGTGCGGTGACGGGCATTTCCAACATCGACAATCTCGACGCAAGCGAGAACAGCACGAGCAACTTCGTCCGCTATGAAGACAACAAATGGTATGCGGTGAAGGTGCGTGTGACGCCGGAAAACCTCAGCGTCTGGATCGATGACAAACATCTCATCGACCAGGATTTGAAGGATAAAAAAGTCAACGTGCGCCCTGGCCCCATCGAAAGCTACCTGCCGCTCTCGTTCACCACGTATGCAACGACGGCAGCCATCCGCCATGTGAAGCTCAAGGTGCTTGAGGAGCCGAAGAAGATTCCATGAGGCTTTCCAGTCTCGGTTGGAGCCTCAGCCTTCTTTTCCTGGCATCCTGCGGCAGCACGAGATCAAGTCGCGATGGCATCAACGTGCCGCTGACATCACGTGAGAAGCATCACCTTGCCTCGGAGCTAGAGCAAATGGCTGCGGGCTGGGACGGCATGACACGCGGGAAGGCACACGACCGCCGCCAAGCCGAAGAAAACTATGAGCAGGCGCTGGCGGATTTCCTCAAGGTCTGGTCGAAGGCACAGAGCCCGCGTGACTGGCAGAGCGAGCAGGCGTTTCAGCGATCGGAGAAGAGCACGCGTTTCGTGGTGGAGCTGGACAAGGCAGATGCCAAGCGGCCTCGGGTATCCCCACTCAAGTTCGATGACTTCATCATGCCACGCAGCGTGGTCCCTCTTTCTGAAGATACGGAGGCCGTGCGAGCAGGCGTAGGAGTGCCGCTGGTAGGCAGGGTGGAGCGCACGGAGGCGGTGAAGGCGAAAATGCCCTTCCTGCCACCGAAAGGAGGCAATGATACGCTGACGGCCACGATGCACTTCAGCGCCGAGGCACCCGATGGCTCACGGCGCTGCCACCTGCGCCTACATGATACCTTGAACACCGACACGGTAGAGGCTCCCGGCGGTGAGCGGCAGCTCGCGGCGCATTTCACGGCTCCCAAGCACCTCGCACTGTCGAGACGGGCTTTCGGGCTCGTTTCGTTGCAGGGCCTGCTGTATCCGGAAAAGGCCCTCGGTGACTGCCAGCTCTACCGCATGGATGACTACGATCCGAATCGCATCCCAGTCGTGTTTGTCCACGGGCTGATGAGTGATCCGCATATCTGGCTGAACGCGGTGAACGCCCTCTGCGCCGATCCCGTGCTGCGGAAGAAATACCAGCCGTGGTACTTCCTCTACCCCACCGCGATGGGCGTGCCGCAGGCGGCGGCCATGCTGCGAAAGTCTCTCGAAGCGGCGCGAAACCACTTTGATCCGGATCACAACGATCCGGGCATGCGCCGCATGGTGCTGGTGGGCCACAGCATGGGCGGACTGCTCAGCCGCATGCAGGTGACGGATAGCGGCAGCCATCTCTGGGACGGCATTTTCCGCAAACCTCCTGCGCAGATGAATGTGAGCGAGGAGGTCCGCACCAACATGACGGCCGCCCTTTTCGTCAAACCGCTGCCGTACGTCGAAAGGGTCATTTTTATCGCTACACCGCATCGCGGCAGCACCATCGCCAGCCTGAACATCGTGCGCCGCCTCACTTCGTTGATCCGTATCCCTCTCGATTCACTCACCATCGTGAATCAGATCCTCTATGGCAACACGGATGCCCTCTCACCGCAGATCACGAAGTGGGGTATCTTCTCTTTTGTGAGCATCGGCATGCTTTCGGAGCAGCATCCTTTCCTCAAAGGCCTCGACAAGACCTCTCCAGCCGTCGGCCACCACTCGATCATCGGGGATCGCGGCCGCAGCGGACCGCATGAGCAATCCAGTGACGGCGTGGTACCCTACTGGAGCTCTCATCTCGACACCGCCAAGAGCGAGCAGATGGTGCCGCACGGTCACGGCTGCGTGGAGGATCGCGAGGTGGTGCAGGAAATCGTGCGACTGCTCAAAGAGCATGTCCGCTCGAAATAGATGTCTCACTGCCAGCTCCGCTGATACGAGCCACGCTCGCTTTGAAAGGCCGCCAGCACCTCACCAGCGAGATAGAGAGAACCGGTGATGAGGCGTGGTGAGGCGCGGTGCGAAGCTTCGAGAGCCGAAGCAAGGTTCGGATGGCAGAAAATGGGCACGTCGGAGGTGCCGAGGATGTTTTTGAGTTCCTCGGCGGTCATGGCACGCGGGGAATCGAAGTGCGTGAAGTGCCACGCTGCGGCCGACGGAGCGAGTTCGTGAAGCACGGCGGTGATGTCCTTGCCTGCCACCGCACCAAAAACGATCGTCGCTTTTTGATGAGGGAATTGCTCACGCCAGGTTTGAGCAAGCACACGGGCCGCGTCGAGGTTGTGAGCCCCATCGAGGATGACATCGGCACGAAGCCGCTGAAACCTCGCCAGCCATTCGACCTGCTTCAAACCGGCTTCGAGAGTGCTTGGAGGCAAATCGAGCCCAGCGGCACGCAAGGCCGCGAGAGCGAGGGCGGCATTCCAGCGCTGATGTGGCCCGGCGAGGCCCAGCGGTAGCTCGCAGGGCTCGGTGACGAGCGTGAGCGGGACGTTTTTTTCGTCGGCGGTGGCGAGGAGGACGTCGAGGGCCTCCTGGTCCTGCGTTTGGGTCACGAAAGGCACGCTGGGCTTGATGATGCCCGCTTTTTCGGAGGCGATC
>CALSBJ010000062.1:0-41774 GCA_943373155.1 Akkermansia muciniphila | reverse complement strand
GCCAAAGCGCCGGGCGATCTGTTCCTGGGTGCCTTCACCCCGGTCGCAGGTGCTGATGATGCGTTGACGGAGATCAAGGGAAAGTGCGGCCATTCTTAGCTGTACACCGTCTGTCAAACGTTTCCACATTATTATTTAAAATGCTCTAGCCAGATCTTCAACGCCGGCCACCGCATCCGCGTGACCATCACCTCCAGCAACTACCCCCGCTTCGATGTGAACCCCGGCACCGGCCAACCCTGGAGCGACAACGGCGAAAAAGTGAAGCAGACGAATCGCATCTACTGCGACGAGGAGCACCCCTCACGCCTCGTGGTGCCGGTGGTGGAGTGAGTGAGGAATGCCAAGAGGACACATCATGCAGCCATCACAGTGCTGTTTGTTTAACTGAATGGCTGTGGAATGGTCGGAGGCAGAATTCTTGTTCTCCCCCCTCACTGAAACCTGTTATGCCCATCGAACTCACTCCATTACTCAATCGTTTTGTCTCCCACATGAACAACCACGACAGCGCCGCCTTCACGGCCTGTTTTGCCGACGACGCAGTCGTCGAAGACGAAGGCCAGACCTATCACGGGCGGGCAGCCATCGAGACCTGGATCAGCAAGGCCTTTGCTCAGGCCGCGCCAATCCTTGATCTAGAAGAGGCGCACAGAACAGCCACAGGCAGCCTCCTGAGCGGCATGGTCTCCGGAACCTTCCCTGGTAGTCCAATCAAGCTGCATTACCACCTCGCGCACGACGAAGCACAAATCAGCCATCTGCGTTGCACGGTGTGAGCCGAGTGGTCTTCAAGCCATCTCCATCGCTGCCTTCGTCCCCGGCTCCCACTTCAGACCCCAATCGCGCATGGCGCGGAGCACAGGGCGCAGCGCCAGACCTTTGTCGGTGAGCTGGTAGGCGAGACGCTTGCTGCCGTCGGCAGCGGGGATGTGTTCGACGAGGCCGCCGTCGCGCAGGCGCTCAAGGCGGTCGCTGAGGATGTTCGTGGGGATGCCTTCGGGTGATTCGATGAAGTCTTTGAATCGGCTGCGGCCGAGAATGAGGTCGCGGATGATGAGGAGCGTCCATTTGTCGCCAAACAGGTCCAAACCGCACGCGACAGGGCACGGAGAGCGGCGGTTGGAGGCTTTGGCAGGTGACTTTCGAGGCATGCGGCACCATTCACTCGTTCACTTGCATTTCAAAAGCCTTAACACTTGCATATTGCAAGCAATGAGGAAGCGTCCAAGCGCATGAATTCCCCAAACGCACCCACCTTGAAGGCTCCTGGAGCCGGTTTGCCCGCTCCTGAGCTTTGGATCGCGCGAGGGCTCTTTGCCCTGAAGCGGCGCTTTGGCTGCCGCGAGGCCTTGACGACCCGTTTTGAGCAAGAACGCTCTTCCATCCGCCAATTGCTCGCCACCTGCGGTCCTGCCCGACGCGGCGAACAAGTGCTCATCCCGCGACTTTGTGGCCTGGAGGACAGCAGTCGCTTCTGGTCCGTCTGGATGACGCTGGAGCACCTGCGCATCACAAACACCGTCTTTGCGATGGTCATCCAATCGCTGGCCAACGGCCAGGTGCCCACCAAAAAAGCCAGCACCGCCGATGTAAAGCCCCGAGCCGACCTCACCGCCGACGTGGAGGCCGCCTACGAAGCCTCGTGCGACGAGCTGCTCGCCACCGTCGCCACCATCTCGGACCTGAAAACAGCCGCCAAGTATGCCCATCCATGGTTTGGCCCGCTCGACGCCGCAGGCTGGCACGCGCTCACCGCCACGCACATGGGCATCCATCGAGCGCAAATCGCGAAGATCATCGCCGCGCTGCCTTCCCTGTAGCCGGGAGTCTTTGCCAATCGGGGAAACATCGGTTGCGGCACGGTGCTTCTTCGCACCAGTCTCTTCACAAACTCACTCCATTCATCATGCCCAACGCCAAAGCCTACGTTGCCTCCAGCTCCACCTCGCCGCTCGCCTTTTCCAACATCCCACGTCGTGAACCGACCGATCGCGATGTGGAGATCGACATCCTTTACTGCGGCGTCTGCCATTCCGACCTGCATCAGGTGCGCAATGAATGGAGTGCCGTGCCGACGACCTATCCGTGCGTGCCGGGTCATGAGATCGTTGGTCGAGTGACGCAAGTTGGCTCCGCGGTGACGAAGCACAAGATCGGCGACCTCGTCGGCGTCGGCTGCCTCGTGGACTCGGATCAAAAGTGCCCGAGCTGCACCGCGAACCTCGAGCAATTCTGCCCGCACGCCACCTTCACCTACAATTCGCCCGACAAGCACGGCACCGCGCCCGTGACCTACGGCGGCTACTCCAGCAGCATCGTGGTCGATGAGCACTTCACACTCAAAGTGCCTGCGAACCTCGCCCTCGCCGGAGTCGCGCCGTTGCTCTGCGCCGGCATCACCACCTACTCGCCCATCCGACGCTGGGGCGATGTGAAGGGTAAAAAAGTCGGCGTGGTCGGCCTCGGTGGCCTCGGGCACATGGGCGTGAAGTTTGCGCATGCCTTTGGTGCCCACACCGTCGTGCTCACCACCTCCGCGAGCAAAAAAGACGACGCACTGCGCCTCGGCGCCGACGAAGTCATCCTCACTCGCGACGCCAACGAGATGGCCAAACACGCCTTCAGCTTCGACTTCATCCTCGACACCGTTTCTGCCGATCACGACATCAATGCCTACCTGAACCTACTCAAGATCGACGGCACGCTCACGCTCGTCGGCGCACCGGACAAACCGCTGCCCGTGTCCGCCTTTGGGCTTCTGTTTGGCCGCAAACGCCTGGCCGGCTCGCTCATCGGCGGCATCGCCGAGACGCAGGAGATGCTCGATTTCTGCGGCGCGAACCAAATCGTCTCCGATGTCGAAGTCATCGCCATCCAGCAGATCAACGAAGCCTACGAACGCCTGCTGAAGTCCGATGTGAAGTATCGCTTCTCCATCGACATGGCCTCGCTGAAGAACGGTTGAAGTTCCTGTCCAAAACGGCGTTTCAGCGACCTTACGAAGGTCTCCACCATCATGTCCACGCGCCGTCATTTCATCTCCGCCCTCACCGCCGCGCTCGGCGGCTCCGTTCTTGCCGCTGATGGCAAACCGAAGACGCTTGTGCTGCAATCCGCGTGGGACACGATCAACATCGGCGACATCGGTCACACGCCGGGCACGCTGCGCGTGATCGAGCAGCATCTTCCGGGGCTGAAGGTCATCGTTTGGGCGATGAAGGTGGACGAGCGCATCCTCGCGATGCTGAAGCGGCGCTTTCCGAAGGTCGAATTCCTGCAAGGCAAGCTCGACGGCCAAGGCGAGAAGGACCTGAAGCTTCAAGACGCGATCAAGAACTGTGATCTCTTCATCCGCAACTCCGGCATGGGTCAGGACCTCAGCTACATGAAGTTCTGCCATGAGCACGGCCGCCGCTACGGCCTCTTCGGCCAGTCCTTTTTCCCCACGATGGTGCAAGGCGAGGGCGCGGCGGAGCGCATCGAGCTGCTGAACGCCGCCGCCTTCATCTACACGCGTGAAACGAAGACGCTGAGCATTCTCGAAGGCGCGGGCGTGAAGGCCGAATTTGGACCAGATGGCTGTTTCGGCATCGACGTGCGTGATGACGAGCGCGGGCTCGCCACGATGAAGAAGCTCGGTTTGGAGGAGAAGAAGTTCATCACCGTCATGATCCGCACAAACACGCCGAAATACCCCGGCGTGGATGATTCACGACCCGAGAAGCTGAACCCGCTGCATCCCACGCCGAAGCAGATCGCCGATGATGAACGCCGCGCGGCAAAATTCCGCGAACTCGTCACGCAGTGGGTGAAAAAGACCGGCTACAAGGTGCTCATCGCGCCGGAGACCATCAAAGAGATGGGCCACAACAAGCGCCTCATCCACGATCCGCTGCCGCCGGAGATCCAGAAGCACGTCGTGAACCTCGACAGCTTTTGGAACGCCGATGAGGCCGCTTCGATCTTCGCGAGAGCGCACACCGTCGTCTGCCACGAGCCGCATTCGCCGATCATCGCGCTCGCGAACGGCACGCCGATCATCCACACCTACTCGGAGTTCCATTCGCCGAAGTGCTGGATGTTCAAAGACATCGGCCTGCCCGAGTGGCTGCTCGAAATGGACGAAACACCCGTCGAAAAGATCCTCGAAGCCCTCTCCTCTATCGATGCAGACTATCCTGCGGCCCAAGCCAAGGTGAAGAAGGCCATGGCTTACGTGCACGAGTGCTTTTCAGGCTCGATGAAGCATGTGAAGAGCGTTTTAGGCTGATCTCATGCTTTCCCGTCGCGCCTTTCTTCAAAACAGCACGCTCTGCCTCGCTGGCTTCAGTGGTCTTCAAGCTGCTGATTCGGACGCCAAACCGCTCATCAAGGTCGGTTTGATGACGGATCTGCACTATGCGGACAAACCACCGACCAGAACGCGCTTTTACCGCGAGGCGCTCACGAAGCTCGATGAGGCCGTTGTGGTCATGAATCGCGAAAAACCGGCTTTGGTGATCGAGCTGGGTGACTTCATTGACCAAGCTGACTCTGTTGACCGAGAGATCGAGTGGCTCAAGACGATGGAATCGCACTTCGCGCGGCTTTCGATGCCCCGGCACTATGTTTTGGGAAATCACTGTGTCGGCACGCTGACGAAAGAAGAGTTTGCCGCCAACACGAAGGCCAGCGGGAGCTTTGAGAGCTTCGAGGCCGGTGGCGTGACGTTTATCGTTCTCGATTCCTGCTTCCGCAGCGACGGCACGCCGTATTCACGCAAGAACTTCGACTGGAAGGACGCGAACGTGCCCAAGAACGAACTCTCCTGGCTCGACAGCCAGCTCATCAAGGCCAGCGGGCCCGTCATTGTGCTCGCGCATCAACGTCTCGATGCCGACAAAGCCCACGCCGTGCAGAATGCCGCCGAAGTGCGTTCGCTCCTCGAAAAGTCCGGCAAGGTGCTAGCCGTCTTCCAAGGCCACTCGCACAAAAACGACTACCAGCAGATCGCAGGCATCCATTACACGACTCTGGTCGCCATGGTGGAAGGCAGCGGCGCGGAGAACAACGGCTACACGATGCTGGAGGTGCTCGCGGATGGCTCGCTGCGGCTGAATGGCTTCCGCAAACAGCTGAAGCGTGATTTGAAGCGAGCTTAGCCCTTCAAATACTTCACGACGGCCTCGGTGCGGCTTTGGACATGCAGCTTGCCGTAGATGGTGTGCAGGTGGGCGCGGACGGTGCTGGTGCTGATGGTGAGCTGGTCGGCGATTTCTTTGTATTGGAGGCCGTCGGCGAGGTGTTTGAGGATTTCGTGCTCGCGGGCGGTGAGGGATTCGAGTTCGAGGCTGCCGGGCTTTGGCGGGGCCTGAAAGTAGGTGACGACTTTCCGTGCGATGCTGGCGGACATGGGCGAGCCGCCTTCGTGGACGTCTTTGATGGCGGCGATGAGTTCGGGGCCGCGGGTGCGCTTGAGCAAGTAGCCGCCGGCTCCGGCGCGGAGGCTGTCGAAGATGGCGTCGGGGTTGTCGTAGGTGGTGAGCATGAGCACCTGCATTTGCGGGAGCCGTGCTTTGAGGATGGTGACGGCTTCGATGCCGCTTTTGCCGGGCAAATTGATGTCCACGAGGAGCACGTCGGGCACGCTGGCAGGCACGGCGGTGATGGCACTCTCGGCATCGGGGTAGGTGGCGAGGACTTGGATGCCTTTGGCGAGCGAAAGCAACTCAGCGAGGCTTTCGCGAGTGAGCGGGTCATCTTCGACGATGGAGACGCGGATCATTTATGATTTACGACTGATGATTTATGATTTGGGCCACGGGACGGTGATCGTGATGGTGGTGCCGTGAGTGCTTTCGATTTCGAGGGAGCCGTGGAGTTCTTGGGTGCGGGTGCGCATGTTGGGGAGGCCGTGACCAGTGGTGCATGTGGCGTCGAAGCCGGTGCCGTTGTCGGTGATTTCGATGGTGAGGTGAGAGGCGGAAGGTGTGAGGCGGAGTTTGAGTTCGGTGGCGCGGGCGTGTTTGATGACGTTGTTCACGGCTTCGCGGATGATGAGGAAGAGCTGATGACGGAAGGCGGCGGGGAGATGGCGGGGCTCGGTTTGCTCTGGGAAGTCGAGGCGGCAGCGGAGGTTGGCGGCCTGCGCGAGATCGGTGATCTGCGGTGCGAGGTAGGCCAGGAGGCTGTCGAAGCGGTCTTGTTTGGGGTCGACGGCCCAGACGATTTCATCGAGGGCGGTGACGGCTTCGCGGGCGGTTTCGGCGAGGCGGTTGAGCTGCGGGATGTCGCTGCCTTGCGCGAGGGCGATGTCGGAGAGGAGGCTGATCTGCGTGAGGCTGGCTCCGACTTGATCATGCATGTCGCGGGCAATGCGGGTGCGCTCGGCTTCGATGGCGGCTTGGCGGCGGAGTGACTCGGTGCGGCGTCGGTAGCGGGCGCGAGCGATGCGGTAGCCGACGAAAATGATGAGTGCGGCGATGGCGCAAAGCGTGAGGGCGCGGAACCAGGTGGTCTCGTGGTAGAAGGGTGCGACATGGAGGCTCAAAACGGCGTCATTCGTGCTCCAGAGGCCGTCGTTGTTGGCGGCGCTGACGCGCAAGGTGTAGTCGCCGGGCGGGATGCGGCCATAGACGGCACGGCGGTCGGATTCGGCAAAGCGTGGCTCTTGGTCGATGCCGAGGAGTTGATAGCGAAAGCGCACGCTTTCAGGGGCGACGAAGCTGCTGGCTCCGAACTCGAAGGCGAGGGTTTGGATGCCGGGTTCAAGATGCATTCGCGTCGATGAAATGCTGAAATTCCGATCGTCATCGGATGAAGCAGATGAGCCGAGTAGCGGACCGAGCAAAACGGGGGCTTCATCATTCACGAGGATCGATTCGATGCTGGCGCTCGGTGGCACGATGTTTTGGCCGACTTGGCGGGTGTCGATGCGAGCGAGGCCGCTGCGGGTGGAGCACCAAAAGGTGCCGTCGGGCTCGATGAGGGCTCCGGGGAAGCTGGCGTTGGCTTGCAGGCCTGCGATGCCTTCGCTACGGCCAAAAAGGGTGACGTGGAGGCTCTCGGCACGGCTTTCGCTGACGTCGACGATTTGCTCGTAGGGCACCGTGAAGAGCCCTGCATCGCCTCCGGCCCAAAGACGGCCCTGGGGATCGAGGGCGAGTTGGGAGATGTTTCGATGTGGGAGGCCGTGGGCCTTCGTGATGATGTGGCAGCGGCCTTCAACGTAGCGTGCGAGGCCGGCGCCGTTCGCGCTGATGAGCAGGGCACCATCGGGCATGAGGAGCAGGCTGCGGATGCCAGTGCAGTCGAGTTCGTCAGCGGCGATTCGGATGAAGCGGTCGCCTTCGAGGCGCATGAGGAAGCCTCTGGTGCTGCCAGCGTAGAGTTGGCCTTCACGATCTTCGGCAAAGGTGAAGACCTCGCCACTTTCGGCGACGAGCGGGATGTTTTGCCATTGGCCGCCGCGACGATGCCAGACGCTGTAGCTGCGGCCGATCCAGAGGTCGCCCGTGGTGGATTCGAAGAGGGAGATGATGCCTGCGTTCGTGGGATCGACGGGCGGCGTGATGGCTTCAAAGGCACTGCCGTTCCAATGCAACACACCGCCTTCGTTGGTGCCGAGCCAGACATCGCCATGGATGCCAGAGCAGAGGCGATTGATCTTTTTGCCGGGCGAAAGTTCCTGCCACTGACCGCTACGGCGGGTGAAGACGCGGCCGTTTTGCGTGGCCACCCAGAGATCGCCCTGGCCATCGGTGCAAAGTGCCCGCGCGACATCGCCGCGAGGTCCGGCGGGATCATCGAGCAACGTGAGCACGCGTGGACGGATGCGGCACACGCCACCGCCGCCGGTGGAGGCCCAGAGGCTGCCTTCCCGATCTTCGGTGAGCCACCACACGTCGTTGTTTGGTATGGGGATGGATTGAAAATGATCGTCGTGAAACAACCACAGGCCGCTGCCGAAGGTGCCGAGCCAGAGGCGGCCTGCGCGGTCCTCATGCATCGCGCTGATGCGGGCGTTTGAGGGGGCGTCCGTGATCTCGGCGATGGTTTGCACACCGCCCTTTTCGGTGTGGCGGAGCAGTTTGCGGCCCGCACCGATCCACATGCCGCCAGAGGCCGCGCGGGTGATGATGCAGCGATCTTTGGGAAGATCGGCCACGGGCTCGAAGCGGTCGTTTTGCCACTTCGCGAGCACTCGCGGCCCGGTGGCCCAGATTTGGCCTTGAGCGTCCATCGCGGCACTGGAGGCAAACGTGGGCGCTAGGCCCTCGGCGGTGCGTATTTGCTCGATGTGGTCGCCTAGGATGCGGTGGAAGCGTCCGCCTTCGTAGCAGAGCCAATGGATGCCCTGGGTGTCGGTGAAGAAGGCGGTCTCGCGTGAGCCTGGCAGATCGACCGTGGGCATGTTCAGCACCGTTTCGCTGCCCTCGGTGGTTTGTCGGACCACGACGCCGTTGGTGACGGTGAAGAGCGCTTCATTTGTCGTGAGCACGGCGCTGACACCGCCACCGCGTGAGGCTTTCAGCGGCAGTTCGCGAAAACGGAGTCCGTCGAAGCGAGCGAGGCCGCCACGTGTGGCGAAGAGCATGGCTCCATCGCGGCTTTGAGAGACGCAGGGCACGTCATTGTTCGGCAGGCCATCATCGGTCACCCAAGTGCGCACTTGCCACGCGGGCTCCGCCGCGAGGAGCGGAAGGGCAAGGAGCACGAGGATAACGAAAAGGCGCGGCATGAGATGAGTAAGCTTCAAAGCATGAGATGAGCGGCATCTTACTCCATGGTGATGAGAGCGGCGCTGGTGGCTGGGAGAATGAGTTGCGTGCTGTTGTTTTGGATCGTGGGGTGTTCGAGGGTGGCTTTGCCGACGGGATGGCCGTCGGTGGAGCCGTCGAAGGTCTGGCCGCCGAGGCGGAGGCCATCGGTGGCACCGAGTGACGGTGCGGTGAGGCGTTTGAGCGTGAGGCGGGATGCGCTGCCGGTGCGGAGTTGAAGCGTGACAGGGTGGTCGAGGTGTTTGTTGATGACGAGCAGGCGGCGCGTGCCTTTTTCATCGAGCGTGGCCCAGAGACGGAGTTTCTCATCAGCGCTGCGCTCGACGGGGATGAAGCGGGCACGATGCGCGGTGGCTTCGGCAAAGAGCAGCAGTCCGTAGTAAGAGGGCTTGGCGGCGATGGAGTGGGTGACGAACTTTTTGTCGTCGCTATCATCCTGAATGGGTGAGTAGTGGCCTTTGCCGCCGCCATGGAAGTTCACGCCATCGAGTCCGGCCTCGGCAAGGGACATGCAGAAGTCCATGATCCAGAGCGCGGAGGCAAAGGAGTCGCTCACACCGGCGATGCCGCCGCCCCAGGCGCTGCCGCATTCACCGAGACGAAAGGGCAGCCCGGCCTGATGCGCGGCCTGGATGCCGGGCGTGAGGAAAGTGACCGTTTTCGGCACCACATCGGCCACGAGCAGTTTTTCAGGATGCGGGCCGATTTTGGGCGAGCAGGAGTAAGCATGGCCGGTGAGCATGGAAAGCGCCCCGGGGTTCTTTTGCAGCATGATGGCGGCGATGTCCGGTGGCAGTCCATGCGCCCAAGCGGGGCCGATGACGTGCGGGATCTCGCCGGGCACCAACGCGGCACGCATGGTGGCAAACTCGTCGAAGTAGGTCTCCCACTTGTAATCCTTCGGCCGGTGACGGCCAAACCATCCATCTGGCTCGTTCCCGAGTTCAAATCCAGCGATGGCCTCGACTGGCAGATGCTCCTTCGCGCGGTGAATGAAGTCTTTGCAAAGCTGCACATCCCCTCGTGCGAGATTCAGGGTGATGATGAGCGGCGTGCGTGTCACCGCCTGGACCTGGGCGATCTGACGCCAGCGGTTTGCATCCGGCACTTCTTTGATGCCATCCGCGCTCGCTCCGCCGATGCGGATGCTGAGCGCCTGCTCATTGAAAGCGCAGAGATTGCGCAGCAGCTGCAGATACGCCGGATGAACGGTCTCGGGCTTGCCCGTCTCCGCATACGGAAAGCGCCGCCACTCGCGTGAGAGCCCTGCAAAAGACGTGGGAATAAGCCGACCCGGCTGCGTGGCATCGATCTGGACAGAGACAGGTCCGGGCGAGGAGGTCTGGACCGAGACGGTGGAGGCGAGAAGGCCGAAAAGCAGAGGGCGAAGCATGAGTAAGGTGATGGAAGAGGTTTCCCAAGATTCAGTTCACCACAGAGGAGAGCTTTTTTCAAAACATCCGTGGTGAGCTGAATCTGTGGGGAAACCCCTCTTTATATACCAAAGCCAGCCGAGATGGGGGCTGATGTTCTAGAACGTATGTTCTACGGCAAGGCTCCTTTGCCCTGGGGCGTTTAATCGCCTGATTTGGACGATGTTTCGGCTGGACGCCATTGTTGCACTAAAACAAGATCAAAACTAAACTCGCCCCAGTTACCATGGAAGCCCTTACCACAGTTGCATTTTCGCTGCGGGATCAGATCGACGGAGTCGAGCTGACCCCTGCGACGATTGGCTTGGCGCGATTCAATGAATTTCACCGCCAGATCGCGGAGTTCATCGCTGGTTCGGAAGGATTGCCATTGGACGATGTTCGTCCCCGCGTGGAGCCAGGTTCACACAAGCTGGTTACGCTGGTTCCTTTTGTGGTGATGTCATCTTTGGCTGGCGATTTGCGACGGCTCGAAAGAGAAGATTGCCTGGGCGAACTAGATCCAAAACGCGCCGAAATCATTGAGCGTTGGCAGTCCAAGGCCAAGAAAGGTGATTTCTTGAGCTATGGCATCACTACGAGCGAACAAACGATCAAACCCATCCAGTTAACCCGGGATACAGATTATCGAATCGGGGAGATTGTTCCGTGGGTAAAGGTGGAGCGTTACATTGTGGGCACGGTGGTGGACATGGGTGGAAGATCAAAAGCCAATGTTCACATCAAGCTCAACGGAACAGGTGAAACCGTCGTCGCTCAGTCGAGTCAGAGTTACCTTCGGGACCAGGAAGAGAATCGCCTTTATCACACGGTGCTGGCTCGAGTCCAAGCTGAGCAGCATTGGCGGACTCGAGATCTTCGCAGCATCAGGCTCGTCTCTTTTGAGCCCTACGAGCCTCGGTTTGATGCAGGTGCATTGGATCGCTTTGCTGAAGCCGGTTCCAAGGCATGGGCTGATGTGCCGGATTCAGGCGCATGGGTTCGTGAACTGAGAGGAGGGCGTGAGTAATGCATCCTTCCGGAGCAGTGCTGGACACCAGCTTCTTCATCACGCTTTCGGGCAAAGATCGTGCTCATCATGCCGCAGCACGGGATTATTGGCGGTGGTTGATTGAGAAGGGTGTGCCACTCTACCTGCCAACCATTGTTGTTTCAGAGTTTTACTTGAAGCAGGAGCTTCCACCCGAAATTGCGCGGGCATGCATCACACTGCCTTTCAACTGGGATGACGCGATTCAGTGCTCGAAATTCCGCTTCCCGCTGTCAGATCGGGATCCCGCGACGCCTCGGGAGTCACTCAAAGATGACCTCAAAATTATGGCTCAAGCCGTGGTGCAGAACGCAGCTTATCTTATCACGGATGACGAGGGGTTTCACCGGACGGCAACAAGACTCAAGGCCGAGGGGCAGTCTCAATGCATCTCGATTCATCTGAAGGACGGCTTTAGCGAAGCTCAGCTTGACCCCACAGGGCAAGGTCTGCTGTTTGGCACATGGACAGCTCAAAATGCCGAGACAGAAGCCTGAATGAGCCGTCCAGGTGGGGTGGTCGCCGACCGAATGTTCTAGAACATTCGTTCAATAGATAATCAGGCCGTGTTTCGGCAAAATGGTGAGGCTCCAACCTCTTTAATGCCACCTCCAACCTCATGAACCGGCCCTTTCGTTTTGTTTTCGCTTTGCTGTCTCTTTCTGCGTCTGCCTGGGCGGTGGACGGCACGTTTGTGGGTCAGGGCAACGGCACAGCAACCACCGCAAACTACAGCGACACCACGAAGTGGACCGGCGGCACGGTGGCGAGTGGCACGGGCGCGACGGCGACGATCAATCTCAATGGCACCACGGGCGCAGGTGCCACAGCGATCACGATGACGGCACCGGTGACGATTGGAAACCTGACCTTGAGCAACTCGAGCGGCGGAAACTTCAGCCTCACGGGCAGTGGCACGGCGGCGAACTCGACGATCACTTGGGCAACGAGCAGCGGCACGCCGACCATCAACCTCGCGACGTGGTTCAGCAAAACCTACAACTTCGGCGGCGGTAGTCTGACCTTTGCGGGCACACAGGGGCTGCGAGTCGTCACGGGCTCGAACATTTTTTCGCCCACGAGCGGCGGCCTGTCGTGGACCGGTTTCTCGGGCACGCTGACGGTCACGAGCCTCAATGGTGATAGCGGTGTGATCGATCCGGCCACGGGCGGCACTTTGCCAGCTACACGGCTATCGCTCGTGCACGGCACGGGGACGAGCACGATCACGCTGGGCATGTTTGGCGGGCGCAATCAGACCATCGGCGGCTTTGACGGCACAGCGCAGACGTATGTGCGCAACAACAGCACCACGACCTTCAGCACGCTGACGCTGGGCACGAACAACGAGAGCGGGACCTTCCAGGGCTTCTTTGGCAAGAACCCGGGCGCGGCGGCCACGGACTTCCGCTCGAACATCGCGATCACGAAGAATGGCAGCGGAACGCAGACCTTCAGCGGCACGAGTTACGCGGCGGGAACGACGACGATCAATGCGGGCACCTTCCTCATGAATGGTTCGCACATCGCCACGATCACGACGACGGGCAATCTCGCGGCCACCACAGGCACGGCAGGCGCTTACTCCGTGAAGAACACTGCGACGCTGGGCGGCACGGGCACAATCAAGCCCTTCGACACGGCGGGCGGCGGTGTGATGATCGCCATCGAATCCGGCGGCAAGCTGGCTCCGGGTGATCCCGCGACGAGCAGCGGCGTGGGCACGCTGACGATTGATCAAACGGTCTCCAATCGCACCAATCTCTTCTTTGCCACCGGTGGCACGGCGAGCTTTGATCTGAGCACGACCGGCAATGACAAGGTGGCCTTTGTCGGACACGCCACGGTCGGCGAGGCGATCTTTACCAGCACGGTGTTGAACTTCAGCGATCTCTCCGCCGGGCTGCTGGCCAGCGGGCAGTATGTGCTGTTCCAAGGCGACTCGAACACAAACTACAGCGGCCTCACCACCGATGGCAGCGGCATCATCACCGCCGGGCTCAGCATCGGCAGCGGGCTGTCGGCTTACACGGGCACGAGCCTGCAACTCGTAGGCAACAACATCGTGCTGAACCTCACGAATCCGAACGCGCCGGTGCCGGTGGCACTGAGCTTCAACGTCAAAGGCACGAGCAACACCGGCATGACTCCCGCCGAGGTCGCCGGAGCCAGCGGCGCTCGTTTTACGAACTGGAACAACCTCAACATCGCGAGCGGAACTGGCTCGATGACGAATCTGGTCGATAGCAATGGAGCGCAGGTGACGGGCGTCTCGGTGAGCCTCAGCGGCGGCAATGCAGGCACGGCTTTCAATCGCGGTATCGCCAGTCCGTCGAACGACACGCGGCTGTTTGACACCGTGCTCGACAAGTTCGACGGCACTGCGGCCACCATCTCCGTCACGGGCATCCCGTATGGCACCTACGACGTGTATTTCTACATGGCGGACGACGGCGCAGCACGCGGTGGCAGCTTCACCGTCGGCAGCACGACGTATTACCTGCGTGGCGGTGCGGGCACGCCGACGAGCAGCGGCACGGGCTATGTGCAGAGCTCGGACACCACCTTCAACAGCGGCGCGGACACGCAGGCGAACTATGTGAAGTTCACCGGCCTCAGCGGCACGCTCACCGCCACCTTCACCGCCGTGAATCAGGGCGACAGCGTGCAGCGTCTGAAGTTCCCCGGCTTCCAAATCGTGGGCACCGCCACTCCGGCGAACACCGCACCCGGAACACCGAGTGGCGTCACTATCACGGCGAGCAGCACCACGAGCTACACCATCGCGTGGAGTGCGGTGAATGGGGCCACGAGTTATCAAATCTACCGCAGCACCACCTCCGGCAGTTTCAATTTTGGCAGCCCGCTCGCCACCGTGACCGCGCCCACGCTGAGCTACACGGACACGACCGCTGTAGCTGGCACGACTTACTTCTACGTCGTGCGTGCTGCGAATGGCGTCGGCAGCAGCGCCATCTCCTCCGAGGTCACCAATCCGCCGCCGGATCTGTCTTCTGCTGTTGCCTCGTCACCCGTGGTGTGGCCTGCGGGCAGCAGCACGCTGAGCTGGGCCATTCCGAATGCCGATTCGCTCACCATCGACAGCGGCAGCGGTGCGCAAAGTTACGCCACCACCGGTTCGCTCGTGGTCACGCCAAGTGTCACGACGAACTACCTTTTCAGCGCCACCAACGGCCAGGGCACGACGAACAAAACCGTGACCATCACCGTCACGCCGAAGCCGAACACCCGCGATTCTCTCTGGCAGTGGTCGATCCCGCTCACCGGCGTCGTTTCCAGCGAGACGAATGCTAACCCGCGTGCCTTCCTCTACATCCCGCCCGGCGTCACCACCGTGCGTGGCGTGCTCATCGGTCAGCACAATATGCTCGAAGAACCCATCATGGAGCACCCCACCGTGCGCCAAGGTCTCGCCGATGCCGGCATGGCCGCGATCTGGGTCTCGCCCGCCTTTGATGGCAACTTCAACTTCACGGCCAACCCGAACTCTCCTGTCATTTTCCAGCAGATGATGGACGGCCTCGCCGCAGAGTCTGGCTATGCCGAACTGAGCAAGACACCCGTCGTCTGGATCGGTCACTCCGCGATGGCCGAGGCTCCGTATTTCTTCGCCGCGTGGGATGCTCAAAACGCCGCCGCCAACAGCACGCAGCGCCGCTGTGCCGCCGCCATCTCGGTCAAAGGCTGGTATCCGGGCAAGCATGACGGCACCACTCCGACCTATGCCAACAGCGACCTCGCTGGTGTGCCCTTGATGTATATCGAAGGCGAGTATGCGGACGCGAACGGACGTGCTGCCGGTGCCCTGAACTTCCGCAACAGCACCTCTGGCAGCATCGTGTCCTACTTTGCCGATGTCGGCGGCGGACACTTCGATTGGAATGAAAAGTCCTGCAGCTACATCGCCATGTATCTGAGGAAAATCGGCACCTATCGCCTCCCCGCGTCCGCCGCGTCCGATGGCACCGCCACGCTGCAAACCGTCAGCCCCAGCACGCAAGGCTACCTCGCTGATCGCTGGCGCAAAGGCCAAAGCCCAACCGCCAGCCCCGCCGCTATCGCTACCTACAGTGGCAACACGAACGAGGCCTTTTGGTATTTCGATCAAGAGCACGCCGAGACCACGCACAATGCCTACCTGCCCGTGAAGACGACGTATCAACTCCTCGGCTACACGCAAAACGGCACGCTCGTGAATCAAATCGAGTCCCATCTTCAGGTGGAGCCTTCCTTTGTCCCCGATGCTTCCGGCGACGGACTCACCTTCAAGCTCGGCACCGCCTTCCTCAGCACCGTGCCCGCCACCAGCAGCCGCCTTGCAGGGTGGACCGGATTGCCAGTCGGCTCCGCCATTGGTCACTCCAGCACCGGCCCCATCCTCATCAGTCGAATCGCCGGTCCGGTCGAAATGCTCTCGCCCGACACCTTTCGCATCGCCTTTGACCGCGTCGGAACGAACAACATCTACGGCCAGACCAGATCACGCGACATCGTGCTCCAGGCCGTGCACGAGGGCGACAGCACTTACGTCCGCGCCGTGCAGCAATCCAATCTGCGCATTCCATTGCCGCTCACCAGCGGCACCGCACAGACCATCACCTTCACGCAGCCTGCCGATCAGTTGAATGGCGTCGCCTCGCTCAATCTCAGCGCCAGCACCACCGGCACCGCCACCTACGCCGGAGCCACCGTGGACTTCTACGTCCGCGAAGGCCCCGCCAAGGTCAGCGGCAGCACGTTGACCTTCACCACCCTGCCACCGCGCACGAAATACCCCGTCAAAGTCACCGTCGTCGCCACCCAATACGGCCGCACCATCGCCCCGCTCCTGCAAACGGCCACGCCCGTGACACGCACATTGTGGATTCATCAAAACGCCCTCGAAAAATGGCGCTACGAAACCATGGGCAGCGTCACCACCGGCTCCAATGGCGACCTGCAATTCACCATCAACGAAACCACCGCCTCCAACACTGGCGACAACGACGGTGACGGCGTCAGCAACCTCGTCGAGTTCGCCTTCGGCATGAATCCCGCCGCCAACAGCACCGGAACCTTTGCCATCAGCGGCAACGTCCTCACTCAGACCGGCATGCCCGCCGCCAACGTCGAAACACTGCCCGGCATCGTCAACTACACCGCCCGCTTCGTCCGCCGCAAAACCCACGCCAGCGACGGCCTCATCTACACCCCGCAATTCAGCGCCGACCTCACCACCTGGCAAAACAGCACCGCCATCCCCACCGTCATCGCCAGCGATGCCACCCACGACGTCGTCGAAGTCACCTACCCCTTCTTCATCGGCGGCAAAAAAGCCCGCTTCTTCCGCATCGCCGTCACGACCACTCCTTGAGCCATTCCTGACGATGTTTCCTCCTTTCCTCCTCATGTCTCTTCCTTCCTATCTCCAACGCATCGGTCTCTGGATCATCGTTGTCATGACCGCCTCCATCTCCGCGAATGCGGCTGTCATCTACAGCGGTGTCCAAAACATCGCCATTCCGACCACCTTTGATGGCGTGTATCTCGATATCGACACCGGCACCACCAGCACCTCCGTCATCACCGGCTGGGACATCAATCCCTTCTTCGGCGGCTTCGCCCTCGGCAACAGCGCCGCCTTCCAACCCGTGCGCACTGGCACCGGCAACTCCGACACCATCCTCAACCTAGCTTACGGCACCATCGTGGACAGCCTGCTCAACTACGCCACAGGCGAAGCCGGGAGCAGCGACCACATCGGCGGCGGCGCAAATCAATTCACCGACGGCTCCTCCGGCTATCTCGGCTTCAAATTCACCGACAACAGCAACGCCGGCACGTTCTTCGGATGGATGCGTCTCACCCTCACCGCCAACACCAGCGGTGCCACCATTCACGAATGGGCCTACGACAACACCGGCTCAGGCCTCCTCGTCGGCTCCCTCGCCGCCGTCCCCGAGCCCTCGCGAGCCATGCTGCTCCTGCTCGGCCTCATTTCGATGCTCATTCGTCGTCGCCGCGCGATCATCGTATCGTGAGGTCCCCCGTTTTTCCTTCGTCAGCACCACCCCGAATCATCGCGCTTCGAACGGTCGAGTGACCGGCTCCGATTACGCGACGGTGCCGACGGAGGGAAATCCCTCCTCTCAAACTCGCCGGAAGATGTTCGCCGCGGGCTTCGTCATGCTTGAATGCTCACTCTGCGATTCCTAGCCGCATGTCTCATCTCCACCTCCCTGCTCCAAGCCATCGAACCCAGCTTTGAAGCCCTTTTTGACGGCAAAACGCTCGATGGCTGGAAGCACGACGGAAACTGGGCGGTGGTGAACGGCGAGGTTGCTCGCGTGAAGAAAGGCGGCTCGCTGGTGTATGAGAAGACGAAGGTGCCGGATGATTTTGAGCTGCGCTTTGAATGGAAGGTCGCGAAGGGCTGCAACAGCGGCCTCTACTACCGGCCGGGGCAGTATGAGTATCAACTGCTCGACAACGCCAACAGCCCTTACGGCGAGAATCCGCGTCAGGCGGCCGCGTCGCTGTTTTTTGGCATGGCACCGACGAAGGATGTCGTGAAGCCGCACGGCGAATGGAACGAAGGCCGCATCGTGTGCCAGGGAACGGTGATTCAGCACTGGTTGAACGGCGAAAAGGTCATCGACTTCGATTATGGCGACCCACGCTGGTTTCACGAGCTGGAAGTGCTGCGCATTCGTGGCGGTGATCTGACCAAACGCGGCGCGAATCTCTCGCTGCAAGATCACGGAGCCGATGTGGGGTTCAAAAACCTGCGCTGGCGGGCCATTCCGGCTTCGGAGAAGCTTGTGAGCGAGAATTTGACGCCCATGCCGATTCCCGATGTCGCCTTGCGAAAGGAGCAGGCGCGCATCGACAAGATGCTCGCCGGTCAAAAGGGTGAATGGCGGCATGAGGAGCTGAAACGCTTCCAGGCGGAGGAAGCACATCAAGGTGTCGCCGTCGATGCGGAGCACTTTTATGCGATCACGAACGCCGCGATCGGCAAATACCGCCAAGACAGCGGCGAACGCGTCGGTGGCTGGAAGGAGACTGCTGGCCGCATCAAGCATCTGAACGCCGGAATCATGCTGGATGGCAAACTTTGGTGTGCGCACTCGAATTACCCCGAAATGCCGATGAAGAGCTCGGTGGAGGTCTTCGATCCGAAGACGATGCAGCATCTCGAAAGCATCGATCTGACGAGTGTGGGCGGTTCACTGACGTGGATCGATCGTCGCGATGGCTGGTGGTATGCCTGCTTTGCCCAATACGCGAAAACCGGCGAGCCAGCCCGCACTCGCGTCGTGCGCTTTGATTTGAACTGGAAGCCGGCGGCCGAGATTCGCTTCCCGGCAGAAATGGTGGCGAAGTTTGGCAAGAACAGCAGCTCTGGCGGCAGTTTCGGGCCTGACCGGCATCTCTTCATCACCGGCCACGATGCGCAGGAGCTGTATGTCCTCGATCTACCCGTCGAAGGCGATACTTGGACGTGGAAGACGGCCATTCCGATCACGGCACATGGCCAGGCGTTTGCCTGGGATCGCCGTGATCCATCGCTCCTCTACTCCATCGACCGGAAGACAAAGGAAGTGATCGTCTCGCGGATCCGTCAGAATTGAAGGGGTGGCAGCTACTGCTGGGGGCCATCCTTCACGCTGAGCACCGTGGCCGTGGAGACGCCTTTTTCATCGCGAGAGATTTCCAGTGAGATGACACCTTCCACGGTATCGTCGTCGGATTTGGGAATCTGGGCAATATAGGCCACGCGAAGTTTGATGGGGTCCGAGACGGAGACGCTGGTCTCGGGGTTCACGAAGCCGAGTAACTCGTAACCAATCTGGTAGTCTTCGGGCTTCTTCTTTTGAGCCACGATGGATTTGCCAGCGAAGCGGTCGAGCAGCGCATGCATGCTGGTGACCTTGGCGCTTTCTCCATCGCAGTTGACGAAGAAGATCTCATTGCAGGCCCAGCGTCCGGTGTAGTTGAGGACGCCGTAGTGCCAGCCCTCCTGATCGGGTCCCCAGAGAACGGAGAAGTCGTTGTGATTCTGCCCAGCATAGTAGGGGCGGAAGTTTTCATCACTGCTCTGGACAACGCCGAGGCGCTTTTTGTCCTTGATGGAGACAATCCAGTTCTCCATCGCATAGCTGCCATCTTCTTCCAAGAGTGTCGTGCCGTTGATAGACACGTCTGGGATGATGGAGGGCCAGTTCGCGGGCTTGAGCTTCTTTTTACGGGCGGCAAAAATGACGGACATCTGGCCATCTTCGGAGGTTGAGTCCTCGAGAAGGGTGGCTGGCTCAAAACCTTCGGCGAGCTTCTTGTCAAAGATGGACTCCGCTTCCTGGGAGTGGGCGGGGGAAAGAATGCCAAGCAATAGCAGCGTGGCTGCTAGGGCGAGATGGCTTGCTGAGCGGAGGAGCGTGGTGTGTGCGCTGATCATGATGGAGTGGCAGTATGCCCACCGCTGCCGCTTTTTCTAGATTTGGAATCACTTTTTCTCAAGCAAGCGGTGCCCCGTACTTTCCACGAGCAGGTAGGAAAAAATGGAACTGGTAATGGATGGCGCTATCGCTGTCCGCATGGTCACTCGGAGCCTCTTTTTTCTGTTCGCCATCCCCTTGCTTGGGGTTGAAACACCTGAAGCCGCCGTCGAAAAGGCGCATCGGGAGCTATGGAGCCGCTTTGTCGATGAGCATAGCCTCATCCTCGACTACGTGGGGCTTAAAGGTGAGATCGTGCGGCCTACGCCTGAGGATTGCCGCGACATGAAGCCGAGTGCCCTGAGCTGGGGCGTTCCGAATGAGGACGGGCCGATGTTCAACGGCCTCTACCTCGATGCCTTATGCTCGCGCTGGCTGATCACGCGGGACGATGACAGCCGCGTCAAGGCCCGCCGCATGATCGACGGGCTCATCAAGGTGGCCACGATCGGCAAGACGCCTGGCTTCATCGCCCGTGGTCTCGCCACCGATGGCAAGGCGACGTTTCCGATGGGATCAAACGATCAGACGACGCCATGGCTCTACGGCATCTGGCGTTATGTCACGGATGGCCTGCCCAAAGATGACGCTGAGCGACAGGACCTCGTGCAGCGCTTCATCGAGCAGGTAAAGGTGCTCGATAGTCATGGATGGAAGGTGCCCACCGATGGCCCGCCATCGAAGTATCGCGGTGACTTTGCCAAACCGACGTGGGAAGCCGTGCCGAGGCTGCTTTTCATCATGAAGGCCATGCACGCCTTCACCGGCGATGCGTCGTGGCAGCAGCGCTACCTCGCCGCCGCGCATGAAAAGGTCGGCAAAGGCCAGCGTGAGCGTTTGGAGGTCTGCCGCATCGGCATGGTCTTCGATCCGGGCCAAGGCGAGCGTCACTCATGGACCGGCAGCGAGTGTGTCATCTGCCTGCGCGGCCTGTGGGAGATGGAAACGGACATCAATTTGAAAAACATCTATGCCGAGGGCTTGCGCCACAGTGCTGAGGTGGCCGCGCAAAGCCTTTCCCTCATCGAAAAGTTCGACGTGAACGGCGCAGAGCCTTTCAACGTGGACTGGCGCATGATGAACGCCGCCTGGAAGCCGCAACACAGTGAAGCGAAAGCTATCGAGGTCGCCCTCGCTGGTCTAAAACTCCAGCATGCCGCCTCACCGCGCATGCACATCGAGAAAGACTACCTTCGTGAGCCGTGCTTCGCCGCTTGGGTGGTCACGCTTTCCCCAGATCGTGAATTTGTGATGTCGAATCGCATCGCCATCGAAAAGGTCATCACACATTATGATTTCAGCCGTGTGTATTTGAGCCAGTTTTTCCCCGTCGAATCCGCGTGGTGGCGGATGAAGCTCCTCAACCCATGAAACCCCTCGTTTTTCTCCTACTGAGCCTCGCCGCAGCCGCTGCGGAGATCAAAACCACGAACCATGGCATCGAGATCACTGCGGGGAGCCTCGGCAGCTTCACGCTGACGTATCCGGAGTTCGAACCGGCGCACAAGATCATCGAGGTGAAAGCCTCGGCGGCACAGGCGAGCGTCAAATACGAGGGAGGCGCGGAGTGTGCCGTTTCGGTGGCCAAGGATGAGGTCGGAGTGAGTTTCCGTGGTGTTTCGGCCGATGTGAAGTCGTGGAAGATGACGACGCTGATCGACATCGGGTTCGCGAAAGGCGGTTCGTGGCAAATTGGCGACAAAACGGGCATTTTTCCGGCGGAGAAGGCTTCACCGCCGCAGATCGCGAGTTTGAACGGGACGACGTTTTGGGTGAAAAATGCCCAAGGGCAGAGTTTGAGCATCACGACGCCTGATTTCGCCTTTCAGCAGCTCACGGACAATCGCGAATGGAACTGGGCGGTGTATCATTGGCAGTTCATCGTGCCGTGGATGGCGGATCGGGCATCGGCGAAAATCAAGGTGACGTCGGATTTGGCCTCGGTGACGAAATTGATCGATCCGTTCGGGCAGAGCTTGAAGGATGCGTTTCCGAACAAGCTCGCAAGCCTCGAAGACCTGAAAGCCGATGTGGACGTGGACAAAGCCTACTACGCGGGCATCGAGACGCCGAAACTGGATCGCTTTGGCGGGCTTCCTGGTAGTGGCGAGGCACTGGGGCTGACGAAAACCGGTTTCTTCCATGTGGAGCAAAAGAGCGGCAAATCGTGGCTCGTCGATCCCGATGGAAATGCGTTCTTCCACCTCGGGGTGTGCGGTTTCGCGCCGAATGACGACTACACCTATGTAAAGGGCCGCGAGGGTATTTATGAGAGGCTGCCGAAGCTCGATAGCGAATTTGCGTCGGCCTTCCGCGAGGGGAATGCGGACCATTTTTCGTTCTACATCGCGAACACGATCAAGAAGTTTGGTGTGGCGTATGATTACGAATCGCACGCCGAGCGGATGATCGAGCGAGTGAAGAAGTGGGGTTTCAATTCAATCGGTGCCTTCAGTCCGGTGCCGGAGAAGGCCGCGTTTCCGTATGTGGCGCATCTGCCGATCCATGAATGGGAAGGCGTGCCGCGTATCCCCGGCGCGCATGAGGTGTGGGACCCGTTTGATGCGGCCACGACGGCAAAGATCGCGGAAAACATCGCCCGCGAGGTGCCTGCGCGGGCGAATGATGCGCTCATGATTGGCTGGTTCATCGTCAATGAGCCGCGTTATGATGAACTGCCTCGTGTGATTCCTTCGTTGGATGGTCAGCACGCCTGCAAACGCGAGTTGGTAGCCGCTTTGAAGGCGAAATACCGCACGGTGGAGGCTTTCAACACGGCGTGGCAGGCGAAGGCGGCCTCGTTTGATGAACTCATCAGCTCCGGGCTCGCGGTGAAGACGGATGAGGCGAAAGCGGACGTGAAGGCGTTTGTCGGGGTGTTCCTCGAAACCTACTTCACGCAGATCGAGAAGGTGTTTCGCCAGCATGATGCGAATCATCTGCTCATTGGCAGCCGCCTTCAGCCAATCACGATCGAGGACGAGCAGCTCTGCCGCATCATGGGCAATCATGTCGATGTGGTGAGCTACAACTACTACACCTTCGGCGTCGATACGGCGGCACTGAAACGCTACCACGAGTGGACGGGCGGCAAGCCGATGATGCTGAGCGAGTTCTTCTGGGCCTCGCCGAAGGACAGCGGCCTCATCGGCGGACGCGAGGTGAGCTCGCAGCAGGAGCGCGGACTGGCATATCGGAACTACGTCGAGCAAAGCGCCGCGCTAGGCTTTGTGATCGGCATCGAGTGGTTCACGCTGGTCGATCAGGCGACAACAGGCCGCTGGTTCAGTCAATACAACGGCGAAAGCTACAACACCGGCCTCCTCAGCGTGGCCGATCGGCCTTGGAAAGACATGCTGGCGGAGATGATGAAGACGAATCACACGATCTACGATCTCCTCATGGGCAAACGTGCGCCGTTTGCGTGGGATGATGCGCGGTTCAGGGTGAAGTGAGGCTTCAATGCCTGCGGGGATTCTCTTCCACGTAGGCCGCTAGCGCCCGCCCGAGGCCAGCGCCGATGTTCGAGTAGCCTTCCACGGACATCAGCGGGCTGTTCCAGCCGGTTTCGAGTGTGACGGAGAGGGTGAAATCAGCGCTGTGATTCCGCACCCAGCCGCTGCTCATGCGACCGCGTTCCTCTTCAGTGATGACGTAGGTGGCGAAGCGATACTTTGGCTCCACCGGGCGTGGCGTGGTGATGTTTGAGGCGGCGAGTTCCATCCAGCGGCTGTAGTTGCGCTGCTGGATGCCCGTCATGCGCTCGAAGGCAAAAGGGCCGAAGAAAAAGACGCCATCGCCTGCGCCGGGATTGTGCAGGTCGATGTAGGCGTCGAGTCCGTGCTTTTGGTGAATCTCGCCAATCATGCGCTGCGCCGCCGCCACCTCGGGATAGATCGGTTCATCGGCCCAGTCGCGATTGTGATCGCGCGGCATCGCTTCTTTGCCGCCCGCGCCGAGCGTCACGTTGTCCACGTCCATGATCGGGATGTAGTGCAGGCAAGTTTTCGTCCGCAGCGCCTTCGCCTCATCGCTGGCATACCAGCGGATGAATCCACGCCCCACTTGGCTGCCACCGGCTTCCCACGCGTGATGTCGCGAGCCCACCCAGACCTGATGCGGCGCGTTTTCATCGCCAATGCGGATGCCATTCACCGCGCGGCCATCGCGTGTCTTTGACAGCTTGAAGCGTTTGGATTCCGGCAGCTTCGCGGCGATCTCGGTGAGCAGTTTTTCGGCATCTGCAGGCACAAACGGCGGCCCCCAGGCCACGCGCAGGCTCTCCGTCGTCGGCGTCAGTCGATAGCTCATGACTTTGTCCGCGCTGAGAGTGCCCGCATCGCTTGCCGTCCACGTTTCGCCATCGTTGCTGAGCCACGCATGCTTCGGCTGGCACCAAGCCGCCGCGAGCACCTGCTTTTCACGAAAAGGCTTCGTCTGCGCCTGCACTTCGAGCGTGATCGTTTCACCCGCCGTGAGCCCATCCAGCCGGAAATACCACCAGCACGGCCAGCCGCGGCCTTCGTGCAGCTTGGGCATGATGCGCAGTGTTTTCGTGTTTTGATCCAGCGAGACGACTTCGGCGTTTCCGCCTTCAAAATCGGTCGAGACACGGATTTCGGCGAAAGCCGAGGCAGTGAGAAAAAGGCAGCAAAGAGCGGTGCGCATGAGGATTGCCAAAACGAAGCCGCTAGGGCTGGAGTTTCGAATCATGAGCCCGTGAGGTGCCGAAAATGCCGAAGGCGCATTTAACGGAAGGAAACCCTCGGGTGAGCTTCGTTCTCGGACCATGCGCTGCTTTTTCCTGATCCTGGCCAGCCTCTTCACTTCCTTGCATGCGGCGGATCGCGTGCTGGGTGGGGATTATCAGATTGTTACGGCACCGGAGGCGAATCCGGCGACGATGCTGGCGGCGAAGGAACTGCGGATGTGGTTCAAGGAATCGACGGGCGTGGAGTTGCCGCAGGTGACGGAGCCTTCGAAAGCGAAGAAGCATCTCTTTCTCGGGACAAACACATGGTCAGCGGCAGCGGGGGTGACGGCGGACGGCTTGAAGGCTGAAGGGTATCGCTTGAAGACCATCGGCGATGACATCCACATCGTCGGAGTGGATGTGCATCGTGGCTCGCTGGAGCCGAAACGCACGAGCGGCACGCAAACCGGAACGCTCAGCGGTGTGATCGATTTACTGGAGCGCAGCGCGGGCATCCGCTTCTTCTGGCATGACAAACTCGGGACGATCGTGCCGAAGAACGAGCGCGTCGTCGTGCCGGAGCTCGACATCACGGCGGAGCCGGAGTGGAAGTATCGCTGGCTGGCCTATTCGCCGGAAGGGAAATGCGGTGACGACATGTTCGCGCGTCGATTGCGGCTCGGGCACAGCCACACGGTCACGCACAGTCATGCGTGGCATCAGATCGCGCCGGTGGAGAAGTTTGGGAAGGAGCATCCCGAGTGGTTTGCGGAGATCGATGGCGTGCGGAAGCCGGAGTACTACCTGGAACATCACGGCGGGCAGGTTTGCACGACGAACGCGGAGGTGATCGACCTCTTCGCGAAGGCGGCGATCACGTATTTCAACGAGCACCCGGAGCGCGACATGTTTTCCGTCTCGCCGAATGACGGCAGCGGCTTCTGCACCTGCGCGAAGTGTCGAGCTCTCGACAATGGCGTGCGTGCGGATGGCAAACCGATCCTCACCGACCGGCTCATCACGTTTTACAATGCCATCGCCGAAAAAGTCAGCGTCGCGCATCCGACGAAGCTGCTCGGAGCCTACGCCTACAGCTTCTACCGCGAGCCACCGGTGAAGGTGAAGCCACACGAGAGCCTCTACCTTGTGCACTCGACGAACTCGGCCTTTCATCAGGGCACCGGCTGGCCGGAAGAGCGCGAGATGGAGCAAAAGTGGCGCTTAGGAGCCAAACACCTCGCCAAATATGACATCTACTACTCGCCCGACTCGTCGCTGAATCTCATCGCGCCCGTCACGCGGCATCTCATCGCGAAAATCCGCTCGGAGACCGCGACCGGGCTCGAAGGCGGCTATCTTTACATCGGGCAGAGTTACGAGCAGCTCGGTCCCGCGCATGTTTTGATCGCCAAACTCATGTGGGATGCGGACGCGGACACCGAGGCGATCATCGCGGACTACTTTGAAAAACTCTACGGCAGCGCCGCGAAGAATGTGCGTGCCTATTATGAGCTGCTGGAGAACCAACTCGCCTCCGCACGGCAAACGCCGCTCGATATGAGCATCCCCGCCATCCGGCTCGCGTGGCGGAAACATCCGGGACTCGGCTCGCCGGCCTACATTCTCTCGGCGTATGAACCGGTGCTCGATGAGTTGCAGGCGATCATTGCCAAACTCCCGAAAAATGAGCGTGTGCAGCGACTCATCGACCAGCATGAGCTGCTCGAAACGACCGTGCGCGGCATGTACACGGCCGCGAGGCTCGAAAGCGAGGCCGAGAGCAGTTCTGAGGACGCGAAAAGACTCCTCGCGCTCATTTCGCAGCGCGAAGCCGTGCGTGAACGAATTCAAGCCTATGCACCGAGTCTCGCCGCGAACCTCAATCTCGGCGACAAAGCCGAAACGGAGGCGCTTTCGCCTCGCGGGCCGCTGGCGCAGCTCGCGCGAGTTTTGGCTGAAAACAGCGGCGCAGCCAAACACACACGGATTTTCCCTCACGGCGACTTTTCGGCCCTGAATGCCGAAAAACTACGCTGGAGCGCCACCGGCGGCGCGGTGTTCACGCTCGATAAGGGGGCGTTGCGCGTCGAGGTGCCCGCTGGCGGCAGCGGTGCCTTCACGCTGGCCATCGAGGTGCGTGAAAACACGAGCTACCGCATCCTGCTGCCACATTGGAACGATGCGCAAGCCGTGCCGTCGAGCACGGGCGACGACGCGGATGTAGTCACGCGAGGCACGCCACCCATCGCGCCGCGCACGCGGGTGATTTTCCGCGATGCCAAAGGCAAGGCCGTCACGCGCAATCACTGGAGCGGCCCCGGCGCGGAGGAGCACGCGCGGCAGTGGCACGTCTTCCCGCATCTCATCCAAACGCCTTCCGGCACGCGCAGCATCAGCTTCACCGTTTTTCTGCAGCATCCCGGCGTGTATTTGCTCGATGACGTGAAGATCGAGGAACTCGGCGGCGTGAAATAGGGACGCATGAAAGTCCTGTCTCTCACGGTTTCACTGTTCGCCTCCATCTGCCTCGCCGACTCCAACTGGTCGCAATTTCGTGGCGAAGGAGGTCTTGGTATCGGCAGCGGATCGCCGCCGGTGGAGTTTTCGGCGGAGAAGAACCTGAAGTGGCAGGTGGAGGTGCCGCATGGGCATTCGTCGCCTTGTGTTTGGAATGATAAAATCGCGCTCACGGGACTCGCCGAGGGCAAGTTGGTTACCTTTTGCCTCAACAAGGCCGATGGACGTGAGTTGTGGCGGGTGGCGGCTCCGGCGGAGAAGATTGAAGGGGCGCATCGCATCGGCAGCCCGGCCACGCCAACGTGCTGCACGGATGGCGAGAGATTGATTGCCTACTTCGGCAGTTATGGCGTGCTCGCGTATGACTGGAGCGGCATGGAGTTGTGGAAGAAGCCACTGCCGGTGCCGGTGGTGGAGTTTGGCACCAGCGCCTCGCCGATCGTCGCGGATGGAAAAGTGATCCTCGTCGTCGATCAGGATGTGGGCAGCTACATGATGGCGCTGGATGTGAAAACCGGTGCCGAAGTGTGGCGGGTGGACCGCAGCGAGTTCCGGCGCGGTTTTTCGACACCCTTGGTGTGGCGGCATGATGGCGTGGAGGAACTCGTCGTGTGCGGCTCGCTATGGGTGCGGAGTTATGATCTCAAGGATGGCCGGCAGCGCTGGTCTGCTCGCGGCATGGCGCGGGTGTCGAATGCCAGCCCGGTGGCGGCGAATGGCGTGCTGCTCGTTTCGAGCTGGAACGTCGGCGGCGATGAAGATGATCGCGTGCTGATGGAGCCGCATGAAACCTTTGCTGCCGCGAATGATGCCGACAAAGACGGCCTGCTGACGCTGGAGGAGTTTCCGAAGAGCAAAATCAAAGACCGCTTCTCGCAGATCGACGCCGACAAGGACGGCAAGGTGACGAAGGTCGAGTATGAAACCATGCGCGGAATGTTCGCCGACGCTGTGAACCAGCTTTTCGCCATCAAACCCGGCGGCAGCGGGGACATCACGGACACGCATGTCGTCTGGCAGCAAAACAAGCACCTGCCGTATGTGTCATCGCCCATCGCAGTGAATGGTCGTGTCTTCACGATGAAGAGCGGCGGCCTTGCCAGCGCTTACGATGCGAAAAGCGGCAGCCCCATTTACCAGGCGGAGCGCGTCGATGCCTCCGGCGACTACTATGCTTCCGCCGTCAGCGCCGATGGCCGGGTGTATGTCGTTTCGCAGCGGGGCACCGTCGTCGTGCTCGATGCCACGAGCGACGCGCTGAAGGTTTTGGCGCGAAACGACCTCAAAGCCTCCGTTTTCGCCTCACCGGCGATTGTGGATGGTGTGATCTACCTGCGCACGGACAAGCAGGTGATGGCGTTTGGGAAGTAGCATGGCCTTTCTAGGCTGTATCGGATGGGAATCACAGGCTAGAAAGCCTATGCTACGTACTGACAGTCCGTTGAGGCCATCAGGGGGCTTTTAGCGGGGCCAAAGCACGTAGGAATTCACAAGAATTTAACCGCGGACGCGTTCGACGTGCGCACCGAGGGCGGCGAGTTTGTCGTCAAGGTGCTCGTAGCCGCGGTCGATGTGGTAGAGGCGGTTGATCTCAGTTTTGCCTTCGGCGACGAGGCCGGCGAGGACGAGGGCGGCGGAGGCGCGGAGATCGGAGGCCATGACAGGCGCACCTTTCATGGGGGCACCGCCACGGATGCGGGCGGTGGCTCCCTGAAGATCGATATTGGCTCCCATGCGCTTCATTTCGGCGCAGTGCATGAAGCGCTGCGGGAAGATGGTTTCGGTGATGGTGCTGGTATCTGGGATGACGCAGGCGAGGGCGCACATCTGGGCCTGCATGTCGGTGGGGAAGCCGGGGTAGCAGAGGGTGGTGAGATCGAAACCTTTGGCGTTCGGATTGGGGCGGACGGTGATGCTGTCCTTGGTGATTTCGAGCGGGAAGCCGCATTTCACCATGGCATCGGTGATGGCTTTCATGTGTTCGGGCATGACGCGTTTGAGCGTGACGCCATCACCGAGCATGGCTCCGGCGACGAGGAAGGTGCCGGCCTCGATGCGGTCCGGGATGACGATGTGCTCGGCGCCGTGGAGTTCTTTGACGCCTTCGATGGTGATGCGGTTGGTGCCGGCGCCTTCGATCTTGGCACCCATTTTGATGAGGAAGTTGGCGAGGTCTTCGACTTCGGGCTCGGCGGCGGCGCCTTCGATGATGGTGGTGCCTTTGGCGAGCACGGCGGCCATCATGACGTTGTCGGTGCCGAGGACGGTGGAGCCGTGCTTGCCCATCAAGTTCATGGGGCCGCCTTTGAAGCCTTTTTTGGCGTTCACGTGGATGTCGCCGCCTTCGACGAGGATCTGAGCGCCGAGGGCTTCGAGGCCTTTGAGATGGAGGTCAACGGGGCGATCGCCGATGACGCAGCCGCCGGGCAGGGAGACGGTGCATTTCTTCAAGCGGCCGGTGAGGGGACCGAGGACGCAGATGGAGGCCCGCATCTTCCGGACGAGGTCGTAGGGGGCGATGGATTTGATCTTTTCGGCTTTGACCACGACGACGCCGGAGGCTCGCTCGACCTCGGCGCCGAGCTCGCCGAGGATTTGAAGCATGTAGTTGGTATCCGAGAGGTCGGGGACGCGGCGGATGGTACAGGTGTCCTTCGTGAGAAGGGTGGCCGCGAGGATGGGCAGGGAGCTGTTTTTTGAGCCGCTGATGTTAATGCGGCCTTTGAGCGGGGTGCCGCCGTGGACGATGAGCTTTTCCATGATGGGGAAGGGTTTCTGCCGCGATTTGAGGTGCGGGCAAGAGAATGTTTGGAAGGAGGGTGTGAGGCCGCCTGTGGCGAAATGACGAATTTCCGAAGGGCGAATGAAGAAGCGGAAAAAGCGGAAAGCGGACCGTTTAGCGCTTCGAGCGGTCGTTGAAGGCGGCGACGACGCGGGCGGCCTCTCGGTTCTCGGCCTTCTCTTTGAGGTCTTGACGCTGATCGGCCTTGTTTTTGCCTTTGCCGACGGCGACCTGGATTTTGATGCGGTGACCTTTCCAGTAGGCCTTGAGCACGGGGAGGGCGAGCCCCTTCTGGTGGGCCGCGGTATCGAGCTTCATGATCTCACGCTTGTGCAGAAGGAGGCGGCGGGAGCGGCGTGGCTCGTGGGTCTCGTGGCTGGCTTTGTCGTAGGGCTTGATGTCGCAGCCGTAGAGCCAGACCTGGCCTCGCTCGACGCGGGCAAAGGCATCGGAGAGGTTCATGTGGCCCTGGCGGATGGATTTAACCTCGGTGCCACGGAGTTCGAGTCCCGCCTCGTAGGTCTCGAGGATGTGGTAGTCGCGCGGAGCTTTGCGGTTGGAGGCGATCTCGGACATGCGAGGGACAAAAAATGGGTCCTATGCGGCGCACGGGACCCATTTGGGAAAGGAGGATGTGGCCGGCACGCCGGAGGGGATCAGCTGTGGTCGATGTTTTCTGGCGTGATCTTGCCCTGGATGATCTCGAGGAGGGCGAGGTCGGCATCGCGGAGGCCAGGACGGCGCTCAACGAGGGGGGAACGGCCGGAAGCGATCTGTCGCACTCGTTTGGAAACGAGATTGATAAGGATCGGTGGCTCAGTGATGTGCTTGGCGGCTTCTTCGACGAGGTCAGCTCTCATAAGTGTTAAACGGGCTGGGAATCCAGGGGGGCGGAGAGTAGTGGTCTCCGGGGAGGTAGCAAACGAAATGTGGCCGGATTTACGGTTGATGCGGGAAGGGGGCTGCTGTCTCATCGCGCCCGGCCTAGAGTTGGCCCCAACCTTTTACCCAACCTGATCAGCATGAAGAAAGTCGGTATCGGAATCATCGGCGGCGGCCTCATGGGCCGGGAAATGGCCAGCGCCTTTGCACGCTGGTGCGCCCTGACGGAGGTGGAGGTGCTGCCCGAATTGGTGGCGGTGGCGGATCTGGTGGAAGATGTGCGAAACTGGTTCCGAAGGGTGCCTTCCTGCACACAGATCACGGGTGACTACCACGAACTGCTGGCGAATCCGTCGGTAGAGGTGGTGTATGTGGCGGTGCCGCACAACCTGCACGAGACGATCTATTTGGATGTGCTGGCAGCCGGGAAAGACCTCTTTGCGGAAAAGCCTTTCGGGATCGACTTGGCCTCGGCTCGGCGAATTGGCGAAGCAGGGAAGAAATCGGGCCGCTTCGTGCGCTGCAGCTCGGAATTTCCTTTCCTCCCAGGCGCACAGCGAGTCATGCAGGTGGCTCAATCGGGCAAATTGGGCCGTGTGTTGGAAGTCTTGAGCGGCTTTCACCATAGCAGCGACCTCGATGCGACGAAACCGGCGAACTGGAAACGCAAATCAACGACCTGCGGCGAGATCGGGGTGTTGGGGGATCTTGGCATGCACGCCTGTCACATTCCGCTGCGTCTTGGCTGGAAGCCTACGCGGCTGTTTGCCCAGCTGCTGAAAGGCTATGCGCAACGACCCGATGGCAAAGGAGGTATGGCGGCGTGCGATACCTGGGACAATGCTCTGCTCCACTGCTGGACGAGTATTGACGGTCAAGAAGTGCCCCTCCGTCTGGAAATGAAGCGGATGGCACCGGGGGAGACGAACTCGTGGTTCGTCGAGGTGCTCGGCACGGAGGGGGGCGTGCGATACAGCACGAAGGAACCGAAGACGCTGTGGCTCTTTGAAAACGGCAAGGAGCAGTTTTGGAAAAAGACAGATCTCGGCTTTGGTATGCCATTCAAGACCGTGACGGGAGGCATTTTCGAGCCCGGCTTTCCAGACATGATCCAGCAGATGTGGGCTGCCTTTCTGATGGAGCGTGCCGGACTGCTCGGCGCTCGTTTTGGCTGTGCAACTCCCGCCGAAGCAGTGGCGACGCAGGAAATTTTCGCGGCGGCTCTGGCTTCGCAGGCCTCGGGAAACGCGATGACGCTGTGATCAGCGTGGAATAGGCGTGTTGTCGAGTTCGGCAATGATAGCCGGGTAGTCGTTAAGCTGGACGAGCTGTATGCCATAACGGTCTGCGATGGCGTGGGCTTCGGACTCAGGGTAGTCGTCGCGGAAATAGACCTCTTTCACGCCATAAGCGCACAGCATCTGCATGCAACTGGTGCAGGGTTTTGTGGTGCAGGCGACGAGTTTGACGTTGCCGCGAGTGAACAGACTACAGAGGTTCACCTCGGCATGGAGCATGTACTTGCGCCGTGCATCCCGGTCGCTCCAGAAAGATTCATCAGGGTCATAACCAGGGGCGAGGCCGTTGTAGGCCGTGCCAATCACGCGGTTGGAAAAATCGAACGCAACGGCACCGACTTTGCGGAAAGGGTCTTCGGATCGCAGGCTAGCGACATGAGCGAGGGCCATGGCGTATTCCGGGATCGTGAGTCGGGAGCGGTTGGCTACTGTGGACGGCATACGATCACAAACCTTCGGAGCCGCTGCCAGTCAATGGCACAAGTTGGCGAAGGAATAAGTATTCGCTTGAACATATCATTATCTGTTCTAGCGAACACTCGCCATGTCTTCCGCCTCTATAAAATCAAAATTAAGTGAGAAGCTCCCCTTCGTGCTGAGGAGTTTCCAATCGGTTTTCAAATCTCGCGACTCATCCATTCACCTGCCCGTTAGGCCATTTGGCAGCGGTCATCATCGGGAGATTCAGCTAGAGCTAGAGTTTTCACGAAGAGAACCGACTCGTCCTGTGTGGCGATGAGTTAAGCCGGTGAAACGAGTCCTGCAAAGACCATTAACTTTGGGCGCCAGCAAAGTTTTGGGGCGAGATTTTTGAAAAAGTGCTGTTTTTAAAGATGGACAAACAAAAGCCGAGTTGCTTCTATCCAATGTTATTTTGCTTCAAATCTTCCGACCTATGCTCTTTTCTCGCCCTGCCGAATCCCTCGCCTCACACATTGGGGCAGCTTTCATTGCTGTATTGGCGCTAGCTTCGCCGGCAAGTGCTCAGTTTGGTGTCTCGCCTTCCCAGACCAGCAGTTTCTTTGATGATTTTCGTTCCCGAACCCAACAGATGCAGCAAAGCTCCGCTGGTTTCCGTACGGGGGATGTTGTTTACGATTACGATAGCGGAACCTACGTGAACTCTGCGGATGGGGAGATGCGTCCTGAGGATCTTCTTCGCGAAGCTCGTGAAGTCTCTCAGCCTGCTGTCCGCAGTGGTAGTGCTGCCTTGGCTGCGCGATCCGTTGGGGATTACACGAACTACTCCGGCCAGTATACCGCTCCGACAGGTTATTTTGCGCCCACTTATGTGTCCGATCCTTTCCTGACAGGAAAGCGTAACCTCAAGCTTGGACCTGTGAACGTTGGTTTAGGCCTCTACACGGGTTTGGAATACAATAGTAACGTTACCCGATCGAAAACCAACCCAGTCTCAGACGTGATCGGGACATTCATGCTAAACATTGATGCCAACTACAGGGTTACTCAAAACAACGTTTTGAGCATCTCTACGGCTGTTGGATTTGACCATTATTTTAACCACCCAGAATTGGCACCATACGGAAGCGGAAATTATGTGCTGAATGTCCTTCCTGGCAGCACCCTTGCTTTCGACATCAAAGCCGGTCCGGTGTATTTTACGATATATGACCGCGTCTCTGTGCGTCCTGCCGTGAACAATGCCTTCACTCTCAACGCACAGTCCATTTTTGGAGTCTTTCAGAATGATGCGGGTGTCGCCATGAACTGGGCTATCAATTCAAAGTGGTCGTTGTCTGTAAACTACAACAACTCCATCTCCAAGGCGATGGAGCAGCGTTTTAACCAATTTAATAGGCAACTGGACTCCGTTCAAACAGTGTTGACCTACAGCCCTCATGGCACATGGGCCACTGGCATTGAGGGTGGTGTTAGCTTACTCGACTATGAGCAGCCACTTCTGAACGATGCCGTCATGGGCAATGTGGGGATGTTCTTTCGGACTCAACTTGGCTCCGCCACCACCCTCCGCTTGTCTGCGGGGCTTCAGAATTTCGACTTTGAAGCACCAACCGTTCTCGCGCCGCTTGGAACTGGTGACACCAAGGATTTGTCAGATTTCTACTTCAATTTCAGCATCTCCAATCAGATCAACAACCGGGTCAATCAGGTGCTCTCATTTGGTCATGAGTCTGCATTAAACCTGACTTCAAACTTCGTCACGGCAGACTATGTGAACTACGGCTTATCGATTATCACTTCCAAAGGAGGGCGTCTCTCGCTCACAAGCTTCTTTGAAAGTGCTCGCCCATCATCTCCTGTGGTTCAAACCGACCTCATTCAATACGGCTTTGACGCGTATTACAACCACCAAGTCACATCGAAGATCAGGATGGGGGTGGGGTATCATTTTGGCCGCACCGATACCGAAGCTGCCAACGGTGATTTCGATCAACATGCTTTCAACTTGGATTTCACCACGGCCATCACCCAAAAAGCCAGCCTGAATTTTGGCTATCGCTACTTCCTGACAAACGCCTACAACAGCAACTTGGATTTCACCCAGCACCGCGTGATTCTGGGATTGAATTACAATTTCTAACGGATTTCCAGCGCCGTTGTCTGTCGAAGAGGTCAGGTGGGGGCGAAAAATCGCGTCACTACCCGCTTCCCCAATAAATTTTTTCCCATGCAAGCAATCAAAGCACGCCTCACGGCATTGGTCTTTTTCGCAGGTTCCTTGGCAGCCTTGCAAGCACAGGACCCTGGTTTCAGAGTCCCAGCCTCCCCCAAGCCTTCCGCCAACTCTCAAGGTGGTGGTGGTTCCTCGGGAACGCTCACCGGTGCGGCTGTGCTTACCTCAATGGAGGTTTTGGATAACACCAAGCCGATTCAGCCAGGTTACATTGTTAGCATTCGTATCCTCGAAGATCGCAAAGAGGCCGTCACCCAAAAAGTTGCGGTGACCGGAGAAGTTCAGGTTCCCTACATCGGTCTTGTTCGCGCCGCTGGCCGCACCTGCCGTGACCTCGCTTATACAATCAAAAGAGATTTGGAGAAGAGCTTCTTCATTAGCGCAACAGTGGTTATTGCTATTGATCAGATTCCGGACACTCCAGGTGGGACATATGGAGTCGAACTCGAAACCTACACGATGTTTGGCTTTGTTCTCAAGCAGGGCAAGTATGATCTGCCTGCGACCGAAGATGTGACCATCAGTCAGGCCATTCTTCGGGCTGGCGGGTTTGCTCAATTTGCGGATAAAGAGCATGTCAGGATTGTTCGCACAACTCCGCAAGGTGAGAAAAGCATTCTCGTGGATGTCTCCAGCATCATGGTCAAGGGCCAGATGCAAAAGGACATCTATCTCCGTAAAAATGATGTCGTCATCATACCGGAAAAGACGGTGAACTTCTAACTTTTCGGGTCCCTAGGTTTTCAGACCTGATTCTTCCATCAGTAGTTTCCGATAGAAGCCAGGCAATTATAAGCGATTCTGCCCCTTCCTCACTGCGTGCCTTTCACGGTTCTGCTGAGTGGATCAAACCTTGACTCAACAGCCGCCTTTCAATCCTATGGAACAAAACCTATCGCTTCCCGGCGGACAAGTGCAATCCAGCACCCTGAACCGCATTCATGAGGCTTCAGCCAAATTTCAGCGATATAAGATCCTGCTGCGTCGGCGCTGGTGGTTTCTCCTTTTGACTGCAAGCATCGGTGTGTGCGTTCAAGCGCTAACCATTACAGGCAAACCGCAAATTTTCAGGTCTTTAGCTAAGCTCGTCGCTGGCGGACGCATGGTGGCGAACGGAGACCTTCAGTGGCAGGAGCAATTGCAGGATTTCTATGGCACCATCATCGAGACGATCGAAAGCGCTGAAATGATTCGCAAGGCTCGCGAACGCGTTCATGCATTGCATCCCGATCTCAAGGATTCAGATGTGGAAATTCGCGTCGCCCAAACCAAGGGATCCGCTATCTTCAACATCCTTGCCACGGGTTCCGAGCCGAAGTACACCCAGATCTTCCTGAACTCACTGCTGGATGAGTTCATTGCCTTCCGCCAGAGCATTCGTGAGCAGGCTCAGGGTAAAGTTCTTAGCGCCTTTCTACAAGAAGTCGTCAACAAACAAAAGCTCATGGAGGAAAGATCCGACCTCCTTCAGCGGTTCTGTTCAGCCAACAACATTCTGACCATTACCAACGGCCAGAATGAGGCCGCTTATTTTCTCACCCAGCTCAAGGGGCAACGAGAAACCCAGCGCACGGCGCTTTCGGAGATCGACATGGCCGTTCAAGACGTCAAAGCGGCCATGCAAAATCGAGAGCGCCTCGCCACGGCCACCGCCACCAACGCGGCGGGCGGGGGGGCTGCCAGCAATAAGGGAGGATCAGAAAGCGGACAAAGCGCGGGTGAATCCACCGGTTCCAGCAACAAAGGGCTAACGCTCGCTGAGCAAGATTTCCTCCGCACCAAGGGGCAGATCACCTTGTTGACGACCAAAAAAGAAACCCTTTTGGAGACCTTTAAGGAGAGTCATCCCCAGGTCACCGAGATAACGCAAGAGATCAGGGGACAGGAGGCCTTGCTTAAGCGCTTTGAGGCACAGATCCAACAGGAGATGTTGTCCCAGCGTGAAGCCATCAACCGCATGGTCCTTGTGCTCGACAAGCAGGTGTCGGAGCGTGAAAAAGAGGCTCTTGAGCTTGGGGCGAAGCTCGCCGAGCACAAAAAACTCGAGGGTGATGCCATGATCGCCAAGGAGGCCTACCAAAAGATGTTTGAGCGTGCGGAGCACTTTCAAAACATGTTCAATACCCAGAGCGACTATGTGGCTGTTCAAGAGCGTGCTACGACCGCCTCTGAGCACACAGAAGATTGGAAGATGCCCATCATCATTGGTTTGATCGTTGGCCTTGGTGCTGGCGTGATCATTCTCCTTTTGTTTGATCGCCTCGATGACCGAATGAATTCCTTCAGTGAATTCCAGACGCTGTTCCCAGGTGAAGCTGTGCTAGGACAGATTCCCGAGCAGCGCCAGCGGGGTGATGTGGCCCTTCTCCGCCCGAATGATGATCGGCATCTCTATGCTGAGGCCTTCCGTACGATTCGTTCGTCCATCCTGTTCAAAAACTGGAACGGCAAAGCTCCCAAAACGATCTTGTGCACCTCCGCCGTGCCAAATGAAGGTAAAACCACCGTCACTTCGAACCTCGCTGTCACCATGGCACTCGCTGGAGCTCGCGTCCTGCTGGCGGATTGCGACCTTCGACGTGGTGGCGTGAGTGAGTTGTTCAAGCTTCCTGCCACTCCTGGCCTGAGCGAGGCACTTCGTGGCAAGCTCCACTGGCGTGATGCCGTCCAGGAAACCAGCATTCGCAATCTTGACCTCCTCGCCCGTGGTGATGTTTTCGATCAGACTTCCGAGATGCTGCTCTCCAAAACGGCTGAGGAGATGCTCAAGGAGATGGGTGACGAGTATGACTACGTCATCTTCGACAGTGCCCCGGTGCTTGTGGCGGATGATACCGCCAGCTTTGCACCGAAACTCGATGCGGTTCTCTTCATCGTCCGCATGTCGTCCACGATGGCCCGCCTCACCGGCAAGGCCTTGGATCTTCTCTACGAGCGTCAGGTGAATGTCGGCGGCGTCATCCTCAACCGCTCCAGTTCGAACCTGAAAGAGTACACCTACTACAACTACGCCAGCTACTACTACGCACCGGCCAAGAGTTCACCCCAGCCTGCGGCGGCAGCTCCAGTTGCCAAATCATGATTGGGTAGGCCAGCGACCTGGCGACTTCCTTTTCAAACCCGGCAGCTTCAACGGCTGACGGGTTTGTTTTTTATCGCGGTGGTTTGAGCGATAAAAACACCAGATTGGGGTGAAACCAACTTGGGTTCGAAGGGTTATCTCGTCGCCAAGTTCAACCGCGAACCCTTCACCATCTATGAAAAAACATGCTTCATTCATCGTCGGCCTCGGCTTTATCTGCCTGAGTGCCTGCCTCGCCACCGCCCAGGAGGGCGGAAAACCCAAAGGACCGCCACCCGGTGGTGATGGGGCGGCTCGTCTCGCCGAGTTCGTGAAACGAGCTGATACCGATGCGGATGGCAAAATCAGCAAAGACGAGTTTGCTGCCTTGTCTCGCAAAGAGACCGACGAACGTTTTGGCCGCGCCGATAGCAATAGCGATGGCTTTATCGATCAGGCTGAATTCGGCCAATTCGCTCAACGTGGGCGTGATGGCGGAGCTGGCATGCGCCGCCCCGGTGGTGAAGGCGGCCCGCGTCCAGGCGGCGAAGGCGACGGTGGTTTTCGCCGTCCGCCAGGTTCACCCGAGGGTGGCCCCCCGAACGGTGGCCCACCTGGCGGCCCTGAAGGTGGGCGTCCCGGAGCCGGCGGCCCTGGCGGTCCTGGAGCCGGTAGTCCTGGCGGCCCCGGGGGCGGACGCGGCGGCATGTTTGGCGATCCCAAGGAATCCTTCAAACGCATGGATGCCGACAGCAATGGCAGCGTCTCCGAGGAGGAGTACGTCAGTGCCATGAACCGGTTCCGCGAAATGATGAGTCGTGGCGGCCCGGGAGGCCAGCCGGGGCAGGGAGGTCCAGGGGGCTTCCGTCGCCCTAGTGGCGAAGGTGGACCGCCATCTGGCGGTGGCGAGGGCGGCTTCCGTCGCCCACCGGTGGAAGAAACCAAGCCGGCGGACAAGCCCGAGGGCGAAAAGCCCGCGGCGGACAAGCCCAAGGAAGCCATCTGATGCTTCGAATCACCGCATGAATCACGCGGGACGGCCAAAAGCCGTCCCGTTCTCATTTGGCGGGTCCTCGATGCCTCAGCGCACCTTCGCTGCGATCTCCTGAAACACGCGGGAGGCCGTGCTCGTTGCCGGATCTTCCAGAGCGATGGGGTGGCCCTGGTCACCGCATTCACGGATTGGCATCTCGATCGGGATCTGACCCAGCAGCGGCACGCCGAGACGCTTCGCCTCATGCTCACCGCCGCCCTGGCCAAAGATGTGGTAGGCCTTGCCGTCCGACGGGCAGAGGAAGTAGCTCATGTTCTCCACGATTCCGAGGATCGGTACGTTCACCTTTTGGAACATCGACACCGCTTTGCGGGCATCGATCAGCGCTACCTCTTGCGGCGTCGTCACGATCACCACCCCATCCAGCGCCACGGTTTGCACGATGGTGAGCTGGATGTCCCCCGTGCCCGGCGGCAGGTCCAGCACGAGCACGTCCAGATCATCCCAGGCCACCTGACGCAGAAACTGCTGCGTGTAACGTGTGGCGATGGGGCCGCGCACGATCACGGGCGAATCATCATCGAGTAAAAAGCCCATCGAGATGAGCTGCAGGCCGTGTTTCTGCACGGGCACGATCTGCTGCTCGTCATTCTGAAACGGCCGCTCATCGGTGCCAAACATCAGGGCAATGCTCGGACCATACAGATCGCAGTCACACAGGCCCACGCGGGCTCCGGTCTTGCTCAGCGCCACCGCCAGATTGCTCGCCACGGTGCTCTTGCCCACGCCGCCCTTGCCGGAGGCCACCGCGATGATCTTCTTCACGCCCGGGATGCTCGATTTGCCCAGCTTATCCGACGCGGTGGTGTTCGTGCCGGGTGGGTCCTTGATGTCAAAGTTCAGCCGCACCTCGCCGATGCCCGGCAGCTTCTTCAAAACGTCCATCGCCTGCTCGTGAATGAGACGCGGGATGTTCGGATCGCGGGTCGCCAGAGAGATATCCACCGTCACATCGCTGCCGGAGACCTGGATGCCCTTCACCAGGCCGAAGGAAAGGATGTCGCGGCTAAAGCCAGGGTAGCGGACGCCGCCAAGGGCGGAACGAATGTCGGTTTCAGTGAGCATGGAGTTGGGGGAGGGGCTGATCCGTTAAGCACGATGCCGCCCCGCGCAATCAGCCAATCCCTGAAGCTACGTCTCCTTCGGAGGGCGGGATTCCATTCCCGCCGACAAACCCGCTCGTGCCCGCCCACTCTTCCTACCCTATCCAGCCCAAGTTCACGATCACCCCTTTACCATTTCCCACCGCCGCCGCCATACTCCAACCCCGTAGCGCGGACTTTCTAGTCCGTGCTTTCTGAACGAGTTGGAAAACTCGTTCTTCTGGCGCCTCTTTTCATTCGTCATTCCCCCCCCCCGCTCCCCTCTCCCCGTCTCATGGTCTCGACACTCCCCGCCACCCCCGAAGCCTTCATCGATCACTGGACGCGGGCGGAGGCCAATGAACGCGCCAATTCCCAGGCCTTCCTCCTCGGCCTCGCCCACCTGCTCGGCGTGCCTGCGCCTTCCAATAGCCATGCCGACGGCTACAGCTTCGAATACCCCGTCAAGGTCCCTGGCGCCAGCAGCACGAATTTCATCGACCTCTACCGGCGCGGGCACTTTGTCTTCGAGTCGAAGCAGTTCGCCGCCCGTCGCGAAGAGCTGAGCGCCCTGGAGGCCGCCGCCGTCTTTAGCCAATTACGAAAGCTAAGGTCTCAGCCAACTCGGCTCGACAGTCAGGAAGTCCCGTTGCATTCTTTGGCGGCATGAAAAATCACGATGCACTCAAAAAAGCTTTCCTGACCGCTCTGTCAGAGTTCGTCAAAGAGCTGCGTGATCATGTGGCAGGCGAAGACGGGCAATGGGCAGTTAAAGGCTTCATCGACATCTATCGCAACGTCTTCACCGTAAGTTCGGATACCAAGATCGTCTCAAAGATATTGGAGATTCACCTCTTTCACAAACTGCTGAAGACCGGCTACCTCGAAGCCAAACGCTGCCCCAACTGCCGCCAAGGCACCTTCCACGGCGAGATGACCGCGATTTCGTAGAGCAGCGGAGCGCTGCGAGCGGCACCGTCTCACCACTCAAAGTCTCCTCTTCTCCAAGTCTGCCATCCGGGCCGCGAGCGGAGTCGCGGACGACTTCACCCTGACCACGGAGGTCGAGTCGGAGTCGGAGGAAGAGGAGGATTGCACTGACGCACTGATCCCTGAGGCTCTGTCCTTTGCGTTCCTTGCGATCCTTTGCGGCGATTCCTTGCTTGGACTCTTGCGGTTATCCTTTGCCCGCCTGCATCGCTACGCGAAGCGTTGCGGGCAGGGCTGCGGTGGACGGTTTGGCTCTCAGAAGCGGGCTGCGACCGACGAGATCCAGAACGGGCTAAAGCCCGAACTACGAACGACGGAGCACTGACCTCTGACCACTGCTCACAAAGGCCGGTCGTAGATGCGCTGGAAGGTGTTTTCGCGGTTCATCGGATCGATGATGGTGATGCCATCGTCACCGAAGCGGGCGGTCACGGGGGCTCCTTTGCTTTCGGAAAGGTAGTGGAAGTTCAAATCACGCACTTTGGCGGCGGCATCGACGATGGCGCAGGTGATGCGGGCTTCCTCGGCGGTGGGGTAGAGGTGGGCGACGGCGTCGCGGGTGGCACCGGCGAATTTGACATCGCAGATGGCGACGAGGGCGACGGTGAGGCTATCGACGCCGTAGCCGATGTAGGCCTTGGTGCCATCGGCACGGAGCACATCGCGGGTGAAGTGGTTGTTGCTCGTGCGCGAGCCGCCGCCGGCATTCCACCAGCGGAAGCCGCGGTATTGCTGATCGCTCTCCACCTTGCCATCGGCTCCGACGATTTCGTGGCCCTGGTTCACGGGGCCTTCGAAGTCGGCGGGCGTGATCCAGTTGTTGTGGAAGTTGATGCTCATGCCGTTGTCGAAATCGACGCGGACTTGCACGGCGTCGTAGGCGTTGATGCCATCGCGGATGAGGCGCTTCTTCTGGCCGACGGCGGTCAGGCTGACAGGCTTCGATTTGTAGTAGCTGAAGATGAGATCGGTCCAATGTGGGCCGACGTAGCTGAAGGGATCGCTGCTTTCGACCCACTTGAAGGTGCTGGTGGAG
>CALSBJ010000061.1:0-43557 GCA_943373155.1 Akkermansia muciniphila | reverse complement strand
AGGTTGACATCCATGCTTAGCTGGCGTCGCGGTAGGATTTCGCGAGGTTGGCGATGGTGTTGCGAGCGGTGGCCATCATGTCACGGCTGACACCGGCGTTTTCATACCAGTGGGTGTAGGCATGATTGTCGAACATGATGTCGAAATTCGCGATGAGGCGCTCGAAGACAGCGGCGATGCCGGTGTGGTTCACGAGGGCGAGACCGGAGGAGGCGAAGCCTTCAGGAGCGGTGTCAGCGACACCGAGCTTCACGCCTGTGGGGACGTAAGAGGCGAAGTTGAGGGTCTTGCGGATGGCCGCCATGTTTTCTTCGACTTCCTTGGCCTTCACATCGCCACGGAACAGGGCGCACGCGGAGAGATAGACGCCGTTTTGCCAATCGATGGCGGCCGTGAAGTTGTCCTGCGAGAAGGTCTCGCGGGCGACATCGGGGAAATTGATTCGCACCTGACCTTCCTGACCGGGACCACGCATGGGGGCGAAGGAGGCGGTGAGGAAGTGGTTGCCTGGAAACGGAACGAGGTTCGTAACAAACTCGCCGAGATCAGTGTTGAGTTTGCCAGGGAAACGCAGGGACGCGGTCACCGAGCTCATGATGAGCGCGATGATGTGATTGAGGTCCATGTAGTTTGGGCTGCGATTGAGCTTGGCCTTGGCGATGCGGAAGAGAGCTTCGTTATCGAGCAGGACGGCGGCATCGGCGTTGTCGAGGATGCGCTGGAGGGTCAAAATAGCGTTATAAGGCTCAACGGCGGAATCGGAGATGACGGGCGAAGGGGCCACGGAGAAGGTGAAGATTTTCTTCTTAGGATAAGCCTGACGAAGACGCTCGAGGATGAGCGAACCGAGCCCGGAACCGGAACCACCACCGATGGAATGGGTGAGCAGGAAGCCTTGAAGAGACTTGGTCTTCTCCACCGCAGCGTCGATGACGTTCATGATCTGGTCGATGATGCGCTCACCTTCGACGTTGTAACCACGAGCCCAGTTGTTGGCGGCACCGGGGATCTTGCGGACGATGCTGCTTTCGTCGAAGAGCTGGGCCATGTCTCCGCCTTCGATACGGGCAATGACGCCGGGCTCGAGATCGACAAGGACGGCGCGGGGGATGTATTTGCCTTCACGCACCTTGTGGAAGAAAACTTCCATGTTGGCATTGGCGGCGACATTGGCACCGGCCTTGGGGGTTCCAGACTCGGTAAGGCCGTGTTCACGTAAAACGAGACGCCAGAAGCGGTCTGCGATTTGATTGCCACACTGGCCGACATGGATGCTCAGGATTTCTCTCACGGGTGTTCTTCCTCCAACTGGGTTTGATCGTCGTTAAATGAATGATGAATGGTCTTGGGAATCAGCGGCGGCGGTCCACCAGGTCCCGCAGGCTCATGCTGCTGGTGCGGCCGTCATCGGTGATGGTGCGGGGCGAATCCCCCGAGGTGTCCTGCACCTTGGCCTTGGCTCCACTCTCTTCAGCAACCTGATAGCTCTGAATGAGCTCCTGGGCGGAGGCACGGAGGGCATTGATCTGCTCCTCGGACATGCCTTCGTTGAGGTACCAGTTGGCGAAAGCCTTGCGTTGCCAAAGCTTGTCGAAATTGGCGCAGATCCGGTCGAGAACGCGGGCGATCTCGGTGTTGTTGGCGAGTAGAACCATGCTCTTGCGATGAGAGATGCCGGACTGCTCGACGTAGCCGATTTTGAAGGCGGTGGGGATCCAGTAGGTGAGCGGGAGCTGCTCACGCATGGCGGCGAGGGCGCTATCGGCCTGCGGCTTGTCATCCATGATGCCGCGATAAAGCACAGCGGTGGAGAGGAAGCGACCTTCCATGGGGTTGCAGGCAGCGAAGACGCTACCGTTGTCGAAGAGGGACTTGATCATCTCCTCAATGCCGAGTTCTTCGAACTTGCTGCGATCCGGCGGCGTGAGCGGCGCGAAGGAGCACATGAGGAAGTGCAAGCTTGGCTGCGGGACGAGATTGGTGAGAAGCTCGCGAAGGCTGATTTCAACGGTGAGGAAGCCGCTGAAGCGCATCGAAGCGGTGAGGCCGGCCAAGGCCTCTGTGATGAGGAGGTTCAAATCATCAACAGTGGGGCTTTCGATGTTCCACTTGCGGTGAGCGAGCTCGAAGAGCGCTTCGTTGTCGAAGATAAGGCAGGCATCGGCGCTGCGGCGGAGCGTATGCAGACTGAAAACGGTGTTGTAAGGCTCGGTGACAACACTGGAAACCTGGGGGGAGGGCAGCACCGCGCAGGCAAGCACGGGGATCTCAGCATGCTTCTCTTTGAGCGATTCGATCAGGAGTGAACCGAAGCCGGAGCCAGTGCCACCACCCGTGGCGTGGAGGACGATGATACCGCCGACGTTGTCGCATTTGTCGATCTCGTTGTCGAGACGACCCATGACTTCCGGGAGCACTTCACGACCGGCACCGAGATAGCCTACGGCAAAATTGCCACCTGCGCCTTCCGTTCGGGAAATGAGGTTGGCGGGGTTGAAGAGCGAACCAGAGGTATCCTTGACGCTTTCGATGACGCTGGGCTCAAGATCCACCATCACGGCACGCGGGACGAAGCTACCGCCGCTGCCATCGCCCAGACGGGTGAAGAAGGCGCTCCAGTTCCCACGCGGCTCCTGTCCTTGAGCAGTCTGGCCGGTGAGCGGGTCGATACCGTGCTCTTGGCAGATGGTTTTCCAAAACGAGGCGGCAATCTGGTTGCCTGCCTGTCCGATGGATACGACGATTACATTGTTGACCTTCATCAGTTTCTCCTGAGTTACGCGGTTAAGTTAGTGGGAACGAGTGAATGCAGAGCATGCAGCCAAAAGCAAAACAGCAGGCACGATGCCTGTCAGCTCAGATCGGCGACAGCGGGCCGTATTTTTAGCGGTGGCCTCGCGTGCCGTCCATGCAAAATCCGGGCTTTCGTCATGAAACTCGGAAGTGAATGGCTTAAAATACTGCATCTGAGGCAAAGTGGGGAGCTAATTGCGTGCCTGAACGAGCGGCGAGGCGGTGTTTTGTTCTGGCAACTGACCTACTTTTCGCAGCACATGGCCTTGCTTCATCTTTTCGAGTTCTTCCGGTGTGGGCAGAATGGCCTTGCGAATGGTCACGGGGTCTTTTTCAGGGGGGGGCACTGCCGCAGGCTGGATAGCGGGCTCCGGCACCACAGGCTTAGATGCAGACTCAGGAGGCTTCTCGGCGGGTTTGTTCGCGGCGATAACGACCGGCGGTGTAGACGTTTTGACAGGGATAGGTGGGGCTTTAGGCTTTTCAGGCCCCGCTTCCGGCAGGGAGGCATTTTTCGATGCGATCTGGCTCTCGGAAGGGGACGGTACAGCCTCAATGGGCTTCACAGGCACGGACGGCCCCTCGGTTTTCGGACGGCTCGCTGAGATCTCAGGAGCTCCGGAAGGGCCACGATCCAGCCAGAACCAAGCTCCGAATGCTAAAATGACGACCGCCGCGGCCGCCCAGACCACCCAGGGAATGCCGTCACTTTTCCCATAGGGACGAAACTCAGATGATTTGGCGGGCTTGTTGGCCGAATACCCGTTTTCATCATCGGAAGCATCCCGCCATTCCTCGTCGAAGTCAGAGATCGCACCGACACTTTCCATTTGTTCGATAGGAACGGCTTCACCGAGCAGACGTGTCGCAAAGTCCACCACAGGAGCGGAAAGGGTGATTTCAAATCGATCCATGAACTCTATCGGAGAGATGGCTTTGCCCTCTGTCTGAGCTTGCTCCCAAGCGTCGCGGACAAAGGCGGCAGTTGCTTCTGGCACCGATTCGCCGAATTGAAGCTTACCACCCATCTGGCGCTCACCGGCGAGGAGGTAAGTAGCGAGAACGACAAATGAACGATGGCGAAAGTCGCGATCACGAAGATGCTCTTCGGTCTCGGCAGCATCCGCGTCAAAATCCACCAAGAGCGGCTCATAAAGGCTGCGCATGGTCATGTGAGGGCGAATTTTCACCGTGAAGGGCGGCCATGCATCCAGCCGTTTTTGCATGAGCCTCTCAGCCTCACGAGCCATGGTACCCCCATTCTTACCCACACGGAGCACGATGTTCGAAGGATGCAAATCCACCCTTGGCACGCCACATTCGACAGCCTGCTCCAAAGCCGAGCGCACTTGGCGCATCAGCACCACCAGTTCATTGGCATTGAGGGCCACCCGCTCAGCCATCAATCGACTCAACGTGAAGCCAGGCTCCCGCTCTTCCGTAAGAAAGGTCCAATCTGGACTCTCCCACAGACTCAAGGAGCGCAGAATGTTTGGATGACGCCCCGCATTGAAACGCCAGATTTGCAGCGGCACCGCCTCGTACATCGATTTATCCACGATGCGAGTGGGAGGCAGCATGTGAACCGTGATGAGCTGCTCGGATTTGGCATTGATGGCCGGGATCGAAAAGGGATATCGCCGGGCATTCTCCATGTCTTCGACACGGAAACGATTGCCAAAAATCGTCTGCACCGGGACATTCTCCAAGAGTAGATCTTGGAGATTCGACTGCGGCTGCAAAGGGCCGATGACCACGAGGTGTTTGCGCAGATTTCGTCCTTGAGAGGAACTGGTGAGAGCGGTGAAGGCCTCCCGCACCTCGTCACGCAGCTTTTCGAGAGAGGCCGGTGCGTTTTGTGGGTCCATCAAGGCTGCTCGAAGGGTCGTGCGCAGGCTGGTGGGAAGCTGCGTGAGAATGGGAAAGCGGTCAGGGCTATCTCCCCGGTAAACCTGCCCCGTCAGCAGCAGGAACATCACATCGCATAGCTGCGCCACGAGCCTGGAGGCATCCAGCGCTCCAGCATCGGCCCGTGTGAGGCCATAATCGACCACGCGGAGCTGGAGAAAGGTATCCTCCAGCGTACTCACGAGGAGTTGGTTCAGGCAGATGCGTGACAGCAGCCGAGGGTGACGAGCCTTGAGCTGGAGAACATCGTCAATGAGCTGGAACAGCAAAGCAAAAGCCGTCGATGGAGAAAGAGCCCCGCGGCGGGAAACATAGTCCTGCACATACTCACCATCGTTGAGGTTGCTCGTGTAATAAACCAACCCCTTGTCCTCACCCACTTCGAGGATCCGCAACAAGGAGGGCATGCGAATCTCCGTCGCCTGCCGGGCTCGGTCGAAGGCGGAGCGCTTGGCGGCCGCTTCCATGGGCTCTCCATGGTTGAGGATGTGGAGTTCCACGAGGCGCTTGATCCGGGTGTCAAAGGCGAGGAAGACCAACTCGTCCCTTGAGCGTGACAGTTCCACGGCGCTTCCATCCTGTTTGCGCGAGATGCACAAGCTGCCGAATTGCTGGATGTCTCGGTCCATGTGGGATTGGGGATAGGCGAAAGTTGTGGCAGTGAAGAAGTGACCGAGCCGAGGAGAGCGGAGGTCACACCTCGAATTTCCCAATTCTAATGTTTGTGCCGCAAAAACGCAAAAACATTCTCATAAATCTGGTAATTTTTCATAACGAGGAGGATAAAATCTAGATTATATGGTAATTTTCTCCAAGTTGCAACTCAGAGGTGCCAACGGACCTTCACATCCCAGCCTTGTCTTTGAAGGGAGATGCCATGACCTCCAGGAGAGCCTTTCGGCTAATGTAAAAGACATCCGCGTCTCCCTCTACCTGCCCATAGAAAAAGGCGGTATCAGCATTTGGTTGAGTGGGCGCAAGGGCGAGATTCACCTCGCGCACCGGGCCATCGTCCTTACCAGGTTCCCCGAGCACCAATTGAATCCTTAGGTAAGGAGTCTTCAGCGCCAGCAGCGCCTCACTGCGGCTGGCTGACCAGTCCTGCACGGTCAGCTTAGACAGCATGCCTGCCATTCGGTCCGCTTTAATGCGGTCAATATCGGCCGTGATGTCCTTTCCTGCCCTCGTGCCGGTCCAAGAGGCAGCGGAAGACTTGTAATTCAGCACAAGAGGGGGGGCCGCTCCTATAGAAAGCGTAATCCGACGCAGCGCAAAAGTCGAAAAGCGCAAGGCACCGAGTCCTTTCCATTTCAGACTATCTGGCGGTAGACTGGGGAGCAGGGAGGCTTCGATGCGATAAACAAAAGGCTCATCCTCGTACTTCACATAAAATTTCGTGCTATCCGCACTGCTGCCAAAGTGTAGTTTGATTGGCCTGAACTGTGGATACGCCCATGTAATGGTCTGGAATGGCTTATCTAGGCCGAAAACGGCGAGGTCCGCAGCGGTGTCTGCGCTGTATTCCACGATTTCATGGGTATTAAGCGCTTCGATCATGCGGGCCAGGCGTTCACCATTAGCCCCTTCCCATTTGCCATGACGCTCCAAGAACCAAGTTCCCTGATCATTACGCAGCTTCACTTCGGGAAAAGACAGGCTGGTGATCGAGATCGTGCGCACCACATCCGCATTGATCTGCGCCAGAAGATGGTCGCGAAGCCGATTTGGCTCCCCCCACAACCGGAAGAGGTTTTTGGATGAGACGGTGAAAACGGCCTTTCGGTGTCCGACCGTGGCCGTCGTGGAGGCTTCTTTTTCACCCGCAGGCTTTTTGATGACCATCTCAAAGCTTTCCCCCTTCGTCGAGGTATCCACCCGTACTTTTACGTCCTCGGAAACCGGCACGGCAGAGGACGCCGCGCCATTCTTGGAGGCTGCCACCTCGCGGGCGTCCAGAATTTCGATGTTAAGCAGCGCCGAAAGAATCTCATTCACGCGATCCTTGCCGGCCCGCGTTTTCAGTGGACGCAGCAGCACCCAAGGCATGTGCTCGTTTTCACGAAAAAGCTCGATCTGTCCATCCGCTCGTGTCAGCGTCACCCGCACAATGCGCTCGGTGGGTACGCGAAGGAGCTTGGGATCACGCCAAGAAGCTTGGGGAGTCGCCAGGATAGCGGGCGCTGTCGTCCGGGCCAGATACCAGGCCATGCCGCTCACATCAGGCTCCTGAGCAGACCGCATGCCGATATAGAATCCGCCTTCCATCACCCCGGCAGCCCCAAACCAGCACTCGCTTACCATACTGGCACCAGCCATGAGCCGCACCTTGTGCCTAGGTTTGTCCAGCCCCGTCTTCGCCCATTCACCAGCATCGAATTCCTCACGATGCACCCGTTCAACCCATTCGATGCCGTCGATGGCTTGGAGGAGGGCAATCACCTTCTCAGGATCAGCCAGGTCAGACTGCCCCTGAGCGAGTTCCCATCCGAGCGTGGTTTTTTGAAGCTTAAAAACAGCGCCCGTCGTGTCGGTGATCTCGATCAGTGTCACCTTGTCACGCTCCACTCGTGAGGGGCCGCGCTTCATTTCCCTGAGCTGCACGGCCGAGGGGAAATAGCGCTCAATCCCAAGGATCAGAGCGCCCAGCGCAATCACGGTCAGAAACAGAAAGATCGTCGTTCTTGTGCTCATCTCAGTTTCAAGAGGTCGGTTTCCATTTAGGCGGCGCGGCGGCCTGCCCATACGAGCAGTCCCAGCAGTAACACGAAGCCCGGCAAAGCGATCGAAGTGATCCAGAAAATGATCTCATTTTGCTTGGGGGTAAGCTGGATCCGGTAAGCCATCTTCGGCTTCGAGGTGATGCCGATGAGCTTCTCGCGATTGATGATCCAGTTCAGGCTCGCAGCGATGAAATCACGGTTCACCGCGATCATGCTCGTTTTGTCCAGCAGCGTGGGATTGGAAACCACCACCATACGGGAGCTATCCACTCGCTTGCTCTCATCGTTCACGGCACCCCTTTCGACACTGGCACCTACATACACCGGTGGAAAGGCATCCTCGTTTTCATCGGCCACCGGAAGATCATCATAGAATTGCGTCTCCCCCCAGAAGCTATCTACTGCCTTGATGATAGGCATCACGGTGATTGATTTCTCTTTCATTCGAGAATCATCCGGCCCGGCCAGAGCGAGGGATTCCGTCTGTCCGCCAAAAGTCGTCACCGTCGTGCTCAAATGCTGCGTGAAAGGCACCTCACGGCTAAACTCTGCCTGCACGGAGAATTCTTTCTTCGCCCCGGTGCTCGTGCTTTGTGCCAGCAGCACACGGTCACCGCGTGGCTTCACACCCAGTCCTTCGAGCCACAGATTCATGTTCTTTGTGCTACGATTCGGGTCCAGCAGCATCAGTATCCCTGCCCGCTTCCCCATCCAGTAGTCATCGATCATCGTCAGTTCACGCTCGGTGAAGTCATAACGCGCACCGATCAAGATGATGCCATCCGCATGAGTCGTGATTGCCGTGATGTCACTGAGATTCACGGGGAGCACCTCAAAGTTCTGCTGCCGACCGATTTCCGTCACCGCACTCAGGGCATCGACGACTGCTTCATCCGAGCGTGCCCCCTTCCCTGCGATGAAATAGAAGCGCCGAATCTTCCCCTCCATCACACTCACCAGCGCCGAAGTGACCGCATCTTCCCCACGAAACTCCGTCACCTTCTTCTCCGTGCCGGTGCCTGTTTCACGAATCACCAACTCCTCTTCCGTAATAAATCGCTTATTCGGGCCGGAGGTGATCAAGATGCCATTTTGGGCCAGCGAAAGGCCCGTGCGAGTCTTCAAAGACTCCGCCCGTTCAATATCACGCACCGGATCAATCGAGCGCAGCTTGATGCGCTGCTTGCCATGCAGGCGATACTCCTCCAGCAGCGTCTGCACCTCGCCATAGAGCTTTGAGTCACGGGCAAAGACAATATGGATCTCCACATCACGCGTCAGCTTGCTCAGGTAGTTCATGGTCGCCTGGCTCAGCGTGAACGTCTGTTGCGGGCTCAGATCAAAGCGGGAGTAATAGCGGTAATTCAGCCGGTTGATCCCTACAAAGATCGCCAGGCTCAGCAGCACCTGGAGAAACACATTAATACCGATGCCCAGACGGCGCGGCATCGCCTCCGCGGCAGGCGGAGAGGCGTCAGAGGCGCTTGGTTCAGGGGTTGGGTCAGACATGGCGCATCAGGGTTTCCAGCGGCGGAATTCCACCACTTGGAGCGTAAAGGAGAGAAACAGCAGCGTGAGGCTGGAATAGTAGATCAGCGGTCGTGTATCGATCAGCCCGGAGGTGAAAATGCGGATATGCTCAGCACTGGCAAAGTAAGCCACCACATCCACCACCGAATCGGAGATCTTTCGGCCAATCACCATCACAAACACGCCAAGAAGGAAATGGCACAGGCTCAGTGTGAAGCTCAGGATCGCCGCCACGATCTGGTTACGCGTCAGTGACGAGGCAAAGATGCCCATCGCCAGATTAAACATCCCCATCGCCAGCAGGATGATGTAGGAGCCACCCATCGTTCCCGCAGGGATCTCCACCTGCCCAGCACTGATCCAGTGTGCCACGCGGAAATTGAAGAAGCTCGGAGCCCATAGCAGGGCGTAAATGATCAGCGACGCCACGAATTTTCCTGCCACCACCTGCCACGCCCGCACCGGAGCCGTGAACAAGGTCTCAAACGTTCCCAAGCGCCGCTCCTCGGCAAAGGTGCGCATCGTCAGCAGCGGAAACACGAAGAAATATGACAGCCAGAACCACTGCGGCTGAAAGGTCCATGTGACGATGCTGCCCTCACTTGGCGCACTTTCCAAGATCGAAAGCGCCGCACGGAAGGCAAAACCATTCAGCACCATGACCAGCGCCAGCACCACATAGGCCACGGGGGAAACGAAAAACATCCGCAGCTCCTTCTTAAGCATCACCCAGAAGCCTCTCATGACAGCCGTCCTCCTTTCATCACTTCAGCAGACGACGCCAACTCGACAAACACATCCTCAAGGTTGGGCAGTTCCCGATGAAGTTCCCGCACCCGCCAAGCTTCCGACGCGGCCAAGGCCTGCACCGCCTCACGCACATCAAAACCCGGCTCCACTCGCAGCATGAAGTGACGCCACGCGCCGCCCTCCACGGTCTCCTCGGTGCATTTGCGCACCCCTTGGATGCCTTCCAGCTTCACGGGAGCCTTCTCATCCTTCGTTTCCACTTCCAGACGCACCACCGTCGAGGCATTCAGCTTCGAGGCCAGATTCCTTGGCGAATCATCGGCCAAAATGCGGCCCTTGTTCAGCATGATCACTCGGTCACACGTCACCTCCACCTCATGCAGGATATGCGTCGAAAGCAGCACCGTATGCCGGGTGCGCAGCTCTCTCAGAAGCTCCCGCACTTGGCGGATTTGCACGGGGTCCAGACCATTCGTCGGCTCATCCAGAATCAGCAGCTTCGGATCGTGTACCAGCGCATCCGCCAGCGCCACACGCTGCCGGTAGCCTTTCGAAAGATTATCAATGAGGCGACGCCGCACGTCCGTCAGACCGCACAGCTCCATCACCTCCCCGACTCGGCGACGCATCGAATGTCCACCCAAGCCCTTCAGCTCCGCTCGAAAGCGCAAATACTCCTTCACCTTCATATCCACATATAAGGGTGCCATTTCAGGCATGTAGCCCACCGCTCGCCGCACCTCCAGGGAATGGCGAAACACATCAAAACCCGCCACCATCGCCTTCCCGGAAGTCGCCGGCATAAAACCGCTCAAAATCCTCATCGTTGTCGTCTTCCCTGCCCCGTTTGGTCCCAGGAAACCCACGATCTCTCCAGGCTCCACCTGGAAACGAATCCCGTCCACCGCTGTACGGCCAGCGTACTGCTTGGTGAGGTTTTGAACGTCGATCATGCGTAAAGAGCTAATGAGGCGGAAAAAGGTGGAGAACCTGCCTTTTATAACCACCCAGCCATAAAGACAATCATTGAATCAAAGTTTTGCCCGCTCACCGCCTGTTGGACCTTCGGTGTGTTCTGGGGTGGTTTTTCCCGAAGACGGGAAACGAACAAGATACAATCCTGTGCCACTTTCCTTTAGCCAAACAACGCTGTCACCGGTTTGCCTTTGTCGGAGACGGTAAAAGGGCGCTTCGACGGGGAGTAGAGCACAAGGTCGAGGGGCAGGCCGAGGGCGTAGGCGATGGTGGCGTTGAGGTCGGGCACGCTGACACCGTCCTCGGTGACGGAGATGCCTTTGTCGGTCTTGCCATAGACCCGGCCGCCCTGCACGCCGCCGCCCCAGAGGACGGAGCTGAAGGCCTTCGGGTAATGGTCGCGGCCATCGTTTTGATTGATCTTCGGCGTGCGACCGAACTCGGAGGTGAGCACGACAAGGGTGTCATCGAGCAGGCCGCGGCGCTCGAGATCGGTGATGAGGGCACCGAGGGCCTGATCGAGTTCGCCGCACTTCTCGGGCACGCGGACGAAGTTGTCCTGATGCGTGTCCCAACCGCCGAGGCTGACCTCCACGAAGCGCACGCCATGCTCGATGAGACGACGGGCGAGCAGGCAGCCCTGGGCGAAATTACCTTCGCCATAGGCGGCATGCATGTCGGCGGATTCTTTGGAGAGGTCGAAGGCGGCGAGGTCCTCGCTCTTCATGACCTTGATGGCGTCTTTGTAGGCCTCGGCATAGGCTTTGACGCCTTTGTAATCATAGGCCTGCTGGAAGGACTGGTCGAGGCGGGCGGAAAGGCTGCGGCGGTAGTCGAAATCGCTCTCGCTGAGGCTGGCGGGCATGCGGCTGTTTTGCAGGCCGCGAGCGGGATCGTTCAGTAGGAGGGGCTGAAAGGCGGGCTCGAAGAAACCACCGCCCGCGTGGCGGCTGTCGCCCGTGATGACGACGGTGCCGGGAAGGTCGGCATTGCCCTTGCCCTGGAATTTTTGGAGCCAGGCCCCCATCGTGGGATGGCGCGTGGCTCCGCGCATCGTGTAGCTGGTGTGCTGGAAGTAGTTCCCCTCGGCGTGGGCACCCTGCGTGGAGCTGAGGGAGTTGATGATGGCGCCGCGGTGCATCGTCTTCGCGGTGTGCGGCAGGTATTCGCTGAGCTGCACGCCCTTGGCGGAGGTGGCGATGGTCTTGGTGGAGCCCATCGTGTCCGCCCCCGGCACCACGCCAAAGGTATCGAGGTGGCTCATACCGCCGCTCATGTAGAGGTAGATGACCCGTTTCGCCGTGGCCGCCTGCTTCAGCTTCGACGCCGCCTCAAAGGGCGCGGCCACGCCACGAGACGCGAGGCCATTCATCACCGAGACGCCGAGGCAGGTTTTCGCGAGGCGGCTGGCAAAGTGACGGCGGGTCAGGTCGTCGCAGGAAAGAGGAAGCGCGTTCATGTCGCTGAAACGCAGACCTGGGCGGGTCTTTCAGGGATTTTCTCTGCCAAAACGAGCATGAGGGGACATCATTTAGGATTGAGGAGCTTTGCGATGATGGCCTCGCGCCACCGGTCTTCCGTTTTGATGTGCCAGATGCTGCCGGTCCGCTTCGGGACGAGGTTGGGGTAGCCAAGATCAATCAGGCCGAGCTTTGGATCGCCGTATTTGATGGTGAGGATGGCGTAGAGTGCCTCGTCGCGGATACGGAATGTTGGAGGGAGAAAGATGTCATCGGGTCCTTTTCGGAAGAGATCGAGTCCGATGGACCAATATATTTCATCTCCGGTAACATGCCGGGATTCCCATTTGAGGTAGGGAAGCAGGATTGGTATCAGCTTTGGGTCTCGGCATTCCCCAAGGTCATGGATGTAGGAGGTGAGCCCAAGGAGGTCGTTATCACGAGCAAGCGCTTCTGCGGTCTTTCCTTGGAATCTCTTCCAAGCCTGCCCGATGGTGTCGGCAAGAGCGGAACATATCTCGGGTTGATTGTGCCACTGTTTCCATACTTGAGAGAGAAGACGGAACGCCCTGGCTCGATGCGGATGGTGTAAGCTGGTAGCGATTTTGACAAGAGGGCCAAGGAGATCGTCCTGCCAAAGGGCATCGGTGAAGAAAGCAAGGTCGTCAAAAAGTGAAGGCCAAGGATCGGGAACGTGTGTCTGGTAATAGGTCCGGAGAGCGCTGAGGTCTTCGGCCTTATCGAGATAGAGTTTGATGATTTCCCGCCTTCCGTCCCAAAGATCGTCTCGCCTTCGATCAATTGCACGAAGGAGGCGGTTCGGAGTAAGCGAGGGAAAGCCACCTGCTCTGAGAAGGGCGATCAGGCGGTAAACTTGGGCGGATTCGCCCCCCTGTTCAGGGTGGTCCAAAAGGTCGCACAACTCCTGCTCAATTGATTGAATGCCCGCTGCGTTCGGCTTCTCCCAGCGAAACGAAAAAGGAATTCCCGTTTCAGGGGTGGAAAGGCGTGTGCCGTCAGGCAGGGTTAAATTAAAATGCAAACTGGCTCTTACTTCGAAGAGGCTGGCATCCGGGACATCAAGAAGAGCTGACGAATAGCGGCTCGGGTGTTGACTCACTGCATAAACCCCAGACTGGACGACGCGACGTTCGACAGGTCCTTTGGTCGCCCAACAGTGAGGAAAGAGGTCGCAGGTGCTTCCGGAGGCAAGACTTCCCGTCGAGTGTGGTTTGCCCCCGATCCAGACCTCTCGCTCAATTCGATATGATGCATCTTTGATCTCAATCTTCTCAGGTCCTGAATTGCGAAAAACAATCGAAAGCCAGTCTTTATCGGCAAGGGTAGCCTTCTTTGGATAAATCCATGAGATCGAAAGATCACCATGTCGGATCACCTCAACCTCTTCTGTATGAACGACAGCAAGTCGGAGGATGATAATACAAAGCAGCAAGCAGGCTTTCATGGCGGCGAATATCCTTGGGCAATCATGATCCATTTATCGCTCAAACGAACGGGATGGTAAATGCTTCTGTTAGTCGGCAAGCACCTTTGTAGGCGATCAATCGGCGGCAGCCTAGACCAGACGAGCTAAAGCCCAAACGACGTACACCGCCTCTCCGAGGCGGATCGGGGCGGGAATGGAATCCCGCCCTCCCTTCAGAGGGAAGCACGGACTAGAAAGTCCATGCTACGCGGTGGGCTCACACCTTCCGCCAGAGCAGCGCGAGGAAGAGGGGGAACTCTTTGCGGGCGCGGTTTTCGGCGCGGGCGCGGGGGCCGGGCTGGCTTTCTTTGTGGCTGTGCCATTCCTCAATGCCGCCGAGGGCGAGACCGTGAGCGAAACCATGCTTCGTGAGGCCCGCGAGGCTGCGGTGGAAGGAGACGGTGCTTTCGCTGTCGTGCTTCCCGGGATGCATGACGATGGGGATGCTCAGTTCACTGCTGTAGGCATCGAGGCGGCGGTATTGGAGCTTTCGCTCGTCTTCAAAGCCCCAGGAACTCTGACGCGGGATGCGGAAGGCGGGATGGTTCATCACCCAGAGCATGCGTCCACCGGGCTTTAGAGCCCTCGCGGCCGCCGCGGTGACGTCGTCGAGCTTTTCCATGTTTTGCACGCACAGGATGGCGGAGAGGGCATCGAATTCCCCGAGGTCGCCGATGTGCGCGGCGTCGCGAGCAAGGTAACGAATCGGCGGACGCACCGGATAGGTCTTGGCCTTCTGGATGAGCGTGGGGGAGGCATCGACGCCGGTGACGTCTGCGCCCTTTTGCGCCATGGCACGGCAAAACACGCCCTGGCCGCAGCCGAGGTCGAGCACGCGGTCGCCACGCTTCACATCGAGCAGTTTGAGAGCGCGGGGGATGACGACGGCCTGATAGAGTTCGGAGCCTCGCTCGCCGATGATGCGGTCATACCAATCGGCGGATTTTTCCCAGGAGGTGCGGTGCTCGCGGAGCTCGCCAGGGGCGGACTGCGGCGGGCCTTGGGGCGAACGCGGAAGACGTGGGGAACCTCCGGGAGGCTTGGGTGAAAAGGGGCGACGTTTGGGGAACATGGATCAATCCTCGATTTCGAGGCGGTAACGCGGGAGACTGGCATCGACCTGGGTGCTGTAGGCATCGATGCCACCATCGAGACATTTGGTTTCGCCAAAGCCATGGCCGATGAAGTAGGCGGCGGCATCCAGCGAGCGGCTGCCGGTATGATCGTAGAGCACGACGGGCTTGGTTTTATCCCCGCTGTTGAAAATCTCCTGCACGAGTTCCTGGGTGAGCAGGCGGGCGTTTGGCAGTTTCACGGCCTCATGCTCCTCACGAGTGCGGACGTCGAGGATGAGCAGATCCGGCTGGGCTCGGCGAAGGGCTTCAAAATCCGGCGGGGAGATGCGCAGGCTGGAATCGGCCTGATGGCTGCTCTGAATGTGCGCGATGGCGTCCCCGACGGGGATGTTTTCATTGCGCTCGCAGACTTGGGCGAGCGTCTCACCCGGCTGAAAGCCGCAACTGCGGCAGCCGCCGATGTGATACTGCGCGAATAGGGTTCGCTGCGCACCTGGATAGGCGGCAAGCACCTGGGACATGGTCATCTCGCCGGAGAGAGGAGGAAGGGAGGACTGCATGCGTGGGTTTAGCGGGGAATGAGAGGGCGTGCAAGCCATCGCGAAGGAATGACGAAAGCAGAATGACGAATGAGGAAGGTGGGGCATACTCGCGGCATCCTTTTCATTTTATGACCCCCCTTCATCATCTCCGCGCTGGCATCATCGGCACTGGCTTCATCGGCCCTGTACATATTGAGGCTCTCAAACGCCTCGGTATTCCTGTGAACGGCATCTGCGGCTCCAGCAAAAGTGCCCGACAGGTGGGCGAGCTGTGGGGCATCCCAGAGGTGTATGGTGACTACGATCACGAAGCGATGTATGCCAGCCCTAACATCGACGTGGTCCACATCACCTCGCCCAACAAGGTGCATGTGGAGCAGTGCCTGAGTGCGCTGGAAATGGGAAAGCATGTCATTTGTGAAAAGCCGCTCGGGATGACGGCGAAGGAGACGGCGCTCGTGCTCGAGGCGGTGAAAAAAGGAGGCAAAAAAGGGCCCGTCTTTGCGGTGAACTACATGTGCCGCTTCTTCCCGGCCATCCTGCAAATGCGGGCGATGGTGGCGCGGGGCGATCTTGGCCAGATCATCCATGTGCAGGGGCATTTCTTCCAAGACTGGCTGCTGCATGAGACGGACTACAACTGGCGCATCCAGGCCAGCGAGGGCGGAAAACTCCGCGCCTTGGGAGACATCGGCACGCACTGGATCGATGCGGTGAGCTTTGTGCTGGGCACCAAAGCCAAGAGCGTCTTCGCGCATGTGGAAACCTTTCACAAGACCCGCAAGCGCCCGAAAGGCGAGGTGCAGACCTTTGCGAAGGTGGATCCGAAAAACATGGTCGAATACAAAGTGGATACCGAGGACTTCGGCAGCGTGCTTTTAAAGTTTGGCAAGGCGGCTCACGGCCATGCCAGCGGCGTGCATGCGAACGCCAGCATCTCGCAGGTGGCAGCGGGCTGGAAGTGCAGCCTGAGCTTTGGCATCTACGGCACCAAGGGCAGCGTGCGCTGGGACCTCCAGCAGCCGAACGAAATCCTCGTCGGGCGTCGCGATGAACCAAACCAAATCCTGCAACGCGGCACACCCGGCTTTGACGAGGACGTGCTGAACTTCACGGACTATCCCGGCGGCCATCCCGAAGGTTTCAATGATGCGCACAAGATGCACTACCGCGCCGTGTATGAGCACATCGCCAGCGGGAAGAAAACGGAGCCGCTCTTTGCCACCGCCGCGGATGGTCACCACGAGGTGAAGCTGTGCGAGGCCATCCTGCAAAGCAGCCAGTCGAAGACGTGGGTGACGGTGTGACAAGCGATGAGAGATCCCTCATCGCTGATCTCTTATCCCTGATCCCATCTCACAGATTCCAAAGGCGACCGCCATTCGCGGGTGGGGCGTTCATGGAGGAGCGTGAGTTGTAGCCTTCGTAGTAGCCGCGGTCGAAGCTGGAGCGTTTCCGAGGGTCGTAGCGGCCCACATGGGCGGCTGGATCGGCCACGCGACCGCCCACGCGATCACGCAGGCCGTAGTCGTAGCCTTGTTGATAGGCGGCGTCATTTTCCACCGGGGCGGCAGGAGGCTGCTGGAAGCCGCCGCCTTGCTGCGGATAAGCGGGAGGCGGCTGATTGAGATTATTCAGGCTGCTGCTGATGCTGGCGAAGCCCTGACCGTAACCATCGCGGTAGGCCATTTCCGTGTTCGGATCAAAACGAGCCCCGCGATGACGGTTGTAGTTCTGGCTTTGGCGATTTTGGGCGTCCATCTGGCCGTCCTGCCAGCCGCGTTCAAAGGCCATCTGGTTCATCTGGCGGCCCTGGTCCCGCATGTCCGCCCGGTGTTGCTGACCGTAGGGATCGGCATACGGGTCACGCCCCATGTTATTCATGTAGGGATCGATGCAACTGGACAGCAGAGCGGCGGCGGCGAGCACAGGAAGGTATTTCATGCGCCTCATCGTATCGGCGAGGCGATTCCCGCGCAAGGAAGCCTTTGCCAGCCCCGTAAATGCCCGCCACTCTGGCACCCCCATCCTCAAAACATGAACAACCGTCGTCACTTCATCCAATCCGCTGCCGCGTCCGTGGCCGCCCCCTTCATTCTCCCGTCCCGTGCCAGGTCGCAATCCCCCAATGGCAAGATCCGCATGGGCTTCATCGGTCTCGGCAAGCAGATGGGCGGCCTCATCGGCAAATTCCTCCAGTATCCTGAAGTCGAAGTCGTGGCCGTCTGCGATGTGTACAGCGTGCGCCGTGACCTTTACAAGAAACGCGTGGACGATCATTACGCCAAGAACGGCGGCACAGGCAAGCCCTGCGAGACCACGGGCGACTTCCGCCAGATCACCGAGCGTTCGGACATCGACGCCGTGTGCATCGCCACGCCGGACCACTGGCACGCCATCATCACCAACAGCGCCCTCAGCCACGGTAAGGACGTGTATTGCGAGAAGCCGCTCACACACAACATCCACGAAGCCGTCTCCGTGGTCGAAACCGTCAAGAAGCACAACCGCGTGCTCCAGACCGGCTCCATGCAGCGCTCCAGCAAGGAATTCCGCATCGCCTGCGAACTCGTGCGCAACGGCGTCATTGGCAAGATCGAGCGCATCACCGTGAGCTTTGGCGATCCCGCCTGGCCGAATGCCTATCCTGAAGAGCCGAAGCCCGAAGGCCTCGATTGGGACATGTGGTGCGGCCCTGCCCCTCTGGTGCCTTTCAACCACGAACTCTGCCCCATCGGCGAGAGCAAGGTCTTCCCCAACTGGCGCAAGACCCGCGAATTCGGTGGCGGCATGATCACCGACTGGGGTGCTCACCACATCGACATCGCCCAATGGGGCCTTGGCGAAGATGGAAACGGCCCAGTGGAGGTCAAAGCGCCAGTGGATCACGCCAAAGCCAAACGCGGCGGCCAGCTCATCTATGCCAGCGGCACGGTCCTCACACACGCGGAAGGCAGCCACGGCTGCACCTTCCACGGCACCGAAGGTGAAGTGAATGTGGGACGCGGTAAATTCGCCCTCAGCCTTGGCGGCAAAGAGATCCACGCCTTCCACGGCAAGGACAAGAGCGCTGGCACCTCCGTGGACCGTGAGGTCGCCCTCTCCGAGCGTGAGTTCCTCAAGGACAAGAAGGTCTCGCTCTATGAGAGCAAGGACCAGATCGCCGACTTCATCGCCTGCGTGAAGAGCCGCAAGGAGCCAATCTGCACCGCCAGCGTCGGCGCCAGCAGCGCCATCGCCTGCCACCTTATGAACTTCGGCTACTGGTATGGAGCCAACCTCAAGTGGAACCCTGCCGAGCACACCTTCGTCAGCGGCGGCGATCCGAAGTGGCTCACCCGCGAGTATCGCGGCGAGTGGAAGGTCTAAGCGAACCTCAAAATCATCAAGCGGGAGCCTCGAAAGGGGCTCCCGCTATTTTGTTTTCAAAAGCGGCACGAAATGCCGCTTGGCAAATCAGGAACTTTCGCCAGCATGCCCGTCCAACGCTGCGAAACATAGGACTCTGCCTGTGTTTCCCGCGCCGAAATTCCAACCCTGGAGCAAAGCGCATGAATGAAGTGTTGACGAAAAGCAACGTGCTAGTTTTGAACCGGCATTGGCAAGCCATCGACGTAAAGACCCCCATCGAGGCCTTCAGCATGATCGCCGCTGGTAACGCCACCGCCCTCGATATCGATCCAGGAGGCGATATGCGGCCGGTTACTTGGGATGAATGGATCCTGCTCCCTGTCCGGGAGCAGGACTCCTCCATCGGCACCGTCAGCCGAGCCATTCGAGTGCCTTCCGTGCTCGTCTTGGCCCGTTATGACAAGGTGCCCAAGCGTCGCCCCAAATTCTGCGCCAAGGCTATTTGGGAGCGTGACGGCGGCGTGTGCCAATACACTGGCCGCAAGCTCCGCCCACACGAAGGGAATATCGATCATATCGTGCCCATCTCCCGTGGTGGAGGCACGAACTGGGAAAATTGCGTTCTGGCGGACCGCCGGGTAAACAGCCGCAAAGGTAATAAGCTACCTGAGGAAGCCGGACTCAAGCTCATGCGCCGCCCCACGGTACCACCTGAACTACCGATGACCCATCTCATCCGCAACACGCACAAAATCCGCGATTGGGAGCCATTTTTAGCTCATGTGAGTGCGGCGGCATCCTGAGCCGCGTCCAATTTCGGCGGTGGAAGCGTAGCTGCCAGACATGATTGAGCACCGGTTCAGCGTGGGCGAGCTTGGCAATTTTTTTAGATTCTCGTAAGCGGCACCTATCCGGCACACATCCTAGTGCAAGTGACGCTGGAGCTTCTGTCCGTTGTCGAGCATCCGCTTTTTTGGCAAAGCCCGCGAACTTGGTAACTTCATGCACCTGCTCGCAACCGGCCACCAAGACTCAAAAGCATCGAAAACATCTTCCGGCAGCTCAAAGCCGTCGATCAAGCCGTCGATTCCGCCAAACTCAGCGGGCGCTGCGGAGAAAAATCTCGCGCAAAACCCACCAAATCGCCTATCTTTGAGTTCCTCCCCAGCCCTTACCCACTCATGCTTGAGAACCTCCTTTCCCCTCTGAATACCTTTCTCTACGGCCTCGGCCTCGGTGGCGTGTTTCTCGTGCTCGCCCTATGGAGTCATTGGAAGACCAAGCGCGAGTTCAAGCGTTTCAAATCGCATCTTAGCGACAAGCTCGACCTCGACTCAAAACAAATTCAAGACATCAACAAGGAGCGAACCCGCCTGTCTCAAGAAGCCGAAAATCTCCGCATGCAGGTTGCGCGTCTCAATGAGCGCCCTGACAACAAAATGCAGCGTGAACTCGAGATCCTCGCCCGGGCGGAGAAGCACATGATGATCAATGCTCCCGGTTTTGCCCCTGCCTGGGAAATGGCCAAGTCACAGGCTCTTTCCCAGCTTGAAACCGAAGAGCGAGGCATGTCCTTCCCACAAAAAATATTCCGTAAGCTGCTCGGTCCTAGCTCCAACGGTCAAAACGTGGCCTTGCCCGAATCTGCCGCCGCCGCCGCGAAGAACGGCGAAGCCGCCGCCGCCTGAAACTTAGACCTCATTTAGACGCCGGCATGACCCACACCGAGGCCTATCTGGCGCTAAACCTCATCCCGCAGATCGGCCCTGTGCGGGTAAAAAAGCTCCTGCGGCATTTTGGCAGTCCCGAAGCCATTTTAATGGCGAAAAGCCACGACCTCATTGCGGTCGAAGGCATCGGTCAGGCTCAAGCTGATGCGGTTTCTCAATGGGAATCGCAGATCGATCTCTCAGGTGAGCTGCAAAAGATCGAGCAGCGCGGCCTGAAGCTACTAACTCAGGATGACCCACTGTATCCTCGGCTGCTACGAGAAATCCATGATCCACCTTTGCTGCTCTACGTCTGGGGTGAACTACTTCCTCGCGATCACCATGCCATCGGCATCGTCGGCAGCCGCCACGCCACGCACTACGGCCTCAGCGCCACAAAGAAACTCTCCTTTCAGATCGCCTATGCTGGCTACACCGTCATCAGTGGACTCGCCCGCGGAATCGATACCGCCGCGCATGAAGCCGCCCTCGCCGCCAAAGGCCGAACGATTGCTGTCATAGGCTCAGGCATTGGAAAACTCTATCCACCAGAAAATATGGCTCTTGCTGAGCGCATCGCCCAAAATGGTGCCGTGCTGAGCGAATACCCAGTGGACCGCATCGCAGATAAACAGACCTTCCCCTACCGCAACCGCATCGTCGCCGGTTGGAGTCATGGCCTTGTCGTAGTCGAAGCACCCGTTCGCAGCGGCTCGCTCATCACCGCCCAGCAGGCAGCCGATCAAGGCCGAACCGTCTATGCTGTTCCTGGCCCCATTGATAAACCGACCTCAGCAGGCTGCAATCACCTCATCCAGCAAGGAGCCAAGCTCATCATGGACGGTGCAGATGTCCTCGATGACCTAACCAGTCTATTTCCCACCGCCCCGAATGCTCCCAAAGTAAAAGAGAGCACGCCTGCGGCCGAATTGAGCCTCGATGAACGCATTCTCTACGACGCCATCGGCACAGATGAAGCCCACATCAACGACATCACGACCAGGTCAGGCCTCACTCCCGCGACGGTTAACGCCACACTCATGCGCCTCGAGATGAAGCGCCTCCTCCGCGCCTTACCAGGAAGGCGCTATGTGAGGCTCGTGTGATCGAATGCTTTTGAGGCCTCTGAAATCACTCAATGCGGTTCATAATTTACCGGCTCCTCAGTGATAACGACATCATGAGGATGGCTTTCTTTCAATCCACCTGCCGTGATCCGAACGAAGCGTGCTTTTGCACGAAGCTCATCGAGATTATTCGCTCCCACATAGCCCATGCCGCTACGCAACCCGCCGATCAATTGAAAGACGACATCGGCTAGCGGGCCCTTATAAGGAACACGAGCTTCGACTCCTTCTGGAACCAGCTTGCCAGAGCTGTTTTGGCCATAGCGATCTCCAGACCCTTTTCGCATCGCTTTCAGGCTTCCCATACCACGATACTCTTTGAAGGTTCGCCCCTGTGATTTGACCATGTTGCCAGGACTTTCGCTGGTGCCGGCAAGCAACGAACCCAGCATGACCGCATCCGCTCCACCTGCTAAAGCTTTGACGATGTCTCCTGAGTAACGAATCCCACCATCAGCGATCACACAAACACCTGCTGGACGACAAACCTCAGCCACTTCCTGAACGGCACTGAACTGAGCCATGCCAACTCCTGAAATGATACGAGTCGTGCAGATCGACCCAGGTCCTACGCCCACTTTGACAGCAGAAACACCTGCTTTAATCAGATCACGAGCTCCATCAGCAGTCACCACATTCCCAGCAACGATGGGAATATCACCCAGCGCATCTCGAAGTCGTGCAATAACCTGCATGACACGACTCGTATGCCCCGTGGCAGCATCAATGAACACCGCATCTGCACCCGCAGCGAGCACCGCACGACCGCGATCCACACAATCATCGCCAACGCCAACAGCGGCCCCAACACGGAGCTGTCCATTGCTATCCTTGGCCGCATTTTTGAAAGTCTGACGCTTGATGATGTCCTGCTTCGTAATGAGACCAGCCAACCTACCGGAAGAATCAACCAGCGGCAGTTTTTCAATTCGATGCGTGTAGATGATTTTCAACGCGTCCTCAAAACTAGTTTGCGGAGTACCCGTGGCAAGCCGCGTACCGGGTGTCATCACTGCAGAAACGGGAGTACTCTCGTCATCTATGTACCACATGTCCCGACTCGTCACCATACCAACGAGCTTCCCATCATTGTCAACCACTGGGAAACCGCTCACCCCCTTCTCTGCCATCAGCCTGTGTAGCTCGCCCAAACGAGAATCAGGGCTTACCGTGAGTGGACTTTGAATCACCGTGTTCTCACTTCGCTTCACTCGAGCCACCTGCTCCACTTGAAGGTCAATCGGCATGTTGCGATGAACCACTCCGAGCCCCCCCTCGCGTGCCAGCGCAATAGCTAGCTCGGACTCCGTGACTGTATCCATGGCCGAGGAAAGCACCGGCACATTCAGGCCAATAGAAGCCAGTCTTGTGCCCACATTTACTTCTCCAGGTAAGACAGCGCTATGCGCCGGAAGGAGGAGGACGTCGTCGAAACTTAAAGCAATAGAAGGAGGTTCACCCATGTCGCAGGTAAGCGGCGTTCAAGCCACTGTCATGCGGAAATTTGCCTCTTCAATATTCTCCAGGCCGGTATGTGCGGATCTTGCCTGTGTATGGGTCAACTTGGATGCAGTAAAAGTTTTTCGGCAGGTTGGTTTCGTTCACTTGCTGGCCAATCTCAGGACTCAGCGTGATGCACGAGGTACGTAGAGTAGGATATGTCATGGCGGCCACCCCCGTGGTGGGATTATCTGAGAGCTTGCGGCAGGTGCCGTCAGTCATGAATCGAATGGCATTATAAGTAGCGCTTTGAACACCTGAATAAGTGCTTGAACCGTCTGGCTTAGTATCGGCAAAGCCTTTGGCGTCTAGCAGAGGAGCCAGCATCTTCTCATAAGGAATGATAACGGAATCTGGCAGCCGTGTAAGTGTTCCAATTGGAACTAAAAGCTCCTTCACTTGGCCAACGCCAACTGTTGGATCATTCGTCACTTTGAATGCCTGCAACGAATGATAGCTTTCGTAGCTGGTTGTGGGCGTTTGATATTTGAAAAAGCGCACTTCAACAGGCACATTTTGCGCCATGGCAGTTTGCTGCGCCTCAGCTAGCAGCCCTACTACCGTATCGCCAGCCGAGGATAACCGACTAGCCTGCATGGTCCCCAGCAAGGATGGACCCGTCATGGCAAGGATGAGAACAATGATCGATACAACCACCAAGGTTTCGATAAGGGTGAAAGCAGCCCTGAATGATTGTCTACAAGCGCGGATGAGTTTCATGGCAAAAAGAGATGAACGTATTTGTAGATGAAGTTAGCATCACTTACTCCACCGGGACTGGCGAAGTGGAATTGCACTGGTGAAAACCCTGTAAGCGAGTCGTTTCTGAACGAGATCACTCTCCAGTGCTTGGAGGTCTGCCGTGTAGCGAGCAGCACTGCTGAATCGGCTCGTAACCATCTGCACCACCTGAGTTTGAAGCTGGGAATCGAATGAAATGCGTTCCCCTCCCCGCGAGTCCAAGGCGACCATCGTGACCTGTAGAAGCGGTGGCAATAGGTGTTGAGTGCCTTGGGGGCCGAAATCCTGATCACTCGTACCAACATCTCCTGCCACCGTGGAATCGAAAGTATAATTCTGTGCTATCTTGTAGGTGTCGGCTTCATTGCGGCCCACTCTGGCAAGTCGCGGTGAAATAACCAAAGCAAGAATGTTCTCAGCAATCGGACGAGTGAACTCTCGATTGGAAGCATCCTCGGATTCGGAAGTGGTGGTTTGCTGAATAGCAGCCTCAGTACCACCCGAACTATCTGTGGCATCGCGAAACCATCTTTTTGAGTTTGTAACCGAGAGACCATCATCCGAATAGCTGAGACGATAGGCATCGCTATAGATCGGGTTTTTTTCAGACGTAGGGCTGAACTCCATCAATCGAAATCGAGTGCGCTTGGGGACATTTCGTGTGTTCAGGAACTGCGGACGGAAACTGGCATCATCTCCCCAAGCCACAAAATATCCCCTGCCACAGAGAAGATTGACCATGTTCTGGGTGTCAGCAGTCAGAGTCCCCCCCCCCGCAGCGGGGCTGATGAGGCCAGTGACACCGAGCGGAGCCTGAAAGAATACTCCGTGGCCCGGATAATTGGCTGCTGTTCCCGTGGAGAACAATGCGGTGGCACCACCAACAGTCGGTCCGCAACTGAATTGAAGTTCAGACTGCCGACGGTAGGCTGTACCTGTTAAAAGTGTGCCGAGCCTAGTATTGGACTTTGTGCTGCCTGCCTGCCAGTAAGTATTGAGGGTGGCCTGACTGATGGTCCGTGTCATGGCGTCAAACGCAAGGCGAGCCTCACGAAACTGGGAAATGTTGGAATTGGTCCTCACCCATGTGCGCTGGACGAGATTCACAAAGCTGGAAACCACCAGCATCAGAATCACCAAGATGGAAACTGAAACCATGAGTTCGACGAGAGTGAAAGCTTTCCGCAGAAGGCGGGCTTGGCCGGAAAGCGATGCTTGCTGAAGAAGCGGATTCATAAAGTGGAACTAGCTGGACTTGCTGACGAGGTGATAAAAAGTCGCGTAGAGACCATTGGCAGGCACCGGGAAAGAAAACTGCGGATTGGAGGTATTGGCGATTTTGATGCGTAATCTAGCTAGGTACCTTTGGTCAGCGTTATCTCCAGGAAGATATGAGGGCAGGTCGTATTCTATCTGCGCCACGAAAGCGATGTTTGAAGAATTTGCTTCGACTGAGGTGCCTTGATAGTCGTAGTACTTCTTTCGATCCCCAGCCCCTGCGACAGCACCGCCGGATGGGAATCCTGGATAGGCTGAATAATTGGCTTTCAGTGCTTTCCAGTCGCGCGCATTTTCCACGTCTCGAATGATCTGATCGAGCACATTGCTGTTGATTGCCAGAAGGCCGGTTTTACGCGACATTTCGATGCCCTCGGGCAACAGTCCTAGGCAGGTAATGATACCCAAGGAGGCGATCGCCACAGCGAGAGCTACCTCCACAAGAGAAAAGCCAGCCGTCCTCGGACAGCGCTTTATGCGGATGAGATGAAGCATATAATTATAAGCCTGAGGTTAGTAAGTCACGGAGCAAATCTCTTCGACTCGATCACACGAAAACGATAGAAAGCGTCCAGCGGCGGCTTCGCACCGGCGAAAGGCCCAGCAGAGTCAGCATAGTCTGGGATGGTCGTGCTGCTATCACCAGCTCCTCCACTGCCATCATTTGGATCAATATAACGCTCCAAAAGTGCCGATCCACGATACTCACTGATGACGGCATCTTTCACAGCATCAAACTTGGCTGGATCCGTCGAGCGGGCCTTCTTTAGAGTCTGAGTCCGCATATGCACGCGGAAAGTATTCGTCCGTGTCGTCAACCGCGCATATATATTTGAATAAACACGCTCTCTGACGTTATCTCCAGTCACACGATTGTGGGACCAAAAATCGTTCATCGCGGAGTCAAATTCCGATTGGGAACCAGCATTACGCAGAGACAAAGCGTTTGCATCCACCGTGTCTGAACCTGACACATCTACCGGCACTAAATGCGTCTCACAAATTTGTGTAGCGGAACGGAAAAGTCCCATGGCATTGGTAGCGATGCCAGCAGTGTGCCTGAATCGGTTGTCGAACTGGCGCAGAGTGGCACGAACATCGATGGGACGATGCCAGTATTTGGCATCATCCGTATCGTTCCAGAAGGTGTCATCCCAAGCCGTACCTCCATTTCTCGGGCGATAGCCCTTGGCACGGTTAATCTCATTAGCTGGAATGGCAGTGATGTATTCTCCTTTCATGACGGCATGTAGCCCGGTGGCACGGCGGATGTGAGGGAAAGGCATCATTTGGTAGTTCATGTTCACTCTCCCGGCTATGGAGAGTGGCTCGCTGATCGCATAAGGCTCCACCACAGGCATGAAGAAAAGGTCCAGCAAATAATGATCCGCCGGATCATAGGCCCCCGGATGGCTTTGATGGGAGTTGGGTTGCTGGTTAGTGATCTGCGAATGCGGGCGGAAGAGTAGAGTCTGCCACGGAGCGTAATCGAGACCGCCAAGACTTGTGAGATCCTGTGCAGATGGTAGTCCTCCGGGAGTCTGCCAAACGCCCGTCGGCAGGGATCCAAACATTACCGCAGAGGCAATGAGACGGTTGGGAGTCATATAAATGCCACTGCGCCAGTCTTCAGCGTCTTCCCATGACTCGCGGAAATAGGCCTGACGCTCAAAGCGCTCCACGCCGTTTCGTGTTTCCTTGGCCGCGTAAAAGTTACCCTCGTCCGGCTTGTTAATGTAAGGCCCCTCGCGACCACCAGATAATCCCGTGTCAAAATCTCCAAATGCGTTTGCGGCCTTAGCCCAGTCTTCGTAAGGAGGAAGGTCGGGATGACGAGAAAGCATTTTGTCATTATTCTGAGTGAATCCCGAATTGTTATTCATCTGATAACCAGCTCCTCCCACTAGCTGTATTTCTTTACTGTAAATTTCACCGTAATTGCCCACATAATTATCAATCACACGGTTAGGACTTGATGTTTGAATAGAGAAGGATGCTCCAGGTTCGCTGTCCGCATAGTAGCCACTGAAGCTGTGAGCTTGGCGAACCTGCTCAAAGCCCTCTTTCCACAAAGGATGCGGCTTCCACATTTCCGTGGGAACAAAACTACGAGCTGCAAGAATCCTGTAATCACCTACTGCAGGGACAATAGTTCGAATCACATCGCTCGTCGCATCTGGAATAATACCAACACCAACTGGATAGTCTCCAAGAGGCAACACCTTGAATCCAGAGGGTGTATTCGGTGCGGCCACCCTGCTTTCCGTGTCAAGGCGACCACGTTTGATTTGAGCGACCGCATCACCGCCACTTGGAATAACCACTACAGGATCGACCCACGGATTCTCGCCATTTGTTCTTGAGTATGCGGGATTAAACTGCCCCCGAGCACGCCCGATCACTCCATCCCACAGGTATCCCCAATAATGAGGACCCTGTAGAGAACGATAATTCCTGTTCCGCCCGTTACTGTCAAGGTCAGTAAAAAACTGCCCATTCATCGTTGCAGTTTGAGTAGTGACGCGAGGGCCGCCAAAGTATTTCTCGTCGTTCTCAGGGTAGCCCTCAATAGGACTGGTGGAGCCAACGAGGTGCGGAACTGGCAACTCAGTGGGGAGGTTCAGTTGGTTAAAATCAATCTGAATTTCCTGAACTGGCTGAGCGCTTTCCCAACTGTGAGTATCATAGATTTTTATGACTAGTGGTTCCTGAGGGAATGAGAAATTCATTCTATTGTTGCGATCCACTGTTACAAATTGACTTACGAAGGTATAGTTATTTAGGGCTTGGTGACCGGAGGTGTTCCCATCGACATAGCCGGTATCTTTCGGCAGCAAAACATTTCCACCGCCGCCAGCTATGTTAGGGCATCGTCGTCCAGCTAGAATCCTCGTTGGACCAGCGTGCCCCCCCATCGGAGAGACATTCCCCGCATTATTATCATATATATTCGAATTTGATTTGATGATAATATCTGCGGCTGTCTCGTAAAGCGATTGGCCGTTCAACTTCATCTGAGCAGCACTGGCCCCAGACAAAGTAATTGTAAATTCCGGATAGAATTTCGTCCATCCCACACTCGGGCAAAACGTCTCAAGCAGCATGGTCATTTGCACCCGCTTTTCTGTTACACTAAGAGGTGTGTTTTCTGCTAATGAGTAGTTCCAGTTTGCAGGGGAGAAGCCAGGGTGCTTTGACGGATGCGTCAGAGAACCAGCCTCATCTGCATTGCAACCATAAAAGTCTATCATGGCCAGTTCAGCTCCATTAATGGGGGGGAAGTTCGAATACCAAACCGCGTTGGGAAGGTCATCGACCGTGAAGCCTTCATAAGCACGCTGGTTGGGGATATTCGCATCATCAAACTGAGCATCATAACCCGGATCATAGCGGATTGCTGTACCACCACCGCGCCCTGCTTCCGTTGGTGGACTGAAGGCTTGGAGGCTGCGGGCGTCTGGCTGGCCATCTGCCGTGCAGATAAATTGAAACCCAATCTCCGAGATAGTGAACATTCGACCAAAGCCTTTGTAGATATTCCCTTTGTTCCACTTCGCAGGGGATACTTGACCGTGACCAGGCAACACCCCCGCTTGTCTCGCACGAATATTGTCAGCCCCAAGTTCGGTGGTTACACTATTCACGGAATTGGGAGACTGCGTGACGCGTTGGGGGGTAAAAGTAAAATTATCTGACCTTTGGTTATCACGGCTGCTATAGGTATTTGGTTTGCCCCATGCGTCGTTATCGCGAGCAAGAATACCATCATACAAATTGGTGCATCGGATGTAGTCGAAGAACTGCACCGCGAGTTGGTAAACATTATCCATACCGTACTTTTCATCGAAGCCTCCGGCTGAGCCAGCCCCTGAAGCACCCGTAGCAGGCCATTCCAACTCAGACATCTGTGCGGAAAGATACTCCAAGAGATCGGTGTTGCGGCTCAAGGTGTTATTACCAGTGAGGTCAAAAGTGGAGCCAGACTGCCCCCCGGAGCGGGAGTCGTTCGGATCGGTATAAGATACAGCCCGACGGAAGTAGTAGGTGCGATCCGGGTTTCCAGCATTGACATCGTCCGTTGCCCTGCGTTTGATCGTCCCACACAGGGCGATCATGTTATCGAAAGAAGTACGCCGGTTGTTACCGAGAGATTCATCCGAAATCGGCCACATGCACACACGAGGCAGACCATGAAGGGTAAACTCAGGAGAACGGCTGTGAGCGGTCAGGAAAGACCTAGACCGCTCAAGGGTGTCGTGATCAAACAGAAACTGACCAGCCGCCCCAGGCATCGCAAACCGCGCGGGAGCACGGCCATTGACTGCCGTGTAGCCAGTCTGAAGAAACAACATCTCGTCCACACTCGCGAACAGTCGTTCTTTAGAAGACTCGTTCAAATCGACACTGTTAGCGGCGGAACCTTCCTGGTTCTGAGCAGAGAAGTCATCCTGAACAAATGGCCTAGTGCCGGCCTCTGAACCGCCCGGGCCAATTTTTGGAATCAAGTTATAAATTTTCTCCTTCAATTCGACAACCTGCGCACGCGAAAGGCTGCTTCCATCACGATTGGGCATGTAAGTATCAAGCAGGTAGTTCGGAGCTAAAACAGCGCTTAGTGCGGTCGTTGCAGGGTGGCCTGGATACCGCTGATACTCGCCCGTGGTGGCCGGGAAATGAGCCCACTTCGCATCTCGTTGATGATAAAAGAAGGGAGAGGACATGAAAGTCGGTTCCGAAGCGGTATTGATGTTTATTTTGCACGATTCATCATCCGTCCAGAATGCGATTCTACCCACGATCGGGTTTGCGATGCTAGGTGCAGAGCCGCCATTGGTGCTGATAAAACTATTGTTATTATTCAGGGCACCCACAGTGCCATCCTCGAGTATGTACATCCACTCCACTGGCATCGGAAGACGAAGCCTCTTGGGGTCCCCCGAAGCTTGGGCGGGCGTCACAACCTGGGTTGCATAGCTCGTTCCCGACCGACCCATAAGATCACTGCCGGCCTCATATGAAAAGCCCTCCACTTGGGTAGTTCCGGGAGTTCCCGTGTCCCCTGCTCCCTGCCCTCCAGTGCCTGTATTGTAAGCAGCCCGCGGGTCAATGATGGGATAGTAAATCGCGTAACCAGTGCTCTGCTGCTCCGCACCCGTCACCGTGCCTGGACGCACCACAGGTTCATTGAGATCGACGTATCGCTCGGGCAAGGTGTGCCAATTCGAAGGTGCCAGATTAGCTGCAGAAAGCAGGTCATCTTCCGCACCGGTAACTTTCATCCGTTGGCTCGAATACAGCTTCAAAGCCGAATTAAACGAGCCATCTGAATTATAAACTCGAACCATGCCGGGCTGCGTTGCATGAAAAGTCCCTTTCGTCGTGGTCGCTTGGCCATTTTGGACTTGGGCCTGCACGATAGACACGGCGATGTCCCCAAGCTGTTTCGCAGATTTGGCGGCGACGTAGCTTTGGGTAGCGCGGAACTCGGTCCGGGTGACAGAAAAGATGGCCACAACGAGCACCGAAATCAGGGCAATTGAGGTGACGACGATGATGAGGGCCAAGCCTCGGCGATCCTTCTTGAGGCGTGAGAAAAGCGACAGTTTCATGGAGTGGGACGAAGGTTAATTTTCGCTATTTTTGGCGAGATTATGAATTTCGATTCGAAATCGCAAGGCATTTATCATGTATTTACATTGTCATGTAGATACTAAAGAGCTGTGAGTGTTCGTTTTGTCATGAAATTGACAGGGCTTACTCTGCAACATGACAAAAAAAGGGAGGAGCTCAGGCCAAGGTTTGGCCGAAAACGGGTCAAGAATCCGCCTCGGCCTTCGCTGACTGCCTGCCACGGACACCAGCAGGCTTCTTCGCTGCTTTGGGCTTGGGCTCACGCGGCGGGAATTCCCAGCCGAGAAGGCGTTTTTCGCCGGGGGTACAGACGAGGAAGGAGCTGAAAGGGCGGCCGCGCTTGCTGATCATGTTCACGATCAGCGAGGTCTTGCCGTTTTCGAAGAACTCACGGGCGTTTTCCGGCGTGATGTCCTTTTTGCACAGCACTTTGGGCAGGCGAGCATTGCACTTGCCGCTTTCGAGAGCGGCGATCTTGCAGATGTACCCATCCGGCGTGTCGTAAATGCTACTCTCGCGCTTTTTGATGGCGCAGACAGGGCAATTCGTGATCACAGGGCATTCATCCCAGTTGATCGCATCAGGATCATTGCCTTCGAAGACAAAGGCCACTTTCATATCGTCCTTGATGGCCAGTCCGGCGCTGAATTCCTTGCCCTTCTTGCTGCGAAAGCCGTCCATCGGCCCCAAGAAGCGTTTCTCCATCAGCGTGCGAATCTCGTCATCGCTCATCGGGCGGGAGGCCACAGTCTTGTAGACGCGCACCTTGCACTTCGGGTTTTTGCAGCCGTAGAATTCTTCGGTCTGTTTGAAGCCTTCCGTACTGCCGCACACACCACAGGTGGCTTTGAACTCGGGATAGACCTTCTCCTTCGCCGCTTTGGATGCTGCACGGGTCTTTTCGACGATTTGATTCGTCAGCGAGCGGATGTCCTTCATGAAGGCACCGCGATCGAGCTGGCGCTGCTCCATCTGGCGCAGCTTGTATTCCCACTGGCCGGTCATTTCGGGCGAGGACAGCACCTCGATGCCGATTTCGCCGATCTGCTCGGTGAGGGCCAGGCCCTTCTGCGTCACATGCATGTCACGCTGCACCCGCTCGATATAGCGGTCCATGATCAGGCCTTCGATGATGGCTGCACGCGTGGCTGGAGTGCCTAGACCGCGCTCGCTCATTGCTTCGGCGAGCTCTTCGTCCTCCACAAATTTACCCGCGCCTTCCATCGTGGAAAGCAGGGTCGCTTCCGTGTAGCGGGGCGGCGGCTTGGTTTGCAGTTCGCTCACCTCGACTTCGAGCGTCTTGGCCAGATCGCCGTCGTTCGCGGCCACAAGCAGCTTCGCCGCGTCTTCGCCGCTCTCGGCGGTCTCTTCGGCGGCTTTTTTGCCGTAAACACCGAGCCAGCCGGGTGATTTGAGCACCTTGCCATCGCTCTTGAAGGCATCGCTGCCCACGCGAGTGATACGGGTGGTCACTTCAAACTCCGCCGCCGGGAAAAACACGGCCACAAAGCGACGAGCCACCATGTCGAAGAGCTTCTGCTCGGCTTCCGGCAGTTCCTTCGGCGGGATGAGGCCGGTGGGGATGATGGCAAAGTGATCGCTGACCTTCGAATTGTCGAAAATGCGCTTGTTCGGCCGCACCCACTGGTTGCTGACCACCGTGGCGGCGTGCGTGCCGAGCTCATGCGGAAGCGCATCCTGCTTGCGGCTGTCGTGGCTGGCAAAGGTCTTCATCGTGTCAATCACCGTGCCGATGTAATCCTCCGGCAGGTGACGCGAATCGGTTCTCGGATAGGTCAGCACCTTGAACTTCTCATAAAGCGCCTGTGCGATTTGCAGCGTGCGGCGGGCGGAGAAGCCGAAACGATTGCTCGCCTCGCGCTGGAGGCTCGTGAGGTCATAGAGCAACGGCGCGGCTTGGCGGGCGGGTTTGGTCTGCTGCTCGATTTTGCCCGGTTTGCCCGTGCAACGGTCCGCGATGGCCTGCGCGGTCTTTTCATCCCAAAGACGCTCGGCCTTCTTGTGCTCGTCGTTCTCGTCTTTCTTGAACGATTCGTCGATCCAGCGGCCCTGGTAGCGACCGCCAGGCACTTCAAAGAGCGCGATGGCCTCCCAGTAGGTGCGCGGCACGAAGGCGGCGATCTCGCGCTCGCGTTTCGCGAGGATGGAAAGCGTCGGCGTCTGCACGCGGCCCACCGGGGTGAGGCGGAAGCCGCCGTGGCGGGAATTCAGCGCGGTGAGGGCGCGGGTGCTGTTGATGCCGATGAGCCAGTCGCTCTCGCTGCGGCATTTCGCGGCATCGGCCAGCGGCTGCATCTCCTCGTCGCTGCGCAGCTTTTTGAAGGCATCCAAAATCGCGCCCTGGGTCATGGATTGCATCCACAGGCGTTTGATCGGCTTTTTGCAGCCCGTAGCATCGACGATGTAACGGAAAATCAGCTCCCCTTCACGGCCGGCGTCGCAGGCATTGATGAGGGCGTCCACGTCCTTGCGCTTCATCAGGCGGGCCAGGACCTTGTAACGGTCCTCGCTCTGCTCGATGGGGTTCAGCTCGAAGACTTCCGGCAGAATGGGCAGGCTGGTGAAGCCCCAGCCGATCTTTTTGCCGTTCACCATCGGCATCCCCAGCTCCAGCAGGTGGCCGACGGCGCTGGAAATGACGTGCGTCTCGTTTTCATACCAGTCCTTTTCCTTCGTGAAAGGCTTCATGCCGGGGGCTTTGGCCAGGGCGCGGGCAAGATCGGCGGCGACACTGGGCTTCTCGGCGATGATGAGGGTTTTGGGCATGTGCGTGCGAACAGTTGGCGGGAGGAAGGGGCGTGACTAGGGCATGAGAACCGGTCGAATGTCAAGGCGGCGGACCTTCATCACCCACCATGACCTAACTCGGCGAGCTCAAAAGTCGGCAGCGAAGTCAGCAGCGACGGATTCGTCTCCTGGCGCATGCGGCGCATGAGATCGAGAGCGTGTTTATCGATCACCAAACGCTGCCTTTGCATACCGCGATCCACGATCTCCCCCTCGATCCAGCGCGGTGCCTCACGGAAGGCGGCTTGGGATGGAAAATAAACCGCTGTGCGGCCCACATTCTCGTCAATCAGGCTCGACTGGGCGGCACCGGTGAGATGAGAAACGCCTACGATGGCACCAAGTTCCACCGCCCTTGCAGATGCGCAGCGATCCACACGCTCCACGCCGAGGATCGTTTCGGTGGCGCTGGGCACGAGGATCACATCGACTCCCCTGCCCCGCAGTTTCACGCTGATCTCCGGGATCTCGATGTCGAGGCAGATGACGACCGCCAACCGCACGCCGCCGAACTCCCACACGCGTAAGGCCTTGCCCGGCGCAAACGCGTCCTCCCAGGGCGTGAGATGCAGCTTGTCCTGAAAACTCAAAACACCCTCCACGAGAATCGGCGCCCGGTTTCGCAGCTCGCCATGCTCCGCGTCCCAAAACGGCGCGGTGCCCAGCACCACGGCTTTTTCAGTGCGATGGAGCAGCGATTGCAGCGTGGGCATCAATTCACTCCAAAACACCTCGGCCACGCGGCGCAGCGTGCTTGGCTCCACCAGCGGCTCGAGGCCCAACCAGGTGAATTCCGGCAGCAAAACGAGGTCAGCGCCTTCATCCCAGGCCGTCTCGACCACCTCCGCCACCGCGGCGGCATAGGCGGCGGGGGATGAGGCGCTGATTCCGGGATCGAAGGTGCAGATTTCAAGCGTGAGCGGCATGTCTGCATGCTTGCGCAAGCTCCCGCGATGCCAAGCGGCTTCTTGCGCCCGGCGTCGCTTCTCCATAACAACCCAGCATCAAAGCCATAGCGAGCCTCTATTATGCTTCCGGCACGCTCCAGCCTAAAAACAGCGCGAATGTCCATCCAACATCCCCGCAAGCAGCACCTCTGGGTCTGGTTTCTCTGGCTCGCCGGCTTTTACAGCGTCTGGTCATGGCTGGTGTTTGGGCATGATCGCTGGAGTGATGTCACCTCGCACTGGCCCATCGCGCTGGCGATGGCCTTGGGCAGCTACGTGGCCGGCTCCACGCCAATGGGCGGCGGCACGGTGGGCTTTCCCATCCTCGTGCTGCTCTTCGGCCTCCCCGCCACGCTCGGCCGTGACTTCAGCTTCGCCGTGCAGTCCATCGGCATGACGAGCGCCAGCATTTTCATCCTCTGCCGGCGCCAGCCGCTCGCCTGGTCCATGCTGAAAGGCTCCATCGCGGGCTGCATCATCGGCCTTCCTCTGGGCATCTTCTTCGTCGCGCCTTACGCACCGGAACTCTGGATCAAGCTCGTCTTCGCCGTCGTGTGGGCCAGCTTTGGCGTGCTGCACCTTTACCGCATCGGCGAGATCGCCTCTCACCATGGCATGACGGAGTTTGATGAACGCTGGGACTTTCGTGTGGGCGTGGCCTTGGGGGCCTTTTCCGCCCTCACCGTGGCCGCCGTCACCGGCGTGGGCATCGACATGGTGCTCTACGCGTTGCTCGTGCTGCTTTGCCGGGCCGATTTGAAGATCGCCATCCCGACCTCGGTCATCATCATGGCTTTCACCTCCGTGTTTGGCATCGTCATCAAGAACCTCACCACCGGCCTTCAACCCGGCGTGTTTGAGAACTGGCTCGCCGCCGCGCCTGTCGTGGCTCTCGGGGCTCCGCTGGGGGCCTTCATGGTCGATCTGATCGGGCGCAAACCCACCCTCATCTTTGTGGCCTTCCTGTGTGTCGGGCAGTTTGTGTGGACCTGCTACACGGAACGTGCCGCGCTGGGCTTTGGCGGCCTGCTGCTCTCGCTCGCCGCCGTGGGGGCCTTCCTTCTCGGCTTTGAAAAACTCCGCTCCTGGGGTGCGGTGCTCGTCGGTGAACGGCAGCAGCAGCTCGCCGCTCAGCGGGAGGCAAAAGCCGATGAATGATTCGACCGGAGTCTGGAATTCGACATTCTGCATTCCGCATTCGTCATTCTTTCATGTCCGCTCCGCTTCCGATCTTCGAACTCCGCCAGACCTTCACCGCCGCACTCCAGGATGCCGCGACACCGAACCTGCTGATCAAAGCGCCCACCGGCAGCGGCAAATCGACGCAGATCCCGCAGTTCGTGCTCGATTCCGGCGTCCTCGCCGAGGGCAAACGCTGTGTCGTGCTCCAACCGCGCCGCATCGCCGCCCGCATGCTCGCGCAGCGTGTCGCGCGTGAGCGAAACGCGAAGCTCGGCGGCGAAGTCGGCTATCAGGTTCGCTTTGAGAACGTGACGAGCCGCGAAACACGCCTCACCTACGTCACCGAGGGCGTCATGCTGCGCATGCTGCTCGAAGATCCGCAGCTCGACCGCGTGGGCTGCATCGTGATCGATGAATTCCATGAGCGTCATCTTGATGGCGACCTCGTGCTCGCCTTCGCGCGACGCCTGCAACGCACTCGCCGCCCCGATTTGAAGATCATCGTCATGTCCGCCACACTCGTGCCGGGTCCTCTCGTCGATTTCATGCAGCCATCGAAGCTGCTCGAATCTCAAGGCCGCACCTTCCCGGTCGAGATTCGTTATCAAGCCCCCGTGCCGCAAAAAAATGGCTATCCCGAGCCCGTGTGGGATCAAGCCGCCCGCGCTTGCGAAGCGCTCGCCCTCTCACCCGGCTTCAGCGGCGACATGCTCGTCTTCATGCCCGGCGGTCATGAAATTCGCAAAACCATCGCCGCCATTCAGGGCCGCGCCTTTGCCCGTGGTCGCCGTGTGGTGCCGCTGCATGGTGAACTCACTCCGCAGGATCAAGACGCCGCGGTCACACCCGGTGAGCAGCCCAAAATCATCGTCAGCACGAATGTGGCGGAGACTTCGCTCACCATCGAAGGCGTCAAAGCCGTCATCGACGGCGGAACCGCCCGCATCGCGAACTACGACGCCCGCCGCGGTATCAACACGCTCACCTTGCAGAAAACCAGCCGCGCCTCCGCCGAACAACGCGCCGGTCGTGCCGGCCGTCTCGGCCCCGGCATCGCGGTGAGGCTCTGGCCGGAGCGTGAGCACCTGCATCGTGCGGAGTGTGAGCTGCCCGAAGTGCAGCGCTTGGATTTGAGTGAGGCTCTTCTCGCCCTTCGCGTGCTCTTCAGTCCGACAGGTCAGACGAGTCAGACCCGTCCGACAGACCTCGAATGGTTCGAAGCGCCAGCTCCAGCCTCTTTGGCTCGCGCAGAGGGCCTTTTGCATGATCTGGGTGCCACGGATCAGGATGGCCGCATCACCGATCTCGGCCGCCAGATGGCCAAATTTCCGCTGCATCCGCGTTTTTCCCGCATGCTGCTCGCTGCGGCGGAGTTCGGTTGTTTGCGCGAGGCCGCTTTGTGCGCCGCCATCGCTCAGGGACGCGAAATCCTGCTCGTGGGCCAAAACAACGCCTCGCACAAAAACGAGGAGTTCTGGCAAAAAGACGACCTCAGCGAGTTCCAGGCTCTGTTGCGTGCTTTCACCCGCGCGGAGGCCATGAACTTCGAACCGGATGCTTGTGCCCGTTACGGTCTACACGCCATGGCATCACGCGAAGCTGCTCGAAGTGAAGAACAGTTCCTCCACCTCGCCAAACGTGCCGGTTTGACCATCAACGACGAAGTCGCCGATGGCGAAGCACTCGCCAAAACCCTACTCGCGGCCTTCAGCGACCATCTCGGCGTCGAAACCAGCCCCGGCAGCCGCATTTACCGACTCGCCGGCGGTTACACCGGCCATCTCGACAAAGACGCGCACATCAAAGCCCCGCGATTGCTCGTCGCCGCGGAGATCGTCGAGGTGCAGGGCAAGGCGCTCACGGTGAAGCTCAACAACGTCACCGCCATCGACGAGGCATGGCTCAAACAAATGTTCCCCGCCGACTTCTCCACCGGTCGCAGCGCCCGCTACGACAGCGTGAACCGCCGCGTCATGAGCATGGAGGAGACGCGCTTCCGCAGCCTCGTGCTCGCCAGCAAAGAACGCGGCGAGCCCGATGAAACGCAGGCCGCCTCCTTGCTCGCTGCCGAAGTCATCGCGGGCCGCTTGGAGCTGCCGCTTTGGAACGAAAAAGTCGAGCAGTGGATCACCCGCGTGAACTGCCTCGCCAAATGGATGCCCGACCTCGAAATCCCCCCTATTTCTGAGGAGGATCGCCATCTCATCATCGAGCAGCTCTGCCACGGCTGCAGCACCTACCGCGCCCTCAAAGACCGCGAAGTCTTCCCCGCGCTGCACCAATGGCTCAGCCACGCCCAGCGTGACATGCTCGAAAAATACGCCCCCGAGCGCTACGCCCTCAAAAACGGCAAAACCGCCCGCATCGTCTATGACGAAAAGCAGCCGCCCAGCGTCAGCGCCGTGCTCCAGCACATGTACGACATCAACGAAAACCCCAAAGTCGCCGCTGGCCGCATCAGCGTCACCGTTCACCTGCTTTCACCCGCGCAGAGGCCCATTCAAACGACGTCCGACCTCGGACGTTTTTGGAAAGAAGGCTACCCTGGCGTGAAAGCGCAGCTTCGGGGAAGGTATCCGAAGCACGAGTGGCGGTGAGGGCTGAGGAAAGTGGAACAGGTTTTAACTTGTTTCGGGTTCTTCGTTCGTAGTTCGGGCTTAAGCCCGTCCGAGACAAGGAGGGCGGGATTGCATTCCCGCCGAAGACATTCCCGCCGATGAAGATCGGGACCACCGCGATAGGAAAGATGCACGCAAGAGGCTTTGCCATTCATCCTCGTCCTTGATGCTTGGAAGCTTCCGCAATCCTTCAATCCATTTCACCACAGAGGTGAGGAGTGACACAGAGGTTCCCTGTCAGAGCTGGGAATAGCATGGCCATGTTGTAAAACGGCACCAAACAGCCTTCGTCATCGGCTCGCATGGGTATCACGACGCGCTTGTCGGGTTTTAGAAGATCGAAAGGGTAGTTCATGATGGTCAGGTGCGGCGTATCTCATCCGGGCCGTGCTTTTCGAGGCTACCATCGCGTAGCAGCCCGTTGATGAGGGAGCGGGCGGTTTCTTCGATCAGGGAGCCGGTGCGGCGGAAGCCGAGCCAGCGGGTGAAGAGGCGGATGGCGTCGTCGCGGGTGTGCCAGATGCGGCCGTTTTGATTGATGGCGGCCAGGAAGAGCTTCTTGAGTTCAGCGCGGTCGTAGTCGCCAATGGTGCGGGTGCTCAGGGAAACCTGACCACCGTGGTTTTGCAGGATGCCACGGCCCACGGCGGTGCGCAGGTCCTTGCTCAGCACCTCGCGGATGTGCGTGCCCAGACGTTCGTAGCCGAGTGCGGTGGCGATTTCTTTGAGGGCGGTGTCACGGTCGCGCTCTCCGCCGGTGGCGAAGACTTCGCGGATGGTGGCCAGCACATCGGCACGTTCCGTTTGATCGATTGGGATGGCTTGGGGGTAGCTTCGAGTGTCACTCGAAGAACGGCTTCGACTGCCAGTCGAAGCTACGGCGGCCTCACGGGCCGCCGGGGCTTTTTTTGCCGGGGTGAGCTCTCCCTCCAGACTGAAGAGTTCATCGGGTAGAAAGGCGGCGGGAGTCTGCGGCGGTTTGGGGGCGGGTTTAGCGCGTGGCGGGGCTGACAGTGGTTCGGACGCGTCCTTAAAGTCCGCACTTGGGAGGGGGCGGGCCGCTTTGTGCTTGGCGGGCTTCGTCGTGCGGGTGGGGGCCAGGGAGGACTCGATGAGTGCCACTTCCTCGTCGGTGAGGTCAAAGAGGCGATAGACGATGTGATCGATCTCTGCCTCATGCACCGCCAGGGTCTCGTCATCGCCTCGCTGAGCCGCCGCCGCGCAGGCTTGCGCCAGTTCGCTCAACCGCGCCTTATCGGCGGCATTGGCGGGTGGGATGGGAAGTGGCCGGACATACATCGGCTTGAACTCAAAGTAGCCATTCTGTTTGGAGGCGGCGACCTGTTTAATGATCCACCACAGAGGAGCGGAATTTAGAATGGCACAGAGCGTGTGTGGTTCTTGAGTGACAGCGATACTCGTTTTGTCGTTTGAGTAGTGACCTCCTGCATCGACGGCGAACGGAGCGTTCCGCTCAATGGCTGGAACAACGATCTTGGGGCCGTCAAAACACGCCAGATACTCCTCCTTGGGGTTGTTATCGAGTTCCAGCCAGTGGTGCTGCCCTTCTTCGCTATTGCCGCGAGAAGTCGTGCATTGACCGCGAGCCTTCAGTTTGGTCTCAAACTGGTTCAAATGTCTCAAAATGGCTGGATAGCCCTTCAACTGGTCGTGAAACCCAAATGGGAAAGCGATGAGATAGAGCTGCTGGTGATCCACCCGCCAGCGTTTCACATCCCGGCCGCGCAGGAAGGGTTTGATGAGCTGCGCAGAATTTTTGTCTTCTTTGATGAGTCGTTCGCGTGTCGCTTCGTCGATCACAAACGCATCGTTGAGCCCGGTCTTGATCCCGTAATAGAAGCGTCCGCCCACATAATCCGATAGCGTCTTGCCGCCGGCTTTCAGTTTTGCGAGCAGAGCCAGTGAGTCGCGCTTCTCTAGGCTCCATCCGTTCGGATCGAGGCTCTTCTGAGCCACGGCGAATGCCTTTTGATCCAAAACGGAGAGCAGATGTGGGATAGGCGCTTCAGGCGGCCAATTGCAGACGGAAATGTCGTGATTGCTGGCGGGAGCGTGGCGGCTGCCGATGAGGATCGAAGCGTAGGCGATGGCGTCGAAGACCGGGGCATCTCCGAAATCAATGAGGCTGTGCAGCGTGAGCTTGGAAGACAGGAAGGGACGAAGTTTCGAGCCGTAACCGGCGCGGAAGTATTTGTTGGAGGTGATGAAGGTGAGCGTGCCGCCCGGCTTGAGCAGGTTCACCGACTGCTCGTAGAAGAAAATGAGCAGATCAGCACGGCTGGCAGCCACGCTGAACCTCTCCCGCAGCAGCGGCGCATAGTCACTTATCGTCTCATGGCGAACATAAGGCGGATTGGCGATGACTATGTCAAAGCCGCCCTGGGCGAAGACTTCACCGAAATGGAGCTGCCAGAGGAAGGTCGGCTTTTTCTCATCGTCGAACCAAGCGCGAAGGTCGGCGAGAATTTGCTCCTGAGTCTTGGCAGACTGTTTGGAGCGCCCATCAATCAGAGTGAGTCGATGGTGGAACTCCTTCGCTGCTGCCGTGAGACTGGCAAGGCGTTCACCATTGGTGAAATCCGTCTCAAGCTTCATCCAGGTGAAGACTTCTTCTCCCAGCTCGGCAAGAGAACGGTAGAGATCAAACCTCGCGTCCCGCTTCTCTGGCACCCGCTGCGCAGTGAAAAGCCGGTGCTTGGCTGCCACGAGATGGTCTCGTGCCGTGACGAATCGTGCATTGTTTGGCGGCTGTTTGCCCATGCTGACCGGCTCTCCGCGGATGTATTCGATGAGGCTGTCGGCGCGATGGATCTTGTAGTCGAGATTGGGCAGCGGGCGGGGCTGGTCCTCATCGACGACGAGAGCCAGCCAGAAGCGCAGGCGGGCGATTTCGACCGCGCCGGGGTCGAGATCGACGCCATGGATGCTATTTTGGATGATCTGGCGTTTCAGACGGGCGCGGTCCTCCGGCGTGTTCAGCGTCCAGTCGAGCGCAAGGCGGGTCCAGAGGATCTCCTGAAGCACGCCGATGGGGAAGGCACCGGAGCCGATGGCGGGATCACAGACCTTCACGGCATCCAGCAGCTCGGCGATGCGCTTGGCATGGGTGTGGACGAAGCCGTTCTTTTCCAGTCGGGTGAGGTCTTTCTCATTGAGCAGGCTGACCAACTCCGCGTGCTCACCGAGGTGGGTTTGCAGGTAGTGCAGTAGGCTCTGGCGGGCCATGTAGGAGACGATGGCCTTCGGCGTGTAGTAGGCACCCTTGTCCTTGTTGTCCTCCAGGAGGTTCTCAAAGATGTGGCCGAGCATCTCGGGATCAATGCCGACCTCGTGGTCCTCGGGGTCGTTCTCGTCGATGGTGAAGTGGTATTGGCCGAAGAACTCGAGCAGGGCGCGAAAGTGGGTGGCGGGGAAGTCGAGTTGTAGAACGGACTTTCCAGTCCGTTCAGCCGGGGGAACGAGCTGGAAAGCTCGTTCTACGTCAGAAGCCTCAAAGAGGCCGCCATTGAGATACGGGATGCGGGTGCCGGTGGGGGCGAAGAGGTGGCCGGGGCGCTCGTCGTGGTCTTTGTTCAGCGCTTCAAAGAAGAGTGGCAGAAGCCAGCGAGAGTGGAACTGCTCGGCCTCGCCTTTGGAGTCGGCGAGCTGGAAGTAGGTGTGGAGGAAATCGGTGTCGCCGCCGGTCCAGGAGTTCGTAGTTCCGGCTTTAGCCGGTCCGTCTGAACGGCCTGAAGGCCGAACTACAAGCGGGCAGCCCATCCAGCCTTTCTTTTGGAGGAAGTGCAGGAAGACGAGGCGGCCGAGCAGGCGCTTCACGAAGTCGCGGATGGGTTTGTCGGCCTTGTCCTGAGCGGCGGCGGTGGATTCCTCGTCGTCATCGCGGATGACGGGCACGCCGAAGGCGGTGCGGACGGCCTTCACACGCTCGGGAGCCAGCAGGTGGGCGACGAAGCGGTCGTAGTGCTCTTTGTAGAGCTTGAAGAACTCCTTGTTGAGGCGCTCGACGGAGAAGGACTTCTCGATGTCATCGAGCTTAAGTTGTCTGCCATCCTGCCAGGCGAACCAGATCTCCCGCAGTCGCTCGGCAGCGGTCCGGCAAATTTCATTCAACCCAAGGAGGAAGGTGTAGCGGCGCGGGGCGGTCTGGCTGCTGGTGATCTCCAGCGTGTCCTCATCCAGTGTGGAGCGTTTCGCGGCGTAGGTGAGCCGCCAATCGCCTTTGCCGGGCTGGTGAAAGACGGCAAGAACCGCCTTTGTCTCGGCTTCATCAATGAACTTGGCGACGAAGTTCCGCAGCGCGACGCGATTCCGGGCGAGCTGGACTTGATCCTCCACCTCGACTTCCAGAAGAGCGATCCGATCGCCACTGGGCAGCTCTATATAGCCGAGCTGCTGCGTGCGGGTCACATGCTCGCAGGGCGCGGCAATGTGCTGCGGAAGCTGGTGAAGCTGAAGGCTGCCGGAGGGCAGGATGTCCTCGAGAATGGTCTGGCAGGTCTCTCTCTTGTAGGGCTGGCGGAGGAGCGGCTGGAGAGATAGAGAGGTGGACATGCGGGAGACGGGCAGAATCGGTCGGCCTAGCGAGTGGACAGGGTTTGAAGGTCAGTCCTTGCCAGGAGTTTTTCATCCGAGGTCACGAGAACCAGACGTTCCACGTCGGCCGTGGCGGCGATCAAGCGGTCTGCCGGATCGCCGTGAAAATCCGCAGGCCACTGATAGGCGCGGAGAGCAATCTCAGCGGTCAGAGGCTGGAGCACCACGCGTGAGGGCGGCATGGCGTTTCGCACCCAACGATCCAGCGGCAGAGAGAATGCCAAGCGTCCCTTGGCTGCCTTCTGAGCCACCTCGACGATGCTCAAGGGAGAAAGACCCACACGGTGCTCCTGATTCAAAACATCGCGCACCGGCTTGCGGATTTTGCCGGGGTCTGAGAAGAGCCAGATCCAGGCATTGGTGTCGAGGAGGTATTTCATGGCGGGCACGGCTCAATCCTCGTTGGCATGGGAGAACTCCTCCCACTCTTCGGGAGCGAAAGCCGGCTCATCGGGATCATAGCCTGGAACAAAGGTCACGGTGCCCGCGCCGCTTCCCATCCAATCCGCCAACGTGCCGGTGTTTCCTCCCTGCTGAGCAGCCGGGGACAGGTAGGCGATGATATGTCCATCACGCACAAGCTCGACGAGCACATGGTTCTTCTCGACGGTTCGCAGGGCGTCCATCGCGTGCTCACAAAACTCGGCGACTGGAATTTGTTGGATGCTCATGGTTGAGAGAATAGTGGGACGGGCAGAAAACGTCAATCACCGTAGGCCGAGCACACGAAGGGTTTCCAAATCCTGGGCGAGCGCTTCCTCCGTGAAGTTGGAGATGCGCCGGGAATACAGAGCCTCATCGAAATCCAACC
>CALSBJ010000060.1:0-43847 GCA_943373155.1 Akkermansia muciniphila | reverse complement strand
GCCAGCTTGCCAAAATTCGCCGCGATGGCGTCCGCGCTGGCCGCCACGATGCCACCACTGACGAGCGTGAAGGCTAGCACGGCCACGGTGGGGCCGCAGGCTCCGATTTGATCCGCGGTGCGCGGCAGCTTCCATCGGATGAGCACGCCGAGCACCACGGGCGCAATGGTGAGCTGAAACGCGGACACACAGAGCCCCCACGCATCCACGGGCACATACTGGCCCGCCAGCAGACTCGTCCACATCGGCGTGAAAAAGAACGCGAGCACCGTGGAGCACATCGTGAGCACCACGGACAGCGCCACGTTCGCTTTCGCGAGGTAGCTGATCATGTTCGACGCCATGCCGCCGGGGCAGCTCGCCACCAAAATGATGCCCACGGCGAGGCCCGGCTCCAGCTTCAGCGCCGTCGCCACCATCCACCCTGAGAGCGGCATGATCGTGTATTGCGCGATGAATCCCAGCGCGACACTCCCCGGCATGCGGCCGATGGCTTTGAAGTCGTCCAGACTCAAGGTGAGCCCCATGCCGAGCATCGACGCCGCCAGTGACCAAAAGATCCACGGCTTGTCGAACCACAGCATCGTCTGCGGTTTGAAAAACGCGATGACGGCCAGTGTGACGAGCCACACAGGGTAGAGATTGTTGAACCAGTCGAAGAAGCGTTTCATGAAGTTATTGGGAGATGTCTCTCACGCCCCCGAAGTCCGGCCCGCCTGCGCCGACGTAGCCGTTGCTGCTGCCTTTTTCGTCCGGCGTGACCCAAAAGGCATACAACGAGCCCTTCGCCTGATGGAAGCGCAATTTCACCGCTTTCCCAATAAGGTCATCAAGGTCAGTGCCGTCGGTCCATTCCACCTTGAGCTTCGTTTGATCCCCAGAAGCCACTTTGGAGCTTCGCAGCACCTTTCCAGCCTCATCGAGCACTTCCACACGCAATTCGCCGTTCACGTTCACGAAGAGATGTTTGCCTTTGAACTTCACCGCACGCGTCGTGAGTTCGCCTGGGCCACCCATAGAGGCAAAACCATCGCGACGCAGTGTGGCGAGGCCGATGCTGCCGCCGGTATACATGCCGCGATGCCCGCTTGGCGCGATACCGCTGGTGCCCATGTAGGGAAAGACGAGTTGGTCATCGAGCACGACAAACACACCTGCCGTGCTGTGCAGATACGCGCGATCCCACGAGCCCTCCGTGCGTGAGCCGACGATGAAGCCGCTCCGATCCGGTCGATCCCAGTGAAAGCCATCGCGGCTGAAGCCAAGCTCGAGATCGAGCAGCTTCGGGAATTTGCCCTTCTCGCAAACGCCGTTGTTCGGGCCACGATGGATGTAATGCATGCCGACCATGAGGCTCTCATACGCCACCGCATTCAGGCTGTAGAGCTGCGCAGGCTCGCCACCGCCGGGATAGCGATCCGCAGGCTCAGGCAGGTCGAGTTTGTCCGTGCAGGTCCAAAACACGCTCTTCTTCCAGTCCGCGCCCGCGAGGAAATCATCGCTCTCGTAGTAGTAACGGCTGCGACCGCGTGAGGTGCCCATCTTGATGCTGAAGACCCATTTCTCGCGGAAGGGATTGAAGAAGAAGGAGCAGTAATCATCCGCCGCGATGCTCGTCGTCACCGCATCGGAGAAGGTTTTGCCATCGGAGACATGCAGCGAGTGCATGAAGCCCTGCGGCCGCTGTTCCTTCGGCACATGCAGCCAGCAGGTGATGTATTTCAGGCGCTCGGCAGGTGATTGGGCATTCAAATCAAGCCACACGCAGTTGTCGGAGCCGCCAGTGGCGAGCTTCGGTCCGGTCCAGCGCAGTCCTTCAGGCAAAAGCTGGCCGTGACGTGTCCACGTCTTCATATCAGGACTCGTCGCGAGCGACAACGGCCCGCGCCAACCCGCCACATAAAACATCTTGAAGAGCTTCTCCGCCGGATCGTAAAACACGCCGCCCTGACCGGTGAACGTGGTCGCTTCCTCGCCTTTCTCGCCTTGCGTGGATTTGCCGAGTTCTCGCTCGGTTTCGGCTTTGAAAACTGGATTGCCCTCAAACTTCTTCGCCTGATGAAAGGTGCGCTTGAGTGAGGTCTTCTCGATGAGGAAATCATCGACGAAGAGCTGCCTGCCTAGGTCGATGGGGATGACTTTGGGCTGCTTCTTCAAATAAGGCACTTCCATCACCGCGTCGCTCGGTTCGCGGTAGCGCGGCGGCCATTGATCAGGCAGTTCGATGCCATTGTAGAGCTTTTCGGGCTTCGGGCCGGTGGCCTTGTTCGCGAGCATCAGCAGCTTCGCGTCCTTCGACACGATCTTGCCCGCGAGCACATCCTCCTCGCGAAACTTCGCCATCAAGATCTCCGCGTCGGTGTGCCGATTCCAATCATAGAGGATGTGAATGAGCCCATCGGGCGCTTCGAAGCCATCGGGATACGACACCGCGTTGCGTTCATCGAGCAACAGACCGCCTTTCCACGTCTGGCCTTCATCATCAGAAAGCCACGCGCTCATGTGCGTGCGCTTCTGGAGTCGCTCGGCAGGCGAACCATTCTTCACGAGCAAAATGCGGCCCGATTTGAGCCGACGCAGGAAGAAGCGCGCATTCACATTCTGCACCGTTGCCGCTTGTTTCGGCGTGCTCCAAGTTTTGCCGCCATCGCTGGAGAAGCTCTCATGCGGCTGGCCTTTCGTGCGGGCGAGCATCCACAGGCGCCCATCCTTCAACTCGACCATCATGTGCTCATCGAACTCCCAATCCGGGAACTGCAAGCTGCCGCGCTCCTTCCACGACGCGCCATCATCGTTCGAAGCAAACACGCGGCACGTTTTCTTGTGCCAATCGGAGACCGGCAGCAACCACGTGCCATCCTTGAGCACGGTCGGCTTGTTCAGCGTGCAACCTTCCGCAAACATCACCGGCGTGCTCCACGCCGGCTCCGCCGCATCGGGATCATCGCAGCGCATGAACCAGTTCGTGATGCGCTTCTGCGGATCGCCGAGTTGCTGATCAAAAAACAGCCACAAACGGCCTTTCGGGTCCGTCCACAGATTCCCCACCAACGCCCCGCTGACCTTCTGCGCCGCCTCCATCCGCGCCCCGACCGCCAGACGCGGCTTCGACCACGTCGCGCCGTCGTCATCACTCGTCGCGAGCAGGAAATACCCATCCGGCTTGTCCCCCGTCCCCGTCCAGCAACCCCAGATGCGTCCCTTCGCCGTGCGATCCATCCCGATGATCATCGCGCCACTCCGTGCCTCGTCTTGAAACTCCGCGCCGGGATTTGTGATGACGGAAGGCGTCAATCCATCCTCATCCCGAAGCTCCGCCCCATCTGCGAGCACCAACAGCACCATCTTTTTGAATTGAAGCCGTTCACCAGACTTCACGGCTTTGCGGTAGAGGCTCACGCGATTCACCTCCCCCGGAAAAAACTGCACCTCCGGCCCATCGACCTTCGCGAAGCCCGCCTGTCGGAGCGGCTCCTCCTGACTCGACGCTTTCGGTCGAGTCGTCGGAGTTAGCGCAAACAGCGTGCCGGGCTTCGTGACCGTCACGTGGGTCTTTTCGATACTCGTGCGATGAAACGGCAGGTCTTTGACCGCATCGGGCATTTCGTCGATGACGTAATCGCGGTCGGTGAAGAGAGTCACACCGCGTTTCATGACCGCCGATTCATCCGCAGTCAGAGGGGCGGCGAGGAGGCCAAAGAGAAAGGAGAGAGCTAGGAGCGGAGCACGCATGAAGTCACAAACGCCCGCCAAGCCCGCTCCTCGCGTCCGAAACTGGCAAAGCCGGTGTTATGGTAACGCTGCCGCGTAGTGAAGCAGTCACAGCTACCCCTGATAGTCGTTCGGAGTGGGCGGAAGCACCAAGGCTCACCCGATGATCTCCGTCACGACTCGGCCATGCACGTCGGTCAGGCGGAAGTCGCGGCCGGCGTGGCGGTAGGTGAGCTTTTCGTGATCGAGGCCGAGGAGGTGGAGGATGGTGGCGTGCCAGTCGTGGATGCTGACTTGGCCGGCGATGGCTTCGTAGCCGTAGTCATCGGTGAGGCCGTGGCGGGCTCCGGCTTTCACGCCGCCGCCGGCCATCCATAGGGTGAAGGCTTTGACGTTGTGGTCACGTCCGTCCTGGCCTTCGGCATGTGGGGTGCGGCCAAACTCGCCGCCCCAGATGACGAGGGTGTCCTGGAGCAGGCCGCGGGATTTCAGATCGGTGAGCAGACCGCGAAGTGGCCGGTCCACGGCGGCACAGCTCGCGGGCAGGGCCTCGCCGAGATTGAAATGATGATCCCAGTCCCCGTGATTGATTTCGACGAAGCGGACACCAGCCTCGATCATGCGGCGTGCGAGCAGGCATTTGCGGCCAAAGTCGTCGGTGGTGGGTTCGCCGATCCCGTAGAGCTGCTGAGTGGCCTGGGATTCTTTTTCGAGGTCCATCACTCCGGGCATCTCGCCTTGCATGCGGTAGGCGAGCTCGAAGGACTCGATGAGGCCCTCCACTTGGGGCTCGTGCTGCTCGCGGCGGAGTTTGGATTGATTGAGCGATTGCACGAGGTCGAGCTCGGCACGTTGCGCGGTGGCTGATTGAGTGGATTTGAGGTTGGCGATCTGGGCGTTGGCGATGGGACGCTTTTCGACGCCGATGCGGGTGCCTTGATACTGCGCGGGCAGAAAGGCGCTGCCGTAGTTTTGTGCGCCACCGAGTCCGCTGGTGGGTGTGAGGGTGACAAAGCCGGGGAGGTTCTCATTCAGCGAGCCGAGACCGTATTGCGTCCAGGCTCCGAGGGAGGGACGGACAAACTGCGAGCTGCCGGTGTGCATGCGCAGATAGGCCTGCGGATGCGCGGGGACGTCGGTCTGCATGCCGTGGAGGAAACAGAGATCATCAGCACAGTGGGCGAGCTGAGGGAATAGCTCGGACATCCAGTGGCCGCTCTGGCCGTGCTGGGAGAACTTCCAGCGAGAGCCGAGCAACTGCGAGCCTGCACGCGGTCCGGGCTTGCCAGTGTCGGCATTGAGTTTCGGTTTGTAGTCAAAGGTGTCCACATGTGAGGGAGCGCCCCTCATGCAGAGGAAGATGACCCGCTTGGGTGATTTGGCGGCTGCACCAGAAGCGAGGGCGGAGAGGCCGAGCCAGCCGAAGCCGAGCGACGAGGTTTGCAGAAAATGGCGACGGTTCATGACGCGGTGTCGGGTTCAGTTGATGAAAAGGAAATCGGCGCTGGCGAAGAGGGCGCGGCAGATGCGGGTCCAGGCGTCTTGGTCGTCGCCGAGCTTGCGGGCGGCGGCGGTTTCTTCAGGCGAGGGATCGCGTCCATATGCGAGGCGGCAAGCGAGCTGGAAGCGTGGATCGAAGCCGGATCTCTTCATGACGCGCTCGGCCATAGCGGTGGCCATTTCGGTGACGAAGGCGCTGTTCATGAGGTAGAGCGCCTGCGGCGGCACGATGGTGGTGTCGCGAGCACCGCGAACGATGCTGGGATCGCTGAAATCGAAGATGGCGAGTGTCTCAGACTGCACGGTGCGGGCGATGGGTAGGTAGAGGCTGCGGTGGTTGCCATTGGCGGTTTCGATCTCGTTTTCTTCCAGCACGCGGAAGCGTTCGCCACCGATGGGGCCGTCACCGGCCAAGGCGATGATGGAGCCGAGTGGTGGCGTGAGGTCGAGCTTGCCGCTGATGGAGAGCATCGAGTCGCGGATGGACTCGGCATCGAGTCGGCGGGCGTTCATGCGCCAGAGCAGTTTGTTGTCGGGATCGGCGAGGTGATTTTCTTCATCATGGGCCGTGTCGAGTTGATAGACGCTGCTGCTGACGATGCGCTTGATGAGCTTTTTGAGGCTCCAACCATCGGCGATGAACTGCCGGGCCAGATGATCGAGCAACTCAGGATGCGATGGGGCTGCGCCGCTGGCACCGAAGTTGTCCACGGTCTCGACGAGGCCTCTGCCGAAGAGCCAGTGCCAGACGCGATTCACGATGACGCGTGCGGTGAGCGTGTTGTCGGGCGAAGCGATCCAATCAGCGAGTTCGAGCCTTCCGCTGCTGCCTTTGGGAATGTCGAGCTGCTGACCATGAGCGAGGATTTCAGGCAAACCACGCGGCACGGCATCGGATTCGTTGTCGATGCTGCCACGGATGAAAAGCGGGCTGTCAGCGATGATTTCGAAGCCGCTGCTGGTGCGCTGGCTGGCGTTTGGGCCGCCCATGCGTGGGGCGCGGCGATCAACGGGTGGCGCGGTGACGGGTCGGTCGAGCACGCCGATGATCTTGGGCTTCAGAGAGCCGTCGGAGTTGAAGGCCTTGATCTCCATCTCGATCTTTTTGGCTTCGGTGATGAGCCGCACGACCTCGAAGCCGGTCATTTGCGAGCCGTTGCTGGCTCCGCCGCGAGAACCGGGGCCGCGCGAGGCGAGTGCCTGATCACGCTGGGTGATGAGCGACTCATATTGCGCGTTTTTGCGCTGCCAGACCTGCGGATCGAGTGAACGATCCACGGTGGCAAGTCCGGCGGATGTGGGCACCTCGATGAGTGTGGAGGCATTGCGAGCTCGCACGCCGCCAGCGGTGCCGAACCGTGTCTCAGTGCTGAGGAAAATGCCAGCCATGGCAGTGTAGTCGAGTTGCGAGATGGGATCGAACTTGTGATCATGGCAACGAGCACAGGAAACCGTGACACCGAGAAAGGCTTGCGAGACGGTGTCGATTTGCTCATCAGCGAGATCCACGGCGAACTGGCGCGGATCAGTGCCATTGAGAGATTTCGTGCCGATGGCGAGGAAGCCGGTGGCGATGAGGTTTTTCGCACGTTCAGCATCGCTCTTGTCCGGTAGCAGGTCACCGGCGATCTGCTCGCGGATGAACTGATCGAAGGGTTTGTCTTCGTGAATTGAGTCGATGACGTAATCGCGATACCGCCAGGCCTCCGGCAGCGTCACATTGACATCGCCGCCCGTGGTCTCGGCATAGCGGGCGACATCGAGCCAGTGACGTGCCCAACGTTCGGCGAACTCGCGGCTGTCGAGCAGCTGATCGAGCAAGCCATCGGTGGACACCTCCTCGGGCGGCGGCAAGCCGGTGAGATCGAGATACAAACGGCGCACGAGCGTGGCGTTGTCCGCACGCCCGACGGGTTCGAGGCCTTTGGCTTCGAGTTTGGCGAGGATGAAGTGATCGATGTCGGTCTTTGCCCAGCCGGTTGTCTTGGTAAGGGGCACCTTGGGTTGAGTGATGGGCTGGTAGGCCCACCAATCCTTTGCGGTCATGCCATCATACTTTTTGGCGGTCACTTTGCCTTCGCGTGGATCGGCCGCGCCGCTGCGCACCCAGGTCTCGAAGTCGGCGATGATGGCGTCTGGCAGTTTGCCGCCTTTGTTCTCCGGTGGCATGCCGGTATCTGGATCATGCCACCGGATGGCAGCAATCAGGAGACTCTTTTCTAAATCGCCAGGCACCACGGCAGGTCCGGTATCGCCGCCGGTTCGGATGCCGGCACGAGAATCGAGCAGGAGACCGCCCTTGGACTTGCCAGACTCGATGGAGTGACAGCCGTAGCATTTGTCAGCGAGCACTGGGCGGATCTTCGATTCGAAGAACGCATGGTCGTCCGCCATCGCGGTGGTGGCGAGGATCAGGAGATAAGCGTGACGTTTCATCTCGAACGAAGGTGAAGAATGAAATCAGGGTGTGTCGATCACATCGTAGGTGGCCACACCATCGCGTCGGACGCGGTGGAAGCTGCGAGTGGCGCTGGCGGCTGGCACGGTGCGCTGGGTTTGAAACGCGGTGCCGGTGGCTGGCACGGGTGGAACAGTGGTCCAATCGGTGAGGTCGGTGCTGCTTTCGATGGTGTAGAGGCCGCCCTCGGCGCTGTCCCAGGTCAGCGTGACGTTGCCGCCACTGACGGTGTGGGAGTTCATCTTGAGCCCAGCATTGGCGCCGCCAGTGTAGGTGGTGACGTGGGGTGATTCGACGGCGCTGAAGCCGACGGTGCTGGCTGCGGCGTAGTTTCCTCCTTGTTTCACTCCGTAGTATTGGCGGCCGATGATGTAGGGATAGGCAGGCTGGAACGAGGCATCGAGCGTGACGAAGTAGGCGTAGGTGCCGGAGGGAAACTCGGGGGTGACGCACCAGCGACCATTCGAGTCATCGAGATCAAAGTGCGTGCCCTGGGTGTAACCGAGATCGCCAAGGTAGTCGTAGTCCTGCAGATACCAGCCCATGGGGAATGCGGTGCTCACATTGGGGCCGGTGGCAGCGCTCGTCGTCGTGCTGGTGCCATGTCCAGAGCGGACGGCCCAGGCTGGGAGGCTGGTGCGTCCGGCGGTGTTCAGGTTCGTGGTGCCGAAGCTGCCATCACGAGGGACGTAACCGCTGATCATGCGACGGATGCCGCTGCCGGCATTCGTGGCTGTGCTGTAGCCGTAGGGGCCGTAGATCGGATAACCATCAAAGCTCCAGCCGAGGATTGGCGAGTGATTCGGTGGTGTGGTGGCCTCGCTGTAAGTATGCGTGGCGGGATTGTAGTTCATGTGATCGCCCATTTCATAACGCAGCGCGAAAGGGCTGATGTGATGATGGCTTTCACCGGTGAAGGGCTGATGCGAGCCAGCGGGATCAAAGGTCAAGCCCTCGGCGAGGCGGGCATTGCGAGTCCAGTATTCGGTGCCGCGAGCATTGTCATCGATGTCCGCCGTGCCGTCCCAGTAGAAGGCATCGAGCTGATTGTGAATGATGGTGGTGTTCACCCAGATGGCGATGGGGCCGAAGTTGGTGTTCGCCTTGGTGGCGGCGGGCACGGGCTGGCGCGGAATGCGGGCGAGCATGTCCCACTGGTTCGGATAGTTCACAAAGAGCTGCGTCTTTGCCGCATCGAAATACCACGGGCCCATCGTGTAGTGCGGCATGGAGGAGCCTTTCACATAGACCCAGTTTGCGCTTACGCGGATGCTGTCGATCCCGGCGTAGGCAGGAGTGGCCTGGGTGCCATTGCGCACGGCGCCCTCGGGTGCCCAAGTGGTGTCGGAGAGGCCATTGAGAGCACGATTTTGAGTGCGGTAAATGCGGGCGTATTCCGCGCCGGTGGTGGTTTGCCAGGCGGTCTCCACCGGGGCATTCAAGACATTCGCAGGCGAGACATAGGTGGCGAGTTGCGCGTTGAGTTGGTCATAGGCCGCCTGCGCGGTCGAGTTGAGCGTGGTGGCCAGCAGATTGGTCTGCTCATCGGGATCGGTGCTGATTTGATGAAGGCGCTCGGTGTTGTCATTGAAGCGGATGAGCTTGAAATCGCCGATGCGCACCGTGCGTCCGCTATCTGCCGCTGCGATGGCCGCTCCTGACTCCTCGGCGTAGGCGGCACGGGCGGGTTCGCTTTGATTGAGCAGGAGAGGCATGAGGCTGCGGCTGTCGATGGGCTTCACCGCGGGCTGCGTGGTGGTCACATTGATGCCGGCCATCTCAAGGACGGTGCTGTAAAGATCCACCGCATGGACCAGCGCAGCGCTTTCGCGATTCGGAGCCACCACACCCGGACCACTGATGAGCAGCGGCACGCGCACGCCGCCTTCATAGAGCGAGTCCTTCGAGTGGCCGTTGCTGAAAGGCGTCTGGATCACCTGATTCGTTGTGCCATTGTCACCGACGAAGATGATCCACGTGTTTGCCCGCACCGCCGGGCTCATGCCAGCCAGCAGTCGGCCGATCTCCGTGTCCATGGCCTGCACGGCGGCGTTGTGATGGGTGCGCTGATTGGCAGCGGTGTTGTTGATTGGCAGAGTGGCCCAGTTGCCGATGGTCGTGTCGTAGGTGTGGAGGTCATTCGGCGGCTTATGGAAAGGGGTGTGAGGTGCGTTGTAGGCCACCCAGGCGAACCAGGGATTGCTGCCGCGTGCGCCGATCCATGCCAGCGCATCGTTCGTCACATCCGTGGTGGCATAGGTGGTGGTGCCGTTCGCTGTGCCGGTGACGCCATTGATCGTTTTCGTCCAGGAGGTGTAGGTGCCAGTGCCTCCGCTGCCGCCACCCAGCGATCCGGTGAGGCAGCCGGCGTAGTGCGGCCAGCCCGCGATGTTTGCCGGATCATTCGCGATGTTTTGGCCCACCGTGACATGCCATTTACCAAAATGGGCCAGCGAGTAGCCGAGGCCGCCATTCGCCGCGAAGGCTCTCGGCAGCGTGAACTCCGAGGCCATGAGCTGGCCGTCATTCGCGGTGACCGCCGTGGTCACACCATGACGGAACGGCTGCCGGCCTGTGAGGATGGAAACCCGAGTCGGCGAGCACGTGGGCTGCGCATAGGCATTGCGAAACTGCACGCCGGCGGTCTTTAGCGCATTGATGTTCGGCGTCGGCGGCAGCACCGCACCGGGTGAGCTATTGTAGAGCGAGTGACTGTCCGTGCCGAAATCATCGGCGATGATCAAGAGCACATTGCGCTGCTGGGCCTGTGTTTGAGAGCTGAATGCAAAGAGCAATGCGATGACGAGAGAAGGCAGGGTTTTCATGGTTCTACCTCATAGAACCTCAGCGCTTTAACAGGACCATGCCCTGCTGGATAAATTTGGTTTTATTTTCGGGTTTTGTCGGGTCGAGCCGTTAGATTGCACCTGCCATGCGAATCCTGCTGCTCGAAGATCAAGACCGTCTCCGCGCCTCCACCCAAAAAGGGCTGGAGGAGATGGGTTTCGCCGTGGATGCGGTCGAAGATGGCGATCTGGCGCTGGAGCAGGCTTTGACCCATCCTTACGATGCCGTGGTGCTCGACATCATGGTGCCAGGTCGTGATGGTCTGAGCATCCTGCGTGTGCTGCGGGAGAAAAAGAAGGCCACACCGGTGATCCTGCTCACCGCACGCTCCACCCTGCCGGAACGAGTGGAAGGCCTGAACCTTGGCGCCGACGACTATTTGACGAAACCCTTCTACGTCGAGGAACTCGCCGCACGCCTGCGCACGGTGGTGCGTCGTCATTCGGGTGCGCCGATGCACCTGCTGAAGGTGGCGGATCTTCACATGGACCTCGTCACGCGACAGGTCTCCCGCGGTGGCCGGGGCTTGGAACTCTCCGTGCGGGAGTTTGCGCTGCTGGAGTTCCTCATGCGATCACCGGGGCGTGTCTTTAGCCGCGTGCAGATCTACGAACACGTCTGGGGCTATGGCATGGATTTGGAGAGCAATCTCGTCGAAGTCTATGTGCAGCGCCTCCGCGCCAAGATCGACAAAGATCATGAGGTGAAACTGCTGCGCACCGTTCGTGGTGCCGGCTATGCGTTGGGAGAGCCGCGATGATCACCCCGCACCCATCGTCTTTCCGACTCCGGCTGGCGCTGCAAACGATGCTTGTCGCCGGCATCGTGGTGGCGGGGTTCGGAGCGGGTGCCTGGTGGTTTGCCCTGGAGCAACAGGCGCGGAATCATGACCTGCGCATCGCCCAGGAAGCTCGCAGGCTCTGGACGCAACTCACGCCGAGGCATCGCGAGGAAGACTTCGCGCAGGCCGTGCAGAAGATTTTTGGCCGCAGTGAAGACGAGGTTGCCGTGAGTGTGCTTTGGCACACGGAAGGAAATCCCTCCGCGACCCTCGCCGGACCTGCCGTGAACCCAGCGAACTGCGACAGCTTCGTCAAACACCTGCCGCAAGGGCCTGCCGTGGTGGCTCGCCCGGCCGATTCCGAGGGTGAGCAGCGTCAGGCGCGTGCCCTTTCTCCCGAGATCGCCAGCGTCGGCATCCAACGCCGTCCTTTGATGCCGGAAATCCGCACGCCCGATTTTTTCACCATCACCGATGTCTCGGGCGAATGGCGCTTCGGGGCCTTCAGCAATCCGCACTACACCCTCTTTGTCGGCCTTTCCCACGCCGACTTGCAAGGCGAGGCGCGTGGCATCGCGCTTTGGTTCGCGGGAGGCGGTGTGCTGGCTCTTTTGATTGCCGGACTCGGCGCTTGGTGGTCCTCCGGCCGAGCCATCCGACCTCTCGACCGCATCGTCGCCCTCGCGGATCGCATGAGCGCCGGAAGCCTCGGCGAGCGCATCCCTCTGGGCAGTGGCGATGACCGAGAGTTTACCCAGCTCATCAGCGCCCTGAACAACATGACCGCAAGACTGGGGCTGAGCTTCGAACAATCCGCTCGCTTCACTGCCGATGCCTCGCACGAGCTCAAAACGCCTCTCGCCGTCATCCAGACCACGCTGAATGACATCTTGCGATCCGAGTCGCTGGACGAAGAGTCGCACGAACGCCTCAGCGTAGTGCTCCATCAGGTCTCGCGGCTCAAACACATCACTCACAGCCTCCTTTTGCTCTCCCAGGCCGATGCTGGCGAACTCCCGATCCACCGCGAGCCCTACGACCTCTCCAGCGACCTCGAAGGCCTCATGGAAGACGCCGAGTCCCTCTGCGAAACCGCCGGACTCACCTTCGAAAAGCACATCCAGCCCGGCGTCTTCATCGAGGCCGACCGCGCCCTCATGCACCAAGTTTTTCAAAACCTCGTCAGCAACGCCGTGAAGCACAACCAACCCAACGGCAGCGTGCACGTCGAACTGCGCGACCTCGAAACGTCCGTCATCTTCCAGATCACCAACACCAGCGCGGAAATCCCCACCGACGTCAAACAGCGCCTTTTCGACCGCTTCTACCGAGCCGAAACCTCCCGCCGCGGTGAAGGCTTCGGCCTCGGCCTCAACATCGCCTTCGAACTCGCCCGCGCCAACGGAGCCAAGCTCGAGCTACAAGAATTGGGCCGTGGCGAAACGCGATTCACCGTGACTTATGAAAAGTTATTTGAGTCAGACTTGGACCGGATGCCCAAGGCACTGCCGGATTCTGGTGAGAAACAGTCTTGATGCTTCAGTGATCCGCTATTCGATGGGAGAAACGGCCATGCCCTCACCGAGCACTAGCAGCATAAGCATCTTGAACTGCTGCCGCTCCTGACTCGCTGCTTTGGGTCGAATCGTGGGCGTGAGAGCCAAATGGGTGCCGGGCTTGGTGATGGTCACATCGGATTTTTCGATGCTCGTACGGAGGAACAGCAAGCCGCGCACGGGCTCAGGCAGATCGTCGATCCCATACTCGCGGTCGGTGAAAAGCTTCACGCCACGTTTCATCACCGCCGATTGATCCGCAGCCAGAGGCCCGGCGAGGAGACCAAAGAAAAAGGAGAGAGCTAGGATCGGGGCACGCATGGAGTCACAAACGCCCGCTCCTCGCGCCCGAAACTGGTAAAGCGGGTGTTATGGTACCTTCCGGCAATCTGGTGCAGCCGTCTCGGCTGCCTCTCAGATGAGTCCAGAGGCCTCAACCGCACTCCGCCCGGCGGTTTGAGCAGCCGATTTAGGCGGAGACAAAACTTCATCAGTCGCTAGAACTAGATGCTCCGATCCATGAGCAAAAAGAAGCCACTTCAGGGCAGCCGTGCCAAAAAGAAAGCCGAGGTCTCCTTGGTTCGCTCTTCGGCGGCGGAATACCTCACCTTTGTGGCGGGCAGCGGGCAGGGCGGGGTGGAGGCTGTTTACGCAGATGAAGATGTTTGGTTGAGCCAGAAAATGATGGCTGCGCTGTATGACGTGAACGTCCGCACCATCAACGAGCATCTGAAAAAGATCTTCGCCGACCACGAGTTGCAGGAAGATTCAGTTATCCGGAAATTCCGGATAACTGCCACCGATGGAAAAAACTACGAAACCCAGCACTACAACCTCTCCGGCATCATCGCTGTCGGCTACAAGGTGAATTCGGAGCGTGCCGTGCAGTTCCGCAAGTGGGCGACCCGCGTCATCAAGGAGTTCACCATCAAGGGCTATGCGATGGATGATGAGCGGCTGAAGAATGACGGCTCCATCCTGACCAAGCAATACTTCGAAGAGCAGCTCCAGCGCATTCGCGAGATCAGGCTGAGCGAGCGGAAGTTCTACCAGAAGATCACCGACATCTACGCGACCTCGATTGATTATGATGTCACTGCGGCAGCTACCAAGCGCTTCTTTGCCACCGTGCAAAACAAGCTCCACTGGGCCATCCACGGTCACACGGCGGCGGAAATCATCGTGTCTCGGGCAGATGCTACGAAAGACCGAATGGGCCTGACCTCCTGGAAAGATGCTCCCAATGGGAAAATCCAGAGTTTCGATGTCGTGGTAGCGAAGAACTACCTGACAGAATCCGAACTGGCTCAGCTTCAACGGCTTGTCTCCGCCTACCTCGATGTGGCCGAAGACATGGCCTTGCGGGAAATCCCCATGACCATGCAGGACTGGGAAACTCGACTCAATCGTTTCATCGCCGCAACCGATCGCGAGATTTTGAAGGATGCAGGCAAGGTCAGTGCGGAGATCGCTGAGGCTCATGCACTGAGCGAGTTCGAGAAATACCGGATCGTGCAAGACCACCTCTTTGAGTCGGACTTCGACCGGATGCTCAAGGCGCTGCCGGATGCGGGTGGTGAAGAGCCGTGATGGTTCGAGGGCATCAAGAATGGCCTATCGTATGGACGCGGAGGCTGGAGTGAAGGCTTTAGCCGATGGGCTCACCGAGAGACGCTCGTGTCGGCTAAAGCCTGGACTCCAGCCTCCAGATTCGACCTCTCAAGGCCTTCGAGAGCGTGAGGGCGAGTCACTCGTTGCCTGAGATGACAGCTCCGTCCGCCATCACGAGCAGCACGAGTTTCTTGAACTGGAGCCGTTCACCAGACTTCACGGCTTTGCGGTAGAGGCTCACGCGGTTGATTTCGCCGGGAAAGAGCTGCGTCTCAGGCACGTTCACCTTCGTGAAACCGGCTTTTTGCAGCGCTTCCTCCTGACTGGCGGCTTTTGGGCGAATCGTGGGCGTGAGCGCGAAGAGCGTGCCGGGCTTGGTGATGGTCACGTCGAGCTTTTCGATGCTGGTGCGATGAAACGGCAGGTCTTTGACCGCGTCGGGCATTTCGTCGATGACGTAGTCGCGATCATCGAAAAGCTTCACGCCGCGTTTCATGACGGCGGGAGCGGGTGGCGGCGGCGCGGGCCATTCGATGCGTTTTTGGCCTTTTTGCGATTCGAAGTCGCCCACGGCTTCCAGTTTGCCGAACATGATGCGGTCGGTAGAGCCGCCGTGGTCGCTTTGGCTGACGGTGAGCCAGAGCGTGCCTTCGTGTTCGTGGAAGGTCGGATACTGGAAGGAATGCGGGGATTCGAAGCGGTATTTGCGCTGCCAGGTTTTGCCGTCGCGGGAGATGTCCACGTTGAAGACGCTGCGATTGCAGTTCTGGATCTTGGTGTTCTCCTGCCAGCCGAGGTAATAGATGCCGCCGAACTTATCGAAGGTCGGTTTGGAGTTCAGGCCGTTGGGCACGGAGGGCTTCGGCTCGGCGACGGTCCATGTTTTGCCGTCCTGGCTGGTGGTGAAGTGGTAGTTGCCGCCGTCGTTGCGCACGATGGCCATCCATGTGCCGTCGGGCAGTTTGTTGATGGCGGATTCGCTGAGCTGCTGCGACTGCGGCTCGTTGTAGTGGCCGATGACCTCGAAGGTGGCGAAGTCGTCGTGCAGCACGGCGAGGGCGTTTTGTTTGCCGGGGAAGTTGTTGAGCGCGACGTAGCGCTTGCCGTCGAACTCCTTGAACGAATCGAAGATGTAGAGGCCGTGGTTCACGGCGGGCCTTTTGAAGCCCTGGGCTGCTGCATCGGCATGAAAATGACGTGGCTCCATGTCGAAGGTTCCGGCTGCGGTCTTGAGCTTGGCTTTGTGAATGCTGTCCTCAAAACTTTGGGTGCGCAGATCGAAGTCGCGATACCACGTCAGCTCGCTCGCCGACTTGCTGCAAAAGTAGGTCCGCAGCGTGTGCTCGTCCTTGCGGATGATGCGCGGCACGAAGACCTGCGCCTCCGGCAGCGTGACATTGGCGAATGCCTGGCCCGCTTTGGCAAGCAGGTGCGTCTTTTCCACATTGAGCGACTTCATGTTCACCACCGTCATCACACAATACATCGCCGCGCCCGCGCCGTGGCCGGGCGTCACGTCGTTGTCATGCTCGACAATGTAGGCTCGCTCGCCGACACAGACGAACTCCGCATCATGCGCCCCTTTGACCTGCGGTGCCGAGACGCGGACGAGCCGCTGCATGACGATGTCACCCGCGAGCGCTGGGTCCCAATTGGCAGGAAGAAGGCTTTCGGCGGATGCTGGGGGCTGCTTTGCCAAAGCATCCGTCTCGCTAAGCTTGAATCGAGTGCTGACGACGCTGCTCTTTTCCGGACCGGCGGCATACTGGATGTAGGTGGTCGCGATGAGGGTGCCGTCGCCGAGGAGTTCGAGATCGGAGTAGCCGCAGTCGGTGTTGCCGGTGCCGGGCAGGTCGGCGGGCTTGCGGTTGGCGTTGTGGAGGAGTTTGATGCGGTATTCGCCCTCGCGGCGTTTCACGATGTCCTCAAAGGTGCCGACCCAGGCGACGTAGTGCCCGTAGGTGGCGCTCGTTTTTGCCATATCGCGGAAGGCGATGACGAGGCGGCCATCGGGAGCGTGTTTGATGACATGGCGATCGCCCGTGAGCGCGGCGGGGAGTTCTTTGGGCTCGCTCCAGGTGCGTGCGTCGTCGGTGCTGATCGAGTAGAGCGAATGATGTTGGCGCGTGTTCTCACGAAGGAGCATGACGAGTTGCTTCCCATCATCGGACCTTGTCACGCTCGGCTGCGCCCATTGGCCCGGGACGATGAGAATGACGCGCTCCTTGCTCCAAGTGAGACCACCATCGAGCGATTCGCTCTGCCAGACGACGGGCTGCGGATCCTTGGCGTTTTTTGGGTCGCGGCGGTCGGACCACATGACGAGCCGCTTGCCGCCATCGAAGGACAGAATGCTCTTCGGGGCGACTTCGCCGACGAGGCCGAGTTCCTTCATTGCAGACCACGTTTTGCCAAGGTCCGTGGAGAACGAACTGCGCAGATTGCCCGGGAAATCACAGCCGCCGAAGATGAAGAGGCGCTCGACGCCTTGCGGATCGGTGAGGCGATGGAGCACAGGCGTGGTCTTTTTCACGAGCTGCCAGTCCGGCGGCGTCGGTAAAGGGGCGCTCCAGCTGAGCCCGCCATCATCGCTGCGGGCGAGTGGGCCGAGGCGCCCCGCGTGATTCATGCACCACGCCGTGAACATCGTCCGGCCATCCGCCATGAGCACCGTGTCGCAATGCCCATGGTATTCCTTCTCCGTGCCACGGGCGATGATGACATGCCGCGCCGTATCAGCAGAGATGTCCACGGACGGGATGGAAATCGTGCGCAAGGTGCCCGGCGTGGGGCCGGCAAACGTGGGAGCGTCCGCGGCATGGATGAAGGCGCTGCAGGAGACCGCGAAAAGGCAGGAAATAGATCGAAGGGACATGATTTATTGGAAACGCCTTCGCGGAGTGTTTTTCGCGGCTTGATTGGCTGTGTGGCGTGTTATGCTAACACCATGCCCACGACTTCCCAGCCCACGCTCAAAGACATCGCCCGCGCAACGGGGGTGTCGATCATGACGGTGTCGCGGGTGCTGCGCGGTGCGCCGAAGGTGGCGGCGGAGAAGCGGGAACTCGTTTTGAAGGAAGCGAAGCGGCTCGATTACCAACCGGACCCGCATTTGATGCGAATGATGCAGGTGGTGCGCGGAAAGAAAGAGAAGCGGCTGCGGGCGGTGATCGCTGTGATCCGCGAGCAGGTGCCGCAGGACGGTTTGCTCGGGCCTTCGTATCAATATGTGCCCATTGAGGACATCCGACGCCGTGCGCACGGGCATGGTTATGCGGTGGAGGAGTTTTATCTGGGCAAGGACGGCCTCACGCCGAAAAAACTGCAAAAGATCCTGCACGCACGCGGCATCGAGGGCGTGATCGTGTCGCCGCAGAGCATGCAGTTGCCATGCAGCAGGCTCGACTACTCACCGTTCGCGGCGGTGACGTTTGGGAATGCCATGAGCACGCCCGCGCTGCACATGTGCGCCGGAAACATGACGCTCGGCATTCACATGGCCGCCGAGCAGCTCGCCGCACGCGGCTACCAGCGCATCGGCGTCGCGGTGACGAAGTGGATCGTCAATCGCTCGCAGTTTGGCTACAGCGGCGGCCTGTTTCACTGGCAGCACAGCCTTTCGGAGGCGGATCGCGTGCCGCTGCTGCTTTTCCCAAGCAACGACATCAGCCAGGGCTTCGACGCCTTCTCCAAATGGATGCGCGAGCATCGACCGGACGCTCTCATCACCTTCGACACGCACGTGCCCGGCTGGCTGAAGCGTCTCGGCCTGCGTGTGCCACAAGACATCGGCTTCGTCGTGCACGACTGGACACCGAAGATGACCGGCTTCGCGGGCATCTACCAGCAACGCGACCATCTAGCGGCCGCCGCGGTCGATTTGGTCGTCACGCAGCTCTCGCAGCACGAGCACGGCGTTCCCGCGGTGCCACGGCAGATCATGATCCCGCCGAAATGGATCGAGGGAGCGAGTGTGAGGGCAATTTGAGGGCAGGGAAGGAGGTTTTCGCTTGTCGTGCCGCCACATCTTTGTTCCAATCCGCGCTCTCAACCCTGAACCCTCTCTCTTCTCATGCCCCACGTCGAAACCAATGGAATCAAGATGTTTTACCAAGAACGCGGCAGCGGTGATCCGCTGGTCTGCATCATGGGGGTGACCGCTCCAGGCGGAGTTTGGGATGCGCATGCGCAGGCGTGGGAGAAGAACTTCCGCTGCATCCTCGGAGACAACCGCGGCGTCGGCGAGACCGACAAGCCGGAAGGCCCATACACCACCGCGATGATGGCGGACGATTACGCCGGACTGATGGACAAGCTCGGCATCAAGCAGGCCCGCGTGGTGGGCTGCTCGCTCGGCTCGGTGATCGCCCAGCAGCTTGCCTTGCGGCACCCGGAGAAGGTGAAGAGCATGATTTTGATGTGCACCTGGGCCCGTCAGGACCGCTTCGGCCTTTACACCTGGCAGCACCTCATGAAGGCGAAGGCGGACATGCGCCCCGAGGACTTCATGCAGTGGATTCAGATGCTGATCTTCACCAAGCCGTGGTTCGACAACGACGACTGCTGGAACAACATGCAGCAGGGCCTCAAGGACGCGGCCATCAATGCCGCCCCGCAGCCGCTGCATGCCACGGAGGCCCAAAGCGCCGCCGCCATCAGCCACAACACACTCAACGAGCTCAAGAACGTGAAATGCCCCACGCTCGTCATTGGCGGCAAAAACGACACCTTCACGCCCCGCTGGATGAGCGAGGAAGTGGCCGCCGCCATCCCCGGCGCGGATCTGCACCTCTACGACAATGCCGGCCACGCCTTCCACTGGGAGTGCCTGGGCGATTTCAATCCCCGCACGACCGAGTGGCTCTTGAAGCATTGATCCTCCCCAAATGCCCGTTGCAAAAAAAGCCTGACACGCCCTATTCGCACGCCTCAACCCGCAAACCGACCTATGAAATCAATCGCACCGACTCTCGCCGCCATCGCCCTCGCTTTCGCTGGCTTGGCCGGTCCAACCTCAGCCCAGGAAAAAACCGTGAGTGACGCCAAACCCGTAAAAATCGTGATGGAAACCAGCAAAGGTACCATCGAACTCGAACTCGATGCCGCCAAGGCACCGAAGACTGTCGCCAACTTTGTCAGCTATGTGAAGAAGGGCCACTACGACGGCACCATCTTCCACCGCGTGATCCCCGGATTCATGATCCAGGGCGGCGGTTTCACCCCTGACATGCAGCAGAAGTCCACCGATGCCCCGGTCGAAAACGAAGCCAAAAACGGCCTCAAGAACGTTCGTGGAGCCATCTCCATGGCCCGCACGAGCAATCCGCAAAGCGCCACGAGCCAGTTCTTCCTCGTTCATCAGGATAGCAACTTCCTCGATTACCCTGGCCAGGATGGCTGGGGCTACTGCGTGTTTGGCAAGATCTCGAAGGGCCTGGACGTGCTCGACGCCATCGCCGCTGTGAAGACCACGAACGCCGGCATGCACCAGAACGTGCCCGCTGAGCCAGTCCTGATCAAAACAGCCAAGGTTTCCGAGTAACACGAGCCTCGAAAACGTTTCACGATGCCGGATGGGGAAACCCATCCGGCATTTTTGTTCCCTTCGCTTCCTTCATCGTCCTCAATTCCTTCAAAAATCAGCAATCGGCATTCATCAATCGACATTCCGAGCGTCGCGAAAGCCCTCAACCGCAGATTGATGAACTCAGATTGCTGATTGTTGAAGTAAACCAGCTGCTTGATTCACGCCGAAACCCAGTCATCTCCTTTCTCCCATGTCCCTCCCCCTCGAAGATCTTTTCAATGATGTCATCGGTAAATCCATGCGCGGCCTCAGCCTCAGTGAGGCTGATGTAGCCGCGAAGGCTGGCGTGAGCGCCGAAGTCGTGGCCGCAGCCAAAGGTGGTGCGGTGGATGAGGTCGTGCTGGCAAAAATCGCCCCGGTTTTGGGATTGGATGCGGCTTCGCTCATCACGATGGCTCACAACGGCTGGATGCCAGATACCGTGAACCTGCGTGGATTGGCTCAATTCAATACGACCTACCATGACATGACGGTGAATGCCTACCTCGTGTGGGATCTGAGCACCAAGCAGGCCGTCGCTTTCGACACGGGGGCGGATGCGCAGCCGATGATCGACTTCATCAAGAAGAACGGCCTCAAACTGACTCAGATCTTCATCACCCACACGCATCCCGATCACATCCTCGACCTCGCTAAACTCTCCGGCGAAGGCGCGGTGCCTACTTTTGTCCACGCCAAGGAGCCCTGCGCCGGAGCGAAGACCTTCTCGCTCGAAGACAAACCTTCATGGAAGGTCGGCAGCCTCCAAATCGAGCCTCGTAGCACCTGGGGGCATTCCAAAGGAGGCATCACCTACGTCGTCAGCGGACTGGCAAAAACGGTCGCTATCGTCGGCGATGCGCTGTTTGCCTCCAGCATGGGCGGTGGCATGGTTTCTTTTGCCGAAGCGCTCGCGACGAATCGGAAGGAGATCTTCTCGTTGGCCGATGAAACGGTGATTTGCCCAGGTCATGGCCCTCTCACCACCGTGGGCGAGGAGAAGGCGCACAACCCGTTCTATCCCGAGTTCAAAGCCTGAGCAGGCTGCTTTACTGGATGAAGTAAAACTGGCGGGTGTTCAGCACGGCCCAGAGGGCATCGCCTTTGTTTGTGACGGTGTTTTTGTCCACGATGCCTTTGAGCAGTTCCTGCTCCTCGGCAGTGGCTTTGCGGCTAAAGAGGGCGAGGAAGATGGTATCGATGGTCTGCTGCGCCGTTTCCGTCTTGCGAATGGAGCGGGAGATCATCGTGTAGGGATTCATCAGATTGGTGAAGGTCTTGCCGTTCAGCAGCATGAGGGCTTGGCCGACGGTGGCGTCATCGCTAGCGTTTTCGACGAGTTCGCGGTCGCTCTGGCCGAATTCGCGGAGGAAGTGACCGTTTGGCGCGGGGCTGCGGAGATCGGCGGAGCGGATCATATAGGTATCGCGGAAGTTTTCCCATGCCTTGAGAGCAGCGAGTTCTTCTTTGGTGTCGGCCTTGAGGTTCTCGGCATCCCGCTTCAGGCGGGTCTTTTGCTGCTCGGTGAGGCGGGTGCGGAGGCCTTTGTTGTAGATCGCCAAGGCTTCGTCGAGCGAGAGGTCTTTGCCATCTTTGCCCATGATGGCGGCGGCAATCTCTTTGGCGAACTCTTCGTCCTTCACCTGCTCGTCGAGTTTTCCTTCGCGGGCCAGTTCGGCGAATTTTTTGAAGCCGGTGCTATAAACGATCTCCTCGGCGGCCTCGTCGATGGCTTTGCGCTGGCTGCTCACGACCTTCTTGGCGGCGCGGATGGCTTCTTCATCTTTGTTTTTGCTGGCCTCGGTGAGTTGCTCCTGGGCTTTGCGCACATCTGCGGCGAGCTGTTTCTGCTTCAAGGCGACGGCGGCAGTGGCCTTGGTGAGTTCTTCCGGTGTCAGCGCATTGAGGGAGCGGTCGAGCCACTCGATTTTGCGGATGGTGGAGTCGCGGTCGATCTTGGACTGGATGCTGGGTGTGTCCGAATTGGGCTTGTAAAGCGTGACCATGCTGTCCCAGATCTGCTCGGCGCTCATGCGGCGGAGGAGCGGGCCAGGGAAGTGGTAGAGCTCGCCGAGCTCGACATCCTTCGTGTAGGCAGCACGCTGGTAGGCGGCGCTATTGTAGATCACACGCAGGAAGGCCTTCATGTCGTAGTTCAGCTCCTTCATGGTCTGTTCGAGGAAGGACATGAGGGCGGGATTGCTCGGCACGGTGGAGTCGGTGATCTCATCGACGGGCTCGATGAGGCCCATGCCCATCGCCTTTTTCCAAAGGCGGTTGGCGATGACGAGGGTGAAGCGGGGATTTTCCTTCGAGGTCATCCAGCCTGCGTAGGAATCGACCGGCTTTTCATCGCCTTTGACAATCTTGCCATCTTTGGAGAAGGCGGCAGGGATAAAAGGGGAGACGACGGACTTCGGCTTGGCGTCGGTGTATTGATAATCGTGGGGCAGGGGGAGTGCTTTCTTGTCCGAGTGATCGAGGACGGTGTTGTAGCGCAGCGGGCGGAGGATCTCGCTCATGGCCTTGCTCATGTCTTTGCGCTCGATGCCTTGTGGAATGAGCGAGGTGATCTCGGTCGAAGGTTTGGCCTTTTTGCCCTTGGTTTTCGCGCCTTTGTTGCCATAACCGCCGCCGAAGACACCCGCGAGCAGGGGATTGCTGAGGCCGTTTGTGCCGGTCATGCCGTAGGTGTGGGCGGCCATTTGGTAGTAGTCCATCTGGGTCCACTTATCGAAGGGATGATTGTGGCACTGGGCGCAGACCATGCTGGTGCCGAGGAAGACCTGCGTGGTGACCGCCATGTTATCGAGCGGCATGTTGTAATCGCGGAGGTAGAAGCCTACGGCACCATTTTCATAGGTCTTGCCATCGGCGGTGACCATCTCACGCACCATCTGGTCGTAGGGCATGTTTTTGTCGAGTGCCTGCCGCAGCCAGGTGGCGTAGGCGGCACCAGCGGGTTGGCTATTGCCCTGAGCGAGCTGTGAACGGAGGCGCAGGATGTCCGACCAGTAGTTGAAGTAGTTTTGCGTGTAGCCATCGGAGGCCAGCAGCTCGTCGATGAGCTTCGCCCGCTTGTCTGTCGCCGTGTTGGCGAGGAAATCGGTGGTCTCTTTGAGCGAGGGAATGCGGCCGACGATGTCGAGGTACACTCGACGCACGAAAACCTCGTCGCTGGCCTGGGCATTGGGCTGGATTTTCTCTTTCGCGAGCTTCGCGAGGATCAATTCATCGATTTTGGCCGCAGTGGCCTTCAGATCGGGCGCGGCGCTGGTGAGGCCGGATAGGGCAAAAATAGCCACGAAGCTGAAAAGGGGGATTTTCATTGGGTGAACGGAGGTTTTGGAGGTGATGACGGCGCGAAAACGATGCCAGCTCCGGGCTCTTTCACGATCTCATGGATGATTTGCGCTTCAGGGGCCGCCTCGGACGGAAAAAACTTTGACAAACAGGGCAGTCTCCCGTCAAAATCGCCTTCTCCTATGAAATTGATTTTCACGCTCGCCCTCGCGGCTCTTCTTTCCTCCTGCGCCCCTCTTTCGCCGAACACGACCATCGGTGGTCGCCAAGCCACAGGGGCTGATTCTTTTGCTCCTTACGGTGGCCAGGATGATGTCGGCAATGGTGGTAGCGTCTTCGGTGGTCTCAAAAATTCCGAAGACCCCAACGCTGAGTTCGTGAAGCGCTCCCGCGCTCGTTACGGCACACTCTTCCTGGCCGAGACAAAACCTTGGATGGTGGGCAGCGTGCAGGAACAATATCCTCGTAAATACGCCCTCCCTGGCTCTGGCTGGAAAGGCGCGGCTCCGCAGACGCCCGTCATGGAAAATTACAGCATGGGTTCCGGTGGCCGTGCTTCTGCCACGAAGTAGTCTTCTTACCAACGTCTCTCTCAATCTCACGGGAGCGGTCTTCGGATCGCTCCCGTTTTTTTGGTTTCATGTCATGGGCCAAGTGTGAATAAACTTCCACAATGTGAATAAACCCTTGCTGCGATATTCACTCTCTGACAGTCTCCGGCAATTACCGTGATTCATCCCAATAATCACAGCACTGGAACGGCACGCTTGGCACAGTCACTGCGCCACAAATCTGCCGACCCAAACCGCCATCGAACACCGATGGCACAACCACCCTCCAACCCATCATGGACCGCGACGACCATTCCAACGTAGTCAGTTCGACCCTCATCGAATTCCGCCCTGCCAGTTCCGGTTCACAGCCCCCTTCGCCCCCCTTGCCTACCAAATCCGCCTCCTCCCGCCGAAAGCGTCCCGCCCGTCCTCCCGAAATCGTTGTCGGCACCAAGACCTTCGTTCTCGATACCAACGTCCTCCTCCACGACCCCGCGTGCATCCACCGCTTCGAGGAGCATCACATCTGCATCCCCGTAGATGTCCTCAGCGAGCTGGACCGCTTTAAAAATGAGATGACGGAACGTGGGGCGAATGCCCGCGAGGTACATCGGGCGCTGATGCAGATGTTTCCCGCCGGAGCGGATGTCACCCACGGAGTGGTCACGCCCGGGGGCGGCCGCATTCGCATCGCCGTCTATGATCCTGGTGAAGCACGAAAGCACCCAAGCATCACCGCCTTCGAGGGCATCTTCCACGATCTCGACAAGGCCGATCACCGCATCATCGCCTGCACGCTGCTCCTCCGCGATACCTTGAAGATGCCCGTCATCCTCGTGAGCAAGGACTTGAACATGCAGCTTAAAGCCCGTGCCGTGGGCATCGAGTGCGAGGATTACCTGCATGACAAGGTCGCTCCGCGTGAGGTCTCGAATTTTGAGATCGCCCGCATCGAGGTCACCAGCCACGAATTGCAGCGCTATGCCAGCAGTGGTCGCCTCACCATTTCAGATGCCCGTGTGAGTGCGCTCGCGGTGAACGACTTTGCCCTGCTCTCCGCCGGTGATAAAGCCACCATCCCTGCTCGCTTCGACGCTCAGGGTGAATTCGTGCGCTTGCGAGCACCTGAGTGCATCAAAGTCGGTCAGGGGCGTTCCATCAAGCCGATGAATCTCGGCCAGGTCTGCCTCCTTGATGCCTTGCTCGATCCCGAGATCAGCCTTGTCACCTGCTACGGCCAGGCCGGCACCGGAAAGACACTCCTCGCCGTCGCCGCCGGTCTCCAGCAGGTGTTTGATCGCACCTATCAGGGCCTTACCGTCAGCCGTCCCATCGTTGCCATGGGCCAGACCGTTGGTTTCCTGCCTGGATCGCTTCAGGAAAAGATGCGCCCATGGTTGCAGCCGGTTTACGATGCGCTCGATCTTCTGATGCGCCCTGTCGAAAACACTCAGGGACCTGCCCGCAAGAAGCAGAACCGCTTCATGCCAGATCCCGCCAAGATACAAACACCTGCCGCTCCCTATGACCACCTCATTCAGTCGGGTGTCATCGAAGTGGAAGCCCTATGCTACATACGCGGTCGCAGCATTCCAGATCGCTTCTTTGTGCTCGACGAAGCCCAGCAACTTACCCCGCTGGAGGCCAAGACCATCGTCACCCGCATGTCCCGTGGCTCAAAGCTCGTCCTCGTCGGCGATCCCGCGCAGATCGACAACCCCTACGTCGATGCCCGTAGCAACGGCCTCGTGTACACCCGCCAGCGCATGCGCGGCCAGCCCTTCGCCGCCCACGTCCCACTGGTCAAAGGCGAGCGCAGCCCGCTCGCCGAAGCAGCGGCGAGACTGCTTTAATCAGATCCCGAGCCTCGCGTCCGATACGTTGGCAGCCGGAGCTTCCAGCGCATCGCTGCGAGGCGGATCAGCACAATGGTGGTCATGCCGATGTAGCGATGCGTTTCGGACGGCGGCAGATACTCACGTAGCAACACAAACACCACCGCACCGGCAAACACCGCCGTCGCATAGAGATGCACCTCCGCTTGGAACACCCAAGGGATCTCGCGGCGCAGCACATCACGCAGAATGCCACCCGCCACACCGGTGACGATGCCCAGCAGCACCGCCACGATGCCCGGTGTGCCAAACGCCAACGCCTTCTCCGTGCCCGCGATGCCAAACAGAGCCAGCCCAAACGCATCCGCCACATCCAGCAGCCGCGCTGGCAGATGTGTGAAGCGCACGATCACAAATGTCACCGCTGCGGCGATCAGCGCCGTCCAGACCACTTGAGGCTGCTCGATCCAAAACACCGGCCGCACGCCGAGGCACAAATCTCGAATCGTCCCGCCACCCACCGCCGTCACCAGCGCCAGCACCATCACACCGAAGAGGTCAATGTGCTTCCCCTCCGCCGCCAGCACGGCGGTGATCGCGCAGATGGCCACGGCAAAGTATTCAATCCAGGCAGGCATGTTCATCCGGTCATCGTGGCCGGTTTTCTCCGAAAATCGAGCCAAGCCCGGCCCTCGGGCAAAAAATCGCCAAGACACCTCCCTGCACGCCCTTCACCATGTGGAATGAAAGCCCCGCTCTTCCTGCTGATCGCCGTTCATGCCCTCACCGGCCTCCATGCCGATCCACCGAAGCCCAATCCCGCCCTGCTCACCCTCGCCCGCATCTTCACCGATAAGGAGTTCGACGAGGAAAAGATGCCCTCGCTCAAGTGGAGCAAAAAAAGCGCCTCCTACTTCACCTTCGAAAAACCCGTTGAAGGCAAGGCCGGCAAGGATCTCGTCCAAAACCATGTGGAAACCGGCAAGCAGACCATTCTCGTCTCCGCCAGGGCTTTGACCCCGAAAGACGAGAAAAAGCCGCTCATCGTGGATAGCTTCGAGTTCAATGCCGACGAGTCAAAAGTACTGCTCTTCACCCACACCAAGAAGGTCTGGCGCAAAAACACACGTGGCGACTACTGGCTGCTCGATCTTGCCACCCAAACGCTCACCAAACTCGGCGGCGATGCCGCGCCCTCGACGCTCATGTTTGCCAAATTCTCCCCCGATGGCAGCCAAGTGGCCTTCGTGCGCAAAAACAACCTTCACGTCCAAAACCTCGCCGACCTGAAAATCACCTCCCTCACCACCGACGGCTCCGATGCCCTCATCAACGGCACCTCCGACTGGGTGAACGAAGAAGAACTCAGTCTCCGCGATTGCTACCGCTGGAATCCCGGCGGCAAACAGCTCCTCTTTTGGCAGTTCGACACGAAGGACGTGAAACGCTTCTGGCTCGTCAATCAAACCGACGGCTCCTACCAACGCTTCACGACCTTCCCGTATCCGAAAGCCGGCGAAAAGAACTCTGCCACACGCCTCGGCATCATCGCAGCCACCGGTGGCACCATCACATGGCTCAACGTGCCCGGCGATCCTCGCGAGCACTACCTCCCGCATGCCGAATGGACCCCCGATGGCAAAGCAGTACTCCTCCAGCAGTTCAACCGCCTGCAAAACACCCTCCGCGTCTTCCTCGCCAATCCCACTACCGGCGAGACACGCCTCATCCTCACCGAAACCGACCCAGCCTGGATCGATAACGACAACCCCATCCGCTGGATCGGTGACGACTTCCTCTGGCTCAGCGAGCGCACCGGCTGGCGTCACGCCTACCGCGCCAATCTCGCCGGAGAACTCAAACCGCTCACAAAGGGCGAATACGACGTCATCGAGGTCACTGCCGTCAATAATGTCAAAGATGGCCACCTCTACTTCTACGCCTCCCCCAAAAACCCAACCCAGCGGTACCTCTACCATGCCAGCCTCGAAGGCGGCGGCGAGGCGCAGTGCCTTTCCCCTGCCAATCAACCCGGCACTCACACCTACCAGCTCAGCGAAGACACCCGTTGGGCCGTCCACACCCATTCCACCTTCAACTCCCCGCCCGTGGTCGATCTCGTCTCGCTTCCCGAGCATCGCCCACTGCGTCTGCTCAAGTCGCAAACCAAGCTGCGCGAAAAACTCGCCGCTTTGAGCCTTCCTAAGACCCAATTCCTCCGCGTGGACATCGGTGAGGGGATTCAGGCCGATGCTTGGATCATGACCACAGCCAATCAGGATCCCAACAAGAAGCATCCGCTGCTCATGAACGTCTATGGCGAGCCCGCCGGGCAGACCGTCAAAGATGCATGGGGCGGCCAAAAGATGCTCTGGCATACCATGCTCGCCCAGCAAGGCTACGTCATCGCCAGTCTGGATACCCGCGGCACGCCTGCGCCCAAAGGCCGTGATTGGCGCAAGGCCGCGCACCTTCAGCTCGGCATCTTAAACGTTCGCGAAGAAGCTGCCGGCGTGCGAGCCTTGTTGCAGCAGTTCACCTTTCTCGATCCCCATCGCGTCGGCATCTGGGGCTGGAGTGGCGGCGGCACGAGCAGCCTCGACGCCCTTTTCCAGTATCCCGACCTCTACCGCGCCGCCATCGCCGTCGCCCCCGTGCCAGACCGCCGTCTTTACGACACCATCTACGAGGAACGCTACATGGGCCTGCCGAAGGACAACACCAAAGCCTACACCGACGGCTCCCCCATCACCCACGCCAAATCCCTTCAAGGCCACCTCCTCCTTATCCACGGCACCGGCGATGACAATGTCCACTACCAGGGCGTCGAGAAGCTCATCAACGAGCTCATCACCCATCACAAACCCTTCACTCTCATGCCCTACCCGAATCGCGATCACGCCATCAACACCGGCAAAGGCACCTCACGTCATCTCTATGAGCTCATGACGAGCTATTTGAAGGCGCATTTGTAGCAGGTTTTCAACGCAGCAACTCATGCCGCCGCTTCGCCTCATCGCGTTTGAAGATGGGGCCGACTTCGACCACGCAGTTTTCGCCCTGCGCCTTCACCCACGCGCAATCGGGTGAGTCAGGGCCGCCTTTATCGGGGTAATACGCATGCACCTTTTTAAGGGGCACCATCTTGCCGTTCAGTCTTGGCCATCCAAAAGTTACCATTACATTCGGAATGCCTGATTTCGGAATCTTTGACGTGCTGTACACCTCCACGAAAGCCGAATGCCTCTCCCAAAACGTGAAGTCTGTCCCCTCAAAGCGCAAACTACCGACCTCCTGCACGCGGCCCTTCGCATCGCGGATCGTGCAGGTGAACCAGGTGCTCTCGCCCTCCGTCACACCTTTGGTGATGCTCCAGGTATAAGTGCCTTTTGTCCACGCATACGGCCGCCGCACACTCGCGAACTCGCCCTCGTAGCCCGCGCTTTCGACCAGGCAATCCTCCGCCGCCGTGCGCACATGCTCAAGTCCGATGGGCGTCGTCTTGTCGCTCGACCATCGCGAGAAAATGCCGCCTTTGCCGCGATGCACACGTTCGCGGCTCTCCTTGTTCGCCCAGCCGTTGATATTTGTCTGAATGCCTCCGTAGAACTGCAAATCATTGATCTTCGCGATCCCGCAGGGCGAGATATACAAATTATATTCCTCCGGCACATCCCGGTCGATCGTCACATCGACCTCGAGCGAATTGAAATGCTGCACCGGTCCCTCAAAGTCCCACCACACATTTGCCACATGCCACGGCAGCGTCGGCAGCTTTACACCTGCGGATTTTGCCATGGCTTCCGGTGAGGGTTGTCGGCACAAATCCTCTGCGTGAAGGGCGAAGGCGCTTATCGAAATGATGAGGAGGGTTTTCATGGCTAGCGTTCAGTGGCTTCGATCCGCTTCGGCCAAACGATGAAGTCTGGCTTCGCGCCGCTGAGTTCCTTTTCCTAACCGTTTTCTCATGTAAGGTCGCCAAGAACGTCGGGAGGAATGTGATTTCGTCGCGAAGCGTTTTGGAGTGCGGCCGCTGAAGAGGAACAGGCTGACCCGCCATGCGCCACCGAAATCGAGCATGACCAAGTGTTGCGGTGACGATACCAAGGAAGAGATACGATTGATCTCCACTGCAGAATCTCGCCGTTTCACCTCGTAGAAAGCATAGGTGGAAGCTTCGAATACAGTCCTCGTCTCGACAACCGGCGCATCGGTTGATACAAAACATTCAAAAAGATGAATTAAAGGCTTGCGCATCTTCAGCGACTCGCCAAGATCCGCGCTCCCAAGCCAGGTCCTCTCCCCAGAGACCGGCAATGATTCACTTCGGTGATTCATGCGATTATCGGAGCCAGAACCGGAAAAGTCTGTGCCGCAGACCCTTCAGTGGGTGGTGGTACTGTCATTCGGAACCGGAACCGGTCATTGCTCCGAAAGCAGCTCTTTTTTAACCACCATGCCCACAATCAATCAACTCGTCAGACACGGCCGCAAAGATAAAGCGGTGAAGTCAAAGTCGCCCGCGCTCGCTAAGTGCCCGCAGCGCCGTGGCGTGTGCCTCCAGGTGATGACCCGCACGCCGAAGAAGCCAAACTCTGCTCTTCGTAAAGTGGCAAAGGTTCGTCTGACAAATGGGTATGAAGTCATCGCCTACATCGGTGGTGAGGGTCATAACCTCCAAGAGCATTCGATCGTGCTGGTTCGCGGTGGTCGTGTGAAAGACTTGCCCGGTGTCCGCTACCACATCGTTCGCGGTACTCTCGACTGCCTTGGTGTTGATGCTCGCCGTCGTGGCCGTTCGAAATACGGTGCCAAGCGTCCGAAGCCTGGTGCTGCTGCCGCCGCCACGAAGAAGAAGTAATTTTCGTCACCCTCCCCGTTCCACCCTTTTCCTCCTAACGACCATGGCCCGCAGAAAGCGCGTTTATAACAAGGAAGTTCACAAAGATAGCCGCTATGATAGCGAGCTTGTCTCTAGCCTCATCGTCCGCGTGATGCAGAGTGGCAAAAAAGCCCTCGCTGAGCGCACTGTCTATCGTGCAATCGATATCCTTAACGAAAAGAGTGATAGCGTACATCCGTTGGAGCTTTTCAACCGTGCCATCGAGAACGCGAAGCCTCGCGTTGAAGTGAAGGCGCGCCGTGTGGGTGGTGCCACCTACCAGGTGCCGCTCGAAGTTTCCCCGGCTCGTCAGGTGGCATTGGCCATGCGCTGGATCATTGGATACGCTCGTGGTCGCAAAGGGCAGCCTATGTTCAATGCGCTTGCCAATGAGTTGAAGGATGCCGCGCAAGGGCAGGGGAATTCCGTCCGCAAGCGTGACGACGTCCACAAGCAAGCTCAGGCCAACCGCGCCTTTGCTCACTTCCGCTTCTAACTAATTTCTAGTTCTCTGATCTTCGTTTCTCATGTCCGTTAACTCTCCCAACCGCGAGTATCCGCTCGAAAGAACCCGTAACATCGGTATCTGCGCCCACATTGACGCAGGCAAGACCACGCTGACCGAGCGCATCCTTTTCTACACCGGCATGATCCACAAGATCGGTGAGGTGCATGATGGTGCGGCGACAACGGATTGGATGGAGCAGGAAAAAGAGCGTGGCATCACCATTACTTCCGCTGCTGTGACTGCTCGCTGGAAGCAGCTCAAGGAAGAAGGTATTTTCAAGCTTCGTGAGCTCGAAGATATCCGCGTCAACATCATCGACACTCCGGGCCATGTGGACTTCACCGCCGAGGTGGAACGCTCGCTCCGTGTTCTTGATGGTGCGATTTTCGTTCTCTGTGGCGTTGCTGGTGTGCAGCCGCAGTCCGAGACTGTCTATCGTCAGGCAGAAAAGTATCGCGTTCCGCGCATCGCTTTCGTCAACAAGATGGACCGTACGGGTGCCAACTTTGACAATGTGGTTGAAGACGTTCGGAAAAAGCTCGGTGCCAATGCTTGGCCAATCCTTATTCCAATCGGTGCTGAAGATAACCTCATCGGCCAGATCGATGTGGTGAATCAAAAAGCCATCATCTATAGCGATGACGAAAAGTTCGGCTCCAAGTACACCGTTCGCGAGCTCCAAGGTGAGGAAATCGACAAGGCCAAGATGGCTTATGACGGTCTCGTTGAAGAGATTTGCAATCAGGACGAGGAGATGGGCATGATGTTCCTCGAGGAGAAAGCCATCACAATCAAGGATGTGAAAGAAGCTCTTCGCCGCACGGTAATCGCGAACAAGATCATCCCAATGGCTGGCGGCTCTGCCTTCAAAAACAAAGGCGTGCAGTACCTCATTGACGCCGTGATCGACTACCTTCCTGGCCCACTTGACATTGAGCCACAAACCGGTCAGCTCGTGGACGATCCTGAGACGAAGGTTGAAGCCCGTCCCGATGACAATGCCAAGTTCTGTGCCCTCGGCTTCAAGCTCTGGTCCGACAAATTTGGACGCCTCGTTTTCTTCCGCGTCTATTCCGGTTGTGTGAAGAAGGGTGATACCATCTACAATCCGCGCACTCGCAAATCCGAACGTGTTGGTCGCCTCATCCAGATCCAGGCCAGCGTTCATAAAGACATCGACTGCTGCTATTCGGGTGATATCGCCGCCCTCGTGGGGGTGAAGGACGTCCGCACGGGTGATACCTTCTGCGATGAGGATCTCGACATCCTGCTTGAGCCTCCGACCTTCCCGGAACCGGTTATTTCCATGGCTGTCGAGCCAAAGACCAAGGGCGACCAAGAAAAGATGGGCAATGCCCTTCAGCGTCTCTCGGAAGAAGATCCGACCTTCTTCGTCAAGACCGACGAAGAAACCGGCCAGGTCATCATCGCTGGCATGGGCGAGTTGCATCTCGAAATTCTTTGCGACCGCCTCAAGCGCGAGCACAAGGTGGAAACCAATACTGGAAAACCACAGATCGCTTATCGTGAGACCCTTACCCAGGCGGCTGGCGGCGAAGGTAAGCTGGTTAAGCAGTCCGGTGGTCGTGGTCAGTATGGCCACGTCGTCATCAACGTCCGCCCTGGTGAAAAGGGTAGCGGCATTGTGGTCGAAAACAAAGTCGTCGGCGGCACCATCCCGAAGGAATTCATCAACCCAGCCAAAAATGGCTGCATCGAAGCCGCTCTCAATGGCATCATCGCGGGTTATCCGGTGATCGACATGCACATTGAGCTGATTGACGGCTCTAGCCACGACGTGGATTCTAACGAAAATGCCTTCAAAATGGCTGGTATTTTCGCCGTGAAAGACGCCCTAAAGAAAGCCAAGTGCATTCTTCTTGAGCCGATCATGGCCGTGGAAGCCTCCACTCCCGAAGATTATCAGGGTGACATCCTTGGCGACTTGAACCGCCGCCGCGGCAAGATTCAGGGGATGGATATGCGCGGTGCGACTGCCGTTCTGCGTGCGGAAGTGCCCCTTGCTGAGATGTTCGGTTATTCCACCGCCATCCGCACTCTTTCCTCTGGTCGTGCTAGCTACAGCATGCAGCCTTCTCACTTTGAGCAGGTTCCCCAGCAGATCGTCGAGCAAATTGTCGAACAACGTGGTGGCAGCAAATCCTGAGCCTCATCCTTCACTGAACCCCTTTAACCAATCAGAACCGTCATGAGTAACCAGCGCATCCGCATCCGACTCCGCGCCTACGACTATCGCACTCTCGATAAGAGCACCGCTGATATTGTCGAAACTGCCAAGCGCACTGGCGCCCGTGTCGCGGGTCCCATCCCGCTGCCCACCCGCATCGAGAAGTTCACCGTTAACCGCTCTCCGCACGTGGATAAAAAATCCATGGACCAGTTTGAGCTTCGCACTCACAAGCGTCTTCTCGATATCGTTGATCCGACCGCCCGCACTGTGGACGAGCTCAAGAAGCTCAATCTTCCTTCCGGCGTGGACATCACGATCCGTATCTAATTTCACCACGAGAACCCCCAAAAAATCATCCAAACGGAGATAACCATATGAGTCTCGGACTAATCGGCAAAAAACTCGGCATGACAAAAGTTTACACGGACAAGGGCGAAGCAGTCGCCGTGACCGTCGTGGACGTCAGCGGAAACTCAATCATCCAGGTCAAGCGTAGTGACGGAAAAGACGGCTATACGGCCGTGCAGGTCGGCTACGGTGAGCAGAAGGAATTCCGCATCACGAAACCGCTCATGGGCCATTTCAAAAAGCACGGCTCCACCGCAAAGAAGATCGTAAAGGAATTCCGTCTTACAGGTGATGATCAACTTCCCGCTGCTGACGCCAAATACGACGCTAGCCTTTTCACCAACGGTCAGATCGTTGATGTCATTGGAACAACTAAAGGTAAGGGCTTTCAAGGCGTCGTGAAGCGCTGGAATTTCGCCGGTCAGCCTCAGTCCCACGGTTCCATGATGCACCGCCGCCCAGGGTCCATCGGCTGTCGTCTGACTCCCGGCCTCGTCTGGAAGAATCAGAAAATGCCTGGTCACGATGGTGTTGACCGTCGCACCACCCAGAATCTCGTCGTGGTGCAGAGCCGTCCTGAAGAGGGGCTTCTGTTCATCAAAGGCTCCGTCCCCGGTAACAAAGGCAGCATCGTCGTCGTGCGCCCCGGCAAAAAAGCTGTCGCTAAATAATCACCCCGAGGAACTGAATCATGTCCGCCCAAGTTCTCACTGCCGATGCCGCTAAAGCGGCTCAAATCAACCTCACTGAAGGTCATCAAGGCTCTCAAGCCCTGCACGAAACCGTCGTCGCCTATCGTGCGAACCGCCGTCAGGGAACAGCCTGCACCAAAAACCGCTCCGAAGTCTCTGGCTCCGGTAAAAAGCTCTGGAACCAAAAAGGCACTGGTAATGCACGTATGGGTTCCAAGCGTTCTCCAATCTGGAGTGGTGGTGGTGTCGTTTTCGGTCCTCGTCCTCGCGACTATTCCAAGAAGACCCTCAAGAACGTCAAAAAGTTGGCCCTTCGTGCTGCTTTGACGGCCCGTATCAATGATGGTGCCGTCCTCACTGTGGGTGATTTCGTCATTGCTGATGGTAAGACGAAATCTTTTATCTCCGCCGTGAGCAAGCTCTCGACCGCTAAGAATGTGCTCCTGCTTGGTAACAAGTTCGACGAGATCACTTTCCGCGCCGCGCGTAACGTCCAGAACGTCCAGCTCATGGCCGCCAGTGATGTGAATGCTGAGAACCTTCTTCGCTACCAGGCCATCGTTGTGGCTGGTGACGCCCTCCAAACCCTTGCCCTGAGGACCGCCTGATATGAGAGACCTTCATAAAGTGATTCAGACCATCCGTCTCACCGAAAAAGCCACGCTTCTTGGTGAAAAAAACAACGAATACGTCTTCCGCGTCGATCCCCAGGCAACGAAGATTGATATCAAGCAGGCTGTAGAAAAGCTTTTCGGCAAGAAAGTCGATGGCGTCCGCACCCTGAATGTTTCTGGCAAGGCTAAGCGCGAACGCCGCGCCGATTATGGCCGCACCAACCATTGGAAAAAGGCTGTCGTCCGCTTGAAAACCGGCGAAAAGCTCGACCTCGCATGATCCTCCGCCCCATTTAGGCAACCCTTTACCCTTACACGACTATGGCGCTGAAAACATTCAAGCCCCAAACCCCTTCCAACCGCTACAAGGAGTGGAATTCATTCGACGAGATCACCAAGGATACGCCGGAGAAGAGCCTCACCGTTGCTCTCCGCCGCAGTGGTGGCCGCAACAACACGGGGCGGATCACCTGCCGTCACATTGGTGGTGGTCATGACAAGCGCTATCGCCTGATCGATTTCAAACGTCTTCGCCGTAACGAAAGTGCAAAGGTTATTGGTATCGAATACGACCCGAATCGTTCTGCCCGTATCGCCCTTGTGGAATATAAGGATGGTGAGCGTGCCTACATTCTTGCTCCCGCTCAGCTCCAGCTAGGTTCCAGCGTGATGGCCGGCGAAAACGCCGCTCCCGAAGTGGGCAATGCTCTTCCTCTGGCAAAGATTCCACTTGGTATGAGCATTCACAATATCGAACTCGTCCCTGGACGTGGTGGCGTTGCTGCCCGTGCTGCTGGCCAGGCCGCTGTGTTGAATAACCGCGAAGGTGAATATGCTCTCGTGCGCATGCCCTCCGGTGAAATTCGCAAGATTCTCGCCGTGTGCTACGCCACAATCGGTCAAGTCGGTAACATTGAGCACATGAATGTGGTTTCCGGCAAGGCTGGTCGCACACGCTGGCAGGGTGTTCGCCCTACAGTACGCGGTATGTGCATGAACCCCATCGACCATCCGAACGGTGGTGGTGAAGGTCGTTCCAAGTCTGGTGGTGGTCGCCAGCACCTTCTCAGTCCTTGGGGTCACGCCAAGGGTGAGAAAACACGCAACAAGAAGAAGGCCACTGGCAAGCTCATTGTCCAGCATCGCAAAGGCAAGTAACCCATTTTTGACTCACTGAATTTTCTTATGGCACGTTCCCTGAAAAAAGGCCCCTTCATTCAGCAAGCCCTCCTCGATAAGGTGGACAAAATGAATGAATCAAAAGGCGGCAAGCGCCCCATTAAGACTTGGGCTCGTTCTTCCATGATCACGCCCGATCTCGTCGGCCACACCTTCCTCGTTCATAACGGTAAAGACTTCGTCTCCGTTTATGCGACTGAAAACATGGTCGGTCATCGCCTCGGCGAATTCGCTCTTACACGCATGTTCAAGTCTCACGGTGCTGTCACCGTCAAGGCAGCCAAGTAATCTTATTCTCGCCCTCCCAGCTCATGTCTCTCCATTCTAACGTGCGATACACTTTGGCCCTGCTTTTGGCAGTGGGCGGTGGCGTGCGTGCTCAGAGTGATGTGAACCTAGAGCTTCGCGAATTGCACACCACGCTCGCCGTGGCTGCTCAAAAAATTCAGAAGCTTGAAGTCGATGCTGCCGCTTCCAAGGATAGATGCGATGCTCTCGCTCAATCGGCTGCTGCTGCAAATAACGAATCAGGTGAGTTCAAAGATCGTTATGAGAAACTTCGCGGCTTGCTTGAAGGCCTTGGGATATCAGCCCTAGAAAACTCGAAAGACCAAGCCCAGGAACGCCTTCTCGCCGCGTTGAGTGATCTACGCATCGTGAAGCAGCAACGTGATGAACTCGCCCAAACACTCATGGTCGTGGCTGAAGCCAGTGTGAACCTTGCTCGCTCTGCGCCGAATGCCGATCCGGCCGCAGCCGACACGTTGAACAAAACTCTCACTGCTGCAGATGGACTGCTCAGCAAGATTGGAAGCACGTCTCCCGTCGATGGCGTTACCTCTGGTGATCTGCAAAACGCCCGCGTTGTCTCTTTAAAATCCGAATTAGGCATTGCAGTCCTAAACCTTGGCCGAAAAGACGGCGTCAAGCCAGGCATGCCTTTCGAAATCTTCCGCGAAGATAAACCAGTCGCGAAAGTGCTCATCACCGAAGTCCGCCAGTCTGTCAGCGGCGCCATCGTCCAAGAACTTGCCGACAATACGGACCCTGTCCGCGTCGGAGATCGCGGCCGAGCCGAGACCACTGCCTCCTCTTTCTAAAAACCCACCCTGCACACGAAGAAGCCTCTCCACGTTATGTCAGCCCCCACCGTCAGCTCCACATACAAGTATGCCCGGATTTCTCCGCAGAAGGCCCGCCAAGTCACCCGCGCCATTACTGGTATGCCCGTGAGCCAGGCCCTAAGCGTCCTTGATTTCACTCCAAAAAAGGGTGCATTCCTCGTTGGTAAGACCCTCCGCAGTGCCGTCGCCAATGCCGAAAACAATCATGAGCTCGACGCTTCTGAAATGATCGTCACCAGCGCCGTTGCAACTCCTGGACCTGCTCTTTCTCGCTTTATGCCCCGTGCTCGTGGCTCAGGTGCTTCGATCAAAAAGCGCATGTCTCACATTACTGTCATTATCGGTGCCAAGCCTGAAGAAGAAGCAAAGTCCGAGAAAGCTGCACAGCCCGCCAAAAAGAAGGCTGCCAAGAAATCTGCTGAATAAACCCTTTCGTTACTTAACACCTCGATACGCACCTTATGGGCCAGAAAGTCAATCCAATCGGTTTCCGCCTCGCCGTCTCCAAAGACTGGCGCTCCAAGTGGTATGCTCCGAAAAAGGAATTCGCCGATTCTCTTCACAGTGATATCGCCATCCGCACCTACCTCAAGGAAAAGCTCATGCAGGCAGCCTTGGCGAAGATTGTGATTGAGCGTGCCTGGAATCAAGTTCGCGTTACCCTCCACACTGCTCGTCCAGGTCTTGTGATCGGTCGTAAAGGTCAGGAAATCGAGGTGATGAGCCAGAAGATTTCCGAAATGTGCGGTGGCCGTCAGGTCAAGATTGATATCTTTGAGATCAAGCAACCGGAGCTCGATGCCCAACTTGTTGCTGAAGCTGTAACCGTGCAGCTTGAGCGCCGTATATCTTTCCGTCGCGCCATGAAACGTGCTGTGCAGACAGCCATGGACATGGGTGCCGAAGGCATTCGTATCCGCGTTGCCGGCCGTCTCGGTGGTGCTGACATCGCCCGAGCTGAGTGGTATCGCCAAGGCAAAGTGCCTCTTCAAACTCTGCGTATCCCGATTGATTATGGCTTCGCCGAAGCTCGCACGGTTTATGGTATCATCGGCTGCAAAGTTTGGATGAACCGCGGCAATGCCCCTGAGAATTCTCGTCCGCGTGAAGAACGTCGCCCGCGTCGTGATCGCAATGACGGTGGCGGCCCTGGTGGTGCCGCTCCGCGTGGTGGCCGTGCCCGCCGCCCCATGGGCGATGGCGCACCTGCTGCCGCTCCCGCTGAAGCCCCTGCCGCTGCGTGATTTACTACATCCCTATTCACCTTTCAAAATAGACCGTCATGGCACTCCTCCCAAGCAGAACCAAATACCGAAAGCAGCAGCGCGGCAATCGCAGCGGCAATGCCACTAGTGGAAACAAGCTCGACTTCGGTGACTTCGGCCTTCAGCTCCTCGATCGTGGCTGGATCAGAAACAATCAGATCGAAGCTTGCCGTGTGGCGCTCACCCGCTTCCTCAAGCGTAAAGGTAAGGTCTTCATCCGCATCTTCCCTCACAAACCCGTGACCCAACGTCCACCGGAAGTCCGAATGGGTAAAGGTAAAGGCGCGCCTGAATTCTGGGTTGCCGTTGTTCTTCCTGGCCACATGATGTTCGAAATCTCCGGCGTCAATGAAGCCACCGCCCGTGAAGCCTGCCGCCTAGCCGCCAACAAGATTGGCATTCGCAGCCGCTTCGTCACCCGTGAGTCCCTGCACAAATAATATTCGGAGAACCAAGAACCGCGAACCGAGAACCGCCCCATGAAGATCAAAGAACTCCGTGAATCCAGCGTCGAAGAACTTTCCGCCCGCCGTCGCGAGCTGAAACAAGAGGCTCTTAACCTGCGCATTTCCCAGCAGAGTGGTCAGCTTGAAAATCCTGCCCGTATCACCTTGATTCGCAAGGAGATTGCCCGCATCGAGACCATCATCACCGAGCGTTCCCGCGCTGCCGTCATCAAGAAGGCCGCCTAATCCTCCGCAAAAAACCCTTTTACTACGTTACACATGAGCGAGGCCGCCACCACATCCGCCCCCACTGAAAAGAAGACCGTGCAGAAGACACGCGTCGGAGTTGTCACTTCTGCCAAGATGGTCAAAACCATCGTTGTCGAAGTCGAGCGCCGCGTGCCCCACCCCCGCTTCAAAAAAATCGTCCGTAAGACCTCCAAGTTTTATGCTCATGACGAAAATGGCGAAGCCAAGGAGGGCGATAAGGTGCTTATCGCCGAGACCCGGCCTCTTTCCAAGCTCAAGCGCTGGAACCTCACGGAGGTCCTCAAGCACTAATCACCGCTCTTTTCAAGAACCCCAGACACCAGGAGGAATCGACTTATGCTTCAAATGGAATCCGAAATCCCGATCGCTGATAACACTGGCGCTCGCATGGCCGAGATGATCGGCGTACTCGGCAAGAAAAACACTCGTTTCGCCTATGTCGGCGATATCATCACTGCCCACGTTCGTGAATCGACGCCGACTGCTGCTGTGAAAAAGGGTGAGGTCATCCGCGCCGTGGTTGTGCGCACCGCGCATCCTATTCGCCGCAATGATGGCTCTATTCTCCGCTTCGACAAGAACGCTATCGTCGTCATCGACAAGGACAACAACCCAAAGGGCACCCGCATCTTCGGCCCTGTCGCTCGTGAGCTGCGCGACAAGAACTTCATGAAGATCGTTTCCCTTGCACCTGAAGTGCTCTGATTTACACACATGAAAACCCACGTCAAAAAAGGTGATACCGTCACCGTTATCACCGGCGCAAGCAAAGGTAAGCAGGGCACCGTGCTCCAAGTTCTTCCTGCCAAGGGGCGAGTCCTCGTCGAGGGAGTCAACATGATCAAAAAGGCCGTCAAGCCTACTCAGCAGAATCAAGCTGGTGGTCATGTAGAGAAGGAAGCTCCCATCGCCATCTCCAACGTGAAGCTTGCAGAGGCGCCAAAAAAAGAAAAGAAGGCACCTGCAAAGAAAAAGGCAGTTGCTAAAAAGAAGTAAGACGCCATCCTCACGCCCCCCATTTTTGCCTCCCCCGCCGGTCAAAGCTCTGCTCTAGCAAGCAGACCACGTCGGAAAGGACGCACAGCCCGAAACTGATCCATGGAACCCGCCCTCAAAACCCTCTATAAACAAAAAGTCAGTGAATTGAAGAGCCAACTCGGCCTCGAAAATATTCACGAAGTGCCCAAGCTCGAAAAAATCGTCCTGAACTGCTCTGTTGGCAGCCAGGGAGAGCGCAAGCAGGCCATCGAAGATGCTGTGAACGAAGTTCAGCTCATCACCGGTCAAAAGCCTATCATCACCAAATCGAAGAAGGCCATCGCCAACTTCAAACTCCGCGAAGGTGAAAATGTTGGCGTCAAAGTCACTCTGCGTGGCAATAAGATGTACGACTTCATGATGCGTCTGGTGCGCACTGCTGTTCCTCGCGTTCGTGACTTCCGTGGCGTTGCCCCCCGTGCTTTTGACGGTCGTGGTAACTACACTCTTGGTATCAGCGATCAGTCTATTTTCCCTGAAATCGAGCTCGACAAGATCAAACGCACGCTCGGCTTTGACATCACCTTCGTCACTAGCACCACCAATGACGACCATGCCCGCGAAATGCTGCGTGCTTTGGGAATGCCCTTCCGCTCCATGGGTAAGAAAAAGAGCGATGATGCCGCTGCAGAAGGTAGCCAGGCAGCCTGATCCTGAACTTTAAACACCACGGACCCAACGCCACGTCATGACTGATCCGATTTCTGATTTTCTCACCCGCATCCGCAACGGCCTCTCCGCAGGCCAGGAGCAGATCCTCGCACCCTTCTCCAAAATGAAGGCTGAACTTGCCCGAATCCTCAAAGAAGAAGGTTACATTTGGGCCTATGAGGTGGATACCAGCGCCGCTCATCCCCGGCTTAAGCTGAAGCTCAAATACACCGACGATACCACGCCGGTTATCCGTAAGCTCCAGCGCGTCTCGAAGCCAGGTCTTCGCAAGTATGTCTCTTGTGACGAAATCCCACGTGTGCTTGGTGGACTCGGTATCGCCATCCTTTCGACCTCGAAGGGCGTCATGACTGGTTCTCGCGCTCGCAAATCGAAGCTTGGCGGCGAACTCCTCGCCTTTGTCTGGTAAACCCCGAACCTGGAGCCTATCTCAACATGTCCCGCGTCGGCAAACTCCCCATCCCTCTTCCTGAAAAAGTCACCGTTAAAGTTGGTGATGATCGCAACGTGCTAGTCAAAGGCCCCAAGGGCGAACTCAACTGGGTTCTTCCTCGCGGCGTGAACGTCACTGGCGATGCCTCCACCCTCAGCGTTACCCGTGAGTCCGAAGAGCGCACCGTTCGTGCGCTACACGGCACCACTCAGCGCCTCATTACGAACATGATCGTCGGTGTTTCCCAAGGATACACACGGAACCTTGAAATTCACGGCGTTGGTTTCCGCGCCGCCGTTAAAGGAACCAACATTGACTTGCAGCTCGGCCAGAGCCATGACCGACTTCACCCGATTCCTAAGGGGGTCAAAGTCACTGTGACCGAAAACACCAAAATCAGCATCGAAGGTATCGACAAACAAGTTGTCGGCCAGCTCGCCGCTGACATCCGCGCCTACTACCCGCCGGAGCCTTACAAGGCCAAAGGTGTTCGCTATGTTGGCGAATACATCCGCCGCAAAGCCGGCAAGTCCGTCAAGTAACCCCTTTATTTTCGCCCGCAGACCATCATGGCCACACAAAATCGCAAAGCCATCCGCGCTCGCATTCATGCGCGTATCCGCCGCAAACTCGGCGGCACCGCACAGCGCCCCCGCCTCGCCGTATATTTCTCCAATGCCAACGTCTATGCCCAGATCATCGACGACGAAGCTGGCAAGACCATTGTTTCCGCCTCCACAAAGGAGAAGGGCTACGGTGCCGGTAAGGCCAATTCGGAACATGCCGCTAAGGTGGGTGCCGTTATTGCTGAACGTGCCGCTGCCAAGAACATCACTGCCGTCGTTTTTGACCGCGCCGGTTTTACTTTCCATGGCAAAGTCAAAGCTCTCGCAGATGCCGCCCGTGAAAAAGGCCTTCAGTTCTAATTCCCACCACCTCGCACTTTTCCCAAACGCACTGTATGGCCACTGAAACAGCAGCTCCTGCTACCGAAGAAATCGCAATTCCCGTCGAGGCTACTAACGCCCCAGTCTTTGCCGCTCCTCAGCAGCGTGAATCCCGCGATTCCCGTAGCTCCGGCGACACGATCGAGAAGGTCGTTCACATCAACCGATGCGCTAAGGTCGTCAAAGGCGGTCGTCGCTTTAGCTTTAGCGCTCTCGTCGTCGTCGGCGATCAGCAGGGCAAAGTCGGCTGGGGTTTTGGTAAAGCCAACGAAGTGGCTGATGCCATTAAGAAGGCTACCGAAAGCTCCAAAAAGAACATGGTGACCTATAACATCACCAACGGGACCATTCCGCATGAAACCATCGGCGACCATGGTGGCGGCTATCTTATGCTTAAGCCCGCGTCCCCAGGTACTGGCATCATCGCCGGTGGCGCTGCTCGTGCTGTGCTTGAGTGTGTTGGCGTCAAGGACGTCATCGGCAAGTCCCTCGGTTCCTCCAACCACGCGAACATTGTGAAAGCGACCTTGCATGCCCTGAGCACGCTTCGTCTCCCTGACGAAATCCTCCGCGCCCGTGGTCGCGAACGGAAGCCCAAGGCTCTCTAAGCCTTCAGCACTTCAAATTCTTAATTTTCAAAACACATGCAGCTCCAAGACACACAAAACCGCCCCGGCGCTCGTAAGCGTCGCAAGCGCATCGGCTGCGGAGAAAGCTCCGGCCATGGTAAAACCTCCTGCAAAGGCAACAAGGGCCAGATGGCACGTTCAGGTCGCGGTATCCGCCCCGGCTTTGAAGGTGGCCAGATGCCGATGCATCGTCGTCTCCCAAAGAAAGGCTTCAACAACGCTGCGTTCCAGGACGCCATCGAGGTCGTTAACGTGGGTGAACTCAACAACGCCTTCGATGACGGTGCTACTGTCGATGAAGCTTCCCTCCGCACTGTCGGCTTGGTTTCCCGCAATTGCGATGAGATCAAGATCCTCGGCACTGGCGAGCTGACTCGCAAACTCACCATCCAGGGCGCCAAAGTCAGCGCCGCGGCCCGTGAGAAGATCGAGAAGGCCGGCGGCAGCATTGCAGCGTAATTTCTCATCATTCCCAACCACTTTCGTGATGGGCCGGTTTCCACGGTGTTAATACACCGCTCTTGGAGACAGGCCCATCGCGGCATCAAGACCACCCGCCGCCTATGATTTCCGCATTCGCTAATAGCTTTAAGGTCCCAGAACTGCGCTCCCGCATCCTTTTCACGCTTGCCATGATCGTGATCGTGCGCATCGGCACCCAGATCACCCTTCCTGGTATTGATCCCACCGTGCTCAGCCAGTGGATCACCGATAAGGCTGAGAATAGCACCTCTGCTGGTGCCCAGGTGGCCGCTCTCCTGAACATCTTCTCCGGTGGTGGCCTGCAAAATTGCGCGATCTTCGCCCTCGGCATCATGCCTTATATCAGCGCCAGCATCATGCTGCAGCTCCTGACTGCCGTGTGGCCGCCGCTGACGAAGCTCGCT
>CALSBJ010000059.1:0-44166 GCA_943373155.1 Akkermansia muciniphila | reverse complement strand
CCGGCTGACTCCGGCCACAACCGCCGCGGACTGGCGGGAGAGGCGGCCTGCGGCATAGGCCCCACAGGCGAGATCAAGAAGGATGGCAGGCTCCCCCAAGGAAGAGAGGCCCGGCATGTCTGGAAGGGTGATGGTCATGGGGTGAGAGTAACGGACTGAGATGGGGCGTCAATTCCCCTCAAACGACTCGGAGAGAATGATGGAAGGGGCGAGTTCGGCAGTGGACAGGCCGCCGCGCGCATCCTCGACCTGCTCATCCACGTTGTCCTGAAGCGGGAAGCGGCGAAGGATTTCGAGCGTCTTATCAAGCAGCGTAGATGCTTGAAGGGGCGTCTTCTTGTGGGCCTTTTCCAAGGCATTCAAATCACGCTGGAGTCGAGCAAACGTGGCTTTCTTGATGGCTGACTGCGCGGCGCGGAGCAGGAACTTCTCCTCCTCGGTGGCGAGAGTGGGATGATTGATAAAAACGGCGAGGAAACGCAGCGCCTTGGACTCGTTCGGCCCCATCTGATGATCTACCACCTGCCCGATGGCGGCCTCCTGCTGAAGGCTCTCTTTGAATTGGGCGATGGCAGCGTTCACATGATCGTGATGCTGCTCGTGGAGAGGAACGGCCTTCTCTCCTGCCACCGCTTTGAAGATGCGCGCGGCCTCCACAAAGCTGAGTTCCTCCGGTACTTCGCCGCTGGTGGAATAGTAAAACGCATCGCGACGGTGATTGCGAATGTAGGTCAGAGTGTGGCCGCTCCGGTGGCGGTCCTTCCGGCCGACCCGGGCACGGAGCGGCAGATTTCGAATCTCACGGAAGCGGTCGGGATTGGATTTCTTGAAGGCACGAAGCTCCATGAGGTAGGCCAGCGTCTCGTCTCGCTCCTCAATGAGATCGGTGGCCTCGAATAGGCCGAAGGTATCCACCTCCTCATCGGTCGAGTAAATCTGGCTGTCCTCGCCAAGAGCGGAGTGGAAGGCCTGAAGCTTCACGACGGCCTTCTTCTTGAGGTCGATGTCTGCATCCACCTGCGCGGTGGGGAAGAAATTGTACACATGCACATGGGAGGCCGTGCTGCCGATTCGGTTCACACGGCCAATGCGCTGCATGAGGCGGGTGGAGTTCCATGGCGTGTCGTAATTCACGATCACATTGGCACGGTGCAGATTGACGCCTTCGGCGAGCACCTCCGTCGAGATGATGATCTGGTAATCGTCACCCTGCTCCTCCAGCGGTGCATTGGCGTCGAAATTCGCCCGCACCATGGGCATACGGTCTTTCCGGGTGGCGGAATCAATCGTCAGCACACTGTCGAAGCCATGCTTTGCCAGCTCGCGCTTCAGATAGTCAGTCGTTTCCTTCGACTCAGAAAACACCACGAGACGTGGGGAACCTGCCTTCAGCTTGGCAGCGTGGTTGATTGCCGGATCGAGCAGGGCGGATTTCAACTTCACGATGAACTCATCGAGTTTCGGATCCTCTTCGACCTTCTTCCAAGCATCCACGAGGACGTTCAGCTTCTCCAGATCAGCCTTGAGCCCAGGAAGGAAGGTGGGATCAAATTCATCCGGCTTGCAGATTTCGAGGGTGGGGTCGGAATCCTGAAGCTCCAATATCTTTGCCTCCAACTCGTCCTCCCGCTCTTCAATGATGTATTCGGAGACATTCAAAGCCGGGGCGATGAAGATTTTCCCGGTGGAGAACATTTTCGTCATGGCCCAAGTGGCCTGCTGGAAGCGGACGAGGGACTGCGTGAAGGCGTGGAAGCTGCTGTCGAGCCTCTTCAAAAGCAGCACCTTCATGATGCGGGCAAGCTGGGCGGAGATGCGGTCCGCGTTTTGATACTTCAGCTTCTTTTCCGGGATGAGGTGTCCAATGGCGCGGTAGCGGTTGTATGTCAGTCCACGGTCCAGTTCGGCTATCGTCTGGTCGTAGAGGGTCTCCATCGCCGGAGAGAGACGGTAAAGGAGCTTGTGCGGCCCCTTCACCTCGGGGAACTCGATGTTCTGAGCCTTCAAATCCTCTCGATACTGGTCGTGCTCCCGCAAGTCCGTGCGGGTGCGGCGAATGGTGATCTCCTGCACCACCTTGGTGCGGATGTCTTCATAGATGCGGGCGACTTCTACGCGAGCCTGCTCCGGCGTCAGATTCCTCATTGCCTGCTCATACTCTTTTTGGCGGCGGGCAAAGAAGTGCTGGAGATTGCTGCAGCCATCCAAGGTGGAGTCTTTGAGGTCCTGGAACAGGCCGACAAGATTGCGGATGTCATTCGGCCGGTTGTTCAGCGGTGTGGCGGACACGAGGATGACCTTCTTACGAGCCAGCAGGTTGTCCTTCAACCGGCGGCGTGTCGGCGTCTTGCAGATGCGCTGAAGCTCGTCGTAGGAGTCGGCGGTATCATTACGGAACTTGTGAGCCTCATCCACGATGACGAGATCAAAGCGGTCCGGCTGGCGGATTTTGTGGAGACTGCCGCTGCTGTGCAGTTCGACATACTGCATGTCGAACTTGTCCAACGTGCGCTGCCAGCCATCCAGCAAAGCCGGTGGAGCCACCACGAGCACACGAGACAGATGGGCCGGGAAGCCGTTGTGATAGAAAAACTTTTTCGCGATGAGAACGGCGATGATGGTCTTCCCCAAACCCACGACGTCAGAAAGGAAGAATCCATGATGACGCTGGAGCATCAAAAAGCCCTGCTTCACCGCATCCATTTGGTAGGCGAGACGCATGAAGCCCTCGGGCAGGTCAGTCTCACTGTTCGGATCATACTCAATCGCCGGGCCGAAGAACTCGATGAGCAGTTTGATGTAGAGTTCAAACGGCGAGAGATCATCGCGCAGGTGGCTTTTTTGAGTGATGTCGGCAACCACCTTGGGAAGCACATGGACACCTTCGCCCCAGAGCTTCTCAAACTCATCAGAAGCAAATTTCACATCCTGATAGTCGTGGGAGAGAACGTTGAATTCGTAGTTGCTGCCCACTTCGTCCACTCCCAGTCCTGCCCCTGTCAGATTGGAGGAACCCGTGATGACTGAACCGGGTTTGTGCTCGTTGAATCCTTTCGGAATGAAGAGGTAGATCTTGGCATGAAGCCGCTTGGTGGGATGGGCACGGATTTCAATCTTCTTGGATGCTACATCCTCGGCAAACTGGAGAATCCCCCTTTCAACATCGGGAGAGTAACGTGCCGCTGCGATGTCTGAGGAAAGACCATCCTTGAACTCCCTCATGGCACGACCTGCATCTGCGAGGAACAACCGACCTTTCTGGTGATACTGCTCCATGATCTCATCCACGTTGATCCCGACGAGCAGGCGGATTTGCGGAACTTTGTCCAGATGCGGACGAATGGCGAAGTAGCCTGAAGCTCGGAGGTAGCCGATGAGCGCATCGAACCTCTCGATGTCCGGGTTATGCTCGAAGATGCCCGCGAACTTTTTGAGCAGGGTGTTCTCGCCAGAGTTGGTGAAGAAGCGGGTGGACATTCGGGAAACTGTTCAGGCTAGATATTTAGCTGATCCAAGCAGGGAACGGGGAGGATGGCAAGACTGGGAGAGCGGCAGGACCGCGAGACTAGAAGAAGAGGAGACGGGCCTGACGGCGCGAAGAGCGCGGGGGCTGAGATTGACGATTGATGAGCCATCGATTTTTGAATTTTGAAGGATGAGGCGAGGCACTGGAGGAAATCACCTCTGCGATCAACAATCGATGGTTCGACCATCGTCAATCCATCCGGCTCGGTGCTCACGCAAAGGCCTGGATGAAGCACACCTCGAGAGCCAGCCCCTCGTTGACGTTGGTGTGGAGGTGGCTTTCGAGTTGGCGGAGGATGCGGATGCGTTTGGAGACTTCCGCGGGGGACCATTTGGCGGCGAGGCCGGAGGTGGCTTTTTGATGGCGGAGGAGGTCGAGGTGCTCGGCACCGGCCTGCTGGCGGGCGACATCGCCGAACCAGGAGAGAAGGAGATCCATCAGGGCGCTGCGCTGCTGGATGTAATCGGCTTCGATGGCGGCTTCGACCTGCTCTTCGCGCTGCTTGAGCCAGCTTCCATCGGTGGTTTTGGCGTAGTGCTCGGTTTCGCGTTCGAACTCGGCTTCGTGGCGCTTTTTGAGGTCATCGTGGAGTTCCTCCAAAATGGATTCGAAGTCGGTCTTGAGGGCGAGTGCTCCGGAAAGGCCGCCTTCGTTCTTGGCGGCCATTTTTTCGAGGACCATGAGGAGCTTGCTCTCGTGCTCGGTGAAGGTGCGTGCTCCGGCGGGCGGCATGAGGCCGACCTCAATGACGCGGGACTGGATGGTGGGCAGGAGCTGCTCGGGCTGGGTGGTCAGAAGGAGCAGCAGGGTGTTTGGCGGCGGCTCTTCGAGGGTTTTGAGGAAGGCGTTTTGGGCCTGCACGTTCATGCGCTCGGCATCGACGATGATGCCGAGCTTCCAGCCGTTGGGGGCGGCGGTGCGGCGGATCATTTTTTCGAGGAAGCGGATGGTGCCGGGATCATCGCCATCTTCGCCAATGGTGATGCGGCGGGATTTACTCTGTGGTCGGAGGACGATGGCCCCCTGCCCTTCCCAGCCTTCGAGGGTGTGATGCTTTTCGCCGACCATAAGATCGAGCACTCGGGCGGCGAACTGCTCATGCTGTGCCTCCTTGGGCCCGGTGATGAGGTAGGCATGGCCGAGGCGTCCGTGGTCACGGGCACGGGCGAGGAGCTGGAGGGCGTGGTCGGCTTTGAAAGGCATCGGGGGAGCAGGATGATTCCGCGTTTCCTAGCTCAAGGCAACAACGCTTCATCCCAAGGCCACAAGGGCTGCGCGACAGAGGCATCAATCCAGCCGCGAGTAGGCTCGTCGGCGGAGACGGGGACTTCGACGTAGCTCCAGCCGCCGCGTTTTTCGAGGAGGCGGAGCTGGCTGCCGGGCGGGAGGTCAAGATTCGCCGCGGAGGTAACGGTGGCGGCGGCGTAGAGGCTGACCTCGGGCTGGGTGACGATGACGATGTCATGCACCCGCTCGGCTGGTGCGGGACGCACAGCGGCGAAGGTGACGGCGGGAACGAGGATCAAAATGCCCCACAAAGCAGCGAGTAAAGCACCGAGGCGCTGGGTGCCATTCAGCGGTGAGGCACGGCCGATCCACACTCGCCAAGCGAGAGCGAGCACGATGAGCCAGCCTCCGGCGGCGGCGAGGATGACCCACATGTTTTTGCCGAGCATGAGGCTCCACTGCGCCACGGGTGAGTGCGGGGCGAGGGTGAAGAAGCGGAGGCGATCATCGAGGAGTCGCATGTTTTGCTTCAGCTCGGCATTGGCGGGATCGAGGAGAGCGGCGCGTTGATACCACAGGGCGGCGCGGCCCAAATCATCCTGCTTGAAACGGGTGTGGCCGATGAGGGTGAAGAGATCGGCACTGAGCGGGGCGTTTTTGAGCTTCAAAATGCGCTCGGCGGAGTATTGCGCCTTGGTGAACTCGCCCTTCGTGAGGGACTCGCGGGCTTGCTGGTAGAGCTTGGCCGGTTCATCGGCCTCGGCGGCATTCAGGCTGCCGGTGGTGAAGGCAAGGACGAGGAGGGCGGCGGAAGTTTGAAGGAGGCCGCGGAGCTTGGTGAGGATGCTGCGGCGCTCGGTGCTGCTCAGCGGCGTGGCAGAGTCGGCGGTGAAGTTTTGCGCTTCATAGCGTGCCATGACCTCGCGGGAGGCGTCATCGAGCGTGTCCTTGCCTTCATGGGCCCGCTGAATGAACCAAGCACAGCGTTGGAGGAAGGTGCGATCATCGAGGCCACTTTCTTCGAGGCCGCTCCACAGTTTCATGAGTTCGCCGCGAAGGCCACTGACGAGGTTTTCACGACGCTTCCGCATCCACGCGGCGATGGTGGCGAAGGCGAGCACGAGGACGGGGATGCCTTGGGCGGCCCAGAAGCGGCTATTGGCGAGGATGGAGACATTCGGCTGCGTGGCGGAAATCCAGCGGGGCTGCTCGGGCACGCGAATGACGATGTCGTTGAGGTTCGGACGCGGTTGGAGCACGACGGGAGGCTTCGGTGGCTCGATGGAGGTGGTGGTGGCTCCGGTGCCGTTTTCAGCCGCGGGGGCGGCGCCGGGCTTCACATTGAGCGCCACGGGCGCGGTGTTCACCGTGACGTATTTTTTCTGCGTGGGGCTGAAGAAGGTCAGCTCGAAGGGCGGGAGCTGCGGGTGCTGTTTTTCCGGCACAAAGATCTGCGAGAAGCCGACCCGACGCGGGGTGCCAGGCGGCAGAAAGGCGGCCATTTGATTGGGGTCCTGCGGGCCATCGACGTTGTAACGTCGCGGCGGATACGGACGCCAGGCCTCGGGCTGCGTGAGGGCGGGAGCGTTGAGCGCATCGAAATTGCCGATGCCTTCGACAATGAGTTCGACGGCGAGCGGATCGCCCACGGCCAACTCGGTCGGCGTGGCGGAAGCCTGAATATTGAAATCCCCAACGGCTCCGGTGAAGCTGGCGGGCTTTCCTTCCGTGGGCAGCGGGATGACCTTCACTTTCACCTCCTGGCTGCGCACGTCCTGCTTTCGCGGCTCGCCCATGGCAAAAGGCATCCCAAACGGCATGCCAGGCATGCGCTGGCGATCATCGATGACTTCATAGACGAGTTCCACCGAGGCGGGGCCGACCTTTAACTCGCCTGCTTGGAGCGGTGAAAGCGTGGTGCGATAGGTGTACACGGTGTAGCCGACGCCGTTGATGACGGTCTCACTCTGATCGCCATTCTGCGGGAAGCGGGTGACCGCGAAATCGTTCTTCGAGACGTTGATGAGGCCTACGCGACGCAGCACCACACGGCGTGGAAGATAGATGCTGGCATTCAGCGCAACGACCTCGCCCTGATAAAGCTCAGTCTTGCCCACCTCGATCTGGAAGAGCGGTGTGGTGAGTTCATCGCCGGGTGGTGCCGCCGGATTGGCAGGGGCCTCGGTGACGATAAATTTGACCTCATTGGTCTTCACGATCTGGCCTTCGATGAGGAGATCCTGCGGCGGGATGGTGTACTCACCCGGCTCGGTGCCAGCAATCTGCCAGGAGAGATTCAGCGACATGGTGGTGCGCCCCCCCTGCATGTTGATGCTCTGCGATTGCTGAAGAGCGGAGTTCATGCCGATCTGCGCTGGGAGGCGGAGCTGAGGCACCGTCTGGAGCTGGCCGTTCTGCACCGTGATGACGTAGTTCACGATTTGGTTCGTCTGCGCCGTGCCGGGCTGCACATAGGCACGCACCGTGGCGGCGGCAGCGGGGAGCGAGAAGCTCAGCAGGAGGGCGATGAGGAGGCGGAGAGGCATTCGGGGGAAAAGATGAAGGATAAAAGATAAAAGATGAAACGAGGAGGATGGAAGCTCGGAGGCGGTTTTGATCTTTGATCTTTAGGTTTTAAGTTTTTCCAGCTCACCAGTCCTTTTTGTTGATCTGAGGTGGGCGTTGCATGTTGTTAATTGGTCCGGTGATTTCATCCATGTATTGAGAGATGAAATTCTCCGCTTCGCCACGCGTGTAGCCGGTCTTGGGATTGCGGCGGTAATACTGTGGGCCTTTGTCTTTTCCGTTTGGGTCTTGGTTTTTCTTTTCCTGGTCGCCATCGCCCTCGGAAGCGACCTGCCCCTTCTTGTCGCCCTTTTTGCCTTCGCCTTCTTTTTCCTCGGCGAGGCCGCCTTCGCCCTTGGGGTCTTTTTTCTCGCCGTCCTTGCCGCCAGCAGCCTGGATGCGGCCTTCGGGCAGGTTTTGCGCGTCTTTGCCGCCGATGCCGTCATCGTCGCCTTTTTTCTCCCCGGTTCGATCTTTTTGTTTGGGATCACCAGCGCCGTTCACATCGCTGCTTTCGCCCTCACCTTCGCCCTCCTCGCCTTCTTGGCCTTCCTGTCCCTCTCCTTTTTCGCCTTTTTGGCCCTTCTGTCCTTTTTGACCTTTTTGCCCCTGCTGGCCTTTCTGACCCTGCTGCTGCTTTTGCATGGCGTCGAGGGCCTTGCGAAGCTCCTCCAGCATGTTGGCGACGTGCTGGCGGTTCTCACGCAGCTCTTTGTTGTTGGGATCGAGTTGCAACGCGGCATCGAAATGGGAGAGCGCATCCATCCAGCGTTGCAGGGTGATCTTGGGTTGCTTGGCGAGGCCTCGTGAGCCCTGGTCATAGAGCGTGTGGCCGAGGCCGCGATGCGCCCGCATGCGCAAGCCTTTGTCATCGGCATGCAGCGCATCACTGAAATTCCTCACCGAGCCGTCGTAATCGGTGAGCTGATGCTCCGCGAAAGCCAGGCCATAGCGTAGCTCCGCGAGGGCGGCGGGGCTGAACTCCGCCTTTTCGAGGAGCTTGGCGTAAAGGTCCCGCGCCTTCTCATAATCTTTCTGCACGAGAGCCTCGTGGGCCTGCTCCGGTGAGAGGCCGCTTTGACGGAAGAAGGCGGCGAAGGAACTGGCCTCGGCATTCACACTGCCAAACACGAGCGTGGCGAGGACACCGGCGGCCAGCGAAGGCCGTGGCTTGCGACGCGGGAGGGAGCTGAGGATCCAGGCGATCATGAGGAAGAGTATAGCGATGCTGAGCGGCCACGCAAAACGCTCAATGGGTTTGGAGAGACTGCGAGTGGCGTTTTCTTGCTCGCGAAGGCGGGCGATGATGGGAGCGATGGCATCGCGGCTGAGCGGCTGGGTGCCGAGCTTGATGAAACGACCGCCCGTAGCGCTGGCGAGCTGCTGCAAAACGCCTTTTTCGAGCTTGGAGCGGACGACGTTGTTGTTTTCATCACGGATGTAATCGCCCGGGACATTGGGATCCGGGATGAGGGTGCCGCCCTCGGTGCCGACGCCGACGGTGATGACGGAAACCTGCGCGGCGGTGAGCTTTTGAATCCAGGTGGTGAGGCTGGCATCGGCATCGCCGCCATCGGAGAACACGATGAGGACAAAATTGCTCTTGGGCAGCGGTTTGATGGCACGCAGGGTGACATCAAGGAGGTCTGCCAGATTGCTGCCGCCCCATTCGATGACGTTCTGGTCAAAGACTTGGAGAGATTCGAGGATGGCATTGTGATCCGTGGTCAGCGGGGCCTGGAGGTAAGCACGCCCGGCGAAGGCAAGAAGGCCGATGCGCTCCCCTTTGAGTTCCATGATGAGATCGTGGGCAGCAAGCTTCGCCCGCGTGAGGCGATCCGGGGCGACATCGCGAGAGAGCATGGAGCGGGAGGTATCGAGGGCGATGAAGATGTTTCGACCTTTGTCCGGCCTATCGATGGTCTCAGCCCCCCACTGCGGCCTCGCGGCGGCGATGATGAGGAAGGCGAGGGCGAGGAGGTAGAGCGTCCAAATCGTCCACGAGAGGGCTGTGGAGATGCCGGTGACGAGGAGACTGCGCAGACGCGGTGCCGTGAAGGCCCGCACGGCTTTCGAAGACCGTGAATCGAGCCACGCTTTGAAAAGCAGCAGCAGCGGCACCAGGAGAAGGAGCCAGAGGAGCTTTTCGTGAGCAAACAGGATGTTCGGCATGCGATGAATCAGGCTAGGAGCGTCTCAGGAGCGGTCTGGAGCAAGATGACGGAGAGCAGCAGGGCGAGCAGGAGGCTGGCTCCGGCGGCGTAGAGGGGCCAATGGAAGAGCTCTTCCACCTCGGTGAATTTGCGCCGCTCAATCTTGGTTTTTTCGAGCTTGTCGATGGTGCTGAAGACTTCGGAGAGGGAGTTCAAATCCTGCGCCATGAAGAACTGGCCGTTGCCGATGGCGGCGACTTCTTCGAGGGTCTTCTCATCGAACAACTGCTGCCCTACCGGGGTGAAGGTGCCGCGACGAGGATCGGGAATGACATGCACGCCAGGCGTGCCGAAGGCGATGGAGTAGATTTTGATGTCGAGCGTGGCACCGAGCCGCGCGGCATCCTGCGGAGAAAGGCGGCCGGAGTTGTTGGCACCATCGGTAAGCAGGATGATGACCTTGCTTTTGGTCTTCTCTTTGTTGAGGCGGTTGGCGGCGGAGGCGAGACCGGAACCGATGGCGGTACCATCGCTCACACGCTGAGTTTGCACGCGGTCGAGATTGTTGATGAGCCAATCGCGATCGAGCGTGAGCGGGCATGGCAGGTAGGTCTCGCCCGCGAAGGCGACGATGCCGATGCGGTCCGATTTGCGACCTTGGATGAAATCAGCCACGACACGTTTGGCCGCGGTGAGGCGGTTCACGGGCTGGCCGCCGATGTACATGTCCTCGATGAGCATGGAGAGCGACACATCGAAGGTGAGCATGATGGAGACCCCATCGGATTTCTCCTCCTCGGTGGCGAGGAGCTTCTGCGGACGTGAGAGGGCGAAGGCACCGAAGAGGATGCTAGCGAGTACAAGGCTAAACCACACCCAGCCAAAGCCAGCCCGTGCCGGTGAGGCCACGCCGCGCAGCAGAGCCACGGTGGGAAAACTAATCGATGGCCGCAAGGCACGTCCACCCCGCAGGGTGAGGAGAAGGGGCAGCAACACGAGCAGCAGCAGCCACCACGGATGGGCGAACTGGAAGTCAGGAATGCCGGGAATGGATAGAGCGGCGATCACAGGCGTTCCTCCTCGACTTTGGCAATGGTTTGATCGATCAGGGCAAGCGCCGCCTCCGCCGTGGCAGGCACGGGCATGAAGGAAAGGTCATCACACCATTTGGCGACGGGGGCGAAACGCTCTTTCCACACGCCTTCGGCACGCGGAATGGGCACGCCAGGCTCGAACTGACGAAGGCCGCTGAAGATTTCCGGTGTGGTGCGGGAAATGGCGGGCACGGCGTAACGTTCACTGAGGTAGCGGCGCAGGATCTGCGAGACGCGGTGGCTCGTTTCCGCAGGCGGGACAAAGGACACACGAGCACGCAGCTCATTCAAGGCACGCAGGCAGGAGGAGATCGGCTGGCGCGGCGGGATGTGCGCGGCGGGTTTTGGCCGCAGCAGCAGCCAGAGGATCAGGCCGAGGAAAATGAGGATGAGCAGGCCGATGGTCCATGGCACCCACCACGCAGGCGGTGAAGAGATTTCACGGGCGTCCGGCAGCTTCGGATGAGGTAAACCTGGAGCGGCGGGGAGCTGCGCGAGGGCAGCAGATGCCTGGCAAAGAATGCCAGCGATGAACCATGAGCGCCTCATCCGCGTTTCCTCCTTTTGCGGGAACGAAAATAGGCTTTCAAAGCGGGCACATAATCCTCATCGGTGCGGATTTCGATGCGCTCCACGCCGCTGCGGCGCAGCAGATGCGTGAGATACTCCTGATGCGCTTTCATGCGCTCTTGATACTGCTGACGCACGCTGGCATCGGAGGTGTTGACGAGCACTTCTTCTCCCGTTTCGGGGTCTTGAAGCACCACACGGCCGACATCAGGCAATTCGAGTTCACGAGGATCCGTGATATGCGCCACGACCACATCGTGCTTCGCGGCGGCGGCGCGAAGCGTTTTCTCCCAGGCATCGGAAGGCGTGATGAGATCGGAAACCAGCACCACGAGCGCCCGATGGGCGATGCGGCCCAAAGCAAGCTCCAGCGCCGGTTTGATGTCCGTGCTAGGATGAGCGGGCTGGCAGTTTAAAATGTCGCGAAGGATACGAAGGGCATGCGAAGCCCCTTTGCGGGCCGGGAGATACTCCTCGACCTGATCCGAGAAGAGCATGACGCCGACTTTGTCCTGATTTTGCACGGCGCTGAAGGCGAAGACGGCGGCGATCTCGGCGGCACGTTCGCGTTTGGTATCCTCGTGACTGCCGTAGTCCCCGGAGCCGCTGACATCGACGCAGAGCATGACGGTGAGCTCACGCTCCTCGACGTATTTGCGCACGAAAGGCTCGTTCATACGGGCGGTGACGTTCCAATCAAGGAAACGCACGTCATCACCAGCCTGATACTCACGGAAGTCATCGAACTCGATCCCCTGCCCTTTGAAGCGAGAGTGATACTGCCCGCCAAGGATTTCCTTCACCATGCCGCGAGTGAGCAGTTCGATGCGGCGCACACGCTTGAGGATGCGTGTGAGACGGGCGTCATTGTCACTGGTGGCGGCGGCGGGCATGACTTGCGCCATCACGGCACCGGAATCTTGTCGAGGAGGGTTTTGATGACGTCATCCGAGGTGACGCCTTCGGCTTCGGCTTCGTAGCTGAGGAGGATACGATGGCGGAGGATGTCCGGGGCGAGGTCTTTGATGTCTTGTGGGGTGACGTAGTTGCGGCCCTGAAGGAAGGCCTGAGCCTTGGCGGCGAGGGCGAGATTGATGGTGCCACGCGGGGAAGCGCCGCAGCGGATGAGGAGCTTCAGATGAGGAGCCACGTTCTCCGGGAAACGGGTGGCCTGGATGATGGAGACGATGTAATCGCGGATCTTTTCATCCATGTAGAGGCCATTAACGATCTTTCGGCTGGCCACGACATCGGTGATGTTCGTGATGGCATTCACATCAAGCTTCGGCGCGGAGGTGGCCATGGCATCGAGCACGAGACGCTCCTCAGCCGGCGTGGGATAAGTGACGCGGACTTTGAAGAGGAAACGGTCGAGCTGGGCTTCTGGAAGCGTGTAGGTGCCTTCTTGGTCGATGGGGTTCTGGGTGGCGAGCACCATGAAGGGATCGGAGAGCTTGTGGGTGACCTCGCCAATGGTGACCTGACGTTCCTGCATGGCTTCGAGCAGCGCCGATTGGACCTTGGCGGGGGCGCGGTTGATTTCATCCGCGAGGACGAGGTTCGAGAAAATGGGGCCGAGACGCGGGGTGAAGGTGCCATCCTTCGGGTGATAAACCATGGTGCCGATGACATCAGCGGGCAAAAGATCCGGTGTGAACTGGATGCGCTGAAATTTGGCATTCAAGGTGCCCGCCAAGGTGCGCACGGCGAGGGTCTTGGCGAGGCCAGGGACACCTTCGAGCAGGACGTGACCATTCGTCAGCAGGGCGACAAGGAGGCGATCGACGAGATCAGCCTGGCCGATGAGAACGCGGGCGATCTCTTTACGCAGCGGAGCCACCCAGGAGGAGGCTTGAGCGATGGCATCGCTGTCAGGGAGATTGGGAATGACCGGCGCAGCCGGGGCGGCGGGAATGGCGGGTGGGATGGCGGATTCGGACATGAAGACGGGTGGTACTGGTCAACGGGAGCGGCGTGGGCGTCAACCTTAACGCCGCTGGGAAAGCAAGATGCATGAAACGATGTAAAAAAATACGGAGCCGTCGTTTCAGCGGTTGAGCCAGAGGATATGGGCACCGGGATTTTGGCGGTCGGGGGAGAGGAGGCCGCCGTAACGCGTGGCAAAACCACGCAGGAGGGTCACGGCCAGGCCGGAAAGCACCGAGCGGCCGGTGGTCGAGCCCCAACCATGGATGATTTTGAGGCCGCTGTGACCATGGAGAAGCGCTTCATTCATGGCGTGGACGATTTTTTCGCGAGCCACATCCCATGTCTCGCCAGCGTGGGCGACATCGACTTCGAGCAGACCACGTGAGACGGCACCGAGCACGGATTCACCGCATTTGGGGCAGGTGCTGACGCGACCGGGGTCGAGCGGAAACTCACAGTGCGGGCATTCGATCATGCCAGATTCATGCCGTGGAGACGGTCAGAGTGAAAGGGCGATCTGAGCGGCCTCTTTGACAAGAGCGGGCGGAATGACGCGGCGGAAGTCATCCAGGCTCACCGGCTTGGTAAGGAAGGCGTTCATGCCGACTTCACGGCACTCTTCTTTGACACCGACGAGGGCATGACCGGTCATGGCGATGATGGCGGGCTGGTTCTTGAGCTGGAAATTGCCCCGGATGGTGCGGGTGGCGTCGATGCCGCCCATAACAGGCATTTGCAGATCCATGAAGACGATGTCGAAAGGCATCTGGGAGACCATATCGACGGCTTCCTCGCCGTTGTTAGCCACTTCGATCTTGGCGTAACCCAGACGCTGAAGGAGCATGCAGGCGATTTTTTGATTCAGCGGCTGGTCTTCGACGAGGAGGATGCGGGCGGGATGGAGGACGGCGAAGCTATCTCCCCCATCCGCCTTGGCGGCTTTTTGAATGGCACGATTGGTCTCATTCGAGAGCTGCGCATCATGCCCCCCCGAGGCAGCCCGAGCACCGGGATGCTCGATGGAGGCTTCTTCCATGATCTGCGGAGCAAAGGTGGGCGCAGGCTGGGCGGAAGGCATGACGGACAGCATGTGAGCCTGAGCTGCTGGCTGCATCGGCATGGGCTGCTGCGGCATCATGGGAATCAATTGCGGCATGGCAGGCGGCATCATCGCTGGCTGCGCATGTGGAGCCATGGAAGCCGCAGGCATGCCGGGATGCCCCCCTGCACTGGCGATGGCAGGATGGCCCTGAGAGGAAGCACCGATGGGGGCGGTGATGACTCGGCGTGGCATGCGGAAAAGTTCAGCCATGCTGCGGAGTAGCTCGCGGCGTTTGATGGGCTTGGAGAGGCCAATGTGGCGGCTGCCGGCGGGTGGGGCAAATTTGGCTTTGTCGAGTTTGGCGCGGGTGATGGGGAGGTAGGTGATGATGGCGGCACCTTTTCCAGCGGCCACCCGCATGAGCGGGGCCGCTTCCTCTGGCTTCAAGCGCATGATATCGAGCACGAAGACCGCGGTCTCTTCGAGCAAATGATCGAGTTCGTCGATGGAGCGGTCTTTGAGAACTGAGACCTTCATGCCCCAGCCCATGGCGCATTGATTGAGCACCTGCTGCGTGGTGGGATGCGCACTGTAGAAGACGATGGGGCGGTTTTTGACGATTTCGATCCAGCCGATGTCCTCTTCGCGGTTTTCATCATCGGCGGCGACGGTGAGTGGAAGCTCAAAGAAGAAGTCGGAACCTTTGCCAGCCTCACTGACGACGGAAATCTCACCTTTCATGAGGCGGATGATCTTTTTCGAGATGGCGAGGCCCAGCCCGGTGCCGCCGTATTTGCGTGTGGTGGAGGCATCGGCCTGAGTAAAGGCCTGGAAGAGCATGCAGATTTTTTCGGCGGGGATGCCGATGCCGGTGTCTCGCACGGAGAAGTGCAGCATGTTGCGATCTCCACCTTCACCGGGGCGACTGATCTGACGGACGAGGAGGAGGATCTCCCCCTTCTCAGTGAATTTGATGGCGTTGCCGACGAGGTTGACGAGGATCTGCTTAATGCGCTGGAAGTCCCCCATGAATTTGCGCGGCAGGGCGGGATCGATGTGGACGTTCAGCTCGAGGTTTTTCTCAGCAGCCTTGTGCGAGAAGACATCCATGGTCTCGGAGACGAGCTTTTCAACATCGACGGGGATGTTTTCGATCTCCATCTTGGCGGATTCGAGCTTCGAGAAATCGAGGATGTCGTTGATGACATGCAGCAACGATTCGCCAGAGGAGCGGATCATGCGCACAAGCTCCTCCTGCTCAGGATCGAGGCCCATTTCGATGAGCAGCGAGGTGGTGCCAATGATGCCATTCATCGGCGTGCGAATCTCGTGGGACATGTTCGCCAGGAAATCACTCTTCGCCGCCGTGGCCGTTTCGGCGGAACGACGTGCGCCTTCGAACTCGGCGAGCATGGACTGCTTTCGGTGATCCTCCTCGTGGAGGTGCTCGATCATCTTGTTAAACTCGCCCTGCACTTCGTCGAGGTCATCAAAGCCCTTCGCGGGAAGCCGGATGCCGAGATTGCCCGTGCGCATGGATTGAAAGGCCCTCACCATGTCCCCAGTTTTCTGGGTGATGCGTCGACCAACGAAGAAGAACCCGATGATGGCTGGCAGCAGGCCGATGCAGGCACCGAGAATGGGGACAATGAGCCGGCTCGCCTGCACGAGATGGCCGAACTGCACGAGCGGCTGGCGAGCAAGGAAGACGCCACATACACGGCCATCCTTGTTGTAGAGCGGGGTGCCCGCGATGAGCCAGGCGGTCCTCGTTTCGATATGCGGTTCCCGGCTGACATTGGTATCCACCATGACGAGGCTGGTGCCGGCCATGACGCGATAGATGAGATTATCAAGCTGACCGTGGCTGATCTCCTCCATCGCCCATTTGGCGCTGGTAGGCAGGACGGAAATGGGGGGGGATTTGACGATGGGCGGCACGCCGTTGGCCTCCCGAGGTGCCACGATCTCGACTTCAAGCCCGAGTTCCTGCACGGCTGGAGCCACATCAACCGTCTGGAGACGCATGCGCAGCAGGGTTTCATTTTCCCAAGTGAGGCGTACACCACCGGAGCGCTCCGTATCGCTGATGACCTGACGGTTGAGCTCCATCTGCCCAGCGATAGCGACGGCACCGAGGTAGCTACTCTGGGCGTAGCGCATGGTGAGATACTCCTGCCAGAGAAAGGCCACCGCCGTCGCCATGGCTGCAATGACCACGGCAAACATGCCGAGGATCGTGAAGCGGTTGGCGATCTGAAAAGTGAATTTCATGCAAAAAGTAGCCCGGAGATAGGAATGGATCAGGCCGTGGCGAAGGCGTGTGCACCATCATACATCGGCAAATCGGCCGACTCGCCATGGTGGTGCTCCTGTGGCGCATCGGCGACTTTGGCGATGGCGCGGCGCACGGTGGTGCAGAGCAGATCAGGCGTGTGAGGCTTGCTCAACACATCGAAGAAGCCGATGCCACGGCAAAGCTCACGGGCGTCCTCCTGGAAATACCCACTACAGGCAATCACGGGCAACTCGGGATCAATTTGGTGAAGCTGTTCAAGCACATCAAAGCCGGAAAGCCCGCCGGGCATGGTCAGATCGAGAATGCAGGCGGCATAGCGCTGGCCTTGCTCGATGGCGTACATGAGAAGTTCGACGGCTTGTTCGCCGGATGAGGCGCAGGCAACCTCGAAACCTTGTGAGGACAAAACGGCCCGGCTGACGGCTAGAACGCCCGGCTCATCATCAATGATGAGTACGCAGTGAGAGCTGAAGGTAGGCTTCATATTAATGATGGCGGTGGGGATTTCCATGGTGGGCAATGGTTGAGCGTTTCAGATCACATGGCGGTGTAGCTGAGGCATTTGATCTCTTCGAGTGAGGTGGCTCCGTTGAGGACCTGAGCGAGACCTTCCTGATAAAGGGAGCGGAAGCCGTTTTTGAAGGCAGCGGCACGCATGGCACTCATCGGCGCGGCTTCTTCAATGAGATCTCGCAACTCACTGTTCATCTCGCAAAGTTCCATGAGGGCGACGCGGCCTGCGTAACCGGTGCCGTGGCACTCATCACAGCCACGTGCTTCAAAAATGGGCGTGGTCACCGGCGAGGTGATGACCTGCTGCTTGGCGAGGATTTCCTGCAACTCCTGGCTGACGCCCACCGGCGTTTTGCAGTAGCTGCAAAGACGGCGTGAGAGACGCTGGGCCTGCGAAAGTGCCAGTGAATCGGCCAGGAGATACTTCTCGACGCCCATGGCGAGCAATCGCGTGACGGCGCGGAGGGAATCGTTCGCATGCAGCGTGGTAAGCACCAAGTGACCGGTGAGTGAGGCATTCACAGCAGCTCCAGCCGTCTCGGCATCACGAGACTCACCGATGAGGATGATGTCCGGGTCAGCACGCAGAAGGGCGCGGAGGCCGTTGGCGAAATCGAGGCCGCGATGGTTGTTCGTCTGCGTCTGGTTGATGCCTTCGATTTCGTATTCGATAGGGTCTTCGATGGTCTGGATGTTCACCCCCTCGTCATTCACGCTGTTGAGCAAAGCGTAGAGCGTGGTCGTTTTGCCGGAGCCGGTGGGTCCCGTGACGAGAACGAGGCCCTGATCCCGCTGCATGGTGCGGGTGAGGATGTCGATGGACCGCTGGGCGAGGTTGAAATCACTGAGCCGCTTCACGCCGTCCTGCTTATCGAGGAAACGCATGATGAGCTTTTGGAACTCACGACGTGTGGGCACGGCGGCAAGACGCACATCGACGCGGCGGCGGCCGATGGAAAGGGCGAGACGACCGTCCTGGCATTCGGCGCGGCTTTGATTGATGCCTGCCCAGTTTTTGATCAAGGCGACGAAGCGATTGTGCTGACTCTCAGGAGCCGTCATGATCGTCTTCATGGTGCCGTCCATGCGAGCACGGAAGCGGGTGAAGTTGTAGAACTTCTCGAGATGCAAGTCAGAGGCGCGGCAGCGGATGGCCGTGAAGAGTGCCCATTGCACGAGCTCCTCGGCTCCATGATTGGGGTTCTGCGGATTGACGCGTGCCATGTCCTCGGGGGAGATTTCGACAACGTTGGCGTCATCGGCCACGGTGAGCGTGGCCCCATCCATCGCGGCGACGGCGCTGGGATCAAAGGTGGCACCGGCGCGGTTGATGGCATCACGGATGGTGGCCAGATCCGCCAGCACGGGAATGATCTTGATGGCGGCATTTCCCATCGAGAGCCATTCGTCCTCGAATTTGTAGCAATCCCCCGTGTCACTCAGCATGAAGCAAACATGTCGGCCGATGTAGAGGGGATAGACGGAGTGGCGCTCCAGCAGCGGGATGGGGAAAAAGGTCTGGCGTTGAGCTTCCGCCGCACTGAGAGCGAGCTGCTTGCCACCGCTGACGAGATATTGCAGCGCCACGCCCAGATTGCGCTGCATGACGTTGAAATGGGAGACCTCGAGCTTTTCTGCCTTGCTCTTCTGTGCCTCAAAGAAGCCGTTGAGCTTCACCTTCTCCGAATCTTCGTAGGGATAGTTTTCGATGAGCCAGTTGTAGCTGCCCTCGAGGGCGAGTTCATCAAACCGCGGAGCTTGAAGCTGCTCCATGGCATTGCTCTGCGAGATGGGCATCTGGCCAAAGCGGCTCACCAGATCCTTCCGCGTGTTTTGATACTGCTCCTGAGAGACGAGCACACGGATGACCAGGAAGGACGGCACGCCCCAGAGATCACCGGCTCGGGGATTGTGATGCGCCATGACCAGCAGCGGGCCAAGCGTGCTCACCGGCAGCCAAGGGTCTGCCACGTAAGGCACGCGGCCAAGCTTTCTCACGAGCCGCTCAGCCTCAGGGGAGCAGCTCTCACGCAGCAGGGTGAGAGGCATCAAGCCGTATTGCAGCGCCAGACCTTCAATCGAGAGGATGGCCGCCTGGCGGGTATCAATAGTCGCACTCGGCGGATTACCAGCAGCACCAAAGGATTTGGGTGCTTGAGCGGTCGGGATGTTGAGGAGAGCGGCCATTCGGGCGAGTAGTTTGGGTAAGGGGGCTGCGTGAATCAGCGCCCAGCCATTTGGAAATTCGGGGGAAAGACGAACGCGGTGGTGAAATCCGAGCCATCGAAATTCATTTTGATGCCGGAGCCAGTCGTGCCGGGCTTGAGCAATTCGTAGCAGCGTCCCGTCCAGCGGATGCGATGATCCTGCGTGCTGCTGCTCACCACGGGGTTGTATCGCGGATCAAGGTAGGGTGAACCGATCTTGGCACGATCCACGTCGGGATTCCGATATTGGAGGGTGCGGAGGATGACCATCTCGTCCGCGCCGCTGGTATCCATGCGGTTGAAGATCATCTCGTAATTCTGCTGCGCGAAGGTGTGCAGCCCACGATTCATCATTTCGAGGCGTTCTGCGGCCACGGCATCCTTAGAGCCACTGAGCAGATGATTAAACGACGTGATCGAGATCGTCGCCAACACGCCCAAGATCGAGATCACGATGACCAGCTCCGTCATCGAAAAGCCGCCAGCGCCGCTGAAACGGCGTTCGGATGGCTTTAAGAAACTGGAGGTGGTGCGCGTCATGAATGAAAAGAAGCTTCAGTAAAGGATCACGCTGTTGGAGGGATCTCTCAGACTCACCTTCGTCATCGCGAGGATCGAAGTAGGGAAGGTCACGGTATAGCCTGCGGGCATGAAGGCGGTCACGGTGGACTCCGCGTAGCTCAGGTAGGGCAGCAGCAGGTTGTATTTCGCTGTCGAGGAGGCTGCCGCCGTCCAGTCTGCCGCAGCTTGGGTGCGTCCACGCACCTGGATAAAGCTTGCCTGCGCCAGATTGAGCGATTCAGCACGAGCGATGGCTAGGTTTCGCTCGCTGTCCGAGCGCATGCGGCTGACCGAGGGAATGGCCAGGAAGGCGATGATGCCGATGATCGACACGCAGGCCATCATCTCAACAAGGGAGAACCCGCCGAAAAAGCGACGAGCCTTCCGCGCCGGTCTGGTGAGCTGTTCAGGAGAATTCATGAGATCAAAGGTGAGGTTGGAAAAGGGCCTGCAATCATTCGCTGACGAGATCCACACGTGGGAAGTCCCCGGACTGCCAGGTGGAGAGAGCGAGGTACTGTTTGGAGTTATCCAAGGCAGCCGTCTTGAGCTTGTCCGTGCTCGTGGTGTATTCGAGGAAGTGATCCGCCGTCGTTTGGTCGATGAACCCAGCTCGGGCAGATGGGTCCGGGGAGGTGGGATTCGGGATCAGGAGGTTAAAACGGGCCGAAGTGGTCCCCAGCGCATTGTAGGTGGAGCGCACGTTTTCCAGGCTGCGAATCTGAGCGGTGGCCCCTACCCGTGTTTGGGACATGACCCAGGCTGTCAGAGCGCTTTGCACGGCGGCCTGCTGCTGGCGAGCCATGACGCGGTGCGCATCACGCGAGGCATTCGAAATGGCCGCGACCACCAGCGAGGACATGATGCCGATGATGGCAATGGTGAAGATGGCTTCGACGAAGCTGAAGCCCCTCCGGTGGCGTGCCAGCGGGGAGGTGAAGAAGGGGCGGAAGGGGTTCTTCATTAGGTTTAGATGTCTTTGAAATAACAATTACCATAATTATCACACGGTTTTGGAAATGCAGCAAGACCCAAATCCGGCCAAAATCGCGAATTTTTGACGATTCAGGCTTCGTCGGGCCTCGGCAGGAACTTCCCTCTTCCCTTCGAGAAGACCTTGTGACAGCCTCGGAATTCCTCCCATGCCCCGCCCCGCCCAGCCGATCTACATTCTCGTCTTGAGCCTGCTCACCCTGCTGAGCGCCTTTTTGCTCTTCCAAGTGCAGCCAGTGATCAGCAAATTCATCCTTCCCTGGTTCGGCGGCAGCCCGGGGGTCTGGACGACTTGCATGCTGTTTTTCCAAATCCTGCTGTTCCTGGGTTACACCTATGCCCACGCCCTTGGGAAGCTGCCTCGGAAGGTGCAGGCCCTCCTGCATGCCAGTCTGCTGCTGGCAGCGCTCTATTTCCTGCCGATCATCCCCTTGGAAAGCTGGAAGCCGACCGGCTCCGAAGACCCAGGCGGGCGCATTTTGCTCCTGCTGCTAGCCTCCGTAGGCCTGCCTTACTTCGTTCTCTCCAGCACCAGCCCGCTCGTCCAGGTTTGGTTCACTCGGGGAGCTGCCGGAGCCAATCCTTGGCGTCTCTACGCCCTCTCCAACATCGGCTCCCTCGCCGCCCTGCTCACGTTTCCGTTCTTCTTCGAGCCTCGTTGGGATGTGGAATGGCTCGCCAAGGCCTGGTCGGTGGTATTTGTCCTCTGCGCGGCCCTCTGTCTCGGCGTCGTTTGGTATGATCACCAGACCGCCGCCCCCGCCCAGAAGGCTCAAAGCCCCTCGATACCTGACGACGGAGCGTCCTCCGGCCTGCTGCGCCGCCTGATGTGGGTCGTTTTGCCCGCTCTCGCCAGCGTGATCCTGCTCGCCACCACCAACCACGTCTGCCAGGATGTGGCCGTCGTCCCATTCATGTGGGTGGTGCCGCTCAGCCTCTACTTGCTCACCTTCATCATCTGCTTCGAGCACGAACGCTGGTATGCACGGATTCCTTCCCTGTGGGCCCTCCCTGCCCTGCCCCTCTTTTTCGTCTGCGGCACCTGGGACCAGCTCGAAAAACAAACCTGGTGGCCGGAGGACCTCGACCTGATGCCGAATTTCCTTTTCGAACTCGGCTGGGCCTTCGGTGCCATGTTTTTTGGCTGCATGATCTGCCATGGCGAGCTCACCCGCCTGAAGCCCAATCCGCGCTATCTCACCAGCTTCTACCTCCACATGTCCGCAGGTGGGGCGCTCGGCGGCCTCTTCGTCAGCCTTGCCGCCCCGCAGCTCTTTAAAACGCATGCCGAATGGCCCGGCAGCCTCATCGCCGCCTTTGTGCTCGCAGGGATTGTACTCCTCGTTTCCGCCTGGAGGATTCCTTCGCGGGCTCTGCGCAGTGCCGCCTTTGCCTTGGCGGGCCTTCTGGGAGCCGCTGGTGCCCTCACCATGGGCCATCTCGGCTACAAGACCGAGGAAAAGCTCGAACGCGTCCGCAACTTCTACGGCACCCTCGCCGTCACCGAGTGGTCGCCCGAAGATCCTGCCTACCATTCCCGTGAACTCAGCAATGGCGGCATCATTCACGGCCAGCAAAACCTCGCCCTCCAGTATCGCAGCGATCCCACCAGCTACTACGGTCATGACACCGGCATCGGTCTCGCCCTCGATAGCCTGAAAAATGCCAGTGGCGCACGCGTCGGTGTCGTCGGCATGGGAGCCGGCACCGTGGCCTGCTACGGCAAAAGCGGTCACACCTACCGCTTCTACGACATCAACCCGGACGTGCCTCGCCTCGCCCAGAAATACTTCACCTACCTGCCCGACCTCGAAAAGCGTGGGGCGACACTCGAGATCGTCGTCAGCGATGCCCGCCTCGCTCTGGAGCGAGAGCTTTCCACGCCGCAAAACTTCGATGTGCTCCTGCTCGATGCCTTCAGCGGCGATTCCGTGCCCGCTCACCTCCTCACCCGCGAGGCCTTCGACATCTACAAGAAGCACATGAAGCCCGATGGCATCATCGCCGTGCATTGCACCAACAGCTACCTCCGCCTCGTGCCGCTCATCGAAAAGACCGCCGCCGAGGTAGGCTACCAAACGATCCGCATCACCACCGAAAGCGATGGCGGTGACCACGACAGCACCGACTACGTCCTGCTCACCAACAACGCCACCTTCCTGGCGGCCACCCCGCCCATCCCACCCGATGAGGAGGAAGTCGAACTCGAAGCCAAGATCACGCCCCGCGTCTGGACCGATCGCCATCACGACCTCTTCCAGATCCTGATGCTGGAACTCGATTAGCCCCGTGGCGGCGCCGCCCATCCGCCATCCAGTCAAGATCAGCCCCGCGTTCGCTGGAAACGGGCAAACGTGACGCTTGAAACTTCGCGCTTCCCCGCGAAGGGCTGTGGTTCTCTCCCCATTCATCATGTCGAAAGCCCCCATCAAAGTCGCAGTCACCGGCGCCGCCGGTCAAATCGGTTACGCCCTCCTCTTCCGCATCGCCTCCGGAGCGATGTTTGGCCCGGATCAGCCCGTCATCCTTCAGCTCATCGAGGCCCCCTTTGAAAAGCCACTCCAGGCCCTCGCCGGTGTCGCCATGGAGCTCGATGACTGCGCCTTCCCTCTCCTCAAAGGCATCGTGCAGACCAGTGATCCCGCCATCGGCTTCAAAGACGCCAACTGGTGCCTTCTCGTCGGTGCCAAGCCACGCGGCCCCGGCATGGAGCGTGCGGATCTGCTCAAGGACAACGGCAAAATCTTCATTGGCCAAGGTCAGATCATCGACGCCGTCGCGGCCGATGACGCCCGCGTCGCCGTCGTCGGCAATCCGGCGAACACCAACTGCATGATCGCCGCCTCCCAGGCCAAGCGCCTCACGCCCGATCGCTTCACCGCCATGGTGCGCCTCGATCAAAACCGTGCCCAGACCCAGCTCGCCCAAAAAGCTGGCGTGGACCTTACCGAGGTGAAGGACATCTTCATCTACGGCAACCACAGTCCCACCATGTTCCCTTCCTTTGCCCATGCCACCATCGGCGGCAAACCCGCGGCGGAAGTCATCAACGACAAAGCCTGGCTCGAAGGCCCCTTCTGCGAAACCGTCGGCAAGCGTGGCGCTGCCATCATCGCCGCCCGTGGCGCCTCCTCCGCCGCCTCCGCCGCCAATGCGCTCGTCGATCACGTTCGCTCGCTCGTCACCCCCGGAGCCATTCACAGCATCGCCGTGAAGAGCGAAGGTCTGTATGGTTTTGATCCGAACGTCTGGGCCGGCATGCCCGTGCGCACCACCACGCCCGGCAGCTACGAAGTCATCACCGGCTACGAAATGGACGACTTCGCCAAGTCGAAGATCGCCGCCACGAACAAAGAACTCGTCGATGAGCGCGGCTTCGTCGCCGAGATGCTGTAAAACAAGCCCCTTCCAAGCCCCATGGGACACCGTCTCATGGGGCTTTTGTTTTTTCACACCTCAAGGAAGGCAGAATGATGGATGGCAGAATGATTGGGATTCTGAAAATCATTCTGCCGTCCATCATTCTGCCAAAAACAGGCATACGTCGGACTGGATCGAGGCCAAGCGGCCATTCGCATGACGGAGGCCGGCGGTGTTCGCTCCAAGGCGGAGATAGAGGGGCGAATGCGAGGTCCCCGGAGCCTTCCAAGCCCCATGGGACGCCGTCTCATGGGGCTTTTGTTTTTTCACACCTCAAGGAAGGCAGAATGATGGATGGCAGAATGATTGGGAATTCTGAAAATCATTCTGCCATCCATCATTTTGCCAAAAAGAGGCATTCGTCGGACTGAATCGAGGCCAAGCGGCCATTCGCCTGACGGAACCCTGGTGGCGGAGATCCTGGGGCGAATGCGAGGTCCCCGGAGAGCGCTCGCTGGCGCTCGGCATTCCGGGGCTGCATGACGCAAGCCCGTTGGGCTTGGGATGGCCTGTCGTGTCGATCCACGAGAGTGGCTCATCGAACGGCCACGCGGTTCCGTCCTACAGCCCAAGGGTGCCGAGCCTCGGCGAGGCTCCCTTGGGAATCAGATGCCGCCTCCCCTTCCCGGTCTCGGACCGCCACGCGGTCCCGTCAGGCACGAAGCGAGGTCACGCGGGCCCTTCGGAGCGGCCTCGCGGCTTGTCTTTAGTTCTGATGGATGTCCTCACCGAGTGCGCCCGCCATGAATTTGCCATCGCTGCTGGCCCCGATGCAGGTCCAGAAGCCTTGGGGAGCCTGCTCAGTCCACGTCACGCCATCGTTGTCGGACCATTGGATCTTCCCTTTTTTGCCGCCGCGACTGTAGTTCGCGGCGGCGATGGTTTTGCCATCGCTGGAGCAGGCGACCACCCAGGTGCCGGTGAAGCTCGTGGAGGTCCAAGTCCAGGTGCTGCCATTCTTCGTGCCCACATACACTTTGCCACCTTGCGTACCCGCCACAATACGTGAGCCATCCTTGTTGATCGCCACGGAGCGCCACTGGCTCCTGCCGAGATCCCCCGGATTGCCCACGCCCGACCACGAGCCGCCGGCATCCGTGGTCAGGTAGAGATTTTTCGATGTCGCCACGACCAGCGTTTTGCCGTCATCCGCCGCGTCCATCGCCAGCCACGGTGTCCACAGTTTTGGAGCGCTGGGGATGTTGCTGAGTCCTTTTTCAGTCCAGGAACTGCCTGAATCCGTCGAGACGCAGAGCTTGAGTCCATGGTAAGCCGTGAGCGTCTTGCCGTCCGCGCTGGACGAGACGAATTTCCAGTCCTTGCTGCCAAGCGAATCGACCGATGTCCACGAGTCACCGGAATCCTTGGAAAGGCGCACTTTGCCTGCAAAGCCTTGGCAGAGGATCAGCGTCTTGGTGTCGGTGCTGCCATCCACATCGGTAAGTGCCAGGGAGCTGGTTTCGTCCGTGTTCAGCCAGCTCTTTTGCGTCCATGTTGAATCCGACTTACCAGAGACAAACAGGTTTTGTTTGCTGATCACGACTCGCTTGTCGCTCGTGGAGGTCATGGCCACCCAATCACGGGCCAAGGTGTTGCCGGCAGGATTGCTGGTGGTCCAGGTGGTTTGAGCGTGGAGCATCGGAGCCACAAGCAGCAGGGCCAGCGAGGTGGAATGGAACATGGAATGGAGAAAGATGGAGTGAGAGGACCACAGCGGTTGCTGCCGCCATGCTCGGGGAGCTAAAGCCACCTTTCGCAGCGATGCAATCCCGTGTGACCATGCGCTTGACGGAACCTCGATGGGGTTCGCTCCAAGGCGAAAATCGAGGGGCGGATGCGAGATCCCCGGAGAGCGCTCGCTGGCGCTCGGCACTCCGGGGCTGCAGGACGCAAGCCCGTTGGGCTTGGGATGGCCTGTCGTGCCGATCCACGCGATTCGGCTCATCGAACCGCCACGCGGTTCCGGCGTGAAGCCCAAGGGTGCCGAGCCTCGGCGAACCACCTCATGGCACGATCAGACTAATCTTTTTTGCAATCTTTAACCTTCAAACAGTCGTCAATGGAGCCAACAAAGGTAATTTCTTTCTTGTGAAGCCAACGACAAAGGTTTGAGATCAAACGAGTAAACTTTTCAACCTCACTGGAAATCAGATACTCTGACGAATGACAACGGACAATTTCATCGCCAAACAAGCGAAGCGCTTCTTCGTTATCAATCACAAAGCTGTGGTCGTTGTAATGATCAACCAAGTGCTGAGCTAAGCTTTCTGGGGTAAAGTTTTTGCCAACAGCTTTTCCGGCAAGAAGACGCGCGGCGTACTGCTTTGCAGATTCGTTGATACGTTTGAAATAGCCTAAAACCCTAAGATCGAGCTGACTCTCGAGGTATTTCGCAAACATGTCAGAACTTTTTGGGTGCTCCGAAACCAATGTTGCGATCGTATCTAAGGCGTTGTTCATTGCTAAGGCCGGTAGTTGCCCCAACTGAGGATCAATCGGCCCCAGTTCGCTCATTGCTCCCATGTGAATTTCAGCAGCTCCTAGTGCGATTAATGTGGCAGCAGACTTGGCTCGCCGCGGAATGCAGACAACAAACTTGTCTTTTGAACTAGACCGACAGTTTTTACTGATCAGGTAGGCTGGCTCAATTTCTCCGCCTTTACTGCCAATCATCAGAAGAATGTCCTTCTTCTCAGCAAAAGATGACACAGCATTATAGACGCGATCTGCATGATCCTCACAAATCGAATTCACTTGATCAAAGAACAAAAGAACATTGTAGCTTGAATTCAGGGCGCATGCGGAAAGCTTTTTGTTCAGAACCTGTGGCAAGTTGTCCTTGATGACTTTTTCGATCTTACTCCATTCCATCGAATCTTTGTCACCAAGAAGCGCTTCGAAAATTCGATTCTCGGGAGTATCATCCTGAACGGGGGCCGAACTGGAAGCACTGGGCTGTTGAGCAGCTTGGGCATTAACCACATTAGATGCTACTGAAGAAGATTCTGCTTCTTGGGTAGAAGCAGGCGCTGTCTGTTTAGGAGTGGGTTTTGATGACGCCCTTTTAGCCATAATGATGGTTTTACTGACACGCCTCACACGTCCCGCCATTTCGCATGGCTTCGATGGAGCAGGCTTGCACTTCCTCGGCGGTGTAGCGTTTGGCACCGATGGCTCCGTTGATGACGGTGCTGCTGATTTCTTTTTGGAATTCGGCGGTGCTCTTCTCGATGTTCGAGGCGCTGCGGGTGCGGAGGTAGTAGGTGGTTTTGAGGCCTTTGCGCCAGGCTCCGCGATACATGTGGCTGAGGGTGCTCATCTCCGTGCTGCCGAAGAAGAGGTTCACGCTCTGGCTTTGATCGATCCACTTCTGACGGCGGGCGGCGGCATCGACGACCCAGGCCCAATCAATGCTGAAGGCGGTGGCGTAGCGGCGCTTGAGATCCACGGGGATTTCTTCAATGGCCTCGATCTCGCCATCCATGTACTTGAGCTTGTTCTGGATGTCGGCGGTCCACAGGCCGCGTTTTTTGAGGTCGCGGATGAGGAAGGGATTGAGGAGCATGAAGTCGCCAGAGAGATTGGCCTTCACGAGCATGTTGCTGAGCAGGGGCTCGATGCAGGGGCTGGAGCCCATGATGTTCGAGATGGTGGCCGTCGGCGCGATGGCGAGGACGTTGCTATTGCGCATGCCCTGCTTGGCGATCTTCGCACGAAGGGCGGACCAATCCATCTTGCCGCCGCGAGGGACATCGACTTCCTGGCCGCGTTCTTTGGCGAGGAGGTCGAGGGTATCCTGCGGCATGAGACCACGATCCCACTTGCTGCCCTTGTAGCTGGAATACTGGCCACGCTCGGCGGCGAGATCACTGGAGGCTTCGTAGGCGTAGTAGGCGATGGCTTCCATCATCTCGTCGTTGAAATCGACGGCTTCCTTCGACGCGAAGGGGATGCCTTTTCGGTAGAGGGCATACTGCAAGCCCATGACGCCGAGGCCGATGGGGCGGTGGCGGGTGTTGGAGGTCTTGGCGGCCTCGGTGGGGTAGAAATTGATGTCGATCACGTTGTCGAGGGCGCGGACGGCGCTGCGGATGGTCTCGCGGAGCTTGGCGTGATCGATGTTACCAGCGTCATCAAGGTGGTTGTCGATGAGGACGGAGCCGAGATTGCAGACGGCGGTTTCATCGGCGGAGGTATTGAGCGTGATCTCGGTGCAGAGATTGGAGCTGTGGATGACGCCGACATGGTCCTGCGGACTGCGGACGTTGCAGGGATCTTTGAAGGTGATCCAAGGATGACCAGTCTCGAAGATGGCCTTGAGCATGAGCTTCCAGAGATCGACGGCGGGGATTTCTTTGGAGAAGATCTTGCCGGTGGATTTGGCGAGAGCTTCGTATTCGGCGTAGCGCTTTTCAAAGGCGGAGCCGTAGAGATCGTGGAGATCAGAGACTTCGTTGGCACGGAAGAGGGTCCAGCTTTCACGGGCCTCCAGGCGCTTCATGAAGAGATCCGGAATCCAGTTGGCGGTGTTGAGATCGTGGGTGCGACGGCGCTCGTCACCGGTGTTGATGCGGAGCTGGAGGAAGTCCTCGATGTCGTTGTGCCAGACTTCGAGGTAGGCGCAGCCGGAGCCACGGCGCTTGCCGCCCTGATTGACGGCGATGAGCTGGTCGTTGTGAAGCTTGAGGAAGGGAATGACGCCTTGGGATTCGCCATTGGTGCCTTTGATGTAGCCGCCGGTGCCACGGACGCTGGTCCACGAGCCACCGAGGCCGCCGGCCCACTTGGAGAGGAAGGCGTTTTCGGCGATGCCGCGGATCATGATGGACTCGATGCTGTCATCCACCTTGTAGAGGTAGCAGGAGGAGAGCTGGCTGTGCAGGGTGCCGCTATTGAAGAGCGTGGGCGTGCTGGAGCAGAAGCGGCGGCCTTTGTAGAGCTTGTAAATGGAGATGATCTTGTCCTCGGGATTGCCATCGCGTTCGCCGACGTTGAGGCCCATGGCCACACGCATCCAGAAGAGCTGGGGCGTTTCGAGGCGCTTGGCGGGCTTGACCTTCTTATCGACGATGAGGTAGCGGTCGTAGAGGGTCTGGATGCCGAGGAAGTCGAAATCGAGATCGGCGGCGGGATCGAGGGCATCGGCGAGCTTGTCGAGGTCGAACTGAAGCAGGCGGGGATTGTAACGGTCGATCTCGACACCACGGGCGAGGTTGCGGCGGAAGGTGCGGCGGTGGAAGTCACGCAGGGCCTCGATGCCATCGCGGACGATGTCCCAACCGAGGACTTCCTCGTAGATGTAGCTGAGCAGGATGCGGGCGGCGAACTTCGTGAAGTCGGCGTCCTTTTGCATCAGCGTCTTGGCATTGAGCGTGATGGTCTGCTTGAGGTGATCGAGCGTGATGTCGGAATTGAGCGAGCGACGGAGCTCCATCTCGATCTCGGCACGGGTGAGGCACAAATCGAGGCCGAGCATGGCGAAGTCGATGCGCTTCTTCAGATCGGCGCCGTCCCAGAGGAAGGAATTGCCATCGGCGGTCTTCACGAGGATGAGGGCCTGCTGGTCCTGGCTCTCAATTTCATTGGCGACGGCGGCCTGCTGCTCGTCGTCCTCACGCATGTTCGTGCGGAGGGCACGGTACTGGATATAGGCGCGAGCGACTTTGAAGAAGCCCTGCTTCATGAGCTCTTCCTCGACAAGGTTTTGCACGTCCTCGATGTGAATGAACTGCTTGTTTTCCTCGGCGATGGCGCGGCTCACGGTCTCGGCGACCTGGACGGCCGGGGAGGAATCGAGCTCCATGGAGAGGAAGGCCTTGCGGACGGCGATCTCGATCTTGTTGTGGTTCCACGGCACGAGCTGGCCGCTGCGACGGATGACTTTGGTATTCACGATGAGCGGCTGAGGGGTGGAATCGGCGAAGGGATCGTAGGCGGAGGCACGCTTGCGCTTTTCCGCGAGCGTGCGGGCGACGTCGTGGGCGTTGTGATGGATAAGTGCCCGCTCGATGCAGTGATAGATGTCCTTGGCGTTGAGATTGGCCGATTTGCCGCTCCCTTCAGCAAGCTGGGCCGTGCGCTGATAAATTTCCTCCGTGACCGCCCGCGAGATCTTCTGCACGAGCTGCTGATTGTGCTCGGTGTAGATGTCCCCTTCCTTTTGACGGGCGAGAAAGAGATCCGCCAAGGCGCTGCCAACGGTGTCTGCGATCTCCTCGGCGTCGAAATCACGCTCGGCACCGCCGACGTTGACCTTGATGGACGCGGGAAGAGTCTCCCCAATGGAACTGGCGACAGACAAGGCACTCCATTTAAAAGCGGGCTTCTGGTCTTTCGGCGTTTGGGTGACTTTCTTGAGGACTTTGTCCTCTTGCAGCAGGGAGGCGATCATGGCGGGAGGAGGAGTGGGCTGTTGGTTTGACGTTGAGGGAGCGGGGAAAATCGGGGACCGGGAGGATGCGAAACGGGTGCGTCTTACTCCAGCGAAAGTTATTCTTTCTTGTTGGTCAGGTTGTTCACAAAAAGGGGTTACAGATCGTCGTCGGAGGACTGGACGAGCGCGGAGGCCTTTTGGTAATCGGTGACCTTACCTTCGAAGAAATTCTGCTCCTTGCGGACGTCCATCATCTCCGCCAGCCAGGGGAGAGGATTGGAGACGCCGGGGTTGAGGGCGGGAAGACCGCAGCCGGCCAGGCGGCGATCGGCGATGAATTCGATGTACTGCTCGAATTCGGCCGAGCTGAGACCCACGGCATTCACAGGCAGGCAGTCGCGGATGAAATTCTTTTCCAGAGCGACGGCTTCGCGCATGATGTTGACGAGTTCCTCGCGGAATTCGCCGGTCCACAGGTCGGGATTCTCCTCAACGAGGTCCATGAATAGATTGCGGAAGACTTCGATGTGGTTCGACTCATCCCGGAGGGTGTAGCGGAACATCTGGCCGATGCCGGGAAACTTGTTCTGGCGATAAAGGCTGAGCACCATGCCGAAGAGGCCATAGAACTGGGTGCCCTCCATGCACTGGCCGAACATGAAGATGTTCTTGGCGAGGAGCTGCTTGTTTTCGAGCTTCGTGAGGTCGATGTCCCGACGCATGTTTTGGGAGATGCGGGTGACGAACTCGTTCTTCGCCACGATCGTCGGGATCTGCTCGAACATGGCCTCGCACTCATGCGGATTGATCCCGAGGGAAGAAATCATGTAGAGCAAGGAGTCGGCGTGGATGTTTTCCTCATGGGCATGACGGCCAAGCACGAGTTTCAGCTCCGGGGCGGTCACCAGTTCACGGACGACGTGCTGAATGTTATCCCCCACGATGCCTTCGGCAGCGGAGAAGTAACCGATGCCCATCATGATGATCCAGCGCTCGTTCTGCGTGATCTCGTTGGAGCGCCACTGCTCCACGTCCTTTTGCATCTGGATGTCCTCAGGCTCCCAATGGTTGGCCTTCATGACGCGATAGAGATCATAAGCCCACTGATACTTCAGCGGGAGAAGGTTAAAGGTCATGCTTTTGCGACCATTGATGACCCTCTTGTCCGCGAAAGCGGCCTCGGCTTTATCGTGATCGAGAGGAAACTCACGGTTGCCAATCTTGTATGTCTTTTCCATGACCTTAAATGCTGGGTTTGGGGGTGTGAATAAGTGGAGAAACGGGGAAAACGAGAGAGTAGGCAGCGAAGTCTATAAATACTATATGTCCGTGCCGTGACGGCCATGTTGCACAAGATGTTGTGCTTTGACCAGAAAAAAATCCCACCAATAGGGGCAAGAAATCGTTTCCCCTCGCATTTCCGAGGGTTCCACGACGAAAAAATTATTTCTGCGGAAAAACCGCCTTCTTGCCAATCAAATTTGAGAGACGCCAAATTTAGACCGCCTTCCTTTTTTGGGTGCCCAAGGCACACACCCTGCTGTTCAAACTAGGTTTTGGCTGCCCAAAAATCTGGAGAAGTTTGCTTGGGCAGCTTGCACAGAACGCGTTTTTGCCAGCGTAGGTTTGCGGTCATGTCTCCGCGTCTCTTTTGCCTACTCGCTCTCCTTTCCGCCTCGGCACTCGCTCAGCAGGTCACGCTACCGCTGCCGCGTTTGCTTACTCTGATGCCCATGGGCGGTCAGGCGGGTCAAAACGTCGAGGTGACGCTCACGGGCGAAAACATCGAAGAGGTGACCGAACTGGCCTTCTCCACGCCGAAAATCACCGCGAAGCCGGTCGCGGGTGCCACCAATAAATTCACGGTGAGCATCGCGGCGGATGCGTCGGTGGGTGTTTATGATGCGCGGGTGATGTCGCGGCTCGGTGTGTCGTCGGTGCGGGCCTTTTCGGTGAACAAGCTGCCCGAAATCGTGCGAACCAAGGCGAACAACACGCTCGAAACGGCCCTGCCGCTCGCCATTGGTTCGATCTGCAACGCGACGATGACGAAGCGGGCGGTGGATTTCTATTCCTTCCAGGGCGTGAAGGGCCAGGCGGTGTCCATCGACTGCGCGGCGGTCGGGATCGACTCGCGGCTCACGCCGGTGCTCATCCTCGCAGATAGCAAAGGCGCGGATCTCAAGGTGAACCGCACGGGCGGCGTGATCGACTTCACGCCACCGGCCGATGGCACGTTCGTCATCAAGGTGAGCGACCTCACCTACCAGGGCGGCGAGAGGCATTTTTATCGACTCGCTTTGCAAAAAGGCCCCGCCGAGCCGCAACCGCAGACGCAAACCGTCAGCGCCATGTCCTGGCCGCCGGTGGGACTCGCGGCCGCGGCTCCAACGAAGGAAACCGAGCCACAAAACAAGATCACCCTGCCCTGCGACATCAGCGGGGCTTTTTATCCCGCGGCGGATGTGGATACCTATGAGTTCACCGCCAAAAAAGGCGAAACGTGGTGGGTGGAGGTCGCCAGCGAGCGTCTCGGGCGGAACACCGATCCCTTCGTGCTCGTGCAGCAGGTGAAGGACGGCAAATTCACCGATGTGGCCGAGCTCTACGACATCGCCCCGCCGATGAAGGTCACGAGCAACGGCTACAGCTACGACGGCCCGCCTTACGATGCCGGTTCGCCGGACGTGCTCGGCAAATTTGAAGTCAAAGAAGACGGCGCTTACCGAATCCAAGTGCGTGATCTCTTCGGCGGCACCCGCAGCGATCCGCACAACATCTACCGACTCCTCGTTCGCCAAGCGGCACCAGACTTCGCCCTCGCCGCCTGGGCCGTGCACATGACGCTGCGCAATGGAGACCGCGCTTCTCTTTCCAAGCCGATGGCGCTGCGTCAGGGTGACTCGCGTGCCTTTGAAGTCGCCGTGCAGCGCCGCGATGGCTTCGATGGCGAGATTGAGATCAGCATGGAAGGCCTGCCAGCAGGCGTCAGCGCCGCGGGTTTGAAAATCGGCAAAGGCAAGACCTACGGCCACCTCATCCTCACGGCGGATGAAAAAGCCCCGCGCGGCTTTTCGCTCGGTAAAATCATCGGTAAAGCCGTCATCGGTGGCAAAGAGGTCCTGCGGCCCGTGCGTGTTGCCAGCATGGAATGGCCGGTGAAGGACGCGAAGGGCGAAATCCCTGCGCCGCGCCTCATGGCCGACGTTCCCGTGTCTGTGACCGATTCCGAGCAAGCGCCCCTTTCGATCACCCTCGCTGAAAACAAGGTCTTTGAGGCCAAAGCAGGCGAAACGCTGAAGATCCCGCTCAAGCTCGCGTGGCGAAACGAATTCAACGGCACCTCGATCAAGGTGAAGGCCTACGGCGAGGGCTTTAGCGCCATCAAGGAGTTCGACATCCCACTGAAGGCCGCCACGCACGAACTGGTGCTGAATCTCGCTGAATTAAAGATCGCGCCGGGGGATTACACCTTCGCTTTGCAAAGCCTCGGCATCTGCAAATACCGCTACAACCCGGCTGCGGTGCCTTTGGCGGAAGCCGAGCAGAAGAAGGCCGCACAAGAAGTCTCCGCCGCAGCGACCGACCCCGTGAAAAAGAAGCAGGCCGAGGCCGCCATGACCGCCGCCACGAACAAGATGAAGGCCGTCACCACCGCTGCGAATCCCACCGACACCGTCGAAATCCTCATCTCCCAGCCCATTCGTGTGAGCGTGAAGACTGCCGCACCAACCACAGCAGCGAAGTGACGATCGTGTCGCTGACTGCTTCGTCTCACTTGGATGATTGACCTTCATCAGGCGGTGAAGCATGACGCAAGCGCATGTTCCGCCTGAGCTTCCTTTTCGTTTTCGTCTCCTTCGCTGCCTCAGCATTCGCCCAGGCTATCACACCCACGCACCGCGACGTGCCCTACGGTCCGCATCCAAAGCAGGTGCTGGATTTCTGGCAGGCGAAGGCGGAGCAGCCGAAAACGCCGCTGTTGTTCTTCATCCATGGCGGCGGATGGATGACGGGCGACAAGGCGAATCCGGATTTCCTCGCCAAGTGCCTCGAAAACGGCATCTCGGTGGCCTCGATCAACTATCGCCTTATTCAGGAGGCGCTGGCGGCAAAGATCGATCCACCGGTGAAAGCCTGTCTCGAGGATGCCGCGAGGGCTTTGCAGTTTGTGCGAAGCAAAGCAGACGAATGGCGTATCGACAAAGAACGCATCGGAGGCTGCGGAGGCTCGGCAGGCGGCTTCACGGCGCTTTGGCTGGCCTTTTTTCCTGACATGGCAGAAGCAAAGAGCGCTGATCCAGTGTCGCGTGAGTCCACGCGACTGCGCTGCGTGATGGCTTTTGTGTCACAGACCACGCTCGATCCGGCGCAGATGCAGGTGTGGATTCCCAACAACGCCTATGGCAATCATGCTTTCGGGCTGCCGAGCATGGATGAATTCATCGCGAAGCGAGATTCACTGCTTCCATGGATCGAAAAATTCTCGCCGTATGCGCTGGCGAGCCCGGATGATCCGCCCGTCCTGCTTTTCTACGACAACCCACCGAATCTCGGCCAGCCCTACAAAGACCCGCCACATAGCGGAAACTACGGGGCGGGCATTGCGGAAAGGCTCAAAGCCACAGGCATCGAGCACGAGATCAATTACAACAACGACTACGGGCATATGCGGTGGCCTGACCTCTTCGGCTTCATCGTAGAGAAGCTGAAGAAGTGAGCCACCGACCGTCCGAGTCTCCTCAGTTCTTGATCTCCTCGCCGTTCTGGGCGTTCGCGAGGGTGAAGTGCTCGCGATGGAAGGAGGGGTCCGTGCGGAAGGTAAGGCGAGCGCCGTATTTGCGCTCCAGCGCCACGAGGTGCTCGCCATCCTCGGTCTTGAGACGCTGCATGACATCCGGATGCACGACGACGAGGATACCGCGGTCAGCCTCCGGCATGCGACCGAGCACGGCGCTGAGGCGGCGCTGAAGCTCGACGGACATGGTGATGGGCGTTTTGACCTGACCATGGCCTTTGCAATACGGGCAGGGTTCGTAAAGCGTGGTGCCGAGCGATTCGTTGAGACGCTGGCGTGTCATCTCCATGAGGCCGAAAGGGCTGATCTGAGTGACCTGCGTCTTGGCTTTGTCACGCTTCAGGTGCTGCAGCATGGCCTTGTAAACGGCCTGCTGGTCCTTGCGGTGCTTCATGTCGATGAAATCGACAACGATGAGGCCGCCCATGTTGCGAAGGCGAAGCTGGCGGGCCACCTCGGCAGCGGCTTCGAGATTCGTTTCGGTGAGGAGCTTGTCCTGATCCTTCTGACCTTTGTTGCGGCCAGTATTCACGTCGATGGCCACGAGAGCTTCCGTCTGGTCGATCACGATGTAGCCGCCGCATGGGAGCCACACCTGGCGGTAGAACGCGTTGTCGATCTGCTTCTGAATGCCGTAGTGCTCGAAGAGGGCGGTTTGACCTTGGTAGAGGTTGATGCGGCGCTTGGCACGCTTGGAGATCTGCACGGCAAGCTTTTGCATGCGTTCGACGGTGGCGGGATCATCACAGGCGACCTCGTCGATGTCCTCAGTGAGGAAGTCACGCACGGTGCGCTCGATGAGATCAGGCTCCTGGAGGCAGCAGACGGGTGCAGGTTGATTGTCACGCACGGCGACGGTGTCATTCCATTGCTCGATGAGGATGTTCAGGTCGCGGATGATGTGACGGGCACGTTTGCCCATGGCCTCGGTGCGGAGGATGACGCCCATGCCTTCGGGGAGATCGATGTCTTCGAGAATCTTGCGGAGTCGTGCACGCTCCTTCGGATCTTCGATTTTGCGTGAAATGCCGCAGGTGTCGTTCAGCGGCATCAAAACGAGCAGGCGGCCTGCCAGCGAGATATTGGTGGTGACCCGCGGGCCTTTGTTACCGACGGGTCCTTTGGTGACCTGCACCATGATTTCGGACCCGACGGGGTAGAGGCTGGGGATGTCCTTGCTGTCGATGCGCTTCTTCTTCTTCGCACCACGGCGGTTCACCTCTTCCATGCCTTCGAGAGCGGCGGGGATGGCATCCCAGAAGTGGAGGAAGGCGTTCTTATCGAGGCCAATATCGATGAACATGGCTTTGAGGCCCTGCTCGATGTTGCGGATGCGACCTTTAAAGACGCTGTTGATGATGCTGGAGGTGCCGACGCGTTCGATGTTGTATTCTTCGACAACACCGGAGTCGAGCAAGGCGACACGGTTCTCGAGTTTTTCGCAGTTAATGACGAGGCGAATGCCAGTCTTGATGTCTTTTTTGCCGGTGAATAACTCGCGGATGCGCTGAATGAAAGTAAGGGCCATGGTTGGTGAGAAGGAGGGCTGTTGGAAGAAAGGAGCGGGTGAACTTCAACGATTGAAGAGCCTGCGAAAAAGGCCGCCCCCAGAAGGAGCGGGTTGAGGTTGAGATGCGCCTCCCCGGCTGAATATCCCTGGCCTGCTCACTGGAACGGCTTTCGGAACATTCGTGCTGGAGGTAGCGGCACCGGATCTGGAGGAGCCGGACTGGCGGTTGATGTTCGGCCGGGCGCTTTTGCGCGGGGACGGTTCATCGCTCGCCTCGCGAACGGGCGCACCCGCGCCTGTATCGCCGTCGTCATCCGTGCCCGGTGCCACTGGCACCGCCGCATCGGCGTATTCGACCGAGGAAATATGTCGGAAATGGCCTTCCGCAGGCGGCATGGGATCGACGGCGAGCTGGAAGCTACCGTTATCGAGAGCGAGGCACTGCTCCAGCACCCGACGAGCCACCGGCGCGGCACAGCCACCACCCGATTTGCCGTTCTGAACGAGCACCGCACAGGCAAAACGCGGATTTTCATAGGGTGCAAAGCTGATGAACCAGGTGTGGTTGTCATCGACCTTCACGTTTCGCTCATCGCGGCGCCAGTTCTGAGCGGTGCCGGTCTTTCCGGCCACTTCGATGCCGGGAATGCGAGCAGATTTACCGGTCCCGCCGGGATCATTCACCACCTTCCACATGCCTTTGCGAATCACCTCGATCTCGACGGGCTTTACCTTGGTGGAAAGATCGGCACGGATGCTGGGCTGATTTTCGAGAACGGCTTTGTCACCATCCATGACACGCTTCAAAAGGTGCGGTTTCCACGATTTACCGCCATTCGCCACCGTGGCGGTGACGGAGGCCATTTGCAGCGGCGTGGCGAGCACGCTGCCCTGGCCGATGGAGACGTTCGCGGTATAGCCATCGCTCCAGCGCTCGTTCGGGCTATTGGCACGCAACCATTCGGGATTCGGCAAGATGCCACCGCTTTCATCGTCGAGCTCGATGCCTGTGCGCTCGCCCACGCCAAGCATGCGTCCGATCTCCGTGATGCGGCTGATCTTGGCGTCATTGCCGTATTTGTAGAAGAAGCAGTTGCAGGACTTCATGATGGCATCGCTGAGGCGCAGCGTGCCGTGGGAACCCCCACCCTGTCGCTGAATCCAGCACTGCATGCTGTTCGAGCCATAGGTAACGGAGCCGGAGCAGTTGTAGGCATTCATCTGGATGCCCGCGAGGCAGCCGGCAAAGGAGATCGGGATCTTAAAGGTGGAGCCAGGGGTAAAACCGCGCACGGCACGATTCATCAGTGGATTGGTTTTATTTTCGTTGAGCGCATCCCAATCGGCCTGGCTGATACTGGGGATGAATTTATTGGGATCGTAGGAGGGCACCGAAGCGAGGGCAAAGACCTCACCAGAATTCACTTCGATGAGCGCCACGGCTCCACGGCCCACTTTGGCATCGCGAAGAGCTTTTTCAGCCACCACCTGCATGCGGGCATCGAGCGTTAAGTAGACGTCGTTGCCTTTGTGAGGTGGTTCGTAGCTCTTTTCCCCCACCATGCGGCCTCGGCGGTCTTTTTGCATCGTGCGCACGCCAGGCTTGCCGCGAAGGTGATCGTCAAAACTCTTCTCCACACCCGCCACGCCGTATTCATCCGGCACGAAGTAGTTCCATCCTTTGCGATCTTCTGCTGAAGACCGCTGGTCGTCGGGAAGGCTCACATAACCGAGAATATGGCAAGCCAGCGAACCCTTCGGATAGACACGCGAGGCACGCTCATCCACGCTGACGCCTGGCAAGCCTAGATTATGTTCCGCGATCTGACTGAACTCGGCGAAGGTCAGGTTGTCACGATACACCCACGGCACGGCGGCACCAAAGGTGCGATAATGAATGCGCATCCCCTCACTCTCCGCCTCGCGATCCACCTCGGTGGCATACTTTCGCTCCACGCCGAGGCGCTGAAGATGCGGCTCAATGATTTCGCCAAAGATGGTAACGATATCCGTCTCCTGCACCTCGCGAGTGATCTTGTTGCTATCCGGCTTCATGAACACACGCTTGGGCGTGTTGCCGCTATTGAGGCGTTTATACTCATCCACCACCTCCGCCAAGTTCACACGCACTTCGAAGGTTGCCTTGTTCGCGGCCAGCGTGATGCCATTGCGGTCCTTGATCTCGCCGCGAGGGCCAGGAATGCGGGCACGTTCTTCCTTGGCCCCTGGAATCATTTTCGCAAACTCCTCCTTCTTCATGATCTGGAGCGACCACAGACGATACGATAGCAATGCGAACCCGCCGAGCACGGCGAGCGCAAAGATGTAGAGGCGGAATTGGTATTTAACGACCATCGAAACGATACCTCAGGCCTTCGTATTTGATCTCATAGCTCGACAGGCGGGCGAGCGAATAGAGCAGCAGGAAAATGAGCGGCGCAGCGAGCATCGCGAGCATGGTGTCCGTGACCATCTTGGTCCACACCATGGGTTGGAACTCCAAGCTGCCTCGCAAAAAGGTCATGACGATGTATTGCAATAGCAGCCACGAAAAAGTCACTGCACCCACCATGAGCACAGGCAGCTCCAGACGGCCGCGTTTGAACAAAGGACGAATACCCTGCATCAAGGTGCCGAGCATCCCGAAGATGGCGATGGAGAGTCCGAATGGCAGCGCCATTGAGGCGGAAAACTCCGCGCCGCTATCCTCACCAAAGACATCCAACCCACCACTCATCGCCTCACTCACGCCAGGCAGATGCCGCGCATCCCAGAGGAAGCCCGTGCAGAAGGCGAGGAGGAGCATCACGGGAAAAGGAACTGCCACGGATGAAGCGAAGAAGAACACCGCTGGCAGGAAAAGCGTGGCAAACTGAGCGATCTCCAATCCGGGAATGAACTCCTGAACGAGAAAGCTCAGCAACAGCAGGATGAAGACGATTGGATGGAACAGCATGGCAGCTCAGGGCTTGGTGATGTTGACCGGAATCGCCGCAGGCACCTCGGGAGTGACCACGCTTTGCATCTCGATGACGAAGACGTGTTCGATGGTCGAAAAATCGACTGCGGGCTCGATGATCGCCTCACCCGTGATTTCCTTGTTCTCAAAACGCTTCACACGGCCCAGAAGAAGATCTTTGGGGAAGACGCCACCTTCGCCCGTGGAGTACACACTGGCACCGGCATTGATGACCGCGTTCAAACTGAGAAAGCGCAGACGTAGATCCGGCTTGATGTCGAGTGCGGCACGTTCACCCGAAAGAATTCCCTGCTCCAGAGTGCTCTCGATGCGTGCGGAGACTCGGCAGAGTTCATCGGTGAGCAGAATCACCTTCGCCATGTGTGGAGCCAGCGTGGAGGTCTTTCCCACAAGCCCCACAGAAGTAATCACGGGGCTATCCGTGCCAATGCCATCGAGTGAGCCTTTGTCGATGATGAGGCTATTCCACCAAGTGCTCGCATTACGACGGATGACCTTGGCCGCCGTCATCTTAAAGGGAGAGGACTGCTTGAACTCGATGAGCTGGCGCAGCTTGGAGTTCTCCTCGATGATCTGGTTGTACTTCTGCTGGATGATGCGCAGCCGCTCAACCTGCACACGCAGATCGTCGTTGTCGCGTTTGACCGCTTTCGGATCGAGCGGTGGAGACATCACATTCGAGGCGGCTTGCTCGATGGCCGCACTCGAATGAATGAAGGGCGAGAAAAGGCCCAGCACTTTTCCCTGGATCTCACGCGTCGTGGGCGTGTCCAGCGTGAAGATGGACACCAGCCCTGCGAGAAAGATCAGGAGCGCGATGAGGTTGAGTTTCTTCATGGCCTGGTTGGAATTGGCATGACGCTTTAGATTTGTCCTCGCGATGCGATGACAACCGCCGCGTCACGCGGCCTGCGGATTAAACTTCCGTCGTGCTGACCTTGCGGAGGAACTCCAGCTCATTGAGCACGCGGCCCGCGCCCTCGCCCACGGCACTGAGCGGATCTTCCGCCACATGCACCGGCAGCGCTGTTTCTTCCTGAAGCAGTTTATCAAGACCACGCAGCAAGGCACCGCCACCGGCGAGCATGATGCCACGGTCCACGAGGTCGGCAGAAAGTTCTGGCGGACAGCGTTCCAAGGTCGTGCGCACGGCATCGATGATGGCATTGAGCGGCTCGAGCATCGCTTCACGCACTTCTTGGCTGGTGATCGTGATCGTCTTCGGCAGGCCAGCCACCATGTCGCGGCCTTTCACTTCCATCGTGGTCTCTTTGCCCAATGGGAAAGCAGAACCGATGCGCAGCTTGATCTCTTCCGCCGTGCGCTCGCCAATCATGAGATTGTACGCACGCTTCATGTAATTGATGATGGCTTCATCAAGCTCATCGCCTGCCACGCGAACGCTGCGACTGTAAACGATGCCGGACAGAGAGATGATGGCCACCTCAGTCGTGCCGCCACCGATATCGACGATCATATTACCGGCAGCTTCCTGCACCGGCAGACCCACGCCGATCGCCGCAGCCATCGGTTCTTCGATCAGATACACTTCACGAGCGCCAGCCTGCTCGGCGCTTTCTTTGACCGCACGCTTTTCCACTTCCGTAATGCCAGAAGGCACGGCGACGACGACACGCGGCCCACGCATCGGACGACGTCCGCCTTGAACCTTGCGGATAAAGTGACGCAGCATGGCCTCCGTGACGCGGAAGTCCGCAATGACGCCATCTTTGAGCGGACGAATGGCGGTGATGCCGCCAGGTGTGCGGCCAAGCATGCGCTTGGCATCATCGCCGACCGCCACCACTTCGTTGGTGCCGGTTTTCACCGCCACAACAGAAGGTTCGCGAAGGACGATGCCGTGATCTTTGACATAGACGAGAGTGTTTGCTGTGCCGAGATCGATACCGATATCGCTAGCTACGAATCCAAAAAGTTTGCCGAACATTGGGAGATAAATTGGGAATGATAAAAAAGGGTGAGGGAAAGTCGCATATCTGAAAGGCGATCGGGCATCAGCTTTTTACAGTTTTTTTAAGAATCACAAAAAGCCAAGCCATATACGGAATTCAGGCAGCCGGAGATTAAAACCCCCTGAAAGAGCGTCAAGGAGAGTTTCCGAACCGTCACCACCTCGTTTTGAACGGTGACAGACTGGCTCAAACCAGCCTAAAGTCCGTCAAATGAACCGCGAAACCCTCTTTTCCCGGCTAAAAGCCCAAAACGGCCCTTTTGACGTCGCCATTATCGGCGGCGGAGCCACCGGCCTCGGCGCGGCGGTGGATGCCGCCTCCCGTGGACACTCCGTGGTGCTCGTCGAGCAATCCGATTTTGCCAAAGGCACCTCCAGCCGCAGCACCAAGCTCGTCCACGGCGGCGTGCGCTATTTAAAGCAAGGCAATGTCTCCCTCGTGCTCGAGGCGCTTCGTGAGCGTGGCCTGCTTGTTCGCAATGCGCCGCATCTCGTGCATAGCCTGCCCTTCATCATCCCGAGCTATCATTGGTGGGAAGGCCCCTTCTACGGCATTGGATTGAAAATGTATGATGCGCTCGCCGGCCAGCTCGGCTTGCAGCCTTCGCGTTATCTCACGCGTGAGGAGATCATCGAGAGTCTGCCAACTTTAGAAACGCAGGGCCTTGATGGCGGTATTGTTTATCATGATGGTCAGTTCGATGATGCGCGTCTCGCCATTCATCTCGCTCGCACCGCCGTGAATCATGGTGGCATCTTGCTCAATCACACACGCTGCTCGGGTCTGATGAAGGAAAAAGATCACGTCACCGGCCTCCTCGCTGAGTGTGTGGAAAGCGGTAGTCAGCATGAAATCCGCGCTCGCTGCATCATCAATGCCACCGGTGTCTTCGTCGATGACGTGCGTCGCATGGACGAGGCTCAAGCGGCCAACATTGTTTCACCCAGTCAGGGCATGCATCTCGTGCTGCCACGCGAGTTCATGCCATCGGAATCCGCCATCATGATTCCAAAGACCGATGATGGTCGCGTGTTGTTTGCTGTGCCTTGGCATGGACGCGTCGTCATCGGCACCACCGACACACCAGTGCATCATGCCACCCTCGAACCACGACCACTGCCGGATGAAATCGAGTTCCTCATGACGCATGCTGCACGCTACCTCACGCGTGATCCGAGGCCCTGTGATGTGCTGAGCATGTTCGCAGGCCTCCGGCCGCTGGTGGCATCGAAGGAAGCAGGAAGCACCGCCGCACTTTCACGAGATCACACCATCCTCGTCTCCGATTCCGGTCTCATCACCATCACCGGCGGCAAGTGGACGACCTACCGTCGCATGGCGGAGGATGTGATCGATCATGCCGAGCTCATCGGCGGCATTGGAGCAAGGCGCTGCGTCACCCACGATCTGCGCATTCACGGTTCGGAAACGATTCTCGAAGCCCATGACCCGCTCGCCGTCTATGGCAGCGATGCGGCGGAGATTCGTGACCTCATCAGACGCGAGCCCGAATGGAGCGGCAAAGTGCATCCCAAGCTCGATCTCACCTGTGCGGAAGTCATTTTCCATGCTCGCCACGAAATGGCACGGACGGTGGGCGATGTGCTCGCCAGACGCAGCCGCAGCCTGCTGCTTGATGCGCAAGCGAGCATGTCCGCCGCACCTCGCGTGGGACATCTGCTTGCTTCAGAGTTGGGTTGGGATGAGGCAAAAACCTCCCACGAGATCGACCGCTTCCAGAAACTGGCTGCCAGCTACATCATGGAAGGTTGATCACCTCACGGGAACAGGCCGCGCATCTGCTTCGCCTCATGCACCCTCTGGATGCCCAGGCTCAGCGCCGCGAGGCGCATGCTTACGCCGCGCTTTTTGGCAAAGTTCACCGTCTGCACGAAGGATTGCTCCAGGATGCGGTAGAGCTTGCTCATCACCTCGCCTTCATCCCAGAAGAAACTCTGGAGATCCTGCACCCATTCGAAGTAGCTCACCACCACGCCACCGGCATTGCAGAGAATGTCCGGGATCAGGAAAATCTCCGGGCGTTGGGCGATGATCGCATCCGCCTCCGGCGTCGTGGGCCCGTTCGCACCTTCGGCGAGGATGCGACACTGAATCTTCGCCGCGTTCTCCGCCGTGATCTGCCGTTCGAGGGCCGCAGGCACGAGGATATCGCAGGGCGTCAGGAGAAGCTGCTCATTCGAGATCGCCTCCGCGCCCTCAAAGCCCACCACGCTGCGTGTTTTGGCCACGTGCTCGTCCAGCTTTTGAAGATCGATGCCCTTGGCGTTGTAGAGACCTCCAAACGCATCGCTCACCGCGAGGATCTTGATGCCTTGGCGAGCCATCGTGCTCGCGGCGATGGCACCCACGTTGCCATAGCCCTGCACCACCGCCGTCGCGCCATTCGCCGCCAGGCCGATCGTGTCCATCGCT
>CALSBJ010000058.1:0-44468 GCA_943373155.1 Akkermansia muciniphila | reverse complement strand
GCCACCGGCACTGGGCGGCTTTCCTTCAGCAGGATGGCCACCAGCGTGATGATCAGCACCAGCACCGCAGTGATGGCGAGATTGAGGAGTGTTTCACGGAAGGGCATCGTAGGACCGAATCACAGACCAAGTTCGGCCACCGCCAGGGTTTCCGTGCTTCCAGGCACCGGCAGGAGATCGCCCGAGCGGAAGACGACCGTTTCTTGATACGCCGCGCCGTCCGGTCGGCGGAAGACGTGGATCTCATGATGGATCAAATCCACCAACCAGGACTCGGGAATGCCGCAGGACGCGTAAAGAGGAATTTTCGCCTCGCGATCAAAGGCGAGGCTGGTATCCGCCACCTCGATGACGAGCAAAATGTCCTCCGGGTAGGGATGGCGGTCCGCATAGAAATCCTCGCGAAACTTGGCCACGACGACATCCGGCTCCGGCTCGGAGTACTCGTGGATGGTGACGGGGTTTTGTCCCCGAACGATTAAATCGTCCCGGATGATGCGATGGAGGAATCGTTCCAGTTTAGACAGAACGGAGCTGTGGCGTGATCCGATGGACATTTTCGTGACGAGGTAACCGTTGATCAACTCGATGCGGTCGTCCTCGCGAAGGCCTCCGCTGGCGATCATCTCGTGATAGCGATCACAGGAGATGCGCATGAGCGGCGGGCTGTGCGGCGGCAGGGAGGTGACGAGCATGATGGAAGTATGCGAGCACGCCGCAGGAGTTGCAAGCCGGGCTTTTTTACCGGCTCGGGTGGCCTCAATCAAGGAACGAGCAGATGTACTCGCAGATGCCGCCGGACACGGAGATGTCGAAACCGCTGTTGGCAGGCACGTCGAAATATTGGCCGCCGGTGTAGCTCGTTTTGGCATCGCTACCATCCAGCTTCACCACGCAGTCACCGGCCACGATTTCCATGCGTTCGGCCTTGGCGGTGCCGAAATGGAAATCACCGGGATAAATCAGACCGAGGGTCTTCTTGCTGCCATCCTGGAACAGGATGGTGTGGCTGACGACTTTGCCGTCGAAATAGACATTCGCTTTGGCGACGGCGGTGACTCCGGGGAATTCAGCGGGGATGGGCATAGGGGCGCGAGGAATAGGCGATGAAAGCCAAAACGGCAAGCACAGAGCCGCGGCGGGGTGATGCGGCGGGGCTTATGTGCCAAAATCCCAGCTTACATCCCCTTCGAGTGCGAAATGAATACTCGAAGCCATCCAAAATCTGCGAGAACCGGTTCATTCTGAACGCGAATGAAAAAGAATGACACGCGAATGGCCGCAAATTTCTCTTTTCGATCCTATTCGCGGCCATTCGTCATCTTTTGGCTTGGATTCGCGTTAGAAACCATCACCCGTTTCTCATTTCATGAGTAACAGCCGCATGGGTGATGGGCTGTGAGATTGTCCGCCGCGGGGCCGTATGAAATCGCCCCCGTCATGTCCTCCGCTCGTTTTTGCTCCCGTCGTCACTTTCTGCATGCCAATGGCTTTGGCCTCGGCACGCTCGCTTTGGCCTCGCTGCTGGAAAAGGACGGCCTGCTGGGTGCTCCGGTGAAGCCGGAGAGCTTTGGCGAGGTTCGCTACGACCTGCTGCCGAAAAAGCCGCACTTCGAGCCACGGGCGAAGGCCATGATCTCCCTCTTCATGATGGGCGGTCCCTCCCAGATGGACCTCTTCGACCCGAAACCAATGCTCACGAAGTATCACGGCCAGAAATTCCCCGGCGAGGTGAAGTATGACAACCTCGCCCAGGCCTCCTCGAAGTGCTTTGGCTCGCCATGGAAGTTCAAAAAACACGGCCAATGCGGTATGGAACTCAGTGAACTGCTACCGAGCCTCAGCCAGGTGGCCGATGAGATCACGCTGGTGCGCTCCATGACCTCCGGCGTGAGCAATCACGCCCAGGGACTCTACGCCATGAATGCCGGGCGCATCACCGCTGGCCGACCCGCCCTCGGCTCCTGGCTCACCTACGGTCTCGGCAGCGAGACCGATGAACTACCCGCCTACATGGTGCTCTCGCATCCGAGTGGACTGCCCACCTTCAGCGGCGAGCACTACACGAACGGCTGGTTGCCCGCCCTCTTCCAGGGCACGCTCGTCCGACCCACCGAGCCTCGCATCCTGAACCTCGACCCGCCGGCCTCGCTGACCGGTGGTCCGCAGGCGCGGCAGCTCGCTCTGTTGAAGGCGTTTAACGAAGACCATCTGCATGCCCATCCCGGCGAGCTCGATTTGCAGGCCCGCATCTCCAGCTATGAACTCGCCGCGAAGATGCAAACCGCCGCCAAGGAGGCTCTCGACATCTCGAAGGAGCCCGAGCACGTCAAAAAACTCTACGGTGTGGACAATCCCGAAACGAAAGACTACGCCACCCGCTGCCTCATTGCCCGCCGACTCGTCGAACGTGGCGTGCGCTATGTGCAGGTGCTCAACGCCGGGCAGAGCTGGGACCAGCACAGCGCCCTCGTCACCTCCCTGCCCAAGCTCTGCGCCGCCACCGATCAGCCCAGCGCCGCGCTCCTGATCGATCTGAAGCAGCGCGGCCTCCTCGATAGCACCATCGTCCACTGGGGCGGCGAGATGGGCCGCCTGCCGGTGCTGCAAAACGATGCCGGCTACGAAAAATGGGGCCGTGATCACAACACCTACGGTTTCAGCATGTGGCTCGCCGGGGGTGGCTTCAAAAAAGGCTACGTCCACGGCGAGACTGATGACTTCGGCCACAAGGCCGTCATCGACGAGGTGAAGCACTACGACTACCACGCCACGCTGCTGAAGCTCTTCGGCCTCGATCACACCCGGCTTACCTACAAGCGCAACGGCCTCGCCGCCAGCCTCACCGACAACCAGGGCGCGAAGATCGTGGACCAGCTCCTCGCGTGATCATTGACGCCTCGCCGCGGCGCTTTATGAAGCCGCATGGCATTCCCTTTCCGTTCCCCTCGCGACACCGTCGGCGGCATCGTCGTCTTCGGCCGCATCCTCGACAAGATCCGCTACTTCGCCCGCGAGGGAAAACTGCCCGAGGGTTACCACCTCGGCTATCTGGCGGGCAACCGCACCTTTGACGAGCGCGTGTGCAAGTTCCTCGGCGTCGATTTTAATGCGCTCACCCAACGCACCCTCGAAGGCGGGACCGACGAAGAAATCTTCGAATGGTGCTGCCAGACCGGCAAACGCCCCTCGCCCGAGCAGATCGAGATTTGGAACGGCTTCATGTCCAAACGCGGCTGGAACGACACCGCCTCCGCCGGTTTGCAGAGAAACAAGGAGGAGTCCGGCCTCGGTCATCGCGATGACATTGTCGTCTTTTTCGACCTCATGGACGTCGAGGAAGGCCGGAAGGCCTGATCAATCGTCCGATTCCAGGTGCACCACTGGCAGGCAGCCGCGGATGCTTGGGCGGTGAATCTGCAGCTTCGGGTCATCGCCGATCCATCCGGGCTTGCCGTTCTTGTCCACGAACGCCACGCCGATGGGCGTGTCGGGCTGCATATCGGCGAGCTTGGTGATCTCCTGCTCGGCGTAGATGGACATGTCGGTCCAGGCCATCTTGAGGGCAACTTGATCGATCTCACGAGCTTGGATCTTGGTGATCTTGGCAGGGTCGATGCGAGCGAAGCGGCGCATCATTTCTAGGAGCAAGCGCGGGCTGAAGCCTTCGTCTTTGCCACACGCCGCCCACACGATGGCGGGCAGTGGGTATGTTTGATGCAGTTCGACAATGTCGATGTAGTCGCGGGTGACGGAGCGGGCGCACAAGGCAAGAGCCTTATTGGTAGCCATGTCAAAGAGGTGCAGCCGCCAGCCAAGCACCGGATCGCGCTCGATCGGGAAGAAGCGGAAAGCCGAGTCTGCGGCCCAGTCGATCTCCACATTCAGTCCAACACGAGAAACACGCGCTTTGCGGAAGGTGCAGGGCTTTTCCCAATCACCCACGAGCTTCGTCACTGTAAAGCCATTCAATTCCAAAGACTTAACATCCTTGAGGCTGGCCGAGGCCACCTCTTCTGCGGCATCGTGGAAGATGTCAAAGTCATGACTGTACCGTGCGGAGTCATCAGATGCATTGAGCACCAGCCCACCAGCAAAGTGGCTTTCCTCGCTGCGGTTCGCAGCGATGACCTGGAGCACATCTTTCTGAAAGGCGGTTAAAGGCATTTGTGAATGGCTTGGGCCGTCCACCAGGCGCGGTGACCGCCGCTTTCTCGTAGAGATTCCACGACAGCACGAACATCGGCGCGGGTCGTGATCGGTGCCTCGGCATTCCACCACCAGAAGCACTCGTGGAAGTTCTTCACCGCCTCATGAGCCATGCGGCTGACCTCCTCGGACACGGGCGTGCTGTCTTCGTGCGCGGTTGCACCGTAGATAGCAGGCTGCTCTTGGAGGACGGGTTCCATGGATGAGAGTTTAGGCTGTTGGGACTGAGATGGCAACCATCAGGCTTCTGGAGCCATTCCCCACCCGATCTTGGCCTCCAGCGTGCTTCCATTGAGAGGGCTGCAAACTTTCGTGCTATCACTGCGTCTTTTTAATCCCCCCAACAATGAAATCTTCTCGTCGTCTTTTCCTCCGTGGCACCGGTGCAGCCCTCGGCCTGCCGTGGCTGGAGTCCATCTGCGCTTTCGGAGCTGAATCCGTCAAAAACAACACCGCGCCGCGCCGCCTCGCCGTGTGCTTCACGGGCAATGGCGTCAATCCGCACCACTGGGGTGCCAAAATGGGCGCTGGCGGCATGGAGTTGATGAAATCGCTTACCCCGCTCGAAGGGCTCAAGAAGCACGTGAACGTGTTTCAGGGCCTATGGAACCCTACGACCGTCGAAGGCGAAGGCGGCCACTATCCGAAGATGAACGTGCTTTGCGGCCTGAAGGTGAAAAAAACCACCACCGATGTCGAGGTCGGCACCACGATGGACCAACTCATCGCGGCCCAAACAGGCAAATTCACGCCCGTTCCGAGTGTCGTGCTCGGCACCGAGCGGCCCAGCTACAGCACGGACAGCGGCTTCACCTCGATTTACTCCGCCTACATCTCGTGGAGCACCCCGACGACACCTGCGCCAAAGGAAATCTTCCCGCAGCAGGCCTTTGACCAGCTCTTTGACGACGGCAGCAAGCGCAAGCGAGACAAAAGCATCCTCGACCTCGTGCTCGAAGACGCCAGCAGCCTCAAACCGAAGCTCAGCAGTCGCGACAAACAAAAACTCGACGAATACCTGACCTCCGTGCGCGAGATCGAGCAGCGCGTCGAGCTCGCCGAGAAGATCAGCCAGGCCGAGACCAACGGCCAGGGCTGGCAGCCCAGCGTGAAGACCGTCACGCTCGGTCGTCCCGCCGCCGGCATTCCTGCGAGCAGCGAGGACCACCTGCGCCTCATGTTCGACATCATGCTCCTCGCCTTCCAGATGGACCGCACGCGTGTGGCCACCTTCATGATGAACAACGACCTCTCGAACATGCGCTTCCCCAGCCTCGACGGCATCAGCGGCGGCATCCACGAGCTGTCACATCACGCCGGCGATGAGCATCGTCTCAGCATGTATCAGCGCGTGAACGAGCATCAGGTCAAACTCTGGGCCGAGTTCCTCGCCAAGATGCAGGCCACCAACGAAGGCGAGCGCACCCTGCTCGAAAACAGCATGATCCTGCTCACCAGCAGCCTCATGGACGGCAACGCGCACGATTCGCGGCAACTCCCCGTCGTCCTCGCCGGCGGTGGCGGTGGCACCATCCAGGGCGGCCGCTTCCACGACTTCAGCAAAGACGAAAACCGCAAACTCTGCCGCCTCCACATCGCCCTCATGGACCGCATGGGCGTGAAAACCAGCCACTTCGGCGACGCCGAGAACGCGCTGGCGATTTAGTTGATTCGCTTGGCAATCGAATCGGTTTGGACCCTCGGCTTCGATTACCAATCGAAGCTACTTCATCCTCACCCGCACCAGCAAATCATTCAGCGCGGACATTGTGGCCTCCTCCGGCATTTCACGCAGCGTGCTGGTATCGTGGGCGGCTTGGAGTTCGGTGCGGAGGCGTTCGTATTCGCCTTGGTGAAAGGCGAGATCGTTATCGTCGAGTGTGCCTTGTTCCGGTCCGGCGAGTTTGCGGGCAATGAGATCGCTGAGGTAGGGTAGGCGGAAGGTATTGTTCAGCGTGACGAGGTTCGCCTCTACCTCGCCTGTGCGCATGAGCCAGATGCCGGTGAGCAGCACGCGATAGACATACAGCAGCGGCTTCACCCGCCGGGGCGACTCCTTGGCAAACAGCTCCCACTGCGTCTCCGAAAAGCCAAAGTAATGATGCGAGTGGTGGCGAGTGATGCACCCTTTCGCGATGTCCTTCAGCTCCGAATGCTCCGGCGTCGTGTGAACGATGTGCGGCGAATAGAGCTGCTCCAGCACATAGCCGTTCTTCTTCAGCAGCAGTCCAAAGAACTTCTTCACGTCATGCGAGACGATGTCCATCTCCAGCCCCTCGATCACGCGACTGTCCTCCACCGTCTCATCCCGCACCTCCAGCCCCAAAACCTTCGGCAACGGCAGAACATGCGCCCCACGCAGATCAAAATCCGAATCCGGCGACGGAAACCCATACAAATGCGCCCCACTGATCGTCGCAAACAGCAGCGGATACGGCTGCGCAGCCGTGATGCGTTGAAGGAGGGGTGGGATGGTCATGATTGTAGCCCCTTATAAGCGATCAAAATGTTTCAGGACGGCAAGGGTTTCGTAACCATCGAACAAGCAAAACCTTCTCATCTTCTTAAAATCTGATCGAGCAAATGCTTCCATGGTCCTACGAACTGCGGGCTTTATGGCGTGGCAATGCTGTAGAACCAAAACATCTGCTCCCGTATCGAACAAACGGACAATCTGGTCTCCGTTTTTGCCACAATCTGACGGCTCCATTGGCTTGAACTTCGAAGGCCCTTTGAATGCAAACGCGCAAACAGTTCTTTGACCATCGACGACAATTTTCGACGAATACAGATCGCATTGCTCTCCTCCCCAATCCTTTGGCACATCAGGCTCTCCGAGAATATCAGCGAACGCCTTTTTGACCCTATCCTCCGAAACACATTTCAATTGATCCAGCTCCTTGGTTGCAATTCTTCGCCTAAAATCAACCCCACTAAACGCATCAAATTCTTCTGGGCGGATTTCAAGACTGCCGCTGAATTTGCTTTCGAAAGAGTGAGCACCAACGCTCTCCACCAAATCGCCGATGACAAGTGGACGGCAACTAATTGTGTTATCGCTGATCTCATCTACATATCCTGTAACAAACACAGACGGTTGGCCCGAGAGAGCTCCCCACGCACTATCTGTCGTAAGCCCACTTTGGTGAAATTTTATGACGATCTCTTTGGGAACTCCAAAGTCTTTAAGGCTGCACTTCAAAGTCACGTTGCCGCCATTCGAATTGCAATCTCGAGCGCTAAGACCTTTACTACGAAAACGGGCATCAAACGTGAATAAACTGCCCGTATTGAGGGTGCCCTGAATCAACATCTGTTCTAGCGGCCTAATGCTGTGCGTTCGAATGAAGTCGACCGTCAACTCGGACATCATTGCCACTAGAAGGCCCTTCTCCATCTGCGAGCCAGCAACACGCTTCAACCGACCTGCCATCTCCTTCGTAAAACATCCTTCGCCCAGCACTTGGACGATTCGACCGGTATTCACATACCATGAGGTGACCTTTAATTTTCTTTCGACATCAAGCATTGGTTTCAATTATCGCTAACTCGACTCATAAGAGCGTTTTCGAGAGGAGATCAAGAACCCATTCGCCGCCTCATAATCCGGCCTTTCGGGCAACTTCGTCTCCGCTAGCGCCTGCTCAAAGTCACGGTGCAGCTCCTGCCGCCATGCATCGACTTTATCCCAGCTCAGCTCGCCGTGTTTGACGGCGAGGAGTTCGTCGCGACGGGGGCCGACGTGGACGGGGACGCGGCCTTCGCGGAGGGTGGCGGCTCCGGTCATGAGGAGACGGAGGAGGTGCATGGCGTGCTTCCAGCGCACTTCGCCGTGGTTGCGGAGGTCTTGCTCGATCTTCTTGAACTGGCTGAGCGCATAGCCGTTGAAGGTCTGGAAGATCATCTGGGACAGAAAGCGGTCGCGGATGGCGAGGAGGCGCTCACCGATGGGCGTCACCTTATCCACGAGGGGCGAGTAGAGGCACTCGAGGATGTTCGGGTTGGCCTTCAAAGCCATGACGAGGAACTTTTGCAGCTCCCAGTAGCAGCTCTGCGTGGCGTTGTCCTCAAACTGCTCAGGTGCGCCGTAAAGTGACCACTGCAACTCCGCCGGGGCGAGGTAGATGCCGCGCAGGTCGGTATCGGAGGCCTCCGTGTCGAGCCCGTAGGCGCGGGAGCCGACGATGCAGCGGTAGATGACGTGCTCTTCGAGATCGAAGTCGCCTGCGCCAGCGGGATCGAGCCGGTCTTTGAAGAGTTTGAGCACCTCCAGTTCCTCGCGTAGCAGCAAGGCTTCGAAGCCATCCGGAAAGCGCACGAGAAAATGCTGCTCATTCCCACAGGGCGTGCGTGTGACGATGCCTACAGCTCCACGCGGATGGACAAGCGCGTTGTTGCTGCCATGCACACCGACCTTGGTGACGATCTGCGTGCCAGCATGGATGTTGAGGGGTTGATGGGACATGAGGGTGATCCAGCCATTGTGAGAGGCTCAGCTTCGATTGCCAATCGAAGCTACTTTAAATAAAACCAGCCTCCTCGTGCGTCGTCTGCCAAACTGACTGCGGATGCCACCCAGCGAAGCCACTCTCTCCCGACTCCATGCCGACCACGCCATGAGCGTGTATCGCTTCGCGTGGTCGGTGACAAAGGATGAGGGACTGGCGCAGGAGGTGGTGCAGGAACTGTTTTTGAAGCTGGCGCGTGATGCGGATGCGGTGACGAGGGCAAGCTCGGAACGCGCGGTGATCTTCACGATGGCGCGAAATCTCTCGCTCGATGCACTGCGGTGCCGCCAGCGGGAGGAAAAGGCGCTGGAGGCCTGGGAGCAAGAGCTGCCGGGCTGGTTTGAGCCTGCGGCCGACCACGAGGCGCTCATCACCGCGCTGGCGGAGCTGCCGGAGGAGCAGCGTAGCGTGGTCCACCTGCATGTGTGGGAAGAAATGACCTTCCGCGAGATCGGCGAGCTTCTCGGCCAGCCCACGCAGACCATCGCCAGCCGCTACCGCTATGCTTTGGAGAAACTCCGTGCCCACAAACACACTCTCGTATGAAAACCGATGTCGAACAGTCCCTGCGAACTCTGCGTTGGCGTAATCCGCCGCCGGAGTTCTTGAAGCACAGCCTGGAAGTGGCGCTCGCGGAGTCGAATCGAAAGCGACATCTCTTCGCATGGCTCGCCTTCATCCCACGTCCGCTGCGCATCCCGCTCGCCGCGTGCTGGCTGCTTGCGTTCTACTTCCGGGTCACCACGCCGGAGGCCATCCCGCAGGCCACGCTCGAAAACTACGCCAAACTGCCGCCGGTGACGCCCGCGCAGCTCATCGCCCATCTCACCGAAACCAAGCGCCTCGCCCAGGAACTCCTCGAACAACGCCGCGGCCCCATCCCGCCGCTCTGAGGAACGTGGAACAGGTTTTCAACCTGTTCATTCCCCGTCACGCCCATGAGTTCAGCCGCCACTTCCGAACCGACAGCTTGCAAACCTGTCCCACTTTCCCGTCGATGGCTACGTCGGCTGCTTTGGGCCTGCGTCTGCCTCGTCTCTCTGCTCACGTTGTTTTACCAGTGGGAAAACCGCCGCAGCGCTCGTGAGCTGAAAATCGCCCACGAACGCCTTCTCGAACGCATCGGCACGGAAAACTGGCTTGATCTCGCGCCGCCGGTCGTGCCGGATGAGCAGAACTTCTTCGCGTTGCCCGTCGTCGAGCAGTGGATGCATCGCGATGGACGCCAAGTTCGCTACGTCATCCCAAAAAACGCCTTTCTGCCGCCGAACTTCGTTTCGCCGGCCATCGTTGAAAACGAGGCGGATGGCACTTCACGCGTCGATCTCGCCAGTTGGGCCCAAAATCGCGATTTGAAAGGCGAATCGCCTGCTGTCGCGATGAATCGCGAACTCGGCGATGGCAACGGTTGGCTCCCGAAACTCGCAGCAGGTCTCTCGCGCCCGTTTTCAGCCATGAAACCGCATCAGCGCGACGAACTCGCCGCCGCAGGTGCCAATCCGTATGACGTGACACAACCCAACATCAGCAATGGGAATCAGCACATGAAGGACCTTGGCCTTCACCTGCGCGTGGCGGCCATGGCGGGTGATGTGGAGAAGACACGCAGCACCGCGCTTATCCTGCTGCGTTTGTTTCCGGAGAGCGCCACCTCGGAGCACTCGCTGATCGGCTCATTGGTAAGTATTGCGACACACGGAATCGCTTTCGAAGCGCTTCAAGACGCGCTCGGCAAACCGGCGTGGGATGAGAGCAGCCTTCGAGCGCTGCAGCTCCAGCTCGGTAAAATCAACGACCTCGAAGTTTTGGACGGTGCGATGAGCATGGAGATTCTCACCGGCTACGGCGTCGGTCTTTTCATCCGCGAAAGCTGCCGCAAAGACGGCCTCGCTGTCGAAATGCTCCGCTTTGGCCGCGAGGATGACTCCTGGCTTGCGCGACTCGGCGCTCAGGCCACACGCCTCGGCTACATCTACGGCCCCACAGGCTGGCACGACGCGAACACGGCCTTCTACGTCGAGCGCTACCTCGATCTGCTCGGCCCGAAGGGCGAAACGGCGTGGCTGGACGGAACCCAGCGCTACCAAACGGTCCAAAAGCATCTCAAAGACGAATACCAGCACGTCGAATGGAACATGCGCCGCAAGATCGGCGCGATGGCGCTACCAAACATCGGCAATGTCTCCGATGCCGCCGCCGAAACGCTCTTTCACCGCCGCTGCCTCATCCTCGCCTGCGAATTGGAGAAGCATCGGCTTCGTCACGGTGCGTATCCCGCATCACTCGATGCGGTGAAGGACGCGTTGAAGCTGTTCTCTATCGTCGATCCCGCCAAACCAACGCAACTGCCCGGCTACCGTCTCGAAAAGGATGGCTACGTCCTCACCACCGTGCAGGACAAGAGCTGGGACTGGCGCATGAAACGCATTCCATGAACTCCCCATCAATCACTCAAACTTGGTACACACTCCGATTCCTCCGCTGGATAGGGCGGCTGATTTGGAATCGCCGCATAGCGTGGGTGCTCGTTTGTCTCGTCTCGCTTATCACCGTGCTGTGGCAGTGGGAGAACTGGCGCAGTGCCCGCGAGCTGAAGGCGGTGCATCAGCGGGTGGTGGAGCGGCTGGGCACAGATGATCCCTTCGCCTTCATGCCGCCAAAGGTGACGGATGAGCAGAACTACTTCGCGAATCCATTGCTGGAATCGTGGCTGCATGAGAAGAAGCCCGGCACGCTACAGCTGCGATACAATCCGCCGAAGGATGCGCTGCTGCCGAAAGGGTTCATCACGCCGGAGGTCATTCAAGACGATGATGGCTCTCCGGGCAGGCTCGATTTGAAGGCGTGGATGGCGAAACGCAGCCCACCAAGCACTGAGGAACCTCGTTTGCTGCTCGCTAAGGAGCTCGGCGATGGAAACGGGCTGCTGCCGAAACTCGCGGAAGGGCTAAACAAACCCTATTCCATCATGAAACCCGGCCAGCGTGAAGCGATGGAGGCAGCCGGTGGCAATCCGTGGGAGTCGGTGATCCCCGATTTCCAAAGCCTGAACAGTTTTCAACAGCAACTCGGCCTTCACCTTCGCAGTGCGGCGCTGGCGGGAGAGCACGAGAAAGCCGCGACGACTGCCCACCTCATGCTGCGCTTTGCCGAGGCACGGACACGCGGCAATATCGTGGGTATCCTGGTGCCACTGGCTCTGCATGACCAGGCCTTCGATGCGTTTCATGAGGCGCTGGAGCAGCCGGTGTGGACTGAGGAGGCTTTGAGCCGGTTGCAGGTGCGGCTGGGGCAATTTAACGAGCTGGAGAGCTACGAGAAATCACTCGGCGGCGAGATAACGGGTATGTTTGCGGGGCTGTTGTATTTTCGCAGCCATCCAGAGGTGTTGCTGGAAAGAAGCGTGCATCAGCCGGGCTGGAAAGGCTGGGTGGACCGGGCTTTCGAGTTCGCGATGATTCGCGGCCCCATCGGCTGGCATGATGCAAACATCGCTTTTTACTCGGACTGCATGCTGGAGCAGCTCGGCCCGCCTGGGGCCGAGGCATGGCTCACTGCCTCGGCGCGTGATGCGAGAATGCGCCAGTTGAGCAAAGAAGCGAACTCTTGGCCGAATCCACGCCGCATCCTCGGAGCCCTCGCCATCCCGAATGTGGGCAACATCTCGCAAGCGGCGGCCGAGACGCTCTTTCACCGCCGCTGCCTCATCATCGCCTGTGCGTTGGAAAAGCATCGACTGCGCCACGGAGCCTTTCCAGCCTCGCTGGAGGCTGTGAAAGAGGACTTGAAGCTCTTCACGCTCGATGATCCTGCCCGTCCGAAGCAGCCACTCGGCTATCGCCTCGAAAACGGCGGCTACTTGCTCTGGTCCGCTGGACCGAATGCGAAGGACGATGGCGGCGTGAAGGAGAAGGACTGGCAGTGGCGGATGAAAACTCAGGAGAAGTGATCGCATGAGCATCTGAACGCGTGCTGAAGCCGGCGCTGGCACAGCCGTCACTTGCGCATGACTCCCGCCACGCTAAGGCCATGGCCCCCAACCCATTTTCTAATGACCGCCTCTTATCCTGATCAAGCCGTCGCCGTGCTCTTTAGCGGTGGCGACGCCCCCGGCATGAACGCCTTTCTCCGCGCCGTCGTGCGTCTCGGCCTGAACCGTGACAAAATCGCCGTGCTCGGGGTGCGGGATGGTTATCGTGGCCTCGTGCGCACGGCCCGTGCCGTCAATGGCGATGCTGAGGCGCTCATCCGTCTGAAAAACACCATCGCCAGCCATCCGGGCCGTGCCGGTCTCATCAATGACCAGCTCGACCTCATCCAGATGGATCACGCCAGCGTCAGCGGCATCATGGGCAAAGGCGGCACCATCCTTGGCTCCGCCCGCTGCCTGGAGTTCCATGACAAGGAGGTGCGCACGAAGGTCATCAAGCTCCTCAAGTCGCTCAATGTCCGCGCCCTCGTGGTCGTCGGCGGAGATGGCTCGCTCACCGGTGCCCGCTTGCTGGCCGATGAAAGTGATCTGCGCATCATCGGCATCCCGGCCACCATTGATAACGACCTCCAGTTTACGGACATGGCGCTCGGTGTGGACACGGCAGTGAACACGCTCGTCTGGGCGGTGGATCATTTCATTGATACCGCCCGCAGCCACCGCCGCGTGATGGTGCTGGAAACGATGGGCCGCGAGAGCGGCGACCTCGCCCGCATGGCTGGTCTGGCCTCCGGCGCGGAGATGATCATCACGCCTGAGCCCGGTGCGCTGACGAATACAGCCATGGAAAAGCTGGCCGCGAAAATCGAAGGCGCGATGACCCGTGGTCGCGGCCATGCCATCGTGCTGGTGGCCGAGGGCGTGCAGTTTGACCCGCCACAGAAGCGCAACCGTGCCTATGTGCTGATGGATGCCTTCCAGCAGTATTTCCAGCGCCCCGGCGCTCCCTTCCCCGATCTCGAAGTGCGTCCTTCCGTGCTCGGTCACCTTCAGCGCGGCGGTCACACCACCCCGCAGGACTGCATCCTCGCTGCCCGCTTTGCGGACTGCGCCTGGAAGTGCATTCAAAAGGCGGACGGCGGCAGCGGCATCACGGCGCTGCGCAAAAACGTGGTCGAGATCGTCCCCTACGGCGAGCCAGACATGCCCGAGCGGGCGGTCTTCTCCCAAGAAATGGACCGTCTCCACGACGACCTCAGCTCGTGGTGATCCTGCATGTATGAAAACACTCTTCAGCCTGCTCCTATCCGCCACGCTCACCTTCGCCGCTGATGCTGAAGCCTTGCGAAAGCTCGGCGCGAAGGTCACCGAGACCGCCGGGATCGTCACCCAGGTGCAGGTGAAGTGTGATGCCTTCACGGAGGCGGATTTCAAAACGCTCGGCAGCTTCACCACGATCAAGGACCTCACGATCAGCGGCAAAACGATCACGGATGACACGCTGGCGTTGCTCACTGGCCTCACCGAGCTCGAACGCCTCAGCAGCGATGGCATCCAGCTCACGGATGCGGGCTACCAGCACTTCGCCGCGTTTCAGAAACTGAAGTCGCTCTCGTTCTTCCATCCTGCGTTTCGCTCGAAGGAGTTTACTGGAAGCGGTCTCGTGCATCTCAAGGCGCTGCCGAAGCTCGAAAAGCTCACCTTTGCCGGATCGACTGCAGGTGATGCGGCGCTGGATGCGATCGGCCAGCTCACGCAGATCAAAGAATTCCGCACCTGGCACACCGCACAGACGCAGGCGGGGAATGCGCATCTCGCGAAGCTTTCTCTCACCGCGCTTCGCATCGGCCAGCGGCTGCCGGAATGGGGAAAAAATGCGCCCGCCAGCTTCAATGAGTCCACGATGAGCGTCATCGGGCAGATCAAGACGCTCGAAGCCCTCGAACTCACCGAAGCTCGCCTCACAGCCAAGATCATCCCGCATCTCCAGGCCCTTCCGAAGCTCAAGAAGCTCAAAATCGAGACTGTGGACATTTCCGCCGCTGACGTGGAGGCCATCAAGGCCGCGCTGCCGAATTGCCAGGTGGACTTCAAACCGATGTCCGAGGCCGAGAAGGAATCGCTGCTGGTCAAAAAGCTTCATCTTTGAGACCTGCGCAAAATCATCTGAGATAGAGCGGCGATTTGCACGCTCCCTGCTTGGCATGGAGATTCCCCTTGGAATCTCCCAGCAGCCCAACCTGCTCGATAAAAACCCAAAAAACCACCCAATCAGTTTCCTCCGCCCCAACCCGGCCGGGCTGATGCCGATTGCGGATCATGAAAAACCATTCTCGATTTGCTGAACCAAGTCTCTTCCCTCCCCTTCATTCTTTGATCCGGCGTTCGCGATGCCTCATCGCGATGCTTCTGCTGATGACCGCCTCCAGCGGCATCGCGCAGACGCTATACTGGGATCAAAACGGTGCCACCGCAGGCACAGGTGGTGCTGGAAACTGGAGCACCGCTGGTACTTGGCGCTTAGATAGTGACATCGGTGGGCTCCAAAATTGGGACAATGGTGGTGCTGCCACGGCCGTCCTCGGTGGCACGGGTGGACAGCTCCTCATCGATACCTCGCTGAGCAGTGGCGTGACAATGAGTGCGCTGAACGTGGATTCCGCAGGCTATTCCATCCGTTCGGCCGCTGGCACACGTCCACTCTCGGTCACGGGAACGCTTACCTTAGCTGCCAGCGCTGGGCTCACACTTAATCTGGCCTCCACGGGTCAAAATTGGGATCTTGGCACGATCTCTTTCGGATCGGGTTCGACTCTCGGCGTCACTGGCAACGCGACGGCGAGCAACAGCAATCGCATCGACCTCACCACCACGAGCAGCATCAGCGGAGGCAGCATCACCCTCTCAGGCACGGCGACAGGACCGACGGGATTTGTAGCTTACACGCCTTCAACCACGCCCAGTGTGCAGGTGACGCTGAACACCAACATCACCAACAACAGCGCAACCTCCGCGACCATGCTGGGAGCGAATTTCAGCAACACGCTGACCTATGGCGGAGTGCTCGATGGCTCGGCCTCGCTTCAAATATCCGGTGGGCAGGCAGGCGGCTCCGGCATCGTGGTGCTCGCAGCGGAGAACACCTACACCGGAGGCACTTATCTCAACCACACCTCGACCGCCGTCCTTCGGCTGGGCATCACGAATGCACTGCCTACCAGCACCACCATGTTTTTTAATCAGAGCGCCGGTGGCGGCACTCTCAGTTCGGGCGGCACATTTGATTTGGCAGGGTTTAGTCAGACGCTCGCGGGTATCGTGGCTCCCTCCACGATTCGTGGCGTGGCAAACACGGGTGGCCCGGCCACTCTCACTCTGGATGGAAGCGGGACGTATCTGTTCGAAGCCCAAATCGGCATTCCATCGAGCACGACAAACCTCTCCGGTGCGAACAACAACATCACGGTGATCAAAAACGGCAGCGGAACGCAGACCCTCTCCGGTAGCAAGGCCTTCACGGGAGGTCTTTACGTCAATAGTGGCACCCTACGTGTGACGGGTTCTGTGGCGGCTTTTGGTGCACTTCCTGGGGTCGCATCACCCTCGGTCTTCCTACGCGGTGGCACGCTCATCGTGGACGCGACCGCGGGAACCATGGACTCGGGTAGCAATCGGGGATTTGAAATCGGGCCGACGAGCGGCACCGGCTCCATGACCATCCAGGTGGATGGGACGAACTCCTTTCTCCTCAATGGCATCCTCACCGATACGCCCGGCGGCAGTGGCAGGCTCGTGAAAACGGGCACAGGCATCCTGCGAATGCAAACCACGGCCAAGACCTTCACAGGCGGCATGGAGATCCTCGCTGGAACGGTGAGCGCAGCCATTGATGACCGCCTCGGAGCCGTACCGAGCTCGCCCACGCCGGGCAGTATCACCATCAATGGCGGCACCTTCCTAGCCACCGCAAGCTTCACCCTCGACAGCAACCGCGGCCTCGCCCTCGGGCCGGACTCCGGCGCTGGCAGCGGCACCATCAATGTCTCCCCCGGCTTTACCCTGACCTACTCAGGCACCGTCGCGGACAACGCAGCGGGCAGTGGCACGCTCATCAAATCAGGTGGCGGCACGCTGCGTCTGCAAAACACCACCAACACCTTCACTGGAGGCGTGCAAATTCTCGAAGGTGATGTCAGCGTGGGCGTGGATGATCGCCTCGGTGCCGCTCCCGCATCGCCCACGGCGGGTCACCTGCTTCTCCATGGTGGCGGCCTCACCATCACGGCGGACATGACGCTCAATGCCAATCGTGGCATCGCCCTCGGACCGAACACTGGCACAGGCAGTGGCACCCTTCAGGTCACAGGCACAAACACCCTCACCTTCACCGGCATCATCGCGGACAATCCCGGCGGCAGCGGCAGGCTCGTGAAAACGGGCACGGGCACACTTCGCCTGCAAAATGCCGCCAATACCTTCACGGGTGGCCTCACCGTGAGCGGCGGCCTCGTGAGTTTCAGCCTTGAAGATCGCATCGGTGCCGCTCCAGCCTCGCCGACGCCTGCCAGCCTCATTTTGAATGGCGGAGGTCTGCGCCTCACGATCAACAACGTCACGCTCAATGCAAACCGGGGTATCGCCCTTGGTCCCGATGGCGGCAGTGGCACAGGCGTGCTCGACATCGACACCAATCGCACCCTCACCTACAACGGCATCATCGCTGACCATGGCGCTGGCTCCGGCGCTTTGGAAAAGACCTCGGAAGGCAGCGTCATCCTCGGCGGAGCAAACACCTACACGGGGGGCACCACACTCACCGCTGGCTCGCTTATGGTCACCAACACCACCGGCTCCGCCACTGGCTCCGGTGGTGTCACCACGGCCACAAGCACAATCCTCGGCGGCAGCGGCACGCTTTCACCCGCAGGGACAAACAGTGTCATTATTAGCGGCAGTGTGGCACCAGGCATCGCAGGAGCAAATAACGGCATCAGCAAGCTCACGTTCACCCCTGCGGGTGGCGATGTGAGTGTCACGGGCACCGCCGATCTCCAATTGCTGACCAGCGGCCTGCATGGCTACACGGCGACTTACAATCCCGATGGCACGCTCGCCAGCCTCAGTGGCAGCTATACAGCAGGCGGCAATGATCAGATCTCGTTTGCGGGTGGTGCAGCCGCCAACAAGCTCGACTTCACAGCTGTCTCGGCGGGCAATGTGAACATCACTTTCGCAGGCAGCTACGCACCGGCGGACAAAGACCTCTTTGATCTACTCGACTGGTCGAACCTCTCTGGCACTGGCACACTGAACAACGAAGCCTCCGCCATCGCGGGACTCAACAGCAGCCAGCTTGATCTGCCCTCCCTGAGTGGAGGTCTTGCCTGGGACACCAGCTTCTGGACGAGCCACGGCGTGATCGCGATCTACATGCTGGTCCCGGAGCCTTCGCGTGCCCTGCTGCTCATGACGGGAATGGCGGCAGCCATCGCCAGACGCCGACGGGTCAGGTAAAATGGGGGCTTCCATGTCAGAGAAGCCCTCATCGGCTCGTTTCAGCCGCCACAAGCCATGTACACCGCCACCAAACGCCATCTCGACCGCCGTGCTTTTCTTCGTGGAGCCGGCACCGTGCTCTCGCTGCCGTTTTTGGAGGCCATGGTGCCTGCGTTTGCCACGCGGGCACAAGCGGCCCTCGCCCAGCCGCCACCGCGTTTTATGGCGATGTGCGCCACGCTGGGCTTTCACACGCCGTTTTTGTTTCCGCAGGAGGTTGGCAGCGATTACACGCTCACCCCCTACCTGGAGCCGCTGAAGGATTTGAAAGGCGATTTCTCCGTCCTCTCCGGTTTGCAGCATGAGGAGCAAAACGGCGCCAATGGCCATACTTCCGAAATGACGTGGCTGACCTCGGCGAAGCATCCCGGGCTCGCTGGCTTCAAAAACTCGATCTCCATCGACCAACTCATCGCCGAGCAAATCGGCTCGCAGACGCGTTTTCCGAGCCTCATCCTCGGCACCGGCAGCGACTCGCTCTCCTGGAGTGCCAGCGGCGTGCCGCTCCCGGCGGAAAATTCGCCTTCAAAGGCCTTCCAGCAGCTTTTTGTCGATGGAACCCCGGCGGAGATCGCGGCGCAGGTGCGCAACCTCAAACGCGGGCGCAGCATCCTCGACACCGTCATGGGTCAGGCCAAAAAACTTCATGGCGAACTCGGCAAACGCGATCAGGAGAAGCTCGACGAGTATTTCAGTGCCGTGCGTGACCTCGAAGGCCGCCTCGTGCAAAATGAGGAGTGGGTGCAAAAGCCGAAACCCAAGGTCGATGCCAAGCCACCGACCGACATTCAGAGCCGCACAGACGCCATCGGCAAAATGAACCTCATGCTCGACCTCGTCGTACTGGCGTTGCAAAACGACAGCGCACGCACCGTGACGTTGCGCCTCAACGGCATGAACGCCGTGCCGGAGATCGAAGGAGTCAAAAACGACTGGCACAACCTCTCCCACCACGGCCAGGACACCGCAAAGATCGAAGAACTCAAAGTCATCGAGAAGGCCGAGTTCACCGCCTTGGCCGCCTTTTTGGCCAAAATGAAGGCTGCATCCCTCCTCGACAGCACCGCCGTCCTTTTCGGCTCGAACCTCGGCAACGCCAGCGCCCACAGCACCGCCAATTTGCCTCTCTTGCTCGCCGGTGGCGGCTTCAAGCACGGTCGTCACATCGCCATCGACAAAGAGAAGCACGTCTTCTCCAATCTCTTCGTCTCCCTTGCACAACGCATGGGCGTCGAGACCGACAAATTCGGCTTCAGCGCCGGCGTTTTGGACATCAATCAGGCGTAAGAAGCACCATGACCCAAGGGATGCTTTTCACGCTTTCACGCTTTCACGCTCTTCAGGCAATGCAGCCGCACGCCATCGGCGCACATCGCGGTGCCGTTCGAGGCCTCGCAGCGGCTCCACTGCTCTGGCGTGAGGCCGCATTCTAAACCGAGCGCATGCTCTGCCTCGCGATAGCCATCGCGGATCTGTTGCTCGGTCCATCCAGCGGCTTGCCAGGCGGCCACACGCTGATGCACTTCGGTGATGCGGGCGCGGTAGGCGGTGAGGTGAGCTTTCACATCCGGCACGGCGTTAAAGTGCGTGAGGTAGAGCTGGTCGAAATTCGCCGCGAGCAGGCGGTCGATGGAGGCGACGTAGGCCACCGGATCGAACTGTGGCGGCGCGGCGGTGACGCTGAGGTAATTCGTTCCCGCGAGGCGCATGCCTGCCGTGTCTCCGGCAAAGCAAACACCGCCGATGATGAAGGCATGGTGATGCCGCGCATGCCCCGGTGTATCCCACGCGGTGACGCTGACCTCGCCAAAGGGCACGGAATCACCGTCTTTCAGCGCGACGACTCTTTCCGCTGGAGCAGGCAGCATCTCGCCCCACAGCGTATCCATTTGGTCCTGATACACCTGGCGGGCGCTCTCGATCAGCTTGGAGGGATCGATGAGATGCCGGGCGGCATACGGGTGGCAGTAGATGGTGGCTCCGTTTTGCGCAAACCAGCCCGCCGCGCCCGCATGATCGAGGTGGATGTGCGTGACAAAGACCTTTCGGATGGCGTTTTCATCCACGCCCTGCGTTTTCAGCGCGGCGCGAAGGTTGGCCAAGGTGGAGCCGGGGCCGGTTTCGATGAGCGCCAGCTCCCCGCTGCTTTCGACGAGGTAGGCGGCGATGAGGCCGGGCGTGTTTTGGAAGTGGAGATCGATCGCGGTGATGCGCATGGCCGAGGTCACTTCTTGAGGTCCTTCTCGCAATCCTCATCCGCCGGCGTGGCGGGACCGCTTTGATCGACGGGCTGGGTGAAAAGATACTTCCACACGGCCTCGTGGAGGAATTTGCCATCCGCGGACTTCGGCGAGGCTCCGCCGGGCACGACGCAGCTGTGCGCCCGTTTGTCATCGCCTTTCACATCCGCGTCAGTGATGAGGCGGCGGGTGTTTTGATAGGGCGGTGTCATCTGATCGACATTCACGATGGGGCCGTGGGCGTTCAGGCCGAGCAGTTCCCACGAGCGGCAGTAGTGATCACCACTCCAACCACCGTCGAGTACATGAGAGAAGCCGAAGAAGCGGTTCGAAGGCGTGGCGGAAGGCAGCGATTGCCAGGTCTCGAGCTGGTCACGCGGGCCGCAGAACATCACCACGCGATCCACCGCCTGATGCTTGGCAAAACGGGCCGCGGTGGTGCTGCCGTGCGAGCTGCCAGAGATAATGACCTTGCTCCAATCGAGCCCTTTGCCGTCTTTCGTCAGGAACTGCTTCCACTTCCCTTCCGGATTCTCTTTCGCCAGCCACTTCACGAATTGAAACGAGCGCTCCATCATGCCATCCGGCTTCGGAATCTCGACGAGTGGGCTGAAATCCTCACCCGTGGCGGCTTCGAGGCGGATGTGGCCGTTTTGCTGACCATCCGCACCGGGTGATTGATTGCCGAATTTGCCAAACCAGCCGTTCGCGTAATGCACGCGGATGGCGTGCAGGCCAAAGCTGTTCACTCGCTCAAAGAGCCCCGCGCTGTGGCCCATGAGCCAGATGACGAGTTTGCCCTGCGCCTTCACGCGGGTGTCCACGCTGGCATGCTGAATGTCCGCCGGCTTGCCCTTCGACTCGAAGACGAATTCGATCTCCGGATGGGCCTTGGCCCGTGGATCGATCTCGCTGGCACGAGCAGTGAATTCAAAACGCTGACCCTCGGCATGGAGGAACAGCGGGAGAAGGGCAAAAAGAAGGGTGAGGCGCATGGCGGGGGTGCCATTCAACCCCGCCCCACCGGTCACGCCAGCAATTCCTTTACCACCGAGCATTCGTTCACGCCCGTGAGGCGGAAATCGAGACCAGCATAGCGGTAGGTGAACTTTTCGTGGTCAAAACCGAGCAACTTCAAAATCGTGGCGTGCAGATCGTGGACGTGGACGGGCTTTTCGACGGCCGCAAAGCCAAACTCATCCGTGGCACCATGGGTGTAACCGCCGCGCACGCCGCCGCCCGCCAGCCACATGCTGAAGCCGTAGTGATTGTGATCGCGCCCGCGTTGTTTACCAGCATTCGAGCCGGGCGTGGGCAGCTCCACCGTGGGCGTGCGGCCGAATTCACCGCCCCACATCATCAGTGTCTCATCCCAGAGACCCCGCATCTTCAGATCACTCATGAAGGCGGCCATGGCACCATCCGTCTGCTGCGCCAGCTTGGCATGTTCGAGGATCTCATCGTGATTGTCCCAGGGCTGTCCGGCTCCAGTCCAGAGCTGGATGAAGCGCACCCCACGCTCCAGCAGACGCCGTGCGATGAGGCACTGACGGCCGAAGGCGTGGTCGCCATACATTTTCCGCACCCACTCGGGCTCCTTCATGATGTCAAAGGCGTCCGTGGCCTCCATCTGCATGCGGTAAGCCAGTTCATAACTCTGCACGCGAGCCTCGAGCTGCTGATCACGTTCACGCTCGATGAGATGCTTTTGGTTCAGCTCTTGGAGGAGATCGAGCTGGCGGCGCTGCTGCTTCAAATCGAGCGAGCCATTTTGGATAAACTCGACAAGCTTCTCCACACGCGTGTCCTCGGTGTTGATGTAGGCACCTTGATAAGCACTTGGCAGGAAGGCAGCCTGCCAATTCTTCGTGCGTCGTGTGGGCATGCCACCAGGGCACATCGAGATGTAGCCGGGCAGGTTCGCATTTTCACTGCCGAGGCCGTAGGTGATCCAGGAGCCCATCGTGGGGCGGTTCAAACGGCTCTCGCCGCTGTTCATGAGACCCAGCGAAGGCTCATGATTCGGCACGTCCGCGTGCATCGAGCGGATGACGCAGAGGTCATCGGCGAATTCGCCCAGTTTCGGGAAAAGCTCGCTCATTTCGAGGCCGCACTGGCCGCGTTTCGAGAAGGCAAAGGGCGACTTGTAGGCTGCCCCGGTTGGGCGCTCCGTTTTGAGCATGTTCGGCAACGCCTTGCCATCCATCTTCGTCAGCATCGGCTTCGGATCGAAGGTATCGACATGCGAGGGGCCGCCGTTCATGAAGAAGTGGACGACACGTTTGGCCTTCGGCTCGAAATGCGGACGCTTCAGCGCCAGCGGATTCAACGTGGCTGCGGCGGCCTCGCCGGGCGAAAACAGCGAGCCCATGGCCATGCTGCCAAAGCCCATGCCGACACGGCTGAGCATCTGACGACGCGTCAGAAACGCATGCTCCACATTCGGAGCATGATGAGAAACGGGGGAGTTCATTGGGGGTAAACCCATAACGCAAAAAAGCAGCGCCTGCTATCGCCAGATGCAGTGCCAAGCCCAGTAAGCGAACCGGGACATGATCAAAACGTCCTCACGCTATTCCGTGCACATGTTCTGCAGTGTTCCCAAAAGAACGCATCACGACCGGCAAACTCGTGATGGATGCTAAAAGGTCGAGATAGGCTGGTTCAGAGGCGATTTGGGCTTTGAGGTAGTTTGGAGTGGCGGCGTGAAGCTGGCGCGTGAGGCAGCTTTGATGCCCCAGGTCGCCGACAGTGCCCACAGACAGGTTTTGGGTGCGTTCATAGCCAGCACACCATTTCAGCGACACGCCGCGCTCGAAGACATCGAGGTGGCTGATGAGGAGTCCGGAGAGATTCGGGGCGCATTCGAGCGCGTAGCGCAGCAGCACGGCATCCGGGTGGCCGCGACGGAAGCGGCCCTGCCAGCCTTCGGCGTGATTGTGCGGTTCGGGGAGCTTTGAGTCCAAAGCGGCATCGTAAGTGGGCAGCGGGCCTGCACCGTGACGGGTGAGGTAGGTGCGGAGCACGCCATAGTGCTCGACGGGCACCGCGAGCCCCAAAGACGCCAACGCATTCTCCAAAGCGAGAGGCGTGGTGGAGCTCCATGTCGTGTGCGGATGAAAACCACGCCATTCATCGAGCAGAATGCCCTGAGCGCCTTCGAAGATGACCGCGCCGGGCTGCTGGAGCTGCTGAGTGAGGGATTCGATGGTGGCGGGTGGACATTGGCGTGCGAGCGCACGCGCGGTGCGCAGCCAGCGGAGTGCCAGAGACTCGTCTTGAAGCACCTGAAGCTCATTTCCGCTGCCGGTGTGCAGTTCGGCGAGCAGTGTTTCGCGTTGAGCGTGCAGTTTTTCCAAAACGACGGCCTCGGACTGTTGGAGATCGGCGTAGCGAAGGGTTTGCTCGGGATGCGCGAGTGATTGGCGCACGGTTTCGCCCACACCGACACCGCAGGTGCCGTGCGCAGCATCGCCGCGCAGGATTTCGCGCAAGCGGCCTGCAGCTTGATGATAGGGCGTGGTGATGCGGCAGCGTGAGTCGATCGACAAACGAGCGAGAGCATCAGGCGCGCCCGAGCGTGCAAGCACCTCCGCCTCGACCAGCAGCGCGGTGGGATGCAGCACAAAGGGATCGAGCAGCACGGTGCGAGTGCCCGGAACGAACGTGCCCGCGCCGAACTGCGAGAAGGTGTGGTGCTGCGATGCGGTCACCACATTGTGCCCGGCCTGCGCCCCGCCACTGAAACGTGCGACGGTGTGCGCCTGCCAGCGACGCGTGAGGGCATCGACGAAGAGCCCTTTGCCACTGTCGCCAAAGCCCAGGTCGATGACAGAGGCGTATCGGGTCGAGCTCACGGACAAAAAGGGCGTGCTCAGCCGAAGAGGCGCTTCCACCACGACTCCTGCGCAGCGGGATGGGGTGAAAAGGTGGCCGCGGCCTGCGGATTGAGCAGCGCAGCGTAGTGCTGCACCGCACGAATGGTGGAGCCGATGTGGGCGCGGTCGATGCCGTTCGTGTTCAGAACTTTCGCCAACTCGTCGAGGTCGGCGATGCGCTTCTCCGTGAGTCCGACGATAGCCGCTGCGACTGAGCAGGTGTCCTTCGGCGACTCCATGCAGATGGCGTGGTCACCGAGCAGCTTGCGCCAGCGGTCGCCGACTTTCTTTGCACGGTGTTCATCGGGAATGAGGAAGAAGAGGTGATACATCTCAGCTGCTGCAGCAATGACTTCCTCGATGGGGATGTCCTCGTCGAGCTTTTCACCGATGAGCGCCTCCACCTGATGACGCGACACGGCTGGATAGGGAAACTCATCGCCCGTCATGAAGAAGTAGCCTTTCTTCTTCCGCTTCGCCCAGTTGTCCGTGTCGGTGTGCTGAGCGGCGATGTAAAAGGCCAACTCGTAGCTTTCGTGCCCGCTGCCACCGCCGCCGCCTTCGAGGTAGCTCCAGGTGAGCCATTGATCCATCAGCTCCGCTGTGGCCTCAAACTGGCCGACTTGCAGCGATGCCTGATCGGAGGTGGCATCTCCCACCGCCATGAACATCACCTGCGGATGCGCCACATGGCAGTCGGTGAGCAGCTTCATGAGGTTGGGCAGCTCCTCTTTGGCGAGGAGGTGCGGGATGTTGCCCATCGAACCGGTGACATCGAGGGCGAACAGGATGCCGAGCGTCTCAGGATGATCGGCGCTGTCGCGACACTCGCGCACTTTGAGCCCCTTCGGATTCATGAGCGCGTGACACTGCACCTGCTTGAAGACCTCGCTGCGCGATTGATTGGCACGACCCGCGACGAGCGCGGTGTGGGCGGAGTAGGAGTAATTGCCGTATCCCATGAGTGTGGTGGTGAGGTTGAAGGTGAAAAAATGGACTCAAAGCACGAGCGGAACAAACACCGGTGGCCCGAAGGCCTCGCGAGCGACGGAAACCAACTGCGAATCGATGCCAGACGCACCTTGAGCGATGCAAAAAGCCTCGTCCTTCGCGGCGAGGGTGATGAGCGAGGCCAAAACGACCGGCACCTGCGCTGGAAACACGTCGGCGTTGCTCATGCCGCTCAGCAGCACCTGCACGACGCGTGCAGCACGCATCAGGTCGGCTGCTTTGGCCTGAGGTGTGGCATTTTTTCGTGCCTCGGCCCAACCAATCAGCCTTACGCCATGATCCTGTGGATGCACGAGTGCATGGTCGGGCGAAATGCCGCCGTGCGCCCAGCCCTGCACATGAATGAAGTGCAGTACATCGAGCATGCGTCGCCAGATCCACACGGCATGACGCGGATCGATGCCTTGGGGAAAACGTGAGCTCAGCGCCGCGAGACTGCCCCAGAAGCCATTCGGATGCCGCAGGATGAGCGCGAAACGCCCCGAGCCATCTTCCAACATCGAGCAGGCGATCACCTCCGGCAGACGCTGCGCGGCATAGACGCCTGCGGAGCCATCCACCTCATGCAGCGCCCGCAGATTCTGCGCCTCGCGTTTCAATGAATCCGCGTCCGCAGGATGGATGGAGAGCTTCATCGTCGCCAGCAGCGGCAAGGCGCCGAGTCGTCGCGCCAGATGCACTTCCGAGGCGGAACCTCGGCCCATTGTTTGCAGCAGCACGAAGCGTTCGCCGCCGCAAAGCACCTCGCTGCCCGCTGCGACACCAGTACTGAGTTGCGCACGATTCAGCGCCTGGCGAAACGCATCCCGCTTCACCACTTCCTCGGTGCGTGTGATCAGCGAACCGCAAGCCGGGCATTTCACCGAACGCCAGATGGCCACGCGCGGCAGTGGCGCGGAGCATTGCGGGCAAGTCAGCGCCACCCAGGCCATCAGAGCTTTCCTCCTCGTTCAGGCAATGTGGGCGCGTCGGTCTTCATGCGGCAATTTTCAGTCCGTGAAGGATGAAGACTCCCGCCAACACCGCAAGCGGCGATTCACTCCCACGCCACCCAAACGTCCATGCAGATCAGCTCAGCACCTCGATCAAGTAGCGCAGTTCCTCGTCGATGTCCTCGGTGGCGGGCACGGTCTGGGCGATTTCGGCTTCCACGGCGGAACGGAAGGTTTTGCGCAGGCGGTGAATCATCACTTTCACCGCGCCGGTGGTGACGCCGAGCTGGGTGGCGGCGTCGGCTTGGGAGAGCTGGTCCGTATCGCCGACGAGCCAGGGCTTCAGGGCCTCGAAATGGGCAGATTTACCTGCTTTTTCAAAATCGGCCTGCACCGCCTTCAAACTGCGATCCATGACCGCCAAGGCCCATTCGCGATCGAAGTGTTTGTCGCTCATCGCCGCGCTGGTGTCGGCGATTTGCAGGCCGGGAGCGGCGTCGTGCGTGGTGGCATCGAGCGACTCCACCACGGCACCACCACCGCGTTTTTCGCGGCCTTCATTGCGCCGACGCTCGGCGAGGAAGTGCTTCAGCGCACCGAGCAGGTAGGATCGAAAGCGGCCCTTTGCTGGATCGGCTCCGTCGAAACCACCACGCGTGAGCAGACGGGCAAAAAACTCCTGTGCGAGCTCGCGGCTGTCATCGTCGGTGCGGCCTTCGCTGCGCAGAAAGCGAAACACCGGAGCCCAATACACCTCGCACAGCTCGCCGAGCGCCGTGCGTGCCTCCGGCGCATCGCCACGCGATCGCAGCACGAGCGTCCAGCGCGTGCTGTGAAAGGTGGAATCGGCGGGAGTGGGATTCATGCCAGGCTCAAGGTTGGTTCGTTGCCATGACCTCTTCAACGTAGAGCGTCTCCACCTTTCTGCCGAACCAATCGTGGCGCGTGGCGAGTTCGTAGCGCTGCTTTTCACCTTCCGAGAACTGCCAGGCACCTTTTCCTGAGGTGTTGAAGGTCCAGACGTCGTCGAGAAAGACGGCGCGCGAGTAGGTTTTTCCGTCCGTCGCCTGATAGCTCGCCTCGATGTGCTGACGGGGGCTTTCCTTCCATCGGTCGGTCGTGACGATTTCCAGGTTGGTGCGCAGATTCTGACCTTCCGGCGCGTGAATGACGCCGTCGAGTTCGAGCGGCGTGACCTTGCCTTCAGCATCCACGCGAATGAGCCGGAACTGCAGCTTTCTCCCGGCGGCGATCGTCACCTCCGCGGTCATCTTGGTGCCGCGCGGTTCCAAATAGGCCTCCATGGAGGCGTTCTTTTGCCGGATATAAGCGCCCAGGCAGAGCAGGGCGACGAGCGCTGTGACGCCGAATCGCCAGACGTGGCCGTGCAGCGCTTTCACGGCGGGTGCTTGCTCCATCCAGCGCCAAACCTGACGCGCCATCACCACGCCCAGTCCGCCGCCGGCGAGGAGCAGCAAGCCCATCAGCAGTCTCCAGACGGTACTCACGCTGCTATCGTGAGACAGGGTGGAGATGCCGACACCGGTCATGAACATGGTGAGCAAGCAAGGCCACGCCAACGCGGCAACCATCGCCCTCTTCAAACCTGCCAGACGTCCTCCGGAGTTGCGAATCTCGCGAAGCGCCCGCATCGCGAGCATCGTTCCCGGTCCAGCGGTGGCCACGATCAGAATCACGAAAAACCAGGGGAAGAAGAAAGCATTCCGGTCCAGCATTCCGACGTGCCTGCTCATATCGAAGAACATCACGATCACCGGCAGAAAGGCAATGCCCACCGCCAGACTGAGCGTGGTGCAAATGAGCGACGCATTGGCAAAGCGAGCTATCTTTCCCGCTGAAACGACGTCGGTCTGTGCGCGCACGGCTTCTAGCGGACACGTTCCCGCTTCTGAAGCCGCCTGCATCTGCGTCTTCACCTCACCCACGGTCTGAAAACGCAGTTCGCGCTCCCTCTCGAGAGTGCGCATGACGATTTCATCAATGCGTGCATCGACGGCCGACTTCTTGGAGGGCGGAGCGAAGCGGCCGAGCGGCAGCTCGCCGGTCAGCAGCTCATAAAGCACCACGCCGAGCGAATAGATGTCCGCACGCTGATCCACGTCTCCCGGTGACTCCAACTGCTCCGGTGCCATGTAGTGCGGGCTGCCGAGCACGAAGCCACGCTGCGTGAGCGTCACCTGCTCGCGATTATTTTCACCCACGAGCTTCGCGATGCCGAAGTCCGCAATTTTGACCTGCCCGCGCGAATCGATGAGGATGTTCTCCGGCTTGATGTCGCGATGCAGGATGCCCTGCTCGTGCGCGAACTTCAGCGCCGCGCAGATGTCCTGCACGAGCGCCAGCGCCTCCGGCGGCGTGAAGCGGCCCGCTTTCATCGCCTGACGCAGATTCACACCATCGACGAACTCCATCAGCAGATATGCAAACGGCCCCGCGACGCCGGAATCGAACACCGTGACAATGTTCGGATGGCCCAGCCGCGCCAGCAGTCGCGCCTCGCGATCAAATCGCTCCGCAAAGGCCGGATCGCTGGCCAGATCGCTCGAAAGAACCTTCAGCGCCACCAGCCGGTCCAGCTTCGGCTGACGTGCCTTGTAAACCGAGCCCATGCCGCCCGCGCCGATCAGCTCCAGCACCTCCAGCTCGGGAAAATGCACGGCCAACTCCGCCACAGTCGGCGGTTTCGCGGCTTTCGACGGTCGCGCGACGGATTGGATCTCGGCGGCCGCACCCAGCAGCACGCACTTGGGGCAGAGACCTTGAGGCGCGCCGTCAGGAATCGTCGCGCCGCACTTGGGACAAATGGATGGAGTTGTCATGGCGGCGGCTTCCTGAGCCGTGAGGAAACGCAGGTTACAACTTTCACGTTTTCGAACGCAAATCCAGCCGCCAAAGGCATTCTCACTCCCACGCCACCCGCAAAAACTCCGGCGCGGGGCCTTTCCAGAGGGGGACTTCGTTGGCTGGGAGGCCGTGGTTGGCGCAGAGGCCGAGTTGATCGATTTCGGACCAGCTTGTCGGTGAGCCTTCAGCGGAGGTGAAGTCGCTCAGGGCGAGCGTGAGGGTTTGTGTAGCATCGGAGCCTGGGATTTCGCGTTGGCAGACGAAGGTGCGGCGTGGGCCGCGGTAGCTGCGCCATTCGTTTTGCTGGAGCACGATGCTGAGGCGGTTGGTCTGCGGGAGTTTGAGCGTGATGTGCAGCTTGGAGCCTTCGGGACCGCGCCAGAGGAGTTCAGCGCCCATGCGGCCTGATCATCCGCCATGATGAAGAGAATGTTTGGCCGAGCATCTGCGGAACTGAGGAACGATGGAAGACACAGCAGAAGGGAAAGAAAGACGGAGCGAGACATGAGATTGAGTTAAATCGACAGACGACCAAGCATCTGTCAGCCATTGGCTAAAGGTGATCCACGCTGGTGGAGACTACTTTTTGACCTTCTGCTTGTTGCGTTTCGCCTTCTTATCCACCTCGCTCTTCCACAGCACGATGTTGGCGATGTCATTGGCGGAGTCCGGTCCGGCGGTGCTGCGACCACGCTCGATGTCGGCTTTGAGTAGATCGAGCAACTGGCTCACGATTTCCGGCTTGGAGTCGTAGAGGTTGTGAGTCTCGCCAATGTCGTCCTGCATGTGGTAGAGCTGCCCCTTCGGTGCGTCCGCAGGAGCTTTGGCTTCAGTGGGCGACGACCAACCACCGGAGGCACGAGCCAGCGCGAGCTTCCACGGCCCCTGCCGATAGGCGAAATGACCGCTGCTGGAATGATGAATCACGCCATTGCGAGTGGAGACAATCTTCTCGCCGCTGAGCGCAGGTATGAAGCTGACACTGTCTTCACCGGCACCTGCTGGAACTCCTTTTCCAACGATGTCCGCCACCGTGGCAAAGAAGTCGACGAGACAGATGAGCTGATCGGAAGTGGTGCCGGGCGTGATCTTTGCAGGCCATCGCACGATGAAAGGAACCCGGTGTCCGCCATCCCAGATATCTGCCTTCGAACCCCGCAGATTGGCACTGACGATGTGGCCTTGTGCGGCCAGTTTTTCAATCCCCGCCGCCTTGGAGCAGCCGTTGTCGCTCGTGAAGATGAAGAGTGTATTCCCCGTCAATTTGTTGCGCTCCAGCGCCTCGGACACAGCGCTCACGACGGCATCCGTCTGCATCACGAAGTCGCCATAGTCACCCAGCCCGCTCTTGCCCTGCCACTCTGGCGCAGGGACGATCGGCGTGTGCGGAGATCCCAGCGGCAGATAGAGAAAGAAGGGCTCGTCCTTTCCAGCGCGGGAGTCGATAAACTCCACAGCTTTGCGTTGAAGTCGCGGCAGCATGTGGATGACTTCATCACGCTCGATGACTGTGTCTCCCTCGATCACCGCTTCCATGTCTCGCGCATGATGGAAGCCGTGATAGCTATCGAAGCCTCGCGCGATGGGACCATCAGGGATCTTGGCACCGACCGGAGGTGTGTCGAAGTCCGTGGCGCTGTAGGGCTTCCCCGTTTTGGGATCGAGGTATTCGAAGTTCAGATGCCACTTCCCAATCGCAGCCGTGTGGTAACCTGCGCCCTTGAGCAAGCTCGCCACCGTGGGCCGATCTGCGGCGATGAGGCTCGGCGCAAAACCCGTGACCACTCCTGACTGCAACTTCGTCCGCCAACTGTAGCGCCCAGTCATCACGCCATAGCGAGTCGGACTGCAAACCGAGGAACCCGAATGCGCATCTGTGAAAATCATCCCCTCCGACGCGAGTCGATCCACACCGGGAGTCGCGATCTTTCCATGCTCAGGATTCAGGCAATGCACATCGCCATAGCCGAGGTCATCGCAAATGAGGAAGACGATGTTTGGTGGGGCTGCGAAAAGCGACGATCTAAGGACAGCGAAAGTGATGAGGGATAGTGCGAACTTCATGGTGATGCGCGTGGTAACGTCAACGGAAGGTCTCACCTCTCACGGCATCACCCACTCCACTCGGCGAAACTGAGGAAAGTCACCGTTCCATTTCGCGGGTGCCGATCGCTGGCCACCAGCACCGTCTTCAAACTGGGCGCAGATGCCGAGTTGATCGATCTGGTCCCAGTTGGCCAAGGCGGTGCCGTCGTTGGTTTTGAAATCAGCAGGCGACAGCGAGAGAGTCTGCGGTTTGGCACCGCCGGAAACTTCGCGGCGGCAGGTGTAGGTCGCCTTTTTGCCGCGATAGCTGCGCCATTCGTTCTCCTGCACGACGAATGTGATCGTGTTGGTCTCCGGCATGGTCAGCGTGATGGCGAGCGTCGCGCTCTCAGGGCCGCGCCACTTCGGATCGGTAATCTTGCGCGTCCAGTTCTGCCAGAACGGCTTATGCTCGGCATTGAGGCGATACCAGTCGTGCCAGCCGCGAGAGAAGTCGTCGATGAGCAGTGACTTCGCATCCGTGGCATTCACGCCAGCTGCTTTGAGCTCTGTGCTGGTGGCGCTGTGAAGCCGCGAACTGAGGCACACCTCGGTGACGGACGCGAGATGCGGCAGCGATTCGGCTTTTGGCAGAGTGTAATAGACATTGGCGAAGGCGTAGAGCGGTTCGTTGGTGCTCAGCACGGGCAGTTTCGCCTCCCAATTGTTGCCCGTCTTCACCGCGATGGCATCGCGCCAGAAGCGTGCACGAGGATCGGGATCCACGCTGTAGTAGATGTCCACGCGGGCCACGGGTAGCGATTTCGCGTCCGGTCGCACGCGCAGCATGGGCACGCCGTCGTTCGATTTGAGGCGGAGTTCGCTCTGCGGCGTGTCGGGCAGCGCGGGGCCGCCTTTGAGATGCTGATCAAACCACAGCGGCATGGTGATGGCGACCTCGGGCGTGAGGCGGTGGTTCATGTGCGGCACCCAACTGTAGCGCGTGGGCTGGTTTGGAATGAGTGCGTTCGTGCGATACACATCGTCCATCCAGCCGTGGAAGTCGTTCGTGGCGCTGCGATGCAACACCGGGCACTGGATGAGCGGCGCGTAGCTTTCAAAGCTCAGCGTGCGCTTGAAGACCTCGACATCGCCTTTGACCCGATCCTGCTGGTCCGTGCCGCCGATGAACGAATGCGCCTGCCAGCGCCAGCCCTGACCACCGACGCCGGGAACGGCGGCCTTCACGCGGCGATCCGTGCCTGCGACATACATCGTGAGGTTTCCCCCCATCGAGTAGCCATGCACGCCGAGGCGCTGCGGATCGACCTGCGGTTGCTGTTCGAGAAACGTGAGTCCGCGACGGCATCCAAGCGTGAGCAGATACCAATTGTTGTTCTTCGGATGCTCGCGGTCCTCGAAGACCTGCTTCGGCCCCGGCAGCATGGTGCTGTAGCCCTGCACATTGAGCTGCGAGGGATCGACCGCGCCCCAGTCGGTGTTTGGATCGCCGGGCTCGGCCTTCTCGCAGGTGTTGAAAGGCGCCTTGCCCGTGCCACTGCCACCCCAGTTCACGGAGAGCGCTACGTAACCTCGTGCGACGAGCAGTTTCACCTCGCTCACCGAGCCGCGCTGCCCGCCGCCATGGATGTGCATCACCGCCGGGAGTTTTTCCTTCGCACCCTCCGGAAAGCCATACACCGCCGCCATCCGCGCCGGCTTGCCTTTGAACGTGCCGATGAAATACCGCACATGGCGAAACACGCCACCGTCCTCCTTCCACTCGCGAATCACCTCGATCTCCAGTGGATCTTTTCGCGGATCAAAGTCGGCCCACAACTCCACCACCGACTGCGGCACGCCGTCTGCGGCAAGAAGCGAGTTCAGATCCAAGAGCGAAAGCGAAGCGATGGCTCCGGTTTGAAGAAGGGTGCGGCGGGTGGGGGCGAGTTTCATGGTGGTCGCTTGAGGGGGCATTAGGGGTATCACTTGGCGATGACGTTCTGGATGAAGGAAGGGTCAAGAGCTGTCGGCAAGGTTTTGATCCAATCCATGAGTTGCGGCTTCATGCGGCTGATGATGTCGGCATTGGCGGCGCTGACATCCGTCTGCTCCGCGCGATCTTTGGTGAGGTCGTAGAGTTCAAGACGCTGGCCTGACTCGTCCATCAGGAGTTTCCAGGCTCCATCACGCATGGCCCAAGCAGGCCAGGCGTCTCCTCGCTTGGCGACGACATAGTGTTTCCAAAAGAGCGGCTTCGAGCGGCGGACGGGCTTGCCATGGAAGGACGCGAGCAGGTTCTCGCCGTCGCCCTGGTAGTCGGCAGGGAGCTTCACGTCGGCGGCGGCGCAGAGCGTTGGCAGGAGATCGACGGCAGAAAAGGCCGTCGTATCGTTCTTTATCCCCGCAGGGATGTGGCCGGGCCAGCGCACGATGAACGGTGTGCGCACGCCGCCCTCGTAGAGGGTGCCTTTGCGACCACGCAATCCGCCCGCTGAGCCGACGCTGTGGAAGACATCGAAGCCCTTTTTCATATCGCCATCATCCGGCCCCGGGGTGCGGTCTCCAGCGGCCACTGGCGCTCCCGCAGGGCCATTGTCGCTGGAGAAGAGCACGATGGTGTTCTGATCGATGCCAGTGGTCTTCAACGCATCCAGCACACGACCGACATTCAGGTCGGCTTCACGCAAGACGGCTGCATAGACCTGCTGGCGTGGGTCCAAATCCTTGAACTGCTCCATCGACTCCTGCGTGGGAAAATGCCGCGTGTGCGACTCGTGGAGCCACACATTCATGAAGAAGGGCTGCTTGTTTTTCATCCGCTCGATGGCCTGCGCCGCCTCGATGCCGATCTTGTGCTGATCAATGCCAGGCCCCGGTCCGTGATAGACCTTGGATTCGTCGATCCCGTAGGCGGCCATCTCCGGCGCATCGGGAGCGAGCCGTGGATCAGCCCCCATGTGCCACTTTCCAAAGTGGGCAGTGTGGTAGCCGGCGGCTTTCAGGAAGCGGGGCAGCATCGGTGCCCTGGGATCGAGCCAATCCGGCATCGTTCCCGACTGCTTCGGGCCGAGGGTCTGCGAATTGAAGACGTTGTTGATGCCATAGCGTGAGGGGAAGCGTCCCGTCATCGTTGCCACGCGGCTTGGCGAGCACACGGGACTGAGCACGTTGAACTGCGCGAAGTCGATGCCCTCGCTGGCCATGCGATCAATGTTCGGAGTCTTCACCCAAGGCTCCGCATGGTGACACGAGACATCTCCCCAGCCGAGATCATCGGCATAGATGAAGATGATGTTTGGCTTGGAGGCATCAGCAGCGTGAACGGCGGCGAATGCAGCGAGCGACAAAGTGGAAAGCAGGGCGCAAAGTTTCATCATGGCTTGGGTGGATGTCATGGCAGATTCATATCAGTCTGTCGCTCTGTCACTGCGAGATGACTTTGAGCCGGACGAACCTTCGAGTGCCTGCAGCGGGGAAGGTGTAGGTGACGTTGTTGCCGGTGATCGCCACGTTTCCTCCGAGTGACTCGGTGGTCCACGCGCCGGTGAGGGAGGTGGAGGTTTCGATGACGAAATCGGTGCCATACACGCCGAGGTAGGTGGCGGATTTGGTCCAGGTGATGCTGAGCGTGCCGCTGGTGTTGGTGATGCCGGGCAAAACGGTCTGGCCAGTGGTGTTGCTGGTGCCGCCGAGGAAGTATTCGATGCCGTCAGGCACACCGTCGTTGTCGTGGTCGGCGGTGATGCTGCCGCTGGTGCCGTTGAGGCTCTGCCAGGTGGTGAAGGGATGTGTGAGGATGATCTCGAGGTCGGTGCCGGTGATGGTCAGGGCGGCGTTGAAGCCGCCGAGAGTGCCGGTGAGCTTGGTGGAGTCGAGCGTGCCGCTGATGCCGGTGGCGGTGATGAGCTTGTAAGTGCCTGCGGTGAGTCCGCTGAGGCCGGTGAAGGTGAAATCGTCGAAGCCGAGGGTGCCAGAGCCAAAGGTGAAGGTGCCGCCGACGGTTACCTTGTCGCTGGCGGTGGGTGCGCCGAGTTCAAAGACGAGTTTGCCAGTGCCAGTGGTCATATTGGTGACGTTGAGACCGCCGCCGATGGCTAGGGTGCCTGCGGAACCCGCAGTGGAGCCGGGAGCGATGCGGCCGGAGGCATTCACGACGACTGAGCCGCCGATGGAGCCGTCGCCGCCGAGGATGGCGGCGTTCACGGTGACGGTGCTGCTGCTGTGCAAGGAGCCGGGTGCATTGATGCGCAAAGTGCCTGCGTTCAGCGTGGTGGCCCCGGTGAAGGTGTTGGGGCCCGTGAGTGTCCAGGTGCCGTTTTCGATCTTGCGCAAAGCGACCGTGCCACCTGTCAGCGTGCCATCGCTGATGACGCCTTCGACCTGGCCGGTGCCAGTTGCACCCCCAATGACGAAGGTTCGCGCGGCAGCAGTGTCATTGGTGATGGTTCCCGCGAGACGAAGACTGCCTGCGATGGTGGAAACACGGCCTTCGGCGTTTCCTCCGCTCGTGAGCACGATGTTGCCACGCAGGATGTTGTCGCCTGCCTCATTGAAGATGGCTCCGGCGGCATTGCCGATCTTGAAAATGAAGCCTGCGGGCACATCAACCGCTCCGCTGCTGCCATCAAGCCGGAGCTGTGGATTGCCCGCAGTGGCGTTGGTGAGGATGATGTTCTTCGAGGAGAAGGTTGAGCCGAGCGCACCGCTGTTCGTGATGCGCAGGGCACCGGAGTTGACCGTGACATGGCCGGTGAAAGTGTTGTTACCGCTGAGCACGACGGTCCCGTTGTTGATGGGACAATCAATGGTGACGCCGCCGCTGCCGCTGATGGCATTGGGCACGAGCAGCGTGCCGGTGCGGTCAAAGCGCAGCATGGCGTTGTTCACCACCGCGCCAGCGGGCAGTGAGCCGGTAGCTCCATCATCGCCGATCTGCAAAATGCCACTGCTGATGGTGGTGATGCCGGTGTAATCGTTGGCACCGCTGAGGATGAGTTTGCTCGTGCCTGTTTTGATGAGGTTTCCAGTGCCGCTGAGGATGCCGCTGAAGTTGAAGCTGGCGGTGCCCGCGCCTTGGAAGGTGGTGCTGTCCTCCATCGTCATCGAGGCGCTGACGTTCCAGATGAAACCGGTGCCGTTGGTGGCGCTGAGATTGACCACGGGATCGAGCAGCGACTCGCGGCGGAGGATCAAGGCATTGCCACCGAGTGTCATCGTGGTGCTGCCGCTGGTAGGGCCGGTGCCGCCGAGCGTGAGCACGTTTAACGCGTGACCGCCGACGCTATCGTTGACCGAGGTAATGGTGCCGGATGGCAATGTTGGCCCTGTGAAAAACGCGATGGTGGAAAAGCGACTGCTCGGTGGTGGCACACCGCCGGTCCAATTCGATCCGCTGCTCCAGTTGAGAGTGCCGGTGGTGGTGGCGTTCCAGACCGTGGTGGTCGGTGCCGCGCCATCGACGATCACGGTGAAGCTCGTGTTGCCCGTCTGCGAGCCATCGCTGGCCGTGAGGGTGATGACGCTGCTGCCGGACTGGCCTGCGGCGGGCGTGAGCGAGACCGTGCGCTCGCCACCGCGCAAAACCGTGCCGCCGAGATTGTCGAAAACGCCCGCGCAAAGCGTGGTGTCCACGCGACTGGAGACAGCCATGCCGATGTCGTGCGTGGTGCCGGTGAAGGCGACCGTTTGCTCCGTGCCCACGGCCTGCCACGCACCAGCAACTCCATCGTTGTCCGTGGCAAAGAAAGCCGAATAGCCGCTGCCGCTGCGCACGAGCCGCAACCAGCACGGAGCGCTCGCGAGCGGCAAGGTGGCCGTGACCACGGCATCCGTGGAGGCAGTGGTGCGCTGCACAAAGCTCACTCCATCGCTGCCGGTGACACGCACACTCACAAAACGTGCGGTCGCAGCAGTGGATTCGCGCATCATGAGGCCCGCTTCGGCATTGGAGGCGGTGTGATCCACAGACACGACACGCGCGATGATCTCGCCATCGCCGGTGAAGCTCTGCCGTACCCAGCGGAAGGCATCGCCAGCGGCCGGACCGATGCCTGCTGCACCCGCGCCATTGACGATGTAGGTGCCGCGACTCTCCGTGAGACTGCCTGCGGTGGTGACGGTGCCGATATCGCTATTCGTCCACGCCGCAGGCGCGGCGCCGACGGTGATGTTCGCGTTCGGGATGATGGCTTGGTTGGAAGAAACCGCGGTGAGCGTGAGATTCCGCGCCTCTGTCTCCGCATCTGACAAACGCACCGTCACTGGCGAGGACGCTGCATTCACCGGCACATAACGATCCGGCACCGCGGCGATGGACGGCGCTTGATTCGTGCCCGTGACGGTGAGGGTCAGATTGTTGCCGATCACGCTCAGGCCGTGGTGGTGCCGCGCTCCCATGCGTGAGCGACTATAGATCTCCGTGCGGGTGGAGAGCCCGCTTTGGAACAAAACCTCGTCCATCACGCCATCGAACCAGCGATCCACATTCGCCGTGGTGCTGTTGTGCCCGCCTGCCACCACCGGAGCAGCCTGGTTCACGTTCATGGTCACGGCGGAGACACTGCCGCGCAGGAACTGGCCGACGTAGAGGTAAAAGGTGCCGGTGTTCGTCGCCGTGCGATCGTAGCTCAGCGTGAGGTGATGCCACTGGCCGGATGGGATGTCGGAGACCACGATCTCCTTCTCCAAGCCACCAGCACCCCACTTTTGCAGCTTCAGCACATCGCTGCCTGCGGCAAAGAAAAGCTCCAGCTCGTTCTCCGTGCCGTGACCATCGCCATCGCCGAGGTGGAACACAAAATCCTCCGTGTCATTGCCACCGCGCTTCACCCATGTGGAAAAGGTCCAGTCAGCGTCGTTGAGATTATGATCTGTAGTGGTCAACGTGCGCCTCAGCCGGGCAGCGCTCGTGCCATTCTGCGCCAGCACCAATGCCTCCTCGGACTGCGGTGAGAGCGCGGGCGGCACGCTGGCGTCGTAGGCGTAGGTGCCGCTATTGATGGATTGCAGCGTGCCGGTGCGATTGTAGTTCGATTGATCGGTGCTCAACGCATCCGTGTGGATGTCCGGCGGCTCGAAGTCGTAGAGGAAGCGGAAGCCTGCACCGAGTGACTGATCGCGCACCACGAGGCGATAGTTGGTCGTGCCGTTGAAGTTCGGATTCGGCGTGAAGCGTGCGGTGTAGCCATCCGCCAGCAGCGTCATCCTGCCATTTCTCACGCGGTCCACTTCAAAGAAGAGCTTCTCATCCACAGTGATGTCATCCGAGACAAAAGCACGCAGATCAATGTCCACCGGCGTGTTCTCCGTCGTGGTGGATGTCGTCACCGCGAGCACGGGTTTCGCATTCACCGTGACGGGCCACACATGGGTGCCCGTGTTTCCTTCCGGGTCAGTGGCGGTGATCGTGATGTCCACTGAGCCACTCACCGTGCTGCCTGCGGATGCCGTGATGGTGCGTGTCGTGGTTCCGCCAAAGGTGATGCTGGCGTCAGGTATGATGCCTTGATCGGAGGAGGCCGCGGTCAAGGTGAGCGCTGATACCGCCGTGTCGGAATCAGCAAGCGGCAGAGGGATCGCGCCTGTGTTCGAGCCTTGATCTGTCAGGCCGGGCTTCATCGCTGTCGTGAAGACCGGCGCCCCAGGCGGTGCGAGGAAATTTTTGCCCTGCTGGCTCGGGCCGACCGTCACCGGATTCGTGAAGCCGCTCGTCACAAAGCTCGCGCCAGTCTTCGTCGCCGTGAGCGTGTAGCTGCCCGCCGCGAGGCCCGTGATCGCGTAATAGCCATCGCCATCCGTTGTGGCGCTCTGCGTGGGTGATGCACGCACGACGACACCCTGCATCGGCACGCCGAGAGTCGTGCTCACCACGCCCTGGATGAAAAAGGTGCTGCTGCTGCCCACCTGCACGAGGAGCGGTGCCGTCGTCGTGAGGCCCTTCATGTCCGAGACGATGCAGCGCACTGTTTTGAGTCCGGCGGTGCTCCAGCTCTTGGTCGCGGTGGAGCTGTTGTTCGCCGTGGTCGTGCCATCGCCCCAGTCCCAGAAATAGGCCAGCGTGTCGCCATTCGGATCACTCGCGGTCGCGGTGAAGGTCACGCTCGCGTTCACGGCTGGATTCGCGTTCGAAGAGCCGAGTGTCACGGTTGGCTTCAAATTGCCCGCAAAGGTCCCCCGGTTCACCGTCACATCCATCCAGTCCACACCATCCCCATCCGTGCCTCGCGCCACTGGCGTGATATGAATGCCCGCCGCCGTATCGGAGAAGGTCTTGCCCATCGGCAGCACCGCATCGTCCTTCTGAAAGGTGTCTGGAGCCATGTCGAGCAGCAGCGGCTGCTGATAGCCGCCATTGATGTCCGCCCAGTTCACCAGGACGCCATCGCGCAGGCCAAAACTCGTGCCAAAGAGCTGCCGATACTCCACCCAGTAGTCGTCCGTGCTGCCTGCACGATCCACCGCGAGCGCACGCTTGTTGCCATCCGCCTGCACCTTGTCCATCGCACGGATGCGCGAGGTCGTGCTGCTATCCGTGGTGATTTTGATCACATCGGTCATCGGAATCCAGTCGAGGAACTGTTTCGGCATCGCGCCGAATTGACGAAGAGAAGCCGATGCGCTGCCCACGCCCATCATGTCGAAGACATTGCCATAATCCCAAACCTCGCCGGGGCCGATCACGCTGCCATCGTCCGTGTCCCAGGCGCCGGAGTGTGGAAGGCCAAAGTTATGCCCCAGCTCGTGGCCGGTGGTTTTGAGGTTCCACTGCGTGTTATACACCCAGGCACCACGCGCACCCACATTCGCCATGCCCGAGGTGGCCGGCACGACAGGGGTCGCCCCCATGACGACGACTTCATGCGTGTAGTTGAGGTAGTTGAAGCCCGCCGCCGCAGCAGCCGCACGGGCATCCGTCAGCACCCGGCTGAACTTCGTGTGACTCGCATAAGCCGATGAGTTATTCGGCATCCGCACCGTCGGTGTGATCGCCGAGCCTTGTCCCAGCAGCGCAAAGGATGTCTTGCCCGAGGACATGGCCGCGTAGTGCGTGTTCATGTCCGCGATGAGCTGCTCGAGCGTGGCATCGCTCACCACCTGACCTTGGAAGTCCGGAAAATCCACGCGGATGAGCAGCAGCGTCTTCGGTCCCTCCGTCCAAGGGCTCGCCATGACCACCCCATCGAAGTCCGTGCCATCCATCGCCGGAGCAGCGGACTGCTCACCGCTCTCCGCATCAATCATCGCCGCCACCGCTTGGCGTTCGTTCCGGTAACGAGTCATGCGCAGGTCATCCCAAGCGATCACCACTTCATCACCCACGCTGTTTTGATTCGTATCGCCGATCAAATCAGGGCCACCCTCGATCTTCCCGCCATTAGCGACCCATTCCGCCACCTCCACCGGCTCCAACACCCGCCCCGGCAAATCGGCGAGTGCTAGTTTCCCATCCAACGCCACACCATGAATCGCGATGTTGTCCCGTGTCGGCATCGCCCCACGTCGTCCAAAAGTGTGCGCATCCAGCACGCGTCCATCGCGCAACGTCGCCAAGCGCGAGATTTGGCAGCCGCCATCGCTCGAAGTCGTCGCCTGCACTAGCAGATCACCGCGTTCCTCCACCCGTTCCTCCAACAACGCCACTACACCCGCCGGCAACCTCTTCCGCACCGATTCCGGCACCACCAACTCCAGCGCCCGGCGTGGATTCTTGACGATGAGGTCCAGCATCTCGCTCCGACGCTGCAAAGCCAATTCCACGCCCATTTCCACATCCGCGCCCGAGGCGGCAAAATGCTCCGTCCAGCGCCGAAACTCCTCAAAAGCCGTTTCTACCACCGGCTTCTGCCAAATCCGGTCCACACGCTCCGGCAGCCTCAAGTCCGAAATACCCGTCAGAGGCCTTTTGAGCCTCCCCGAAGCCGCCGAGGCCAAACGGGGCGGCGATGACGCCATCGGCACCGGATTTGCCAAGTCGGACTTTATGAGGTTTGCGGACTTTGGAGCAGGTGGCGACTCCGAATGCCAAACCGCCAGCAAAACAAGCAGACAAACAACCAGTGACGGAATCAGGAGCAAGTATCGCTTCATATCTGAATAGTGGATGGACAATAAAGGTTTCTTTGTGGGCCCTCACTGCGCCTTGAGCACCAGATCCAAGCCACCGGATCGAAAGGCAAGGCTTGGAGTCACACCCGCAAAGCCATCGAAGCGCACCCGCTCCAGAGTGAACTTGACCTTGTCAGCCGAGGATGAACCGCACACCACGAGTGGAAGGGTCTTTCCTCCTCCGCGATACTGCGCCCCATTGATCACCAGTCTGGACTGCGGATGGCGCAGCAGCGTGTCGCGCAACTTCACCAGACCCGCGCCATCGGAGTCGAGCACGAAGGTCAGCACTGCATGGGGCCCCAGCCTCAGGCTGTCAGCGGTGACGGTGGCCCTGCTGCCCACCAGCGTGAACTCGGCAAGGCCGCTCACGCCCATGCGCATCTCATGCCCCACATTCAGAGCGCCGTCAGACAAGGTGTAGCGGCTCACGGAGTTCCCTGGGGGTGGCGAGGCGATGAGCGTCTCCGTCACGTTCACCGTGCCTCCAGTCTGCCGCACCACGCCATGCGAGCCATCGGTCAAGGCGATGCGCAGAGCCTGGCACTCGAGATTACCCAGGATTTCCAGCGTCGCCTCAGGGGCCGATCCCGAAGGCGGGCCGTTGCTCACATGAATGTCCACAGGATGAGGCGGAGGCGGCAGACCGGGCAGCACGCGCACCACACGACTTTGATTGATCACCACGCGTTCGAACTGATGGGCACCAGGCACCGCTCCACTGGTCCAATTCTCCACGCGGTTCCACTCGCCGCCTTTGGGATCGGTAAACCAGACGACCGCCAGTGGATTCACACGAGTCGCCGACTGCACCTTCTCCGCCAGTGTCGTTGAGGATTGGAAAGGTTTCACCTCTGCGGCATTCATCGCCAGAGGCGGCGCGGTCAGCTCCCATCCCGCGGCCTTTCCCGCCGTGAGATCCAGCGACTGCGACACCGCATCGTGAATCTTCACCTCGCCCTGCAGCACCTTCACCTGCGCTCCACCTTCAGCATTTACGCGGGCTCCGAACTCCGTGCCAAAGTCCACCAACTCACGCCCACCCGGCATCCGCACCGCAAAACCGCGTGCCACTTCCGGGCAATGCGCCCACAGGCTGCCCTCGTTCAAATGCATCGTGGTAGCATCCACCAGATCGAACGCCGCCGGCCCCTCGATGACGACCTCCGCACCGCACCCGAAGAGCAACTGCACACTGCCGCGCTCCAGCTTGTAAGTGCCCGCGCGCATCGGCTGCTCGCCCTCCAGCACCTCGCGTCCGTCAATCACGGCCTCGAAACTGGACTTTAACACAGCCACGGTCGCATCGCTGTCTCGCCCGTCATTCCACTGGCTTCCGAAGAGCAAAAACGCCAGCGCCACCGCCGCTGCCACCGCGCTCGCCAGAGTCACGATTTTCCACCACCGTGCGCCTCGCGCGCCCGGCACCGGCGCGGCAGACAGCACCGCAGGCTGCATCGGCACCGTCTCCAGCAGCGTGTCCATTTGTCTCGCCCTCACAAACGCGAGTCGCGCCACCGCATTCGTCGCGAGCAGCTCGCGCAGTTGCGTCACCTCATCCGTCGTCGCCTCGCCCTCGCGCAGCTTGATCAGCATGCGTTCCATCCAGTCACGTGGATTGTCATCAGGGGCCGGGTTCATAGAGAATCGGGAGTAATCGTTTGTCCTTCAATGCAGTCCTGCAAAAGCCGCCGCACACGGAAGAGCGCCTGCTTCACCGCCTCGGCACCCATCTTCAAATCATCGGCCACCTGCTTCACACTGCGGTTCCGCTCATAATGCAGATCCACCATCTGGCGAGCACGCTCAGGCAGTTGCTCACGGCACTTCTGCAAGGCCGCGAGCCTTTGATCGAAACGTGCTGTCTCCATCGCCGCATCTTCCGCCATCAACTCGCAAAGCTCCGGTGTCATCACATCCAGCGGCTCACGCTTCCGGTCCCGCAAATACGCCATCACCTGAAACCGCGCCACCGTGAACGCCCACGCATCAAACTTCGTCCCCGGCGTGAACTCCGCCTGCTTCTTCCACAGCACCACATTCGTCTCCTGCAGCACATCCCAGGCTGAGGCGGAGTTATCCAGCAGCGAGCGGATGTAAGCATACAACCGCTGCTGGCTGCCGGTGATCTGGCTGGCGAAATCGAAAATCATTCAATAAGACATACCCGAGTTCGCCGATGGTTACGCGGAAAGGGGCACAAACCGAAAAAGACATCATTTCCTCAAACCATCATCCAGCTGCTGTTTCATAAAAATAGCCGTCTTGGTCATGACCTCGTCTAGAGTTGGCCTCAAAGCACCGCCGACCTCTCGCCAGTTGTGGCCGGAGTTTTCGACGATGAAGACCTCCACGGGCGCTTTCATCGCATCGCCGCGTTCTTTCATGTAGCAGGCATGATGCACAGGGATCGTCGGATCTTGATCACCCTGCATCATGAGCAGCGGCGGGCTGTCGGCACGCAGATATGTCACGGGACTCACCTCGCGATAGGCCGCGAGTTTCGCTTTCTCGTCCGCACCGGTCTTGATGATGCGCGTGGCGAAGCGATCTCCCACGCCCTTACCATCAGGCGGCGTGAAAAGCTCGATCTTCTCGAAATCACACGGCCCATACCATGACACACCGGCGATGAGGTGATACTTCGCGTCCGCGAGCGTCGGATCGCCTGGAAACGACTCCGGCGGCGACAGCAACAGCATCTGCGCGAGGTGTCCGCCTGCGGAATCGCCCCAGGTGAAAACGCGCTCGGCATCGAGCAAGAACTGCGCGGCGTTCTTCGCGAGAAACCGCAGCGCATCCTTGGCATCCGTCACGCAATCGCGCACCGTGATGTTTCCTTCCTTCGTGCACAGCCGGTAGTCCACCGAGGCCACGCAAAAGCCCTGCGCATTCAGCGCCTTTACGCCCATGAAGCGCACCCCACGATCCCCGATGGTCTTCGTTCCCGCCGCCCAGCCTCCGCCATGGGTGAACAGCACCAGCGGAAACTTGGCTCCCGTCTTTGGCGCGGCTGGGTAGTGCAGATCGAGCTTCAGCGGACCTTGCTCAGTCGTCTTGTAAACCACATCAAGCTTCGTTGTGGTCGCGGCGGGAGTTTCGGCATTCGATGTGGCGAATGCTGCCACCAACAAGGTGGCGATGACGATGAGAGCGGGCTTCGAGCGCATGTGGAGTGAATGGGTGAAAGGGGTGTCAGTAGTGTG